>NZ_RAIN01000002.1:0-603864 GCF_003610155.1 Rhizobium sp. WW_1
AACGCGATACGACAAACGCGACGACAATTTCCTCGCAGCCGTTCAGCTCGCATCAATTCGGATTTGGATACGATCTTATGAGTCGGTCACCTAGTGTAACCGGACGTGGATATCACGGCGGCGAATTCGGCTGAATAGTGTAGCCGTGCAGCCGCAACCTCTTGCACCGCTTTATTGCCGACTGGTTTTGAATAAAGCTTGCATTGAGCCACCAATTCCGCACCCTTCCACGAAGCAATTATATCAGCGCCTTGGTCGCCTGAAGCCTTTGTGATACGGGCCTTCCAGCCTTTGGACTTCAATTTTTCCGTGCACCAAAGTTCAAACTCAAGCGGATCTATAGGAAGGTCAGCGGTTAGTTTATGCCCTGATACTCGTTCGAACTCACAAACCTCCCTCTCTATAAGATCTCGCAACACAATCCGAGACGGGCCAATTAAGTGTGGGTCTCCGAGTAGGGCCAGTTGAGGCTGAATTTGGGGCAAAACCACGGTTGCGAGAAAGTAATCCAGCTCCCGATCGAACCCAGCTCTCTGGACTTCACCATAGTCTCCGACAAGAAGGTTTTGGCGCTTCTTGGCAAGAAGAGCTCTCTGATGCTCCCTAGCGAGTTCCAGGCACTTTGCCGTGGCTACTCTTGCAGCATTTCCTTTTGCCCACTTTACCAGCGCGAAAACCGCAACAAACCCGAATCCTATGATGCAAATTGCGACAAAAACGAAAACAGGATGCGCTTTGGCCCCTTCCCACATAGCACTTCCTAGTGTGACGACTGCAATTCCCGCGAGTATAACAGAACCAAAAAAGCTGTCCGCTTTACGCGATGCCATGTGTAACCTGCTCACGATGGGGTCTCTATGGCTTCTTGGATAACAAGGAACGACTAACCGCGAATTAAACGCGAGGGTTGTTAAAGCCTTAAAGCGCTAGTATATTTCTGGAAGGCAGATACGGGCTGCAGAATAAGGCGCTCAATCTCCAAAATTCTGGACACCTTCAACCTCCTAGCCCGGCTGGCATGGTACTCGCGAGTGCATAAGGTTCTTGCGGTTTCAATTTCCAATGCAAGAGCTGTCACAGAGAAAAAGATCCATCGGCTCCATCTAGTGTTTTAATCCGACGGTAACCGAATGCGACGGTTGTTCTCCTAAGAGAGAAAATCGGACAACTTGTAAGCGATTGATTTGAAGCATTTTAACTGGCATTCGCCAAACTTGTGAGAGAGCCATCGTGATCTCAGAGAGAGCTTCAAACGAAAAATGCCCAAGCATTTAATGATTGCCATTCACTGGTTTGGTCCATTTAAGTCGCTTGACGACGCACGGCAGAGCGCGAAGGAAGAATTGGGCTCAGGGCTGTATATGTGCACCGGCCGGGTTAAAAGCCAACGGTCAGTACAATTGCAATACATTGGTATTGGCGGGACCGTGCATACTCGCTTGGTGAATTCTCACCACAAGCTCAGCGAAGTCACAGATAGTCGACAAATTTGGCTTGGCCAGCCGTCGAGCGCCGAGCCTTCCGGCAAGAAACTGAAAATGACGCAAGCAACTCTCGATTACGCCGAATGGCTCCACGCGCATTTTCTTAAGCTCCCCTTGAACGAAAAGAAGACTAGAAAGCCTCCTGAGCGACCTGTCACGGTCCTCAATCGGTGGTTCAAGACAAATTACGAGACGCCATATCGCAATAGACCCCATCCGGATTGGCCGGACTTAGTTGACTACCCTTGGTTCGATGACATGCCCACAAGGTTGGTCTGGTTTGGTGGCAAGCAGAGACTTTTGCCAAGCCCAAGCTATCGTGTTTTATAATAATGATGGCAATGTAGTCCGCAGCGGCGTCCAACAATCTTAAACTGCCACGCGTTGCGTTATCGGGCGTTACGGTCACGCTTTAGTCAGTCGGAAGTGCGCGTTGGGTTTGTCGATCCTAGATTCTGAACAAGGAAAACAGCGAGAAATCACCGTCACTTGCCATTGAACCAGATTTCGTCAAGATCAATCGGGGAAAACCGCTGATTGTCCACGTCCCCCAAGATCGAGTGCTTTTCCTGAAGCAGGCGGATCACATCGGCCCCAGTGGCAAAGGTGGCTTGTTGCTTCGACTTGCAGAACTTTTCGTTGGCGCGATCAACACCAACCAAAAAGCTGCTCGGTTGCCGGCAAGCGCTTAGCGCAAAAGACGGAGAGGCCCTGCCGCTCCGTCTTCTTGACCTCAGGAAGAGTTCAAACGCCGCCGGCTCTTGTGGCTTACGGGCTGACGGCGCGTCGACAGAAATCGGTGACGGCTGCGACGAGCTTGGGCCGATCGACCTCAAGCCCTTCGGCCAGACGGTCATCCACGGCGCTGTGCATCGCATTGAACAGCATAACGGCAGTGAGGCGGGCATCGACGAAGGAGAATGCGCCGGCGGCCTGGCCCTCAAGCAGGAATGCGGTTAGGCGGCTGACAAGGGGATTGGCGCGTTTCATATCTCGCTTCGTCGGCTGGAACTGATGAAATACCAGATCGTGGAGCGCAACTTCGTCGAGATAGCCAATCACGCAGGCGCGCATGCAGACGTCAAGCCGTTGCATCCAATCGTCAGCAGCCGCGGCCTTCGCCGCAGCGTCGATCCTCTCGCAAAAGCGCTTGACGAAACGCGCCTGCAAGGCAGCGAGGACATCATCCTTGGTCTGAAAATAGAGGTAGAAGGTACCCTTGGCGACGTCCGCAGCATCGACGATCTCCGCGACACTGGTCGTGGCAAAACCCTTTTCCAGAAACAGCTGTTGGGCGGCGTCCATCAATTCCTCACGGCGGACTTCCGGCGGTTTGGTGCGCGGGCGCGGGCGGTCTGTAACGGTCACGGGCTCTCCTCGCTGTTCATAGACTGTCGATGACGAGACCCGCCGGCGAGAGGGCGGATGCGCACAACCACCTAACCGCCAGCGACCCCTTCTCAAAGACTTCTAGCGGCATATCGAGCGGAAGACGAGCAAGACTTCGTCTTGCGGCGTCGACGGCCGATGCGGGGGCAACGACGGCAATCCCGAGAAGCGAGCGGCAAAGCGCCTCGCGCGCAAGACCGATCCGTTGCATAATAATCGGGAGTGTCGCCGCATCGCTCGGAGCCACGAATTCGCAACCGGCAATCAGGAGAAGCGCAAAGGGCTGCTCGCGCTTCAGCCAACGCTCGACCGTATCCAGGCCTGCGCGTATACCGTCCGCGTCGAGCAGCTTTTCGGCAACCAATATTGCCAGCGGCCAATGCGTCTCATCCCCCTCCGGCAGTGCGGGCAGAGGCATGGTCATGACTGCCGGCGCAAAGCCGTCAAGCCTCGCAGCGCCCTCCCGACATCGAGCGGCCTTCCTTGCGTCGCCTCAAGGGAGGCAAGCCACATCGCCGCCTCGTTGACATCGTCGAACATCTGCGCGGGAACCCCGAACAGCTTTTCGGCATTCATGCGGCTCATATCCTCCAGAGCCTCCGGCGGCACCACGGTCGCCATGCCGATGACGAGCTGCCTGATCCGCTCGCCGTTGGCCTGAAGCCAGACCTTTGCCTCCTTCGCGCCGCCCTCCGGCCGCTTAAGCGCCTCGGCATCCGTGAAGACACGCAATGTCGAAAAGGACTCGCCGCGATCGAGCCAGCCGTCCCAATCCGAGAAGAAGGCAAGCTGCTCATCGAGCGACATAACGCCGTGGGCGGCAGACAGAACCAACGGCCAATGAGTGAGATCGTGACGGATCATGATTGGGTATCCTTCGATGCGACAAGACAGCAATGGAGGCCGTCTCGCGCGGCCGTTACCGCTCCATCATTACGAGCGACCATGCGGATCTCTCCAACCTTCGACAATAACAAGGCATATCTATGACTGACCGTCGGTCATTTGTAAAGACCTTGGGTAACGTATCGAATATTGTCAGGCTGCCTCTTATCCAACCCGATCTTCGAGCTGGCATCCGGCCCCCACCTGGTCGATCGAACGGCCTACTTATGCCGCATATGGACATACAGCGAGGGCTAGCGAGCCTATATCCTCTGCGTGTATTCAAAGATGAATCAACACAACCCCAGTATGATTGGCAATGACTATGTTTTCGACAATTTTAGAAAGCCAATCATGCCCTCGAAAAATTGGCTTCTGAATAGCTGTGCGTGCGACTGCAGCGCCCAGGGAGCAATCTTCGGGTTCAGAAGAGCTCCCAAACATGCTGCCCATAGCTCGAGCATCGCTTTCATCTCGGATTCTACGGTGAGTCTATGTTGACAGGATCACGCCAATCTCATTGCTTGTCTGAGATAGCTCAGGCAAACAACGTCGATGAATTGCGTCAGTTTTTGTTCAAGTTCTGCTCCTTGTACGGTCTGGCAAACGCAGTTTTTCACGTGACGCAGATCGCTGCGCTGTCGCAGCGAAATCCGCTATTGCTGCTGACCTACCCGCCGGAATGGGTGGAGACATATATCGCTCACGACTACTTCGCGATCGATCCCGTTGTACAAGCCGGACGCAACGGCTTCCTGCCTTTCGACTGGTCGTCCCTCGATTTGCAGTCTCCACAAAGCGTCTCCTTCTTCCGCGAAGCCGAAACCTTTGACGTCGGTCGCTATGGTTTGACGCTGGTGGTTCGAGGACCGCATGGCGAACGATCGCTGTTTACCGTTACTTCGAATCTGAAGAGCGGAGACTGGGAACAACTGCGAAACAACATAATAGGCGATCTGCAGGTGATCGCCTATTATCTTCACGAACAGTCGCTGATCGTTTCCGGCCTGCGGGAGCAAAGTATCGGACGCAGGCTTTCGAAACGGGAAACCGAATGCCTTGAGCTGTTGGCGCGCGGCCTGCTTCCAAAGCAGATCACGTCCATTCTCGGGATTTCCGAAAGCGCCGTGCGCCTTTATCTCGGCTCCAGCCGCCGCAAACTTCATGTCAGCACCACGAACCAGGCCATCGCGAAAGCAATCTCGCTCGAGCTCATCAAAAGCTGAACTGGATATTGCCCGGCGACGAAGACGCGAATTGCAAGGTCGGGGTCTTGTCGTCCCGGCCTTGCATCGTCCTCAGCCGCTGCTCGAGCCGCTGGTCGGCTTCCTCGCTCACCTCCCACAGACCCACATAGAGATTGCCGATCTCCGGACGCGAGCGGGCGAGCGGCGTCGGCGACCATCCGATCTTTCGATAGACCCCGACCATCGACGCATCATAAACGCCCATGATGTGCTCGATGCCCGACTTCAGGCTCAGACGGCAAAGGCCGGAAAGAAGCTCGACGGCAGCAGTTTGCGACGAGGCGCGTCCGGCCTTGGTCGGAGGATGCACGCAAAACCGGGTGCATTCCCAGATCGAGGGGCTGCAGATATCGAGATCCTCGTTGAAAAAATGCCGGAATTCGCTCGAAAGCATCGTCTCGCTCGTCGTTGGCAGCAGCCGCAACGAGCCGGTTAGCTCATCGCCATCTTCCTTTACGGCCAAATAGATGGGATCATGCTCGTCGTCGAAGCGATCGATTTCCAAACCGCCTTCGACATTGACGTCCCATCCCATCCGGTCTCGAAAGACAAGCGCACGAGCGTGGAACATCTGAGCGAAATACGAGGACGCCGCAGTGCGGTCTCGACGGGTCAATATCTGTAACATTAGCCTCTCCAAATTTTGCCTTAAGAAAGCACCTTGGAGCCAGGCTTCAATATATCGATTCCGCCAGATTGCACGGCCTCGTGCGCCCATTAGAATCGGAGGACACGGAGCAAAGCAAAAACGTCATCGCTTTCCGGACACGTGATGACGAACGCATAAAGGATTGCAGAAGTCGGCTGACTATCGCCCCTCGAGCGACCTGAAGCCGCCATCTTCCGCCGCACGACGCAGAGCTGCACATGGCTGCTCCGCAAGACCCGACGCCGAAAGCCGATCCAGGACGCCGACGACTTCGGCAAGGCCGCGCTCTTGCGCATAGTGCATCGGACCGCCACGCCAGCGCGGAAAGCCGTAGCCATGGATCTTGACGAGATCGATGTCGGCGGCACGGACCGCCATTCCCTCTTCGAGGATCAGCGCCGCCTCGTTCACCATGGGCAGGATGATGGCATCGGCAATCGACACCTCGTCCCAGGTCTCTTGCCGCCATCCGGCGGCCTCCTCGACGATGGTGGCGCCGACGATCTCGGACGGCTGCGGCGCCCGCTCGCCGTGTCGATAGTCGTACCAGCCGCCGCCGGATTTCTGGCCGAAACGCCCCATGGCGCAGAGACGGTCGGCGACGGGAGCAAATGGCACCTCGCCGCGTTCGTGGGCTGCCTTGCGCTGGAAGGCCGCGATATCGAGTCCGCCGAGATCCTGCGCCTCGAAAGGTCCCATCGGCAGGCCGAAGGCCCGCATGGCTGCATCGACGACAGTTGGCGTGGCGCCCGAAAGCAGCAGCCGCTCCGCCTGTGCCCGCGTCACCTTCAGGATCCGATTGCCGATGAAGCCGTCGCAAATGCCGGCGCGGACGGGAATTTTCCCCAATAGGCGGGCAAGTGCAAAACCCGTCGCCAACACACCCGCCGTCGTCTTTCCTGTCGGCACGATCTCCAGAAGCTTCATGACGTGAGCGGGACTGAAGAAATGCAGCCCCAGGAAGCGTTCCGGCTGCGCAAGTCCCTCGCCGATCTCCTCCGGATCGAGATAGGACGTATTCGTCGCCAGCACCGCATCTGCGCGGCAGACCATCTCCAACCTGGAGAAGACGGCACGCTTGACGGCGAGATCTTCGAAAACCGCCTCGATGACGAGATCCGCATCGGCGAGCACGCCATAGTCGTCGGTGCCGGTTACACCGGCCATCCGCTCCGCCGCGACCTCGGGTAAGATACGACCCCGCTTTACGAAGCCATCGAAAATCCGGCTGATATTGACAAGTCCCCGCTCGACGGCCGCCTCATCACGCTCGACGAGAATGACCGGCAGACCGGCGTCCCTGAGAGCGGCTGCGATGCCCGCCCCCATCGTTCCACCACCAACGACTGCAGCGCAACGGACATCGCGCGGGGTTACACCGCCAAGCTCCGGTGGACGGGCCGCAGCCCGCTCCGAAAGGAAGACGTGACGCAACGCAGCAGCTTGAGCAGAGCCGCGAAGCTCCAGAAAGGTCTCACGCTCGAAGGCCGTCGCGGTCGCAAAATCCTCCTCACTAGCGCGGCGGATGCAAGCGAGCGCGCGAAGGGGGGCAATCTCGCGTTTCGCCTTGGCCGCGACACTCTTTTCCGCGCGCTCCCAGAAACCGGCATCGACCGCCGGAAGGCTGCGCTCGCAAATTGGCTGTGGCCTGGGCCTGTTGGCGGCATCGCGTGCGACGGCCACGGCATTCTCTAGCAGATCGCCCCCGACAACGGCATCGACAAGCCTGAGCGCCTCTGCCTTTCGCGCATCGACCGGACTGCCCGTTGTCACCAGATCGACCGCCTCGGAAATACCGATCAGCCGCGGCAGACGAACCGTGCCGCCGGCACCGGGGGTGATGCCGAGCTTCACCTCCGGCAGACCGAGATTTGCCGACACGGCAGCGATGCGATAGGCGCAACCGAGCGCGACTTCGAGACCGCCACCGAGCGCGCTGCCATGGATCGCAGCCACCCACGGCTTCTTCGCAGCCTCGATACTCGCGACAACATCGGGAAGGTGCGGAGGCGCCGCAGGTTTGTCGAATTCACTGACATCCGCGCCGGCAATAAAAGTGCGGCCGGCACAGATAAGAACGGCAGCGGTTACACTCTCATCCGCATCGATGACGGAGACCGCCTCCATCAACGCCTGACGCAGGGCTTGCGAAAGCGCATTGACCGGCGGATTATCGACGGTGACAATAGCGATTGCGCCCTCGTGGCTAATGGCGACGGTCATGATCTTCCTCCCGATCTTTGTTTTATAATTGACTGACCGGTCGGTTTATGCAAGGCTTTTATCGTTGCTCCTGGAAGGGCGACAGGGAGGAAACATGTCCGAATCCGACACCATTCTGTCGGCACTGGCCGACGGCGTCTTGAGCCTCACGCTCAATCGACCCGACAAACTCAACTCCTTCAACGAGGAAATGCACCTCGCTTTGCGCGCCGGTTTCGAGCGTGCCCATAAGGATGCCGATGTCCGCGCCGTCCTTCTCACCGGCGCCGGCCGCGGCTTTTCGGCCGGCCAGGACCTTGGCGATCGCGACCCGCGCAAGGGTACGGCGGATCTCGGCCATACGATCGAGACATTCTACAATCCACTGCTGCGCCTCATCCGCAGCCTGGAAAAGCCTGTCATCTGCGCCGTCAATGGCGTGGCCGCCGGCGCCGGCGCCAACATCGCTTTTGCCTGCGACATCACCCTTGCGGCCCGCTCGGCCCGTTTCATCCAGGCCTTCGCTAAAATCGGCCTCGTGCCGGATTCCGGCGGCACCTGGAACCTGCCGAGACTTATCGGAGAAGCCCGCGCCAAGGCGCTGGCATTGACCGCGGAGCCCCTGGATGCCGAGACGGCAGCAAGTTGGGGGCTCATCTGGCGCGCGGTGGACGATGACAAGCTGATGGACGAGGCAGCAGCGCTCGCCACACGGCTCGCTGCCGGACCGACGAAGGGGCTCGGCCTGACGAAGCGCGCCATTCAGGCGGCGGCGACGAATTCGCTCGACGAGCAGCTCGATCTTGAACGCGACCTGCAGCGCGAAGCCGGCAGCAGCGCCGACTATGCCGAAGGCGTCACCGCCTTCCTCGAAAAGCGCAAGCCGGAGTTCAAGGGACGATGAGCATCAGCAATAACCTTTCGCCACAAGCGCTCGCCGAAGCCTGCGCAAAATCCATGTGGGACGAAGACAACGCCAGCCGTCACCTCGGCATGGAACTGAAAGCCGTGTCACCCGGCGAGGCGACCCTTTCGATGGTGATTACCGAGGCAATGACAAACGGTCACGGCACCTGCCATGGCGGCTACATCTTCACACTCGCCGACTCCGCCTTCGCATTCGCCTGCAATAGCTACAACCAGCGCACCGTCGCCCAGCACTGTTCGGTGACCTTTATCGCACCGGTCTTTGCGGGCGATCGGCTGACGGCGACGGCGCGGGAGGTGTCGCGACGCGGCCGTGGCGGCATCTACGACATCGCGATTACCAATCAGGAGGGCGAGCAGATCGCGGAATTCCGCGGCCACTCGCGAACGGTCAAGGGCATGCTTTTGCCGGAATAAGGCTCATGTCAGCGGCGTCTAGCATTTCTGGAGGAGACATTCATGGAAAACCTTTCCCCGCGCGCCGGCGAGCTTGAGGCGATCGAGACAGCCTCGCGCGACGAGATTTCCGCATTGCAGCTTGAGCGCATGAAATGGTCGCTCACTCATGCCTACGAGAATTCTCCTTTCTATAACAAGCGCTTTGACGAAGCCGGCGTGCATCCCTCCGACTTGAAGACGCTGTCGGATCTCGCCAAGTTTCCCTTCACCACGAAGAAGGATCTTCGCGATACCTATCCTTTCGGCATGTTCGCCGTGCCGCGCGAAAAGCTCTCGCGCATCCACGCTTCGTCGGGCACGACTGGCAAGCCGACCGTCGTCGGTTACACCGCAAAAGACATAGACACCTGGGCGAGCCTCGTCGCCCGCTGTATCCGCGCCTCCGGCGGACGGGCGGGCGATCTGGTTCATATCGCTTATGGCTACGGCCTTTTCACAGGCGGCCTCGGCGCGCATTACGGCGCAGAAAAGCTCGGCTGCACGGTCGTGCCGATTTCCGGCGGCATGACGGAACGTCAGGTCACGCTGATGCAGGATTTCAAGCCGCGCATCATCATGGTCACACCCTCCTACATGCTCTCGATCCTCGACGAATTCCGCCGCCAGGGCCTCGACCCGCGCGAGAGCTCGCTCGCTGTCGGCATTTTCGGGGCCGAGCCATGGACGAATGCCATGCGCGAGGAAATCGAGCACGCCTTCGACATGCACGCCGTCGACATTTACGGCCTCTCGGAGGTCATGGGACCGGGCGTCGCCAACGAATGCGTCGAGAGCAAAGACGGGCTGCATATCTGGGAAGACCATTTCTATCCGGAGATCATCGACCCCGTCACCGGTGAGGTGTTGCCCGACGGCGAGATCGGCGAACTGGTCTTCACCACGCTGACCAAGGAAGGCCTGCCGATCATCCGCTATCGCACGCGCGACCTGACTCGGCTGCTGCCGGGAACCGCCCGCGCCATGCGCCGCATGGAGAAGGTGACCGGCCGCTCCGACGACATGATGATCCTGCGCGGCGTCAACATCTTTCCGACACAGATCGAGGAGCAGATCCTCAAATGCCGCGGGCTTGCGCCGCACTTTCAAATCGAACTGACGCGCTCCGGCCGCATGGACAATATGACCGTCCATGTGGAATGCACGCTGGAGGCGGCGGATGAAACCGCACGGGACGTTTCGGCCAAGGAGCTTGTCCATCATATCAAGAGCGTGGTCGGCGTAACGACGAAGATCACCGTGCATCCGCCGGGCGGCGTCGCGCGCTCGGAAGGCAAGGCGAAGCGCGTCGTCGACAATCGACCCAAGGAATGATTGGGCATCCAGCGGGATAGCCTGGCAAGGATTTGACTGTATATAGGAAGACCGGCCGCACGAAGCGACCACGACCGACGGGGAATGGGCAAAGCAGGACAACATGGCACGCACGCGCGCAGTTGATTTCGAGGAAAAGCAGCGTGGTATCCTTGCTAGCGCCGCGGCTGTTTTCGCCGAGGTCGGCATGGAGAAAGCTTCCATGTCCATGATCGCCTCGCACGGCAATGTCTCGAAGGCCCTGCTCTACCACTATTACCCCGGCAAGGATGCATTGATCTTCGATATCGTCCAGACCCACCTGACGGAGCTGGAAAACGCGATCGACGCGGCGGACCGCACCGATGTGACGCCGCAGGAACGGCTGCGTCTGCTCGTCAAAGCCGTGCTGGAAAACTACGAAGGCGCCGACAACGAGCATCAGGTGCAGCTGAACGGCACCCATGCCCTATCGCCGGAGCAGCTTGCGGAACTGCGGACGATCGAACGGCGGATCGTCAGGCGCTTTTCGAGCGTCATCGAGGACCTCAACCCGGATCTCAACAAGAACAGGCCGTTGCTGATGCCGGTCACCATGTCGCTCTTTGGCATGATGAACTGGGTCTATATGTGGTTCAGGCCCAATGGCCCGATCACCCGCGACGAATATGCCGATATCGCCACCACCCTCATCCTCGAAGGCGTCAAGGCCGTCCGCTAGCTCCACGCCTCAGTCGCCGAACTTCATTCTCTCGAGGATAAGCGGATCATACTCAGGCGCGCGGATGCGGCGGCGATCCGGCTCCGGCGCGGTCAGCGGCTCGACGGCGACCAGCTTTTCCTTCGCTTCCAGCGCCAGGCGCTGGTAGATAGCAGTGCCCTGCCGCTTCCAGGCGATCTCATCCGGCGTCAGTTCCCGCACGACACGCGCCGGCGAACCAACGGCGAGACTGTTGGCCGGGATTTCGGCGCCGGCCTTGACGAAGGCCATGGCGGCGACAATGGCGTTCTCGCCGATGACGGCTTCGTCCATGATGACGGCATTCATGCCGACCATCGCGTTGGGTCCGATGCGGCAGCCATGCAGCACCGCGCCATGGCCGATGTGCCCGGCCTCGCCGCGCAGTACGGCGCCCGGCCCTACATAGCAGGCGGGACCGATGATGACATCGCCGATGACGGTTGCGGCCGGATGCACGAAGGCTGCGGGATCGATGACGGGGATCACGCCGTCATAGGAGTAGATCTGCGCCATTCAGCCGGCTCCCGAAACTTCGACGTCGTGACCGGTCTCCGCCACGGATTCCAGCCGTTGCGCAAATTCGCGGCGCAAGGTGCGGCGAAGCTGAGCGGCCTTGTGCCGGCGGATATCGACCGGCGTTACCGGCACCAACTCGGGCACACGCACCGGGCGGCCAGCCTCGTCGACGGCAACCATGGTGAAATAACAGGAGTTGGTATGGCGCCGCTGGCCGGAGCGAATATTCTCCGCCTCGACCCGAATGCCGACTTCCATCGACGTGCGACCGGTATCGTTGATCGAGGCGCGGAAGGTGACGAGTTCGCCGACCTGGATCGCCTCCTTGAACAGCACCTGATCGACCGACAGCGTCACGGCATATTGCTTGGAATAGCGCGACGCGCAGGAGAAGGCGACGCGATCGAGCAGGTTCAGAAGGGCGCCGCCATGCACCTTGCCGCTGAAATTCGCCATGTCGGGCGTCATCAGCACGGTCATTTCCAGGCGATGCGGGTCTTGCTCGATCGTCGTCATGCGTTCACTCTCTCGTTTTCGCCACCATCGTCAGAACATCATATTGCGCGACGGCGGCATCCAGCTGGTTCGTTACCTTGCAATCCCAGCGCACCTCGCCGTGCTCGGCATTGATGCGAGGATTGATCTCCTTGCAGGTCAACTGCACCTTAAGCGTATCACCCGGATTAACCGGTGTCAGGAAGCGCAGATTGTCCACACCGTAATTTGCAAGAACCGGACCCGGAGCCGGATCGACGAAAAGGCCGGCGGCGAAAGAGACGATAAGATAGCCGTGCGCAACGCGGCCCTCGAAGAACGGGTTAGCCTTGGCAGCCTCCTCGTCCATATGGGCGTAGAACGTGTCGCCGGTGAAGCTCGCAAAATGCTCGATATCGTCCAGTGTAACAGTGCGGGTGGCGGTGATGAGCTGGTCGCCGATCTTGAGTTCGGCGAGCGACTTGCGGAACGGATGCTCGCCGTCGGTTCGGGCATCCGCGCCGTCCATCCAGCGACCCGTCACTGCTGAGAGAAGGCGTGGAGTGCCCTGCACGGCGGTGCGTTGCATATAATGCTTCACGCCGCGAATACCCCCGAGTTCCTCGCCGCCGCCGGCACGGCCGGGGCCACCGTGAACCAGGCCTGGCAGAGGCGAGCCATGGCCCGTGGAGCTCTTGGCGCTGGCGCGGTTGCCGATCATCACGCGGCCATGGAACGGCCCAAGACCGAGAACGACCTCCTCGGCGAATTGCGGATCGTTAGTGAAGACGGAGGCAACGAGGCTGCCCTTGCCGCGACGCGCCAGATCGACCGCCTCCTCCGCCGTATCATAGGGCATGACGGTGCTGACCGGGCCGAAGGCCTCGACATCGTGAACGGCGCGCGCAGAGCCCGGCTTGTCGCAATAGAGCAGCACAGGATTGAGAAAGGCGCCGGCGCTTGCATCGCCGGACACGACGCGCGGATTGTCCGGATCGCCGCCAACGATCTCCGCCTCGGTGGCAAGGTCCCGAATGCGCGCCCGCACTTCTTCGCGCTGGTCGAGGCTTGCAAGCGGCCCCATGCGAACCGTCTCGTCGGCAGGATTGCCGATCGCCATCTTACCGAGGCGATCGTTCAAAGCTTCGATCAGCGCTTCGCTATAGGCCCGGGGCGCGATGACGCGGCGGATCGCCGTGCATTTCTGACCGGCCTTCACAGTCATCTCGCGGGCGACTTCCTTGACGAAAAGATCGAATTCCTCCGTGCCGGGCGCCGCATCGAGACCGAGGACGGCCGCATTGAGGCTGTCGGCCTCCATGGTGAAGCGCACGGAATTTTCGATGATCGCCTTGTGTGTCTTCAGACGCTGGCCAGTTGCGGCAGAGCCGGTGAACGTCACCACGTCCTGGCCTTCGACATGATCGAGGAGATCGCCGACCGAGCCGCAGACAAGCTGCAGCGCCCCCTCCGGCAAGAGGCCGCTTTCGATGATGCGGCGGACCATGAGCTCGGTGAGATAAGCCGTCTGGCTTGCCGGCTTGACGATTGCCGGGACGCCGGCGAGCAAGGTCGGCGCGACCTTTTCCAGCATGCCCCAGCAGGGGAAGTTGAAGGCGTTGATATGAACGGCAACGCCCTGCAGCGGGCTCAAGACATGTTGCGCGGAAAAGCTCTGATCCTTCGACAGCTGCTCCACATCGCCATCGAGCAGCACACGCGCATTCGGAAGCTCCCTCCTGCCCTTGGAGGCGTAGGACAGCAGGGTTCCGATGCCGCCTTCGATATCGACCCAGCTATCAGGGCGCGTCGCACCGGTCGCCGTCGAGAGCGCATAGAATTCATCCTTTCTCTCAAGCAGCGCCTGACCGAGCGCCTTCAGCATCGCAGCGCGCTCATGGAAGGACATGCGCCTCAGCGCCGGGCCACCCTTGTCGCGGCCATAAGCCAATGTCTGCTTGAAATCGATGCCGGAGGAATCGATAAACGCGACGGGCACGCCGGTCGAAGCATCGAGCAGCGGCACGCCCTCCTTGGCGCCGGCGACCCACGCGCCGCCGACATAGCTTTCAAGCCGACGCGGCTGGTTTGCCATGATGTTCATCCGAATTTCCTTCCTTCATCTTGTCCGGCAACCCGAACGGAAAGGCCAAGCGCTTTCCCCGAATTGCTCAATTCAATCCGAGCGCAGACAGTTGCGCATCGACATCGGCCCGCCAGTCGGCAAGCAGGGTTTCGTTGGGCGTATGGCGAAGGCCGAAGCGCGACAATGTTTCGAAGCGGGTGGAGCCGGCATGGCCGAAGCTTGCGGCAACGCGGGGATACCAATAGGCGATCGAAACTAGCGCCTGCGCCCGCCCCTCATCCCCGGCGACGATGCGGGCAAGGCCCGCGACGCCTAGTTCCGCATGCCGCTTTTCACGCGGCAGGATGGCTCGGAAGACTTCGGCAAGTGGCTGGTAGGAGACACGTGCGAGCTCTTTCAGCTGCACGACGCTGGCAGCGCCCATCAGTACATTCATGACGACGGCATCCACCCAGCCTTCAAGCGGATAGTGGAAGACAGAAAGCCGCATGTCGCCACCCTGCCTGACGGCGCCGATATCAGCCTCGCGAGAGAGCCGTACGGCCCAGGGATGATGGACGGCATAGCGGCCGCCATCCACCCCGAAGGTCTCCATGATTTTCAGGACCTGACCGGCATGGTCGGTCTTTTCCAGTACGATCCGCGCCGCGGAAATGCGTTCCTGAATGCCGGGCGCATCGTTGATGATGTCGGCAAAGCCGGCGGAACCGGCCAGTTCGCTATCGACGAAGCTCGCCATGAGACGCAGCAGTTCGCCGCGATAGCGCGGAGGCACGTTATCGGGCGAGGAGAGCATGCCGCCTTCCTCCAGATATTGCTCGATCGGCATCGTATCGGACATGTCGTTCCTCCCTTCGATGCGGCCCGGCCTATTGGTCGTAGCTGACGACGATGCGGTCGGTCAGCGGATAGCACTGACAGGTCAGCACATAGCCCTGGCGTACCTCGTAATCTTCAAGCGCATGGTTGACCTCCATCTCGACCTCGCCTTCGAGAACCTTGGCGCGGCAGGTAGAGCAGACACCGGCCTTGCACGCGTAGGGCACGTCCATCGCGTTTTCGAGCGCAGCATCGAGCAGGCACTGGCCCTGCTTCGGGAATTTGAAGACGCGCGTAGCGCCATCGAGTGTCACCGTCGCCTCGCAGCTCGTTCCATGATCGGCTGTCGCAACATTCTCCACCTTGCGGCGGGCGCGGCCGGGCTGCGATGAGGCAAAGAGCTCGAATTTGATCTGATCGTCGCGCATGCCATGCTCACGCAGCGCCGCAGCGATCGCCAGCATCATCGGCTCGGGACCACAGATGAAGGCTGTCGCGACCGACTTCAGATCGATCCAGCTCTTGAAGAGCGCCTTGCATTTTTCCGCATCGATGCGGCCGGTGAAAAGGTCGATCTCCTGCGCCTCGCTTTCGAGAACGTGCAGCACTGACAGGCGGCCGAGATAGAGGTTCTTCAGATCATCAAGCTCTTCGCGGAACATGATCGAGCTGATCTGCCTGTTGGCGTAGACGAGCGTAAAGACGGAGCGCGGTTCGCGCACCAACACGGTCTTGATGATCGACAGGATCGGCGTGATGCCGCTGCCGCCGGCAAAACCGAGATAATGCCTTGCGGCGGCAGGCTCGATCGCGGTGAAGAAGGCGCCCATCGGCGGCATGGCTTCCAGCGTGTCGCCGGCCTTCAGATTTTCATTGATCCAAGTCGAGAAGCAACCGCCATCCACGCGCTTGATGCCGACCTTCAGTACGCCCTCATCCTTGCCGGCGCAGATCGAATAGGAGCGGCGCAATTCCTCGTTGTCGAACTTGCGGCGAAAGGTGAGGTATTGGCCCTGCGTGAAATCGAAGACGGCCCGATCCTCCTCGGATGGCGCAAGCGTGACGACGACCGCATCGCGCGTCTCGCGGCGCACATCGGTGACGGTCAGGGGATGGAAACGTGCCATGAACGCGGGCCTCGCTGGGGTCAAATGCACTTGAAATAATCGAAGGGCTCCAGACAGTCGGTGCAGCGATAACTCGCCTTGCATGGCGTCGAACCGAACTGACTGATCTTTTCCGTCGCCGCCGATCCGCAGCGCGGACAGGCGATGGTGAGGTTGGAGCGGCCGGAAAGCCGGTCGATGCGTTTCATCAAGACGCCGTCTGCAGCCGTGCCATCGATCGGCGGCGCAATACCATAGGCGCGCAGCTTCTCGCGTCCCTCGTCGCTGATCCAGTCCGTCGTCCAGGCGGGCGATAGCCGCCGCTCAAGGCGCACCCGGTCGAGACCTTTTTCAGACAGCGCCCGCTCGATCTCGAGGTTGATCACGGTCGTTGCGGGACAGCCCGAATAGGTCGGCGTCACCGTGACGACAAGCGTATCCTCCTGCCAGCCGACATCGCGGATGATGCCGAGATCGGTCAGCGAGATCACCGGTATCTCCGGGTCCGGCACTTCCGACAGCCAGTGCCAGACCTCGTCGACCGAAGGATGAAGCGCGGTCGTCATCTCCGCCTCCTACCAGGTCGCGCCCGGATAGGCGCGCTGCAGGAATTGCAGTTCGGCCAGCATATAGCCGAGATGCTCGGTATGAACGCCGCGCCGGCCTCCCTTGTGCATATAGCCATCCGCCGGTCGCTTCAGTGTCGCCTCCACGAGCGCATCGGAAACGATCTCATCCCAGCCGGCCTTGAGGCTTTGCGGTTCCGGGATCACGCCGGCCTGCACCAGCGCCGCATCGAACGCATCGCCGACGAACATTTCGCCCGTGAAGGCCCAGAGTTCATCGAGCGCCTCCTGCATGCGGCGATGGCTTTCGGCCGTGCCGTCGCCAAGGCGGATGATCAGGTCGCGGCTGCGATCGAGATGATAGGAGACCTCCTTGAAGGCCTTTTCCGCGATCTCGGCGATCCGCCGATCAGTCGACCCCTTCAACGCCCTCAGCATCAGATAATGCCAGGCATCAAAGAGGAACTGCCGCATCAGCGTCTTGCCGAAATCGCCGTTGGGGCGCTCGACCAGCAGGACATTGCGGAACTCGAAACCGTCTCGCAGATAGGCAAGATCATCGGCCGAGCGACCTCTGCCCTCCACCTCACCCGCCAGACCGAGCCAGAGCTGCGTCTGACCGATGAGGTCGAGCGCCGTGTTGGCAAGCGCGATATCTTCTTCCAGCGCCGGCCCGCGGCCGCACCATTCGGAGACGCGATGGCCGAGGACCAGCGTGTTGTCGCCGATGCTCAGGAGGAATTCGAGGAGGACGGCCGGGTCGATCGCCGGCTCAAGGGCAGCGGCCGCCATCACATGTGCCCCACTTCATCCGGAATGTCGAAGAAGGTCGGGTGACGATAGACCTTCGAATTGGACGGGTCGAAGAGCGGACCTTTTTCGGAAGGCGCGCTGGCAGTGATCTCGCAAGACCGCACCACCCAGATGCTGACGCCCTCGTTGCGGCGCGTATAGACGTCGCGCGCATTGTTGATCGCCATCTCGGCATCGGGCGCATGCAGGCTGCCGACATGGCGATGGTTGAGACCGTGCTGACCACGGATGAAGACTTCCCAAAGCGGCCATTCGCTGGACATGTTTCTCACTCCCTGACTATTCGGGCCGTCTTATTCGGCGGCGATCTTTGCGGCGCCGCGACGCTCGGCCATCTTCTCGGCATGCGCCGTCAGGCCATCGCGGAACCAGGCGCCATCGGCCCAGGCCTGCTTGCGGGCATTCAGCCGCTCCGCATTGCAGGGGCCGTTGCCGGCGATCACGTTGAAGAATTCTTCCCAGTCCGGCTCGCCGAAATCATAGCCGCCCTTTTCCTCGTTCCACTTCAGCTCGGGATCGGGGACGGTCAGGCCGAGATATTCGGCCTGGGGCACGGTCTGGTCGACGAATTTCTGGCGCAGCTCGTCATTGGAATTCTGCTTGATCTTCCAGGCCATCGACTGAGCCGAATGCACGGAGGCGTCGTCAGACGGACCGAACATCATCAGCGATGGCCACCACCAGCGGTTCAAGGCATCCTGCACCATGGCCTTCTGAGCCGGCGTGCCCTTCACCATCTTCATCAGGATATCGAAGCCCTGGCGCTGATGGAAGCTCTCTTCCTTGCAGATCCGGATCATCGCCCGCGAATAGGGGCCATAGGAACAGCGCTGCAGGGGAACTTGGTTCATGATGGCTGCGCCATCGACCAGCCAGCCGATCGCGCCGATATCGGCCCAGGTCAGCGTCGGGTAATTGAAGATCGAGGAGTACTTGGCCTTGCCGGAGTGCAGCTGCTCGTACATCTCGTCGCGGCTGATGCCGAGCGTCTCGGCGGCGCAGTAGAGATAGAGACCGTGGCCGGCTTCGTCCTGCACCTTGGCGAGCAGGATCGCCTTGCGCTCCAGGGTCGGGGCGCGGGTAATCCAGTTGCCCTCCGGAAGCTGGCCGACGATCTCGGAATGGGCGTGCTGGCTGATCTGGCGGATCAACGTCTTACGATAGCCTTCCGGCATCCACTCCTTCGGTTCGATCTTCTGGCCGGCATCGACGCGCTCCTGAAAGGCACGATCTTGCGGGTCCATCTCGTCGAGGGAACGGATGCGGGCGCCGTCGGTTTTCACCATCTGTGCATACATTGATCTTTCCTCCGTCTTCGCGCACCCGGCGCGCTCGAGAATAATCACAGGCCTGCGGGCAACTTGACGTCCTCAGCAAGACCAGAGCCTCACGGCGCCGCCAGTATAGGCCTGTTTCTCGTTCTCCTCCACGAAACAGCGATCCGACAGCAAACGCATTAACCGACCGATCGGTCATTGTATTAGCATGCGATATGTCACATCACAAATGAATTTTTTGAGTTTTCTGTGACATTTGACGCCTTAGGGCTGCGATACGAGAAGAACTCGCGTGCTATGTGGCTGAACGAATTGATCTTTTAGAGAGACTTGAGGCGATCGAGCCGGTTTTGGCTCGCCGGTGTCGCTTCTTTCAGCTTGCCGGTCTCGTTGACGAAATGGCGGCCGACATAGGCATCGGCCTTCTTCGACAATATTTGATAGAGATCGGCAAACAGGCGTCGCGCGCCCTCGCCCGGCCAGTTGGCGGGAAGGGCCGATTTCGGCAGATGCGGTTCGCGCAGCATGATCAGGCGATACTGATGGACAAGCAGCAGCCGTGCGATCAGGCAATCGAATGGTGACAAAGCCGCACAATCGCCGACGCGCTGCGAAAACGCCCCGAAACGAGCGATAAATTCGCTATAGGCTTCCGCAAAACGCTCGAGGTTCCAGGCCTCCTCCGCAAACTCCTTCAGAGCCCCGTTCTCGGTCGCAAGTTGCGCGTCGAAGACCACGACTCGGCCGGGCAAGGGCGGCGCAGGATGCGTTCCCATGGCAAGACGCGGGCTGAGTCTCGCAAAGCCATCCCGTTCGAGCCCCTGCATGATCTCCTCTGGCGCGGGTCCGTTGATCAGCACGAACTGCCAGCGGACAGCAGGCTCCGGGCCATAGAAGAGGCTGGCGGCTTCGGCAAATTCCGCCTGGGCGGCGTCCGTCAGCCTGTAATAGCTGCGGCGCCCTTCCCGCTCTCCCGCGAGCTGACCGGCTGCAACCAGTCGCGAGACTGCAGTGCGCACCAGTGTTTCAGTGATGCCGACGCGCTTGCATGTCTCGATGAGATTGCCGATCCAGACGACGCTTCCGCGCGGCTCGACGACATCCCCGTAAATCGTGACAATGAAACTCGCGGCCTTGATGGGCAGGTCGATCAGGAGCGCCGCGACCGTTTCGCCCAAATCCTCTGCGAGTTTGACGTTATCGGCCGACAATCCAACCCTGCTCCGCATCTGCAATCGATAGGGTTTATTAGCGCGAGAAGTGCATGGTGTTCAAGGCAAGCACGGTTCGCGGCTGTCATCGCGTGACATTGGTCGGCAAGGCAGTGGTGTACTTGACGCATTTCAGCGAGAAGTGCGACGACGAGCTCAACACCGCTTCATGCGTCAAGATACCCCGCATCAACAGCCCCTCATACTCTCGGACATCGGCGACAACCGCCCGGATGAGATAATCCCACTCTCCCGACATGGAATAGCATTCGAGAACCTCGCGATAGCTTGCGATGAACTGCTCGAAATCGCGGCGCGTTGCCGGATCGTGGGTCTTCATCTTGACCTGACAGAAGACGTTGAGACCCTTGCCGATCTTGTCTGGATCGACGAGGCGAACCGTCCTGCCCAGCACACCGGCGCCTTCCAGCGCCTTGATCCTTCGCCAGCAGGAGGCGGGCGACGCACCGACCTTTTCGGCGAGCGACGCCTGACTGATATCGCCCTCCTCCTGCAATACCCGCAGGATCGCTCTGTCGACGTGATCGAGATTGAAGTCTTCCATTCAAAAAGCCGCCATATATGAAATAAACACCTCAAATACTAACGCGAAAACCGCGAAATTGAAAGGAATAGCGCGAGCATTCTGAATTAGAATCACGGTGCCATATGGAGGAGAATCACATGGCCCAGCTAGCCTTCAGGAACCATGAGCGCAATGCGCCCGACGATCGCATCGACTGGCGCAGAGTGGCGTATCTCGTCCACCTTTCACGAGCCCTCGACGAGATGGAAGAAAAGCGCCTCGTTCCGGAAAAGAAGGTTCTCTATCAATTTTCCGCCCGCGGCCACGATATGGCGCAGGTCCTCCTCGGAACCCAGTTGACAAGCCTGCACGACGCCACCTGCGGCTATTATCGCTCACGGCCACTTCTGCTTTCGCTGGGTGTCGATCCGGCCGACGCTCTCGGCTCCGCCATGGGCCGTGCAGGCGGCTATTCCGACGGCCGGGACATCGGCGTCGTCTTCAACTATCCGAACCACTCGGGCGCTTCCGCCTTGCCGATGTGCGGCGGCGTCGGCGCACAATATACGCCGACGGCCGGGTGGGCACAGGCGATGAAATATTATGCGACCACGCTTGGACGCAAGGAATATGCCCGGGACATCGGCGTCGTGCTTGGCGGCGATGGCTCCGTTGCCTCGAACGGCTTCTGGGCCGCACTTACAGCGGCGACGACGCAGCAATTGCCGATGCTATTCTACATCGAGGACAACGGCTTTGGCATTTCAGTTCCCTCGACAGCGCAGACCCCCGGCGGAAACATTGCGGCAAACCTCGCCAGCTGGAAGAACCTGGCAATATTCGATGGCGACGGCTGCGATCCGGCCGAGGCAGCTCATCTGATCCAGGAGGCGGTTTCCTTCGTCCGCGAAGAGCGCAAGCCCGCCTTGCTGCGATTGACTGTTCCACGCCTGGAGGGTCACAGTTTCCAGGATACGCAGACCTATAAGAGCGAGGAGACGGTGAAGCGTGAGTGGGAGCGCGATCCCCTGCCGCGCCTGAAGGAATTCCTCGTTCCCGCCGTCATGACGATGGAGGAATGGAACGCCTGCGAAAGCCAAGCGCACGAGATGGCCGAAAACGCCCGCTCAGCCGCCGAAGGCAGGCCCGTCGCCGATCCCTCATCCGTGACGCGCCATGTGTTCTTCGATGGCGACATGCAGGTAATGGGCGGCCAGCATCCCGGCGGATATGTGCCTCCGGCAGCGACCGACGAAGCCGAGACCGCAGGTCCGCGTATCAACATGGTCACCGCCATCCGCCGAACGCTCGAACACGAGATGTCGGTCAACGAGCGCGTCGTCATGTTCGGCGAAGATATCGGCCCGAAGGGCGGCGTGCATGCTGTTACCCTCGGTCTGCAGGAGAAATTCGGCGCCGAGCGGATTTTCGATACTTCGTTGTCCGAAGAGAGCATCATCGGCCGAGCGGTCGGCATGGCGCTGGCCGGGCTCGTCCCCGTTCCCGAAATCCAGTTCCGGAAATATGCGGAGCCTGCCACCGAACAATTGAACGACTGCGGGACCATCCGCTGGCGCACCAATAATCGCTTCGCCGCTCCAATCGTCGTGCGCATGCCCGGCGGCTTTTTCAAGTGCGGCGATCCCTGGCATAGCCAGACAAACGAAGTGGCTTTCATTCACCAGCCCGGCTGGAAAGTCGCCGTTCCCTCCAATGCGGAGGATGCCGTCGGACTGCTGCGCACCTCGATGCGCGGCAATGATCCTGTCATCTTCTTCGAGCACCGGGCGATGCTCGATCATGCCTGGGCGCGCCGCCCCTATCCCGGCGACAATTTCGCACTTCCCTTCGGCAAGGCTAAGCTGACGCGGACCGGAAGCGACATCACCATCGTCACCTGGGGCGCCATGGTGCATCGCTGCGAGGAAGCCGCCGAAGGCATCTCCGCCGACGTCATCGATCTTCGCACCCTGATGCCCTGGGATCACGAGGCCGTGCTTGCATCGGTCGCCAAGACGCATCGCTGCCTCATCGTCCACGAAGATCTCGAAGCTGCCGGTTTCGGCGCCGAGATTGCCGCTGTCATTGCAGACAAGGCATTCACGGATCTCGATGCGCCGGTCTCCCGCCTGACCATGCCCGATATTCCAAGCCCGCATAATCCCGTGCTTCTCGACTGGGCCGTACCGTCGACGGAACGGATCGCCAAGCGTATCGCCGAAATCCTGGAGTTCTGAGGATGACCGATATCATCGAGATCACGGCTCCGATCGAGCAGGAAGGCACGAAGGCCGTCGTTCGGAACTGGTTGAAGCAGATCGGCGACCGCGTTCGCGAGGGCGACGCGCTTGTCGAACTGGAAACCGACAAAGTGACGCAGGAAATTGCGGCCCCGTGCGACGGCGTCCTGAGCGAAATCTCGATGTCGGATGGCGATGACGCCGAACCTGGAGCGGTCCTCGGGCGAATGAGGGTGGGTGCAAGCGACGCTCGGACGGAAACATCCGCGGTTCTCCCGCAGGCACAGTCCGCCTCTTCGACAACAACTGCCTCCACATCCACCTACTATTCACCGGCCGTTCGCAAGGCCGCCGAGGAACATGGGATCGATCCGGCCAGCCTGAAGGGCAGCGGCAAGGGCGGCCGGGTTACGCGCGCCGATATGGATCACGCGCTGGAAGCCGGCAGGCCCAGCCCATCCGCTCCCCTGTCGCCGCCGATGGTGGCCGAACAGCCTTTTCCTACAGTGCAGACTGGCAGCAAATCCCGCACCGTGCCGCATTCCGCCATGCGGCTTTCCATCGCAAGGCACATGGCCCTATCCCTGACGACAGCGCCACAAGTCACCGCGGTCTTCGAGGCGGATTTCACGGCGATCATGCGCCATCGTGAACGCCATAAGGATCGCCTCAAGGCCGAAGGCGTGAACCTGTCCTACACCGCCTACTTCGTGGCCGCGTCCGTTGCGGCAATGAAGCTGGTGCCCGAGGTCAACAGCCAGTGGCACGACGACGGCCTCGAGATATTCGAAGACATCAACATCGGTATCGGCATCGCCTTGGGCGACAAGGGCCTCGTCGCCCCGGTAATGCCGCAGGCGCAGACACTTTCGCTGGAGACCATTGCTGCCCGCCTTCAGGACCTGACGACCAGGGCGCGATCCAATGCAATCAAGGCCGATGAACTCAAGGGCGGAACATTCACGATCTCCAATCACGGCGTATCCGGTTCATTGCTCGCATCTCCCATCATCATCAACCAGCCGCAATCGGCCATTCTCGGCATCGGCAAGCTGGAGAAGCGTGTCGTGGTGCGGGAGGTCGATGGAACCGATACGATCCAGATCCGCCCGATGGCTTACGTTTCCCTGACGATCGACCATCGCTCGCTAGACGGCCATCAGACGAATACCTGGCTGAACGAGTTCGTGCGCGTGCTGCAGAGCTGGCCCGAATGAATGCGCAGCTGTCGGCATCGCGACTGTGCCGGTCCTTGTCATGCGCCTTCACGCGCAACAGGGCGGTCAGGAAGGCATGTTCGGGATCGGCGAGAGGCTCAGCTCCCGTTTGACCATTGGAAGACATGCATGGCGGCTCGCGTGAGCGGAGCGCAAGGGAGGAACAAATGAACAAGACAGCGGTTTTTGACAGCCTGGCGGAACAGAAGCCGGACCCTCTGCTTGAGCTGATCGCCAAGTTCGCGGCCGATCCGAGGTCGGGAAAAGTCGATCTCGGAGTTGGCGTCTATCGTGACGAAACGGGCCGTACCCCGGTCATGAGAGCAGTCAAGGCCGCAGAGCACCATCTCTGGGAAACCCAGGAGTCCAAATCCTACATCGGGCCTGAGGGCGATCCCGCCTTCCTCAGGGCTCTGGCAACGGAAGTGTTCGAAGAGCGCCATGGCGGCAGGCTGCTTGCGGGAATTCAGACGCCGGGCGGCACCGGCGCCCTGCGTCTCGCCGCAGAACTGCTTGCCCTCGACAAGCAACGCAAGATCTGGATCGGAACGCCGACATGGGTCAATCATCGCGCGATCTTTGCCGCCGTCGGCCTTGAGGTCAAAACCTATCGTTTCTTCGATATCGCCAAGCAGACCGTTCTCGTCGACGAGATGCTGACGACCTTGCAGAATGCCGCGCCCGGCGATGCCGTGCTGTTGCAAACGAGCTGCCATAACCCGACCGGCGCTGGACTTTCATCGCAGAACTGGCGAGACATCGCCGCCGTTATCGCTGCCAAGGGATTGTTCCCGCTCTTCGACAATGCCTATCAAGGTCTGGGCCGCAGCCCCGTCGAAGACGCAGCGGGCATGATGAGTGTCATCGAGGCAGTCGGCGAGGCCATGGTTGCCGTCTCCTGCTCTAAATCATTTTCGCTTTACCGAGAGCGTACGGGCGCGGCCTATCTCTTCGGCGATCGACAGGCGCCGCTGAACAAGGGCGTCGGCAATCTGGCAAGCCATGCCCGTACAAGCTACTCCATGCCGCCGGCGCATGGTGCGGCCATTGTTGCCGCGATCCTGCAAGACCCATCACGCCGCCAGGCATGGGTTGATGAACTCCGCGAGATGCGCGTGCGCATCGCCGAAATCCGCCACGCTGCCGCCGAAGCCTTTGCTCAATTCCGTCCCGAACTCGCCCATATCGGCTCCCAGGAAGGCATGTTCTCCCTTCTGCCGATCTCCCCGGAAAATGTCCAAAGTCTTCGGTCCGAACACGGTATCTACATGCCGGATTCCGGCAGGATCAACGTGGCCGGGATGCGGGTTGCGGATGTTGTATCCGTAGCGGATCGCGTCGGTCCCTATCTGACATGATTGCATGCCGTTGCGCTCAGGCGCCCGTGCAATTACCTGAGTGCAACCACCACGTGGCCACTAGCGCGATGCCAGCCAGCGATCACGTGCGGCATGCTGCTCGGCAAGTTCCGCCTCGTCCCAATAGCCGATGAGGACGCCCGGCTCGATCAGCGGATCGAAATGCGGAAATTTTTCGTCGGCTGACGTCACCCAAGCATCCGACACCGTGATGCGGTTTGCGGGCGTCTGCAGCCAGCGCTCAAGCGCGGCTTGCAGCCCATGAATGGCATCCGCTTTACCAGGATCGCGGCCGAGATCGACAAGCTCGTCGGGGTCGGCGATCAGATCGAAAAGGATCGGCGCCACGCCCGGGCCGGTGACGAGCTTGTGCTGGCCATCGGTGATCATGAACAGCCGGCAATCGCCAACGAGCAGGTCAAGCGCCAGCCGCGCGCGCTCGCCGGAATAATCATATTCGCTGACGGCGAAGCGGCGCCAGGAGGTGGATTTCTCATCTCGCAGCAATGGCAGGATCGAGCGACCTTCCAGCACGTGCGGCTTGCCGCCGCCGCCGAGATAATCGAGAAAGGTCGGAGCCATGTCGATCATCTCGACCAGCTGATCCATCACCACGCCACGCGTCGCGTCGGCGGCCGGCGAGGGATCGTAGATGATCAACGGCACCTTCACGGAAATATCGTGGAACATGTATTTCTCGCCGAGCCAGTGATCGCCGAGATAATCGCCATGATCCGAGGTGAAGACGATCATCGTGTTTTCGAATAGACCGCGCTCTTCCAGAAACTTGAAGAGCACCCCCATCTGATCGTCGATCTGCTTGATGAGGCCCATATAGGCCGGGATCACCGTCTCGCGGACCTCGTCGCGCGAGAAATTGACCGAGTAGCGCTCGCGCTGAAAGGCGGCCAGGACCGGATGAGGATCCACCCGCTCTGACGCGGCGCGGACAGGCGGCTTCACGTCCTTTGCCGAGTACATGTCGTGATAGGGCGCCGGCACGATATAGGGCCAGTGCGGTTTGATATAGGAGAGATGCGCGCACCAGCTCTGCCCCTTGCTCTCCGCCTCATCGATAAAGCGCATGGCGCGGCGGGTCATGTAGGGCGTTTCGGAATGCTCCTCTGGAATACGAGCGGCCTTGTCGGCATGGGCAAGCAGCCAGCCGTTGAAGTTCTCGCCGTCCTCCCCCTCGCCGGAGTTAGCCCAGTGTTCCCAAGGGTTTTCGGCATCGAAACCATGATCCCGGAGGTAGGTGTCGTAGACCGGATCGGCATCATAATTGCTCGAGGGATGCAGCCCGTCATCGCGTTCGTAAGGCTCGAAGCCGCATTGAGCGACATGCACGCCGATGATCGAATTCGGGTCTATGCCGAGCCTCTCCATGCCCTCCTGGTCAGCGACCATGTGCGTCTTGCCGATGAGCGCACAACGCACGTCGATCTCGCGCAGATGATCGCCCAATGTCGGCTCGCCGACACGCAGTGGAATCCCGTTCTGTGTCGAGCCATGCGAGCGAACGTAACGACCAGTATAGGCGCTCATGCGCGAAGGGCCGCAGACGGTAGATTGCACATAGCAATTGGTGAAGCGCACCCCACGAGCGGCAAGACTATCGATATTCGGCGTCTTCAGCGCCGGATGTCCGGCACAGGACAGATAGTCGTAGCGCAGCTGGTCGCACATGATGAAGAGGACGTTCTTTTTCGTGGTCACGGATCAACCCTTGCTGTTCGTGTCGAGATTGCGGTAGTGCCAGAACAGCCAGCGCTTCTCGAACTGGAAGACGAGGCTGTTGATGATGAGGCCTGCGAGTGAGATGAAGGCGATGCCAGCAAGGCCGCCGGCGATCTGGAAGTTTTCCTGCTGACGCTGGATGAAGACGCCGATGCCATTGGTCGCAAGCAGCATTTCCGAGGTAACGCTGACCAGCAGCGCCGAGGATACGGCGAGCCGGATGCCCGTGGCGATCATCGGCAAGGCCGCCGGCAGGTCGATGTGCCACATCGCCTCGAGGCGCGTCAGATGTAGCGCTCTTGCGACAAGATTGGCGGAGGGATGCACCGTCTTCGACGCCTCGTAGGTATTCATTAGCAACGGCACGGAAGCCGCATAGCAGATGATGACGATCTTGGCCGCGTCGCCGGTCCCGGCAAATAGCATCACGATCGGCACCACGGCAGGCGGTGGCAGCGTCGCCAGCATGTCGATTGCCGGTTCGAGGATCTGGCCGAGCAGCTTTAACCGCCCGAGAAGAATGCCGAGCGGCACCATCAGCGTTGCCGCGACGAGGAATCCGATGCAGGCGCGCATGAGCGTGTGGCCAAGCTGCCCGACGATCTGCGGATAGAGGCGGCCGATCGACAGCATGATCTGCCAGGGCCCCGGAAAGAGCGGCGTATGCGCCCGCAACGCCAGTCCCTGCCAGACGAGCAGGATCAGGATCGGCAACAGAAGCGCATTCCAGGCGACGTGTTTGTCGATCATCTTCATGCAAATCGCTCCGTCATGCGCATGTGCCAGCCGGTGACGCGCCAGCGTGCGAGATTGACCAGCCAGTTCATGACAACGCCATTGAAGGCGCAGACGAACATCAGCGCGTAGACGTCCGGGATACGGGTCGCGAAGGCCTTTCGGATCAGCATGAAGCCCAGACCATCGTGACCGGCGAGCATTTCCGCCACCACGACGGCGATCAGACTGATGGTCGCGGCATAGCGGATGCCGGAAAAGATCTCCGGCCAGGCGGCGGGCAGCTTGATCTGGAACAGGATTTCGCGTTCGGAAAGGCCGAGCATCTTACCGGTCTTCACCTGCACGTCGCTGACGGCCGACAGGGCGGCAGCGCCGTTCAGATAGGGCGGCCAGATCGTCACGAGAATGATGACGAAGGCGTAGAGCTTGAAGCCAAGGCCGAGCATGAAGACCGCCATCGGCACCAATGCTGCCGGCGGGATCGGCTGGACGAGTGCCGCGATCGGCCGGAACCCGGCGCGGAAGGTCGGCGAGATTTCGGCCAGCAATGCCAGCCCGACGCCGATCAGCGAAGATCCGACAATGCCGATGATGGCACGCATCAAGGTCAGCCCGTCCCCGGCCAGCAACTCGCCTGACATCAGCATCGACCAGAAGGCAGCGGCAATCGCTGTGATCGATGGGAAATATTTGCTCGGCACGAGCTCCAGCGTTGCGACCAGCTGCCAGATCGCCACGATCAGCAGGAAGGAGACAAGTGCCCGAAACCGAAGCAGCCAACGTTCGAAACCCATGGTCAGGCCATCTCCGAAACCGGCGTCTGCGCACGGAAACGACGGATCGCTGCCATCACGTCATGGCGGATCTCGAGGAAACGAGGATCTTCGCGCGTGGTGATCTGGTCGCGCTTCTTGCCGAGGCCGACAACGATGTCATGATCCACGCGGGTCGGGCGGCGAGTGAGCACGACGACGCGATCGGCCATGTAGACGGCCTCCTCGACATCATGGGTCACGAGAATACAGGTCTGTCGGAAGCGTTCGGCCAGATCGAGCAACAGGTCCTGCATGTCGGCGCGCGTCTGCGCATCGACTGCCGCCAAAGGTTCATCAAGCAGCAGCAATTCGCTTTGCGAGGCGAGCCCTCTTGCGATGGCGACGCGCTGCTGCATGCCACCGGACAGTTGCCAGGGAAACCGGTCCGCAAAGCCATCCAGCCCGACGGCTGCCAGAAGCTCGCGCCCGCGCGCCAGCTTCTCGGCCCTTGTGAGGGTTGCATTGCGAACCATGCCG
Organism: Rhizobium sp. WW_1; assembly: GCF_003610155.1. NCBI lineage: Bacteria > Pseudomonadati > Pseudomonadota > Alphaproteobacteria > Hyphomicrobiales > Rhizobiaceae > Rhizobium > Rhizobium sp. WW_1. Next base: position 29,251 of record NZ_RAIN01000002.1, read on the forward strand.
AAAACCACGTTTTCGAGATTGGATTTCCATGGAAACAGCGAGCGCGAGTAATCCTGGAAAACCACCGCGATGCCGGTCGACGGGCCGCTCAATGCCTTCCCCTTGAAGCTGATCGAACCGCTGTCCGGCTTCTGCAATCCCGCGAGCGTCATCAGCAGGGTCGTCTTGCCGCAGCCGGACGGACCGACGATCGAGACGAACTCTCCCTTCTTTACGGAGAAGCTTATTCCATCGAGAATTTTAAGGGCACCCTCGCCCGATCCATAGGCCTTTGCCAACTCCCTGGCATCCAGCATCACATCCATTTCCATTCCTCCCGAATGAAAAGGGCCGGCGATGGCCGCCAGCCCCAGCTTGCCCGTTCACTTTGCGAGATTGTCGACCATGTCGTCGGCCTTCGCAGCGTCGGGCAACATTCCCGTCTTGTGCATGGAATCGAGAATCTTCTGGACGTCCGCCGTCTCGATCCTCATGTCGCGCTCAATGGTCGGCAGGATGAAAGTTTTGGCGGCTTCGGGCGTAAGGCCGAGGAATTCGACGGCCGCGGCTTCCTCCTTCGCACGATCTGCCAGCAGGTCCTTGTAGGCCTGGTCGGTGACCTCAGCGAATTTTTTCAGTGCCTCACGATTGGCGGCAAGATAGTCGTCCGTCGCGAAGATCACATCGTTGATGACGGGTTCCTTCTCGTCTGCCAGCATGCCCTTGGCGATCACCGACGAGCCGATCGCCTTGTTGACCGTGATCGAGGAATAGAAGGGATTGACCGTGCAGGCGGCATCGATGCTACCTTGCTCGAGCGCTGCTTCCTGTTGCGGGAACGGCAGCACGACGGGCGAGATATCATCGAAGGATAGACCGGCTTTCATCAAATGGTCACGCCAGGCGAGTTCGCAGAGACCGCCATTGGCATTGAACGAAATCTTCTTGCCTTTGATATCGTCGAGCTTGGTGACGCCGGAGGCCTTGGAGGCGATCAGCCAGATGAATTTGGTGTCTGGATCGACCTCGTGGGCGAGAGCCAGGATCATCTTGACGTTGACACCGTTGAGGCGGGCATTGATCGGCGGAATGGGTGCGGCATAGCCGATATCCGCTTCGCCCGAGGCAATCGCGGCGACGACGGCCGGGCCGCTCTGGACTTCGGTGAGCTGAAGATCGATGCCGGCCTTTTCATAGGCCCCTGCCTTCTGCGCAGCGATGATCGGCAGCATGGAATCCGCCAGCAGATAGGCGAAACGAAGCTTGATGTTCTCGGCTTGTGCCATGCCGCTCGTGAGCGCAACGGCAAGTGTTGCGATCGCGAGTGATTTTCGCGTTTTACTGAACATGTTAAGTATATGCATATAAGTTCCCCTTGATTCTTGCTTGCGAGACGCATTCGCCTTACGGCCTAGTTATTGAGCAAAGTGTGTGGTAGTTGCTTGACAATGTCAAACAAAAAAATCGAACCAACTTCTGTAGAAAATTTCGGACCGACTCCGTCACCTTGGGCGCAGCCGCACGACATCCGAGACCTCTTCTCCTACCGGCTTGCCTATTTCGTGCGGCTGAACGATCGCCACGCGCAGACGGTGCTGATCGAGGAGTACGGGATCACTCTGGGGGAGTGGCGGGCGCTGGCGACGATCCGTTATCTTGGCCGCCCCTCGCTGCGCACGCTCGCGCGAACGACGCAGCAGGATGAAGGGCAGCTCAGCCGTTACGTCAGCGGCCTCGTCAAGCGCGACCTGCTCGCCAAAAAACCGAACGCGGAGGATCAGCGCGTCATCGAACTGATGCTGACCGAAAAGGGTGAAGCCTTGCACCGCGATGTCATGATGTTTGCCTGGCGGCTGAACCAGGATCTGTTCACGGACTTTGACGAGGCCGAACGGCAGCAGTTGATGTCGCTGCTCGACAAATTGCTGGGTGCACTGGAACGCCTTTGACGGACGCACACGCCCGTGTCCTAGGAGCAGTTTTGTAGAGCCTTCCGAACCTGATCGACCCTCGATGGCGTTCGGCGCCCTCTCCGCGCTTTAACCCGCGGTGGGATCGATGCACCGTGGCCAGCAGCCCTCATTTCCATCAATCCACCGGAGCCGACGAGGGCCTGGAGACTGGTTCCGAGCAGGGGCAGCCGGCATGGCTGCCCGCCCGGTTCTCGACGTCTTGCAACTATTGACCTTTTCATACATAAATATATTCTGCGTATATGCAAAGTTGATCGCCTTTTGGTGATCGTCTCGGTAATGGCTCGGTCGGGGTCTGATTTGAGCATAAGGGCATGCGTTGCACGCGATGGTCTCGCGGCAAGGCCTCTGCCTTTGGGAGGAGTAGATATGACTGACGACAATCCGGCGCTGCAAAGCGCCGTGCGCAAGGCGACCATTCGCCTCCTGCCCTTTCTGGGCCTGATGCTGATCCTGAACTTTCTCGATCGATCCAATGTCGGCTTTGCCAAGGTGGCCTATCAGGCCGATACCGGCATTTCGGATGCGGCCTATGCCTTCGGCGCCGGTATTCTCTATCTCGGCTATGCCACCTTCGAAGTGCCCAGCAACCTGATCATGCAGCGCGTCGGCGCCCGCCTGTGGCTTAGCCGCATCATGATCACATGGGGCATCGTCTCGGCCTGCATGGTTTTTGCCCATACGCCGATGAGCTATTACATCGTCCGCTTCCTGCTCGGCGTCTGCGAGGCAGGTTTCTATCCCGGCGTGCTGCTCTATCTGACCTACTGGTTCCCCGCCAAGCAGCGAGCACGCGCAACAGGCCTGTTCTATCTCGGCATTCCCCTGTCGCTGGTGATCGGCGCGCCGCTTTCCGGCTGGCTGCTCACCCATCACGACGTCCTCGGCCTCACCAACTGGCAATGGATGTTCGCAGTCGAAGGCCTGGCGGCGACTGTCGTTGGCGTCCTCGCTCTCTTCTTCCTGACCAGCCGTCCCAACGAGGCGAAGTGGCTGACGACCGAAGAGAAAAATGCGCTGAACGCCGTCATCGAAGCGGAAGAGCGCAGCAAGCTTTCCGAGGTGAAGCATTCCGTCTTCAGCGTACTGAAGGATTGGCGCGTCCTTGCCTTCATCGGCATTTATCTGTTCATCCAGGTCGGTGTCGGCCCGATCACCTTCTACCTGCCGGCCCGGTTGGCACAAGCGCTCGGCGGCGGCGTCAACACCTGGGTCGGCGTCCTGCTCGGCCTGCCCTGGCTATGCGCGCTTTTCGCCACCCGCTTCTTCACCGTCTATGCCGACAAGCACGACAACCACCGGATCGTCTGCATCGCCATGCTGACGGCCGGCACCATCGCGCTTGGAACGATCGGCCTGACCATGAACCCCTGGGTGATGGTGATCGCCGCCTGCATCGCGGTTCCGGGACTTGCATCCTCGCAGCCAGTCTTCTGGAGCCTGCCGACCCGCTATCTCGGCGGCGTCGGCGCGGCAAGCGGCATTGCCTTCATCGTTTCGCTCGGCAATCTCGGCAGCTTCGCCTCGCCGCAGATCAAGGCCTATGTCGATGCCGCGACAGGCAACGGCGATATCGGCTTTTATATTCTTGCCGGCTGCTGCTTCTTCTCGGTGGTGCTGCTGATCGCGCTCGGCTCGCATCGCCGCTGGATCGTCGATGCCGAACCGGCAGCCGGTAGCAGTCGCACGCATTAAACGGACAAACGTTCGATCCCCGCCTATAGGCCGGCGGGGATCAACCCGATGCTCTAACCGGCAACGATCTCTTCAAGTGCCAGGGCAGCACCCAGCAGCCGTTCGTCATGGTTCCTGGGCGCCGACAGCAGGAAGCCGACCGGCATGCCAGCTTCACCCGTACCACAAGGCAGGGACACGCCGCACCAATCGAGGAAATTGCCGATCGACGTATTGCGCAACGTTCTGCCGTTGACCTTCGTAAACACCTCGTCATCGGCCTCAAGCGGCGCGAGCGCAGGTGCAACATGGGCGACCGTCGGATAGGCGATGAATTCATTCGGCCCAAGCATTCCGGAAACCTCCTTGATCAGCTGCTCGCGCACCTTGAGCGTTTCCAGATAGCCGACCAAAGTCGTCTTCTCGCCCATGCGCGTGCGCGCCACGACGCGCCGATCCATGGCTTCTGCCTCGGGTCCCGCCAGGCGGCGATGATGCAGCACAAAGGCTTCTGCCGTAACGAGCGGCCCGTATTCTGCCATCAGCTGAAAAAGCGTCTCGAAGACCGGAAACGCCGCGCGTCTTATCTTGAGGCCCGCAGCGCTCAATCGGGCAAGCGTCGCCTCGAATGCTGCGAGAACGCCATCCTGCGCATTATCCATGACGACATTGGTCGGCACCACGACGGAAAGCTGTGTGGCCTCGGCGCGCTCCACCTCAGGGACAAAACGACCGCGCATCGCCGCATCGACCCAGATGGCATCCTGGACGCTGCGGCACAAGGGACCGAGCGAGTCCAAGCTGGCCGACAGCGGAAAGACCCCGTTCATGCTGTAGCGGCCATGGCTGGCCTTATAGCCGACAAGACCGTTGAAGGCGGACGGTATGCGCACGGAACCGCCGGTATCGGTGCCGATCGATACCGGCACGAGACCTGCCGCGACGACGGCCGCGGAACCGGAAGACGAACCACCCGGAATGCGCGCGACATCCGAGGCTAGAGGATTGAGCGGCGTGCCATAATGCGGATTAAGGCCGAGGCCGGAAAAGGCAAACTCGCTCATATTGACGCGACCGACGGCAACCATGCCGGCTGCTTTCAAAGCCTTCACTACATCGGCATCATCCTGCGCAGGCTCCGCATCGGCGAGCACGATCGATCCGGCCGTCGTCGGCAGGCCGGCAATGGCAAAGAGATCCTTCCAGGCAATAGGAATGCCATCCAGCAGCCCGCGCGAACGCCCTTCGCGCAGCCGCTTGGACGAAGCCGCCGCCTCTTCCTTCGCGCGTGTCTCAAGCAGCCGCGTGAAAATCGCCTGATCCTTGTAGGTCCGGATCGCATCCAGCGTCTCCTCGGTCAGCGCTACCGGATCGAGACTGCCGGACTGGATCAGGACCGACAGCTGCGCGATCGATTTGCCGAGATGTGTCTGTGTCATAGGCCCTGCTCTCCTCTGCCGCCGACGAGCTGCATCCAGCGGCGCACCAGATAATTGTGCTCATCCATTGTCGTATTCCAAACGGCAATGCAATTGGCGCGTTGCCAGTAGGAACCGCCGCTGCGAACCGAACCCTTTCTGATCCGCATCTGCCCATCCGGGCCGGGCAGATCTTCGATCGCGGCAGCACCTTCGTACCAGTAATCCCATTCGGCCTGCGTCATGAACTGCCGCGAGCGCTGCGGCGTCGAGATATAATAGCCCTGCCGCGCGACGACGGCGCCCGGCCAACCCGAGATCCACCAATTGAGATAGTCATAGGCGACATCGAGCAGGCGGCCGCTCAGATGCTTCGAAAGACACAGGCCGCCATGCCAGGCGCGATAGCCTTCCGCAGGCACGGCCTGCTCGACGGGAGACCCCCTGGAATTCAGGATACCGATGCCGGGCGACCACATGCTCTGGACGCTGGTCTCGCCGGCGATCATCAGCCGTGCCGCATCCTCGGCGGTTTTCCAGAAATCGCGGAAGAAGCCGGCCTTCTTGCGCTCCTCCAGCAGATCGATCAGCTGGTCGATCTCCTGAACCGACATGTTGCCGATATCGTCGAACGACATGAGGCCGGCTGCCTGAGCCGCCAGCGCCGCATCGAAGATGCCGATGGCAGGTTCGTCCACCAGCGCTACCCTACCTGCCCAGCGCTCGTCGAAAAGCGCGCCCCAGGAGTGCATGCCGACGCCGTTCGGCGCGAGATCAGTCCGGTAGGCGAAGCTGTCGAAATTATGGGTGGTCGGCAGCATCGAGATAAAGCGCGAGGGCGTATCTCCTAGAGCGAGATTGGGCTGGACGAAGAGCTTGCGTGCCGGCACGTCACCAAGCCCCATTCTGGGATTGGGGCCGATATGGCCGGTCTTGGTGAGATCGTTGACTTCATCCCAAAGCACGATGCGCTGGGTGTCCACGGGCTGGATCGCGCGCCAGTGCCAGACGATATCGAGATTGTGAAAGCATTGGTCGTAGATATCGTAGGTTTCCGGCTCGCGGGCCGCCTTGTACTGCGTCGTCAGAAAGTCGTTATTATCGAAGGTGACGTCAATGCCGAGATCGTCCTGCGCGCGCAGACGCAGCTCTTCCAGCAACGATATTGCCGTGCCAAGAATTCGCAAGCGGGGCCGGCCAGCCAGATGCAGGGCAGGAGCGCTCAGGTTTCTTGCAACGGATTGGTGTTTGTTCATATGTAGACCGGTTGTCTCATTGCGCCGCGGCGATGAAGGTAGATGCGGCGGACGGCATCTGCGCCAGTGTGAAGGCTTCGAAAGAGCGTTTCAATAGAGCGCCGTCGAGCCCATCGAGAATGAAGACGAGGCGCGAGGTGCGATCCTCCGAAGGCCAGCGATCCATATGAACCGGCGTGTGAACAAGATGCTGGACGCCGTGAATGGCAACGGGGCGCTCCTCGCCGCTGAGATTGAGAATGCCCTTTACCCGCAGCACGCGCTCCCCATGCCGATTGAGCAGCATGGTCAGCCAGAGCCCGAAGGCCGTCCAGTCGACCGGTCTGTCGATGCTGAGCGAAATCGAGGAAATAGCCGCCTGATGCAGCGCGCCGTCCGACGAGACGAGCCGCACCGGCTCCTCGCAGTAAAAGCCGCTTTGCGACAGGCCGCTACTGGGCGAAATGTTGTTCTGCGCGGCAACAAGCGAAGAGAGATCGAGATCAGTATCGGTCGCGATCAGGATCGGCGCATCGGGATTGAGCCTGCGAAGGCGAGCATGAAGCACCTGCCCGTCACGGTCCGGATCAAGATCGGTCTTGGTCACGATCAAGCGATCCGCGACCGCCGCCTGCCTGTTGGATTCGATATAGGTGTCGAGCTGATGCAGCCCGTTTACCGCGTCGACCGTCGTAATCACGTTGCCGGCGCAGAAGTGATGCCGGAGAACAGGGTCGGCCTTGATGGTCGACAGAACCGGGAAGGGATCGGCAAGGCCTGTGCTTTCGATGATGACGCGCCGGAACGGCGGCACCAGCCCGCGCTCGCGGCGTGAATAAAGCTCCTTGAGCGCGGCTGCGAGTTCGCCGCGCACCGTGCAGCAGACACAGCCCGACCGCAGCAGCACCATTTCGCCATCGACGCTTTCGACAAGGTCGTGATCGAGCCCGATCTCGCCGAATTCGTTGATGAGCACCGCCGTATCGGCAAAAGCTGAGTCCGCCAGGATGCGCTTCAGCAGCGTCGTCTTGCCGGAGCCGAGGAAGCCCGTCAGCAGATTGATCGGCAGGAAACCGCTCGCCTCAATCGACATGTCGCGCCTCCATTCTTGCGATGAAGGCCATGTCGAGGGGATCGCAGGCCCGGCCGACGAGCCTTTCGGCCGCCGGCCACAGGTGACCGAGATCCTCGATGATCTCGCTCCTGCCTGTTCGCGTCGACAGCACGAAGGATGCGCCCTGCCAGTCGGAAAGGACAAGGCCGAAGCCCGAGAGCATCTCATTGGCGGCACGGACGCGTTCGGCGCGCTCGCGCCGCCGGTCGACGCTGGCGTGATTGCGCGTGAACACACCTGGCCGCGCGGCAGCATCGGTCCAGTGCTCGTTGCCGCCAAGCACGCCGCACAGTGAACACATGGCGATAGCCTCCTTGAGATGCACTGAGTACTTCAGCCTAGCCTGCTATTTCTTGCGCGGAAAGCGGGCGGCGAAATCATCGGCGATCTCGTTCATCGTGACGAACTTCACGCCCGGATGCTTGATCATATGCGCATAGAGCCGCTCCAGCATCATCAGCACCTGCGGCCGACCAGCAACGTCCGGATGGATGGTGATCGGGAAAACCGCATAATCCATCTCGCGATAGACCCAGTCGAACTGGTCGCGCCACATCTGCTCGATGTGATGCGGATTGACGAAGCCGTGGCTGTTCGGGGATTTCTTGATGAACATCATCGGCGGCAGATCGTCGAGATACCAGGATGCCGGGATTTCGATCAGATCGGTTTCCTTGCCGCGCTTCAGCGGCACCATCCATTCCGATGGCTTGCGCGAATAGTCGATCTTCGTCCAGCTGTCACCGACGCGCACATAATAGGGCGTAAAGTCATTATGCATCAGCGAATGGTCGTACTTGATGCCGCGCTCCAGAAGCAGCTCGTTGGTGACGGTGGAGAATTCCCACCAGGGCGCGACATAGCCGGTCGGGCGCTTGCCGGAAAGCTTGGTGACCAGTTCGATGCACTTGTCGAGGATCTCAGTCTCCTGCTCGCGTGTCATGGCGATCGGATTTTCGTGGCTATAGCCGTGGATGCCGATCTCATGGCCGGCGTCGGCCACGGCCTGCATCTGCTCCGGGAACGTCTCGATGGAGTGGCCGGGAATGAACCAGGTCGTCTTGATGCCGAAGCGCTCGAAGAGTTTCACCAGCCGCAGGCTGCCGACTTCGCCGGCAAAGAGGCCGCGCGAGATATCGTCAGGTGAATCCTCGCCGCCATAAGAGCCGAGCCAGCCGGCCACGGCATCGACGTCGACACCAAAACTGCACAAGATTTCCTTTGCCATGGGATGACCTCCTTTGATCGGGTTTTCTTTAATCAGTGGGCTGGAATGACGGTCGCGTCGGCCGGATCCCAGGTAAGCATGACATCGGCGCCTACCGGAAAGGCACCGGGTTGGTATTTGTCGACATGCGCCTCCAGCGCCAGACCGCGGCCGTCGGGCAGGCTGATGCCGATCTGCGAGATATGGCCGACGACATCGAAACGATCGACGCGCGCACCGACCACATTGCCGCCAAAGGTCCGGGCGAGATTCTCGCGTCCCGAGACGCTCGCCGCATGAACCTCGATCGCCTCCGAAGGGATGACGATATTGACCTTGCTGGACAGGCCACCATTGGCGCAGCCTGACAGCGTGCCGAACGAGGTCGTGACGAATGTGCTGTCGGCCTGCGAGCCGGCAACCTCGCCTTCGAAGATGGTATTGCGACCAATGAACTGAGCAACGAAGGGCGTGTCCGGTCGCGTATAGAGCTGATGCGGCGGGCTGATCTGCTCCACCTTGCCCTGGTTCATCACCACGATGCGGTCGGACAGCGCCAGCGCTTCCGACTGCGCGTGCGTCACGAAGACGAAGGTGACGCCAAGCCTCTTCTGCAGCAATTTGAGTTCGTTCTGGATCGCCTTACGCAGATTGGCATCGAGGGCACCTAGCGGCTCGTCGAGAAGCAGCACGTCCGGCTCGACCACGAGGCCGCGGGCAAGCGCGATGCGCTGACGCTGGCCGCCGGAAAGCTTGTCCGGCTTTCGCTCGGCAATATCCTCCAGCCCGAGGGTAGCGAGAATGCGGTCGACCCGCGCATCCCGCTCGGCCTTCGCCATGCCCTTGACCTCCAGGCCGTATCCGACATTCCGTCGCACCGTCATATGCGGAAACAGCGCATAGTTCTGGAAGATCATCGATGTCGGCCGCTTCTGCGGCCTGACATCGTTCATGCGCTCGCCCTTGATCATCATGTCGCCGGAGGAGATGCTCTCGAAGCCGGCGATCATGCGAAGCGTCGTCGTCTTGCCGCAGCCCGACGGGCCGAGGAAGGCGATGAACTCCCCCTTCCTGATCGAAAGATTGAAGTCGATGACGGCTGGCGTGCCATTGTCATAGACCTTGCCGACATTGATGAGTTCCAAATCATACATCACGAGAGATCTCCGGGCGTGGGCGAGAAGGCGGATATCGCCTCCTCGCGGAGCTGAGGGCAGATGGCGAACGCCACCAGATCACGCATTGAGGAATTCATCCCACTTCTGGACGAGATGATCATATTCGTCAGGCCACTGGTGCCAATAGGCGACGTTCTTGGCGCGCTCGGCCAGCGAGCCGCCATCACGCAGGTCGCCTTCCTTGATGCCGCGCTCGGCAGCCCCGACCCAGGGCTTACCCTCGTACCAGAAGGCGTATTTGTCCGGCGCCATAACCTTCTCGATATTGGTCGATGGCGAGTAGTAGCCCTGCTCGGACACGGTGATACCGGGCTCACCGGACAGCCAGTAGTCGGCATAGGCGATCACGGCTTCCTTGTTGGAAGTGCCAGCAATCATCGAAGGTCCGATCGCCCAGCCGCGATAGCCTTCCTTCGGTACGGCGTATTTGCACGCCTTGCCCTGGGCCTTGACGGCCATGACCGCCGGCTGCCATGCATCGCAGACGACCATTTCGCCCGATGCCATCAGGTTGACCAGCTCACCGAAATCGCCCCAAAGCGCCCGGAACTGCCCGTCCTTCTTTTTCGACACGAGGAACTTCGCGGCCTCGTCGATTTCGGCCGTCGTCGGATTGGCCGGATTCTTGACGTTTGAGAGCCCCAGCGTGTTCATCGCCATGATGGCTTGGCCGAAAGCAATCAGCGGATCGGTATTAAGGCCGGACTTTCCTTTGAACTTCGGATCGAAGATCGCTGCCCATGTATTGGCCTCCTCGGCCGACAGGACATCGGGATTGTAGCCGATGGAGTCGTAGTTATAGACCGCAGGCACCATGTTCAGCGTTGTCTTGGCATCGTCGGCCCAGATCTGCCCGACGATCTGCTGCTTCGGCTGCCATTTGCCGGAAGGCGTCGTGAAAGTGTCGCGGATATTGGCCCAGTTTTTCAGGGAGGCGGCCGGGATCGGCTCGACATTGTTTGTCATGACGATCGACGGCAGCCGCTCGGCGATGATTTCCCAGCAATCGTAATCCTTGGAGCCGGAAAGGATCTTGGTCTGCGCGTCCGGAAAGGTCGCAGCCGTGCCGGAGGTCTGCCCGACGCCGCTCACCTTGCGGAAGTCGTCGAGGATACGCTCCTGAACTGTTACCGAAAGGCCGATGGTGCGCAGTTGCTCCTTGGCAAGGTTGGCAGCCTGTGCGTAGGCTGCCCGCGACGACAGGAAGGGCGTGCCGCCGCCGATCGCGAGCGCCATCACGCCGGCGGAATGCTTCAACAGAGAGCGTCTGTTCATTTCCATTTTGGACATTTTGTTCTCCAGTGCTGATTGCTGTTCCCTGAGCCCTTGGTGGGCTTATTTCATTGCCGTATCGCCTTGCCCGGCCGTTGCCGGACCGGGGCGATCAGTACCGCCCCACGAGGAGGCCACCATCCACGACCAGAACCTGACCGGTCATGTATCTCGCGCCGTTCGAAGCGAGGAATGCGATCACGTCGGCGATATCTTCCGGCTCGCCGAGCCGGCCCATCGGAATAAACTCCGCCGCCTTTTCGGCGCCCGCGGGCCCGAGCGAATTCTCCTCCGAGAGAAGCTGCGCTGTGCGGATGTAGCCCGGGGCAATGCCGTTGACCCTGATGCCGTGCTTTGCCAGCTCGACGGCGAGCCCGCGCACCAGGCCGACGACACCGGATTTCGCCGCAGAATAATGGACATGCTCGTCCCATCCATAGGCGACACCCATGATCGACGAGAGAGCGACGATGCTGCCCGATCTGCGAGCACGCATGCCCGGCACGGTGGCACGCACGAGCCTGAAGATACCCTTCAGGTCCACATCCATGGTCAGGTCCCACTTATCGTCGGTGAGCTTGTCGAGAGGTGTCCGATGCGCGATGCCGGCATTGGCGACGATGATATCTATCCTGCCGAAGCGCGCCTCGACATGGGCGACCAGCCGGTTCGCCGCCTCGGTCGAGCGCACATCGTAAAGATGAAACTCGGCGGAGCCACCGCCGGCAAGAATGTCGTGAACCGTCTGTTCGCCTTCCTTCTCGAGGATGTCGGTGACGACGACATGATCGCCGAGTGCGGCAAACGCCTTGGCTGCCGCCTGGCCAATGCCGATGCCTGCGCCCGTGACGATGACAACTCGCTTCTCTAGACTGTCCATCTGCTTTCTCCTTCAGAGCATCACGTCGCCGGAATTCGGCCCGAGCGTCTGGCCGACGAAAAGACTTGCTGCCGGCGACGCCAGAAAGGCGACGGTCGCGGCCACCTCCTCTGGTTCGCCGAAGCGGCCGAGCGGCAATTCGCGCTTCTTGCGTTCGCGCCACTCTTCGGAAAGGCCTAGCACCAGAGGCGTATTGATCGGCCCCGGCGCCACGGCATTGACGCGCACCCCGCGGCTGGAAACCTCGCGGGCAAGCGCCTTGGTCATGCCGATGATCGCGGCCTTGGCGCCGGAGTAGTGAACCAGCTCGATGCCGCCAATCTGCCCGAGCTGCGAGGCGACGTTGACGATGACGCCCTCGCCCCGTGCCAGCATCGACGGCAGGACGGCCTTGGTCATCAGGAAGGTGCCGCGCACATGCACCGCAAACATCCGGTCGAAATCCTCAACTTCGAGGTCCTCGAATGCTGCCTGATGGGCGATGCCTGCATTGTTGACGAGAAGGGCGACGTCACCATGCAAGGCCTCGGCGGCGGCATGGATTGCCGCCACATCCTCGGGTCTGGCGACGTCGCAGGCGATCGCGGTCGCCGCACCGCCCGCCTTTCGGATCTCCGAGGCGACAGCCTCGGCGCGCTCGCCCGAGAGGTCATTGACTAGAACCGCATAGCCATCGGCGCCGAGACGCAGTGCAATGGCGCGGCCGATACCGGAGCCGGCACCAGTGACAATGGCAGAGATGGGAGCAGAGATGGGGTCGGAAACTCTCTGCACCATCACGCGTCCTCCTGGATGCGGACGCGCTTGGCGCGCCGGACCGACAGCCCCATCAGGATCGCGTAGGTGCCGAGGAGCGCGAAGGAAAACAAGGTGGTCAGGACGCCGAAGGCAAAGACGTTTGGATGGACCTCGACAGAGAAGGTGCCGTAGATGGCGAGCGGCAGCGTCAGCTCGCGGCCGGAGGCGAACAAGGTGCGCGAAAACTCGTCATAGGAGAGCGTAAAAGCAAACAGCATGGCCGAGAGCACGCCGGGGAAGATCAGCGGGAACGTGACCTTGCGGAAGGTGCGTACCGGCGTGACGCCGAGCGACCAGGATGCTTCCTCCATGCTCGGATCGAACCGGTTGAAGATCGCGAGCATGACCAGAAAGGCAAAGGGGAAGGTATAGACCACATGCAGGACAAAGGCCGTGCTCCACCAGTGACGGTCGATGCCGAGGGCATTGGCGACAAGAGCCATGCCGAGGCCGACGAGCACGCCCGGCACCATCATGCCGAGAACGATCAGATAAAATGCCACGCCCGAGCCGCGGAACTTGCGGCGAAAGGCCTGGGCGGACATGACGCCAAGCACGGTCGAGACGATCATGGTCATCAGCGCCAGCGAAAGCGACCGGATCAGCGCCTGGTCGATCGGCAGGGGCGCGATGCGCGAGGGCGGCGTCAGGCCGAAGAGATGCCGATACCAATAGGTCGACCATTCGATGATCGGGAACTGCGGACCGCCCTCCGGGCCGGTCTGGAACGACAGGATCGCCAGAACCACTAGGGGTCCGTAGAGGAAGATCAGGAAAAGGGTCGTATAGACGCCAAGGCCGAGCTTGATACCGCCAGCATTCATGATCAGAGCTCCTTTCTGAGGTCGACGACCTTGAGAAGGGCTGCGACAACGGCGCCCATGATGATCGTCAGGACGACGCCGGCGACTGCGGCGAAGGCCCATTTCAGCGAACCGACCTGGGTGACGATGATATTGCCGAGCAGATTGACCTTGCGGCCGGAGAGTGCGGCAGACGTTGCGAATTCGCCGAGAACCATGACGGAAACGAAGATCGCGCCGACCACAACGCCCGGCATGGAGAGCGGCAGGATGATCGTACGGAAGATGCGCCAGAAGCTTGCACCGAGATCCTGCGCCGCCTCGATCACCGAGGCGTCGATGCGGCCCATCATGAAGGCGATCGGCCCCACCATGAACACGCAGTAGATCTGCGTCATGCCGATGATGACGGACAGTTCCGAAAACAGCAGCACCTCGATCGGTTGCCGAATGACACCGAGATTCATCAGGATCATGTTGATCGCGCCCTCGGTGCCGAGCATCGGCCGCCAGGCGAGCACGCGGATCAGGAAGGAGGTCCAGAAAGGGATGACGCAGAGCACGAGTAGCACTGTCTGCAGCGTCTTGTTCTTGATGAGAAGCCCAACGAAGAGCGCAGCGGGATAGCCGACCAGGAGCGTCGAGATCAGCACGAGCAGCCAGATGCGGATCGTCGTCCAGAGCGCGCCGAGATAGGTCGGGCTCGTCAGGAAGGTAATCCAGCTCTGCAAGGTCAATGTCGGCTCGATCTTGAAGGTCGTCTGCGTCCAGAAAGACACGTAGACCATCATCAGGATCGGCAGGACGAGGAAGGCGACCATCCAGATCATGCCCGGCGCCAGAAGCCAGAGCGTCTTGCTCGATTTTCGGCGGATGGTCGGGCCTTCCTGCACGGCTTCCTCGCTTGTCGCAACCATGGTCATTTCTCGCTCTCCTTGGAGGGGCCGGGGAAGGGTTTCGAAGGGCTCACATCAGCCGAAAACAAGGGCGTCCTCCTTCTTCCAGACCAGCGCGTACCGGTCCTTTTCGACGAAGGTCGGCGGGCGGGCATGGCTAAGGTGAGATTCGACCTCGAAGACGTGGCCACCATTGAGCGCAAAGAAGGAATTGACCGCTGCTCCGGAATATTCGCTGGCGATGAAGTCGGCCTCGATACCGACCTCATCGTCCGAGAGTGCCGCACCGCGTAGACGGATCGAAACACGGTCGTAGCGGATAGCGTAAGCCGGCTGCGGCGCCTTCCTGCGCGATCCACTCAGCGGAAAGCGGCCGGCAGGCCCGACGAAGGCATCCTCGACGACATCGCCGGCAAAGAGGTTGTAGCAATTGAGGAAACGGGCGACAGCCGCAGTTGCTGGGCGATTATAGATCACATCGGAAGCAGCGGCCTGCGCGATGCGGCCGCGATCGAGAACGAGTACCAGATCCCCCATTGCCAGGGCTTCGCTCTCGCTGCCCGTAACATGAAGGAAAGTCACGCCGCAGCGCTCGCGGATGATCTTGAGCTCGTTGCGCATGCGGCCGCGAAGATTGGCATCGAGCGCACCGAGCGGCTCGTCCAGCAGCACCATCTTCGGCTCCGTCACCAGTGTACGCGCCAGGGCAACGCGCTGACGTTGGCCGCCGGAAATCTGCGTGACCGCGCGATCGTCAAATCCCTTGAGACCGACCAGCGACAGCATGTCCTGAATCCGCTTCGCCAGGACACGCGCATCCGTCACAGGGTCGACCTTGCGATTGCGCAGGCCGAAGGCGACATTTTCGGCAACGGAGAGATGCGGGAACAGAGCGAAATTCTGGAAGACGAAGCCGATGCCGCGATCATGCGGCTCCACGCCATCGAGCCGCTGGCCGTGAAAGAGGATCGAACCGGCATCCGGCTCCTCGAAGCCGGCAATGACGCGCAGCAACGTCGTCTTGCCGGAGCCGCTCGGCCCGAGCAGCGAAATATAGGCGTTGTCGGGCAGAGAGAAATCTACCCGGTCCAGCGCGGCAGACGCGCCATAGGACTTGGTGACTTGGCTGAGCTGAAGAACGGTCGACACCGATTTCCTACCAGTTTCCAGGCAAGGACCATCCTTCAGGCAAAGCGTCGCCATCGCCGGGATTACATCGATCCGGACACCAGACGTCGGTCTGCATTCGCGCATCATCACATGCGCGTCAAAGAGATGTTCCTTGGCGTTTCAAAGAGTTCCACCTACGGCGCTTCTGACGAGCGCCTTGATGATTGAAGCATTACATAAATGATTTTTGTATTCAATAGACTTTTTCTGAAAGTCGAAGCTTTAAATCGACAACCAGGCGAAGAGCGTGTCGCGACGAGAGGATAAACACATAACCGCTTCGCGGTATCGGTCGCAAATGCCCGCCGCGAGCGCCTGTTCGGCAGCACTCGCGTGTGATGGGGCCCCTAGGCAAACAACACGTATCGCAACCTTGCGCAACGGCAATCATCGCCAGGTCGCGCATCAAAATTGCAAAACAAAACATATTTTGTATTCAATAGTCATTTATTTTTGCGCTATGTTAGCGCTGCAAAAAGCGTAAGAGTGAGGCATCAGAACGACGTGAGTCCATTGCATCAGATGACCGAAGACCGAGCGCGCCCCAGCGCGCAAAAGCGCTACGAGATCGCCGAGGATGTTCTGCGTGGCAACATCGAAGACAATACGCTGCCGCAAGGCGTGGTGCTGCTCGAAGGTCCGATCGCCGATATCCTGCAGATCTCGCGCGCGCCCGTGCAGCGGGCGCTGCAGACACTGGAAAGCGAAGGGCTGGTTCACCGCTTCGACGGGCGCGGCTATCTCGTCGGCCCCGCCGGTCGGGGCATCGAGCCGAACCGCATCGATATCAAGACACTTGGCCTGACCATTCCGCGCCATGCCGACGAGGCTTTGCAGAGCCGCTCTTCCTGGGAGCGGATCTACAATACCGTCGAGGCCGACGTCGCCGGCTGTGTCGTCTTCGGCCAGTATCGCATCATCGAGATCGAACTTGCCGATCACTTCAACGTCAGCCGTACCGTCGTGCGTGACGTGCTGACCCGTCTGCGCGAACGCGGTCTCGTGCGCAAGAACCAATCGTCCCACTGGATCGCCGGCCCGCTGACGGCGCAGATGATCAAGGATCACTACGGCCTGCGTGGCATGCTGGAACCGCAGGCCCTGGTCGCCGGGGCCGGCAGGGTCGACCGGGAACGGTTGAACGACCTGTTTTTGCGCCTTAGCGATCTCGAGCGGCGCGAAGCCGCCGATCACCTGGCAGCGCAGGAAACCATCCATGCGGACTTCATCGATATCTGCATCCTCGCGACGCCGAACGAGCGGCTGAAGGAATCTATCCGCAACAACCTGCTGCCTGTCACGGCGACGGAGCGTTTGCTGCGGCGGCTCGGGCTGCCCGGCGACCTTGCCATCATCACGGAGCTGCGCCTCATCGTTGAACTGCTGCTGCGAGGCGCCGTGAAGGCGGCAGCGGCGATGATGGAGACCCATCTCGAGGCTTCCGTCAACCGGACAATCGCGCAAATGAAGATCGTCGCCATCATCCCCGGTCCCGGTGTGACGGCCGCCTATCTGACCCGCGTTCTCGAGTGAGGCACGGTCGATCCCGGCCGTGTTCCGTCTGTTCGGGAAGGCTGGGATCGGGAAGGCGACCATCTATTGATCCTCTAAGCCAGGGCTGCGCGAAGCCGCGCAAGCAGCGCCTGCCGGTCCGCCCGCGCCGCGAGCGCCTGATCCATCGTAACCTCGACGAACTGCGTCGGCGTATGCGGCTGCAATTGCCCGATCAGATCCATGTCGGCGGAGATCACCGTTCCCAACATGAAATAGCCGCCGCCGGAAACGGCGTC
Source organism: Rhizobium sp. WW_1 (assembly GCF_003610155.1). Classification (NCBI taxonomy): domain Bacteria; kingdom Pseudomonadati; phylum Pseudomonadota; class Alphaproteobacteria; order Hyphomicrobiales; family Rhizobiaceae; genus Rhizobium; species Rhizobium sp. WW_1. The sequence goes on from NZ_RAIN01000002.1 coordinate 46,638, forward strand.
GCGATGCAGGATGATCGGTTCCGTTCCGCCCGGCACCTGGATCGAACCATAGGGGTAGCAGCTGTCGACGATATTGGAGGGGTCGGAGCCGGCGCCGAAGGGCTGCTTGCGCTCTACGAATTCGAGCTTGCGGCCGCCACGGAAACGGTAACCCATGCGATCTGCTTCCGGCGCCACCTTCCACTGATCGGCAAAGAAATTGCTCTTTGTCTCCTTAGTCAACCGATCCCAATAGAGCCCCGGCAAGACCCTGAGTTCGGCCGGCGTACCGGGCTTGCGGCGCAGCTCTTCTGCAACCGAACGGCCGACACCTGCCATCGAGCCGGAGCCGACGGGAAGCTCATCGCCGATAGCGATGGCCTTACCGTTAAGGCCACCGAGGGCGCCGATCACGTAAGTCGATCGGCTGCCCAAAGCTTCGGGAACGTCGATGCCACCCGATACCGCAATGCAGACCCGCGCGCCGGACTTCAGAAAGTCGAAGCTTACGATCTGCCCCGCCTTGATCTTGAGGGCGGTCCATCCCGGTTGCAGCTCGCCATCGATCCTGACCGGCATGTCGGCGCCGGTGACGGCAATCAGCGCATCGTCCTGAAATTCGAGCTTAGGCCCCATGAAGACGGCCTCGAGCCCGGCGGCGCTCTCGTCATTGCCGACAAGAAGATTGGCTGCCCGCATGGCGTAACGATCCATGGCGCCGCCGACGGGAATGCCGAGATGAAAGTAACCGGGCCGTCCGAGATCCTGAATGGTGGTGGAAAGGCCGTGATGAAGAACCTTAATGGCCATGAAGCGCACCCTCCAGCTTGGCGTTGTATCCGTCGATATCGGCCTGGTACTGCCGAAGGTCGAAGCGAACCTCGCGGATCGGCGGCGCAAAGCGTCCCTTGTCGACATCCTCGACGGCCTGGTCATAGCCATCACGATCGATCGGTCGAAATTTTACGATGTCGCCAGGACGGAAGAACACCATGAAATCACGCAGATAGCTCGTCGATTGCGTGGGATCGAAGATCGGCATCGGCGTGATGCCGAACATCTGATAGCCGCCTGCCCCGCGCACCGAATAGATGCAGCCGAAGCAGCCGCCATGTCCCACAGTCAACCGCGGCGTATCGGTTCGCGGGCGCAGATATTTCGGCACTTCTATCTGCCGCTGCCGCTCGACCATCTGATACATGAACGGCAGCCCGGCGACGAAGCCGACCATGGAGACGAACCACGGCGAGCCGGCATGGGCCGAGATAAAGTCCTCGACAGCTCCATAACCATTGATCCTGGCGGCATAGTCGAGATCCGTGCCCGTCGGCTCCTGATGCCGCTCGCGGAAGCGCATCAGCGTCTCATGCGTCCAGGGATCGTTGTAGAAAACCGGGATTTCGACGATGCGGGTCGTGATCACGGGCTCTGCCTTCTCGGCGGCGCCCTCGATCGCCCTGACTTCTTTCAAGAGATCGTCCGGCTTGATCAGGTCCGGATCGAACTTGATCTGGAAGGACGCATTGGCGGGGCAGATTTCGGTGACGCCCCTGATGGCGCTTTCGCGCACGCCCTTGGCCATCGACAGGCTCTTGAAGAACGCCTCGAGGGACATCTCGTCGCTGCATTCGACGAAGAGATGCTCGTCACCTCCGAACGTAAAGCGAGCGGGCATCAGGCAACCTCCGCCGATATGCCGTTAACCGCGGTAAAATCGGTCTCCAGCCAGGATTCGAGAAAACGGGTGTGGAACGTCCCCTTGCGTACCGACGGGTCGCGGGCAAGCGCCAGGTGCAGAGGGATCGTCGTCGGCAATCCCTCGATCATAAGATTGGAAAGGGCGCCAGCCAATCTCTCGAGGCAGGCGTTGCGATCCTCAGCCCAGACGATCAGCTTGCCGAGGAGTGAATCGTAGAAGGGCGGCACGGTATAGCCCGCATAAAGCATCGTATCGAAACGGATGCCCTCGCCTTCCGGAACGGACAGTCTTGTCACGGTGCCCGGCGCCGGAAGAAAGCCCTTGGCCGGGTCCTCGGCATTGATCCGGCACTCGATGGCATGGCCACGAACGCGAATATCGGACTGCGACAGCGACAAGGGTGCCCCACCCGCCACCTTGAACATCTCCTGCACCAGATCGATGCCGGTAATCATCTCGGTCACCGGATGCTCGACCTGGATGCGCGTGTTCACCTCGATGAAGTAGAACTGCCTGCTATCCTCGTCGTAGAGATATTCGACCGTCCCCGCGCCGCGATAGCCGACCTCCGCCGCAAGGGCCACGGCACTGGCGCAAAGGCGCTGCCGGACATCTTCGGGCAGCAGGAAGGCTTGCGCCTCCTCCCACACCTTCTGGCGACGACGCTGCAACGAGCATTCGCGCTCGAAGCAATGCACGAAGTTGCGTCCGTCACCAAAGATCTGCACCTCGACGTGCCGGGCGCGGGTGACGACCTTTTCCATGTAGAGGCCACCATCGCCGAAAGCAGCGGCGGCCTCCGCCGAAGCAAGCGGAAACTGCTCCCTGAGTTCGGTAAGCGACTGGACGATGCGAATGCCGCGCCCGCCACCACCGGCGGCCGCCTTGATCATCACGGGAAAGCCAGTCCGTTCGGCAATCGCCTCGGCAGCACCAATATCTGCAACGCGACCATCACTTCCCGGCACCGTCGGTACGCCGGCGCGCGCGGCAATTGCTCGCGCCGCCACCTTGTCACCGAGCAATCGTATGGCCTCGCCGCTCGGTCCGATGAAGATCATCCCGGCTGCCTCGACGGCATCGGCAAAATCGCCGTTTTCAGACAGAAACCCGTATCCAGGATGAACGGCATCCACGCCGGCTGTTCGCGCGGCCGAAACAATGGCCTCTATGTTCAGATAGGATTTCTTCGGCGCTGGCGAACCGATATCGATCGCCTCGTCTGCCAGTTTCACCGCGAGCATATCGGCGTCTGCAGCGCTATGGACCTGCACGGTGCGAATACCGAGCGCCTTGGCAGCTTTTATGATCCTGACGGCGATCTCGCCGCGATTGGCAACCAGAACGGAGCGGATGGTCATGGGTCCACCTCCGCGATGATCTGGCCGGCCATGACAGGCTCTTCATTGTCGACAAGGAAGGTGATGTTCTTGCCATCAAGCCCAGCCGGTATCTGCTGAAAGGTCTTCATGACTTCGATCAGGCCGATCGTATCGCCTGCGGCAACCGCATCGCCGTCAGCCTTGAAGGGCGGCGTGTCCGGAGAGGAAGCCCTGTAGAAAGTTCCCGGAAGGGGTGATCTGATCTCAAGCTTGCTCATGGGACCTCCGTGCTGCGTCGCTGTTCAAAATCTGTGAAACGGGTGCAATTCTTATACCCTCGGCAATGAGGGCCTCGCGCATGTGGCGCACGATATCGAGCGCACCCAAAGTATCGGAATGAAAACAGATGGAATCGAAGGCGATCGGAATATCCGCGCCGTTGACGGTGCGCACGACGCCCTCGGTGCAGGCTCGCACGACCTTGCGGGCAATCGCCTTCGGATCGGGTCGGCCGACATCCCTGGTGAAGACGATCCAGCCGGTATCGCCATAGTCGCGGTCGGCATAGAACTCGCGGACGACAGGCTGGCCGGCTTCCTCGGCCGCAAGGCAGGTGGCGGAACCATCCATGCAGAAGACGAACATGTTCGGCGCCGCGGTGCGCATGTATTGTATGAAGATCTGCGAGAGATCCGGGTTTGCCGCAAGCTCCATGTAAAGCGCGCCATGCGGCTTCACATGCTGCACCGGCACGCCGTAGCGTCTGGCGAATTCCCGCAGCGCGCCGACCTGATAGACCAGATCGTTGACCAGTTCACGGCTGGTGCCGTTGATCTTGCGCCGCCCGAAGCCCTGGAGATCGTTGTAGCCGGGATGAGCTCCAACGCCGACGCCATGGGCAGCCGCCATCCGCACGGTCTCGTCCATGAGATTGGGATCGCCGGCATGAAAGCCGGTTGCGATATTGGCCGAACTGATGAGCGAGATGAGTTCCTCGTCATGCGCGTCGCCGATCCGCCAACGGCCGAAAGCCTCCCCCATGTCGCAATTGATATCGACAGCTTCCTTCAAATGCCTTCCCTCGCACTTGCGTCCCGCTCAGGACCGATACCGAAACGCTAAGGGCAAAGAGGATCTTTGAAAAATACAATTTTTAAAGTTACATTATCTGATAAATTGATATCAGCGCCTGAAATAGCATCAGGAAATATTAATTGATATCAATAGCATACGGAAACTGCGCAAGAATATATCGAGAATAAGCTCATTTCAGATCCACGAAATCTGAAACAGCACAGCAGCTTTCAGAAAAATAGATGGGAAAAGCCTCATGGGTCTGAGCCTCCGGCAGCTTCGCTATTTCGTCGCAACAGCGGAATACGGGCAGATTTCGCATGCGGCCGTCAACCTGTCGATCTCGCAGTCCGCCGTCACCGCGGCGATCAAGGATCTCGAACTGACGGTCGGCGTATCACTGTTCAACCGTACGCCGCAGGGCATGGAGTTGACCACGGCGGGCCGGCAATTCCTGTCGCATGCCTATGAGATCCTGGCAAAGGTCGATGAAGCGACCCATCTCAATCTGGTCAGCAGCGATATCGAGGGAGAGCTCGTCGTTGCCGCCACCTATACCGTCATCGGCTATTTCCTGCCGCTGCATATCGAGCGCATCCGCCGCCTCTATCCGAAACTGAAAATTCAGCTCTACGAGGTCAATCGCGAGTCGATCGAAGAAGGCCTTCTGACCAATCGTTACGACATCTCGGTACTGCTGACATCGAACATCCTCAACCCGATGTTGACGACCGAAACGCTCCTGAGTTCCGTTAGGCGCCTTTGGTTGCCCGCAGGCCACGATCTCCAGCGGCGCGACGGCATAGGCCTGCGCGAAATCGCGGAAGAACCCTATATCATGCTAACGGTCGATGAAGCCGCCCACTCGTCACTGCGATACTGGAGCCGAGGCCCTTATCAGCCGAAGGTGCTTTTGCGGACCAGCTCGATCGAGGCTGTGCGATCGATGGTGGCCAACGGCCTCGGTGTAGCAATCCTTTCGGACATGGTACACCGCCCTTGGTCGCTTGAAGGGCGGCGCATCGAGACCGTGAACATTCAGGACCCGGTTCCGCCCATGGATGTAGGGCTGGCCTGGCGCGCCAATGTCGAGTTCAGCCAGCCGATGCTTGCCTTCAGGCGCTATTTCCAGCAGGCCTATAGCCTGCCGGGCACGAATTCCTGATCCTCTACCCTGGTGGTATTTCCGGCTTTGCGCTTCAACATGCGATCGCCCGGCCGCGTGCTTGCGCAAGCCATTATTGCACCAAGACAGGCTGCGTGCACCTTGCGTCAGTCACGCTTATATCGGCTTGCCCGATACCGATGCCGAGCAGACCGAGCAGACCGTATAGAACCTGATCGAGCGGCGCGGTGACAATCGACAGCGTGTCGGCGAGGGCGGAGAGCACCTCCTTCGGCGTTCCGATCGTCAGGAAGAGCAATTGGATGGTAATGGTGGTGTTTTTCAGCAGGGACGAGACCGTGGAAGTCAGGACACTATTGGTGGAGACGGTCTTGATCGTACCTGCCGAAATCTCCGGAGGCTGAAAAGTCACCCGCGTCGGGCTCATGTTTGCGATGTCGATCTGTGCGCTTGCAATCACTTTCAGAAGGAGGGAATCGATGATCGCGGCCGGTGTCACCCTCGGCGTGGAGCCGAAATTTACGAAGGCTGACGTGTTAACATCACCCAAAGCAACTTCTGCAACGCCCGGCACGGCGTCAATCCCGACGACGGCGTTCGGCATGGCGCCGCCGACACAGGTGATCGAAGCAAGCTTGGCCTCGGCAGGAGCAAGCTCGACGTAAAGCGGTATCCTGATTTTCAGGCCGGCGATCAGGGACAGGCCTGTGATGGCGACTTCGAGTGCGGTCCGAACCTGCGGCGTGCGAACGATCGTGCCGGGCGCCCCTACGGCAAGGGCGGGGGTCTGTTGCGACATTTCACCGATCGCCAGCGTCAGCGTTGCTGTCGCCAGACCGGGCAGCGCGACACCTAGGTCGATGGCGATCTGCCTTTGCTGATTGGCGGCCATCGCCGTCGCCGAGATCAGGTTCAGCACGTTGATATTGGCGGTCAGATTGGGAGAGGTGCCAACGACATTGCGTCCCAGAGGACCAAGATTGACAATATCCTGCAGCTTGACGGTCAGTTTCGTCGTACCAAGCGTCTTGCCGAGATTGTTGATAAGGGTCACGACCCCCGCCGAAAGATTGGTCGACTTGCCAAGAGCGCCGAGGATCTTGTCATAAGTGACATCCGTCGCCAGAAGCTGATTATAGCTTATGCCGGTCAGCTTGAGATCCGTCGCCAGGAGATTGAGGAAACTCAGAAGATTGACGTTCGCACTGATGAGCGATTGATAGTCCGCAACTTTTAGGGAAACCTGCGTTCCCAGCAGCGTACTCAGGAGCTGATTCAGAATGCCGCCATTGAGGCTCAGAAGCCGCGATCCGATCGAAAAGGCGGCCAGACGCTCATTGGATGCCGTGCCCGTCGCGCTCAGGGTCGGCGGCGTGGAAAAGGCGGAAGCGAACGGCATCACGGCCTTTTGGGTCAACGTCACCTTGACCGAATCGTATGGCGAAGTTCCTGTGGAAGAGAAGCGATTTGCAACCGGGATCGATGTGTCCGCCGTGTAGGCGCCAAGTACCAGATTGCCTACGGTCTCATATTGACCGGAGTTGGCCGTAGCCGCGTTGACGAGGCCGTTGCTCGTCATATAGCTGCTGCCCGAGGCAATCGCCGGGGTGGTGCCGTTGCTGACGAGATTGTTCAAAAGTGCGGTCTGGGCATTTGCGATATCGGAAGCAGCCGAGATTGCACCGATGTCGCTCAACTGCTGCAGGCGCCGTTGCTGCAACGTCATCATCCCGTAATCGATGCCGAGGCCAAGGCAATAGAGGATCAGGGGCGAGACAAGGGCAGTCGTGACGGCGACATTGCCTCGCTTGTCTCGAAGCGACGCAAGCCGACCGAGAAGCCGTTTCATCACAGTCCTCCCATGCGAATGGTCGAGTAGCGACGAATGGTTGGGTTCGGCATTGCGAACGTATAGAGATTCCAGATCGGAAGAGCCGACGCGTCATAACTGGCGCTGACCGTGAACTGGTTGGCGTTGGTCGGGTCGGTGGCGACGGTCACCGTCAGCTTGGTCTTGTCGATGAAAGCGTCATTGATCGTCGAATTGGTGACGAAGCTTTGAACAAGCTGGCTTCGCTCGTCTGCCGATAGCCCGGCGATTGCCGTTCGGGCGGCATCGGCCGTCAATTGCTGCAGCGAGTGAGCGGCGGTGAGATAGATGGCAAAGGCGACCAGTGTGAGAAGCAGAAGGAAAAAAAGCGGCGCGATAAGAGCGAATTCGACCGCTGCGGCCCCCTTATTCTCCCTGTAGAAATGAGAAACACGATACATAGTCCTGTCTCCTTCAGTCGACCTTCATCTGTTCGATGACGGTCGAGGAGACCTTAGGCTTCGGACGTTAATTTTATATTTCTAAATAAGGTATTTTCTAATATGATTACATCTTAAAGATGTTGAATACTTGATGAAATTGTCGTTGCACTGAAGAACGTCTATCTCTTTAACTTCCGGCTAAGGGCACCCGGCAAGGCCCCGTTTCCACGCTTTCCTTTATCCGCCTCGCTCCTCGACGCAAGTCGGTGGAGACACCTCGGCGGCGGCGCTCCCTTCGATACCAAGCCCGGCACGTCACATCGTGCTCGAAGCCGAGATCCACAGCCGATAAATCATTTCTTCTTCGGTACCAGATCCCAGCCGCCCTGGATGTTTCTGATGAAGCGGCGGTTTCCTTTATAATAGCTGACCGCGCCCGTCCGATCGACCTTGATGGATGTCGGCAAGGACTGCGTCACCGCCTTTAGCCGCTCGACCATATCAAGCGCCTCCTGCCTTTTCCCCGCGCGGATCAGCGCCATCAGTTTCGACTCTTGTTTCATCCTCTATACTCCCGTTGATGGAGGTCTAAGGGCGGGCGGAACTTGCGACTTGTCAGTCCTACTTGCATATTGGTCACCCCACTCGGCGTTGCATGAACAGCGAACGCAGGGCTACGGCCACTACGCAAACGCTGGAAACGAGAAAGATTGCGCCTGACATCGCGTAGATCGTCGGCGAGGCGCCGGAGTTCATCTTGCCGAACAGCACCACCGGCAGCGTGTTCTGGCGGCCTGCCAGATAGAAGGCGCGCGTAAACTCGTTGAGCGACAGCAGGAACGAAAAGATGAAGGCACTGACGAGGCCCGGCCGGATCAATGGCAGGGTAATGTCCCAGAACTGCCGGAAACGGCCGGCGCCGAGATCGTCGGCCGCCATCAGATAGGTCCGCTTGACCGCGGCAAAGCTCGTCAGGATGACGATGAAGGCAAAGGGCATCGCCCACAAGAGATGGCCGGCAATGACGGTCAGGGCGGATGCTTTCACGCCGACGCGGCTGATGACGGTCGAAAGCGCCAGCCCCTGGATGACGCCGGGTACGAACATCGGCAGCAGCACGGTCAGAAACCACAGGCTTCGCCCGCGGTGAAGCTCGCGATGGGCGAGCGCCGCGCCCAGTGACAGCAGCGTCGCGATGACTGCCGTCGCAAGCCCGATGACGATCGACTGGCCAAGTGCTGCGACGAGCGCGGTTTCCGAGCCGAGCGCAAGATACCATTTCAGGGTAATGTCCGAAAAATGCGGCAGGCCCGGCTGCAGCGCCGGATTGAACGACACGCCGAGCAGATAAAGCGGCGGCGCATAGATGACGAGGAGGCCGAAGACGGTCAGCGTCCAGATGACGATGCGCGGCGTCGCTCCTTCCCGGACGATCATTGGCCTCGCTCCTCGAACAGCGAAGAGAGGCCAAATATGGCGTCTCCGATCAGCACCAGTCCGAACACGATGACGAGCATCAGCGTCGAAATGGCAAAGGCGAGCGGGAAATTCGCGACGCGCATCACATCGTTGATCATCACGGAGACGATCGAGGCGCCGGCACCGCCGAGCATCTGCACCTCCGTCGAGGAGCCGGCGACCATGACGAAGACGAACAGGAAACCGGCGAAAACGCCGGAATAGGTCAGCGGCAGCAACACGGTTCGCGCCATCGTCCAGAAGCCGGCGCCGAGATCGCGCGATGCCGCCAGCGCGACCGGATCGACGCGGCGCATGGAGAGCAGGATGGGGAAAGTCGCAAACGGCAGGTACGAGGCGACAAGCCCGACGATGACGGCGAAATCGCTGAACAGCAACCAATCGAGCGGCGCATCCGTGATGCCGGCCTGCTGGAGAAGCGTGTTGATGACGCCGGTGCGGCCGAGCAGCAACCGCCAGGAAAAGGAACGAATGAGATAGGATGTGAAGAACGGGATGGTCAGGAGCGCGGCAAGCAGGACCGACAGCCTTCGCCGGGCCAGAAAATACATGGCATAGGCCGTGGGATAGGCGATGACGAGGCAGATCGCCGATGTCAGGAATGCCTTGCCGAGCGTCGACAGGAACACGCTCCAGCGCCCGGCATCCAGGATAGCGCCGTAGGCGGCAAGGCTGAACTCCGGCTTGATCCAGTAAGTAGCCGAGTCCCAGGCGCAGAAGCTCCAGACCACAACGAGAACAAGCGGCGCAAGGCCAAGCACAAGGATCGCCGCAAGCGGAGCAGCTAGCAAAAGCGCCGATGTCTTCATGGTCCAGTCTCCCTTCTCTTGGCGTTGATCCCATCGGCTCGGGGCCGGCCTGTCCTTCGACAGATGAGCCAGCCCCGGTCCATCGCGTTAAATCAGGCGTTGCGCAGCTTCTGCCACCACTCCTCGTAGAGCTGGAAATTGTCCGGGCGGCAATTCTGCCAGTAGACCTTGCCCGAGAACTTCGCCTTCACATGGTCGGCAAGCTTGGCGACGTCGTCGGCCTTGTATTCGTCCGAATGGGCCTTGGCGTAGGCAAGGTTGTTGTCCGTCGGCACGAGATAGCCGCGCGCCTTGCCGAGCTCGCAGCCATAGAAGCCGGCAAGCAGCGCATCGACGAATTTATGGGCGGCCTCGGCCTTGCCGCGCTCCGCTGCGCCCTTGAGCAGAACCGTGTTGTTGCCCCAGCCCTCATAACCTTCGACGGGTGCGGCATATTCCACCTGAAGCCCGCGCTTGCGGCCTTCATAGACGATCGGCTCCCAGCCGGTCATGGCGTCGACTTCCTCGTTGGCGACCAACTGCACGCCCTGTTCCCAACCATTCCAGAAGGTACGGAACTGGCCGTCCTTCTTGTGCTTGATCAGGAATTCCATGACGAGACCGAGCTCGGATTCCGAAAGGTTGCCCGGCTCCTTGATCGGCTTGTTCTCTGCTTCCTTGAGGTAGATGGCCGTGAAGATGGCGCTATTGATCCAGGCATCCTCCATGGCGACCCGACCCTTGAGCTTGGGGTCGAAGATGACGCCGTAGCTGTCGACCTTGCCGAGCTTGTCGGGGCGATAGATGATGGAATCGGCGTTGACGACAGTCGGAATACCGTACTGCTTGCCCTCATAGGTCAAGGTCGGGATATCCTTGGCCCATTGCCAGATGCCGGCAAAATTGGAGATCTTGGAAACGTCCCAGGGGGCGATCAGTCCCTGCTTGGCGAGTTCGCGCTCCGCGCCGCCCTGAAAGCCGCCGACATCGAAGAGATCGTTGGCATTGCCGGCGGCGAGACGTGCGACGACCGGACCGACATCGTTGCCGTTGTCGGTGAATTCAGGCGAGACGCCGCTCTGGCGGGCAAACTCCTGCCATTTGTCGCCTATGTCGAGCGTGGCCGTCGCCCAGAATGCAACGCTTGCATCGTCGGCCATGGCGCGCGTGGCGGAAAGCCCGCCGAAAGAGAGCGCGGCCGCACCCGCACCCATCAGCTTGAGCATGTCACGGCGCTGCATGTTACTCCTCAAGGCGGAGGAGACGAGATCACTGCTTTTGTTCATCGTGTCATTCCCTTCCCTCATTTTTCGCTTAATTCAGCTATTCGGGTATTACTCATCGCCTCCAGCCAAGGCCGGTATTCCGGAACGATCGATCAGGAGCGCAGCACCCGGCTTCAAACACACGCGCACGCTTTCGCCCGGCAAGGGCGGAATTGCGTCCGCGCTAGTCGTTAACACCACACGCTGGCTGTCGGCGAACGCAAGCGTAACGTCATGGCTGAGTCCGCGATAGATGCTTTCGACAACCTTAAGTTCAATTATTTCGGAGGCCTCTTCGCCTGCCTGGATCAGTTCGACCCGATCGGGGCGGATGGCGACGAGCGCGTCGGGCGGCGGCGCGGCGCCGGAAAAGCCCGCGCTGACGCGTTGTCCGGCAATCGTCGCGATGGCCTTGTTGCCGGAAACCGAAATAGTCTCAGGCTTCAACAGCGTATCGATGCCGACGAAACGGGCAACGAAAGCATTGGCCGGAGCCTCGAAGAAGCGCGAGGGCACGTCGATCTGTTCGATCCGCCCCTTGTGCATGACGGCCATGCGATCGGAAAGGCTGAGTGCCTCGTCCTGATTATGGGTGACGAGAATGAAGGTTGCGCCGGTGCGCTTGTGAAGACGACCGAACTCGTCACGCATCTGCTGGCGCAGCCGCTCGTCAAGCCCGGTCAGCGGCTCGTCGAGCAGAAGGATGCCGGGTTCCATGACGAGCGCGCGAGCAAGCGCGACGCGCTGACGCTGGCCGCCTGAGAGAAGATTGACGTCGCGATCCGCAAAACCGGATAGCTCGACGAGGTCCAATGCACCATCGACCTTGGTCTTCAGCGCCGCGCCCGACAATCCCCGCAGCTTCAGCCCATAGCCGACATTCTGAGCGACATTCATATGCGGGAACAATCCAAGCGACTGGAAAACCGTATTCACCGGCCGGCGATTGGCCGGAACGGCCGCCATGTCCTTTCCATCGAAAAGCACACGGCCCGAGGTCGGCTTGTCGAAACCACCGATCAGCTTCAAGAGCGTGCTCTTGCCACAACCGGACGAGCCGAGCAGCGTAAAGAACTCCCCTGCCCTGATGTCGAGCGTGACGTCATCGACGGCTCGCGTCGGCCCGTAGCTTCTGACGATATGGTCGAGACCGATCGCTATCGCCATATCAGACGCTTCTCCCATCTCGCTCGCGAATGAGCAGCAAGCCTTCCTCACTCACTTCAAGCTCCTGACCGGCGATCACCAACGATGTCGCCGTCGCCTCCTCGACGATGAGGGGGCCGGCGATCTTTTCGAAAGGCGGCAGCCGCGTGCGCTCGTAGACGGGGCAGGACACCCATCCGGTCGCCCCGCCGAAATAAACGTCGCGATATCCTTTGAAGGCTGTCGCCAGCGAGCGGTCTGCACCAGCGAGTTTCGGGATAGCGATGATCGGGCCGTGGAGCACCGCCTCCAGATGGATCATCGTGATCTCCACAGGCGAACCGGGCAGGCTGAACGTATAGGCACGCTCATGCGCGGCATGGAAGCGTTCCGCAAAGCTTTCGGCATCACCCTCCATTTCGAAAAGAGCGAAGACACCATGTTCCTGCCCGCGATACCGGGCTTCGACACGGCAGGCATAGCGTATCTCGGCTGCGTCGCCTTTGGAGAAGTACTTGACCGCCTCACGCTTCAACTCGTCAAAGCGGCGCTTCAGATTGCTGATGGCGTCCGGGTCGAGGGGCGCGAACCACGTGCTGCGGAAATCGGCGCGCGGCTCCGCCGCCAGCATTCCCCAGGCCGAAAAGATGCCGGGATGCGGGGGGACTACAGTCATCTTCACGCCGAGATCACGCCCGAGGCGTGCGGCAAGCGCCGGACCCGCGCCTCCGGAAATGACGAAAGCCGCATCACGCGGATCGTGCCCGCGCTGAACCGTCACCAGCTTCAGCGCATTGATCATCGAGGCATGAGCGATTTCGACGATCGCGAGAGCCGCATCCTCGACCGACAGCCCCATCGGCCCGGCAACCGTGGCGATGGCGGCAGCGGCCCTGGATTTGTCGAGCCGCATCTGGCCGCCGGCAAAGCTTGCCGGATCGAAAATGCCGAGTGTCAGCAACGCGTCGGAAAGGGTGGGCTTGGTCCCGCCGCGGCCGTAGCAGGCAGGCCCCGGTGTCGAGCCGGCACTTTCCGGTCCGACGCAAAGTGCGCCGCGCTCGTCGATGCGGGCAATCGAGCCGCCGCCGGCGCCGATTTCGACGATATCGACCACAGGCACCTGCACCGGATAGCCGGGCGCGATGCGGGTATGCTCGAGCTTGTATTCGCTATCGAGCGTCGGACTGTCGTCATGGATCAAAGAGCATTTCGCCGTCGTGCCGCCGACATCGAGCGACAGCACCTCGGATTCACCAAGCACGGTACCGATGCGCGCAGCACCCGCCACACCGCCGGCTGGTCCGGATTCCACAAGCGTCAGAGGACTTAACTGCGCCTGATCGAAGGTGGAAATACCGCCATTCGACTGCATGGCATAGTAGGGGCAGGTGAGATCGCGTTCGGTCAACGCACTTTCAAGCCGGGCAAAATAACGCTTGATGATCGGCTGCACATAGGCATTGAGCACGGCCGTATTGGAGCGCTCATATTCCCGCCACTGACGGGAAACTTCGTGGCTGGCGCAGACGGTCACGTCAGGCAAAGCTTCAGCGATCGCTTTGGCGCAGGCAATCTCATGTTCGGGATTGACGTAGCTGTGAAGGAAAATGACGGCCACCGCCTCCACCTTGCGAGCGCGGCATTCACGGATGATCGGTTCGAGATCGCCAAGCTCGATCGGTGTCAGCACATGGCCTTTGGCGTCCATGCGCTCGCGCACCTCGAAGCGCAGGCTGCGCGGCACGAATGGTTCCGGGCTCTTGAACTGGAGATTATAGAGATCCGGGCGATTGCCGCGGCCGATCTCCAGCACGTCACGAAAGCCGGCGGTGGTGACAAGTGCGGTGCGAACGCCCTTTCGTTCGGTGATCGCGTTGATGACGGTCGTTCCGCCATGGGCGAAAAAGATCACGTCTCGCGTCGAAAGCCCGTCCTTCTTTTCGGCAAGTTCGATCGCCGTCAGCACGCCTTCGGACTGATCGTGAACGGTCGTGAGGCTCTTGGCGGTAAAGATTTCGCCCGTTCGCTCGTCATAGCCGACGAGGTCGGTAAAGGTGCCGCCCACATCCGTCGCCAGTCTGATCATCGCGCCATCCCCTCTTCATATCCGTACAGACCGCGCGCCACTTCGCTGGTGATATAACCGTCTTCGAGATCACGGCGGACCCGTTCCGGCTCGCGAGCTCGCGGGTCGCCCCAGCCGCCGCCGCCGCCGGTGATGATCCGCACCAGATCGCCGCGGTTCAGTCCGATATGCGGCTCGCGGCCGAAATTGCTGACATCACCGCCGTTGTCCTTTACCTGCAGGAGATTGATGCTGCCCGGCTCGCCGCCTTCGATCCCCCATGGCGGCGTGTCGGTTCGCCCGAAACTGCAATAGGCCGAAGCACCGTCTCCGAGGACCTCATAATCGCGAATGACGCCAAAGCCGCCGCGACGGCGCCCGGCACCCGATCCACCCTCGACATTGAGCCCATAGCGGCGCACGAGCAAAGGAAAGCGTGCTTCGATCACTTCGACGGAGTAGTTATAGGTATCGCCATCGGTGAGCGCGATCAGCGCATTGGCGCCATCGCCGTCCCTGCTCGCACCCCAGCCGCCGTGCTGCGGCTCGATATGGATGAATGGCTGTCCCGCCGCATCCTTACCGGCGATATAGACGACGCATAGGCTCGTATAGGAACCGGCGGAGAAGCGCTCGGGCATCAGCCCGGCAACGGCCTTCCAGACGAGTTCGGACGCATGCACCGAGCCCTCGTAATACCAGCCGGTCGGAGAGGGCTTCTCCGCGGTGAAAACCGAACCCTTCGGCGCTATGACGGAGAGCGGCCGGAACCAACCCTCGTTGGAGGGGGCCTGCGGCGCAACCAGCGCCTTGAATATGGTGCGCACGGCCGAGTGCAGCGCGCCCGCCGCACAATTGATCGGGCCTGCGACCGCTGGCGGGCAACCGGTGAAATCCGCGGTGAGCCGATCTCCGGCGATCGTCACAGCCACCTTGACCTGGATAGAATCGGTAGTGACGCCATCACCGTCGATGATATCCGCTGCCTCATAGACACCATCTGGCAATGCAGCGATGGCGGCGCGCGCCTGCTTCTCGCTGACCGACAGGAGGTGGTCGAATGCGGCCTCGACGACATCGGTGCCATATTTACGGGCAAGTTCGCCCATGCGGCGCGCGGCAACGCGGACGGTCGCGACTTGAGCCGTGAGATCGCCGATGGCGACCTCAGGCAACCGGACATTCTCGCGGATGATACGCAGGACTTCGCCTGAAAAGCGGTCGCTGCGCACCACCTTCACACCGGGAAGCCTCAACCCTTCCTGGAAGACCGAGGTTGCATTGGGCGCAAGCGAACCCGGAACCGAGCCGCCGACATCGAGATAATGGGCTACGTTGATCGCATAGGCCAGTATGCGCCCATCGAAGAAGATCGGCTTGACGATGGCAAAATCGCAGGCATGCGTGCCGCCGGAATAGGGGTCGTTCGTCAACAGGATGTCGCCGTCCTGCAGATCATCGCCATAAAGCGCGATCAGCGATTTGACCTGAGTGCCGAACGTGCCGGTGAACAGGGTAATGCCGTTCATCTGCGCAACAAGCTCGCCTTCGCAAGTGAGAAGGCCACACGCGAAATCAAGGACCTCATAGATGACCGGGCTCATCGAAGTCCTGGCCATGACCACACCCATCTCGTCGACGGTGGCGGCCAGCTTGCCCTCGATAATCTCCTGCGTCACCGGATCGACGACGACCACGAATCTACCCCCTCATTATTATATTCGCACGAGTGCAGATTAGGTGTTTTTTCGGCCGTCGATAGCCTTCCCGATGGGTGGGCATACATACCAAAACCTACCCGTTCGGGTAGGTTATCGATTGAGCATGCCCTTTTGGCGCGCTGCCGTCACGGCCGCGGTCCGCGTCGAGACGTTGAGCTTTCCAAAGATATTGCGCAGATGAAACTTGATCGTATTGTCGGACAGCGCCAGCCTCCGGCCGATTTCCTTGTTGGAAAGCCCTGAGCTTAGCAGCTCCAGTACCATGCGTTCCCGGCCGGTAAAGACATATGCACCGTCCTCGGCGGCCTGCTCCTGCGCCGGCTCTCCAGTCACCAGCAGAGATTGGAGACGCTTTCGCGTGAGATTGGCGACGCTTTGATGATTGGCGAGTGTGCGAAGTTCGTCGAGACCCGTGGAATAGTCGAGATGAAGCAGCGCGCGGTAATCGCCAAGCGGCATCGTCAACACGAGATCGGAAAGGCGCGCGGCGGCAAGATCCGCACGACCTTCCGCCAGGAGGATCGCCATTTCGATGAGCGTAAGCTCGATCGTGCGCGGGACATGCGGCCGCTGCGCCTGTCGCGTCCTGAACTGATCGAAGACTTCGCGTGCCTTGGCCTTCTCGCCAAGGGCCAGGTAGGCGCGCGTCCAGAAGATCGCCGGCGTCGCCCCCCTCAAGTGGATAGCGAGCGTATTGGCGCGGTCCGAGACGATGGCCTGCATGCCGAAACCGCTGGCCTCCGCATGTCGGATTGCCTGATCGAGATCACCCGACCCCATGAGCAGCATGGCGCGCTCGCCATCGATCAACCGCGTCAGCCGATCGAAGCCGCGACGGCGCGCCACGGCGCGAATGCGATCCATGGCCGCATGGGCGGCGAGCAAATCCTCGCGCATGCGCAAGACGCGCTGTTCGGCCATGAAGCCCGCGGCCAGAAGATCGAACCAGGTGTCATGAAGTTCGAGATGCGGCAGCGCCCATTTGAGGATTTCGGCGGCGACATCGACCTCGCCGCGCATCGACAGGACTTCAGCCTTTAGAACCTGGCCGACAGCGTCGAAATCGCTGCCAGAGCCGATATTGGCCTGGGCTTCGCTGATCAGCTCTTCGTAGGAGGAAAGCGCGCTGGCGCAATCGCCCGAAAGAAAAAACGCCTGACCGACATGGGTATAGAGGTGCATCGCGCCAAAATCGGCACCACCGTCACGAAAGGCGCGCGTGGCCTGATGACCATAGTGCAATGCCCGGTCGAGCTCGCTCCGGATCAGGAAATTGTAGGAAAGCATGTTGAGCGCCAGCGCCCGGTGAATGAGCTCCATCCCATCAGGCTGCCGCAAATCGTCCTCAAGCGCGGAAAGATCGGCAGAGCTGGCCCAATGATCCGTATAAAGCGCCAGCAGGATGCGTACGACACGCAGATCCTTTGCCAGGATCGCGTCACCCGCAGCAGCCCGCTCGGCAATGACGAGATAGTGATTGGCGGCAGCAAGCTGCGCCGCCTTGGCGTTGAAAATCGAAAGCCCGAGGGTCACAAGCGGAAAGCGAACCAGATCGATTTCCGACGCCCGCGCGCTCAAGGCCTGGAAGAGCGTCGCGCCACCGCGGGTCGTGGCGTAGATGCGCCGCCAGCCGCCGGCAGTTTCGACGATGCGTGCGGCAAGATTGGCATCGCCCGCCAAGAGCGCATGATGAACCGCGCGATCGACATCGCCCTGTGCCTCGAACCAGTGCGCCGCGCGATTGAGTGCGAGATTGGCATCGACGCCCCTGCGACTGGCGGTCTTCTTCAGGAATTCGTTGAAGACCGGGTGAAACCGCATCCAGTTACCCGGGCCGGCGAGCAAGGTGACCGGAAGCGCGTATTCGGCCAGCCTCTCGCTAAGATCGGCATGTTCTCTGCCGCCCAGAACCGCTTCGAGCAGCGAATGATTGAAAGCCGGCAGAGCGGCCGTCTCGATGAGAAACTGGCGTATATCTTCGGGCAGATGTTCAAACACCTGCTCCGACAGATAGGAACCCATGTCCGCGCCGCCGCCGTCGAAGGAGGCCAGAATGCTATCGCTTTCCTCCGATTCCGAGACCAGCAGGCTCACCATCTGCAGCGCCACCGCCCAACCCTCGGTCCGGCGGTTGAAAGAACCGACCTGCGCCTCGGTCAGATGCGCGCCCTTGCCGGCGAAAAGCTCCCCCGCTTCGGCATCGGTGAAGCCAAGTTCGGCGACGCCGAACTGCTTGAACTCGCCGCGCAGCCGCAGTGCCGAAAGCGGAAAGCGCGGCGGGCTGCGACTGATGAGCACCAGCCTGACATGTTCGAGCGAGAGATCGGCGAGGATCTTCGCCATCAGCGCCTCGGTCGCGTCCGTCTGGGCGAAATGGTAATCGTCGAGAAAGACGACGAGCGGCCCTTCGATCTTGCGCAGGCGTGTCGCCAGCACCGAAAGCAGGGCTGTCGCAGACAGGCTGCCGGCATCGGCGCCATCTTCTTTCAGCCACGTCTGCAACGCATCGATCAGCGCAAGGAGGAAAGCTTCCTGATTGGTATGTTCGGCATCGAGCGACACCCAGCAGAGCTTGACGCCGTCCTCCTTCAGCAATTCGTACCATTGAACGGCCAGCGAGGTCTTGCCGTAGCCGGCCGGCGCGACAATGGTCGTCAAACGGCGCAGCCCGGCCCGCCGAAGCTGCCGCAACAGGTCGCTACGTTTGATTGTTTGCTGCCCGCTGGACGGGGGAGCAAATCGATTCTGTCCACTCATGGCGCGGGATGATGCTGTCTTGGCAGCCAGTTTGCAACCCACGCGAAAACGTTTGCAAGGCTGGTTTTTGTCATTATCCGAAATATCGATCTATACATTTTTAGATTGAATTTTTACGAAGATACCACAAAAGGCCGAAGCTAGCCCGGCAAAATGACGTGCCGGTTTCATCATGTAATGAATGCGCTTCGGCGGACAAAATTTCGCCATTTCCAGCCATAAACGGTCCGTTAGGGATTTGTTGACCATAATTGGACGGTATAGCGATGCCGCGGACGCGGCGCCTCTGATTTCTGTGTCTCTTAGCAAGGGCGAAAGTCGTATCCGTGCACCACGTGATCTTTTCCATTCCGGCGACAGTTTTCGCCACGACTTTCTCATTCGTCGCTTGCCGGGTGGCGCTAATCGCGATGCTGATGCTCGGAGCCTTTGCCGGCTCGGCGGCCGCCGAGGATCGGGCGCTCAAGCTCTTCTTCACCCATACGGGGGAAAGAGCGACCATCGTCTTCAAGCGCGGCGGCCGATATGACCCGAGAGGTCTTGCCCAGATCAACCGCTTTTTGCGCGACTGGCGAAAGAACGAACCAACCAGGATTGATCCGGAACTGCTCGATCTCGTCTGGGAGGTCTATCGCCGCAGCGGCGCCAGGGAATCTATTCACGTCGTCTCGGCCTACCGCTCCCCTTCCACCAACAGCATGCTGCGCAATCGCTCGCGCGGTTCTGGCGTTGCAAAACACAGCCAGCATACGCTCGGCAAGGCGATGGATTTCTACATCCCCGGCGTGAAACTTGCGAGCCTGCGCGCGATCGCCATGCAGATGCAGATCGGCGGCGTCGGCTTTTATCCCAACTCCGGCTCGCCCTTCGTGCATCTCGATGTCGGCAGGGTGCGCGCCTGGCCGAGAATGTCGCGCCAGGAACTCGCACGGCTTTTCCCGAACGGACAGACGCTGCATGTCCCGGCGGATGGCAGACCGCTGCCGGGCTATCAGGTGGCAATCGCGCAATCCAAAAAGCGCCCTTCCCAGATGGCGAGCAAGATCACAGCCGTTGATGACGACGATGACGATGCCGGATCATCTATCGCGTCTCGCAGCGTCGAACCCGATCGCAGCCTTTTGACCAGTATGCTGCCGACACCCAGAAGCCGGGCCGTAGATGGGCTGGAGGCCCAACTCGGCAAACGCGTGGCAGAGGAACGCAAGACCCAACCCTTCGCCGACCTGGCTGCTTATGCCGTCCCGCTGCCCGCATGGCGACCAACCACCAGCGTTGCCGTCATACCGACGGCTGCCCCTGAAAGACCCGTCCCTCCTGCTGTGCTTGCAAGCCTGGTGGTCGGACGCAACGACGCCGGAAAGCTCGTCGTATCTGATAATGCGAGGAATACGGCCGATAGCACCATGGCAAGGATGCAGCCAATGGCGCAGCTACCGAGCTCCACCGCCCAGGAAGTCTCCGGCGGCGTCGGCGCCATGTCGACCGGAGCGATCGTCGCCTGGGCTCTGCAGCCGCCGGGCATGGCCGTCAACATGACGCTTCCGAGCCTCGTCAGCGCGCCAATCCCGATGCACGACGACATGGCGGAGGCACAGGCCGGAGCTTACGATGGTGACGATTTCGATGTCGAGCGGTTCGGCTTCGAAGGCTAGTGCAAGCTTTTACTGTGTGGTCTGCCAAGGTTCAGTTGGGCTGATCGGCTGATCTTGGCGGCAGTACCGACAGCGCAAGCTGCGCGAGACCGCCGAGCGTAAAGCGAAACAATCGATCCGTCAGTTCTTCATCCGTCGTTGTTTCCCGGCCGAGCGCCGGAATGATTTCGGACACGCGTTTGTCGGCGACCAGAAGCATGAAGCACGGCGCAATCGTCGAAAATGCCCCCTGAGCAACGAGCGGATGGTCCGGCTCGACACCGATAATCTGGGCAAGGATTCCAAACAGCAGAGCTTTCTTCGGCTCGATCTCTTCGCGTCGGAGCTTGCCGATGTGCGGCGTCGGCGCAATCAATTCACGGACGATGACCTTGGCCGGCCATGAATTCTCATTCCCGGTCCGCACCACCTTGACCAGCAGACCGATGAACCGGCGCAGCTTCTCCTTCGGATCGATATCCGCCGTGGCGGTGCCGGCGAGCACTTCATAGCTCATCAGGCGACGATGCGCCTCGGCAAGGACGTCTTCATACAAAGCTTCGATGCCGCCGAAGTGATAGTTGACCGCCGCGGCATTGGTTTGCGCGCGCAGGGCAATTTCCTTTGCGGTGGCGCGGTCGAAGCCGAATTCCGCGAAAACAGCGCCGCCTGCCTCGAGCAGGCTCGTCCGCGTCGTCGCGCCATCCTGCCGATCCCGAGATCGGACCGTTCGTCTATTGCCTCTCGCCATTGCGTCTGCCTTCCATTAATTCAAATATTAATTTGAAATTTGAATTTTACAAGTGCTATAATCACTGCGGATCGATCCGGGTCACAGTCCGTTTCGTCAAAGCCGGCATCCCCTTGGAGTTCAGATTCAGCATGCAGCGCGTCATCGTCATATTGGTCCTCTTGATCGCCCTCGCCGGCGGCGCCTGGTGGTACTTCCATAGGGATAGCGGCAACAACGAGCTCGTTCTCTACGGAAATATCGACTTCAGGCAGCTCGCTCTCGCCTTCAACGGCAGCGAACGTGTCGCCGAAGTCCTTGTCGAAGAAGGCGCGCAAGTCAAGAAAGGGCAGATCCTCGCCAGGCTGGACACCAGCCGGCTCGTGCCTCAGGTCGCTCAAGCAGAGGCGCAGGCGGCCAGCCAGCGCGCCAATCTCGCCCGCCTCAGGAACGGCAGCCGCCCAGAGGAGATAGCCCAATCGCGCGCCAATCTGGAATCGGCCAGGGCGGAAGCCGTCAATGCCCGCGCGCAATTCGAGCGCCAGAATGCACTTGCTCCCAAAGCCGCCGTGAGCCAGCAGGCGCTGGATGAAGCCCGTTCGGCGGCGGCGGTCGCTGACGCCAAGGTCGTCGCGAACCAGAAGGCGCTCGATCTGCTCGTCGTCGGCTCCCGCATCGAGGATATTCAAGAGGCGGAAGCCCAACTGCATGCGGCGGAAGCCAATGTCGCGCTACTCCACCAGCAGCTTGCCGATGCCGAACTGAAGGCGCCCGCCGATGCGATCGTGCAATCGAGGCTGATCGAGCCCGGCGAAATGGCGTCCCCAACGCGCGCAGCCTTTTCGCTTGCGACGATCAGCCCGAAATGGGTGCGGGCCTATGTCTCGGAAACCCAGCTTGGGATGCTCCGCCCCGGCATGAAGGCGAATGTCACGGTGGATTCGCTGCCTGGGCGTACGATCCCCGGGTGGATCGGCTTCATCTCTTCGGTCGCAGAGTTCACGCCGAAGTCGGTGCAGACGGAGGAATTGCGCACCAGCCTCGTCTACGAAGTCCGCGTTTTCGTCGATGACCCCGACAACGCGCTTCGACTTGGCATGCCTGCAACCGTCAGACCGATTTCGGGCGACCAAACGAACGTCGCAACCAGGCAGCAGCAATAGAACGGGGATGCCATGAGCGACGGCGATCTTTCCGTCATAGCAAAGAATTTACGCAAGACGTTTCGGCGGGATACCGGCGAAACGGTGGAGGCGCTCGCCGATGTATCGCTCGACGTCCGCAGGGGAGCACTAACGGCGCTCGTCGGCCCAGATGGCGCGGGCAAGACAACATTGCTGCGGCTGGCATGCGGCCTCATTGTGCCGGATGGCGGCAACTTGCAGGTGATCGGCGTCGACATCGCCAAGGAACCGCAGCATGTTCAGGACCGGATAGGCTATATGCCGCAAAAATTCGGCCTCTACGAAGATCTGAGCGTTCAGGAAAACCTTGACCTCTACGCCGATCTGCATGGCGTCACGCAACCCCAGCGCGACGAAACCTATCCACGCCTCTTCGAGATGACGCAGCTTGGCCGCTTCAAGGAACGTCCGGCAGGCAAATTGTCTGGTGGTATGAAACAGAAGCTCGGCCTTGCCTGTACGCTGGTGCGGGCGCCGGAGCTGCTGCTCCTCGACGAGCCTACCGTCGGCGTCGACCCGCTGTCGCGGCGCGAGCTCTGGGAAATCGTCTTCAAGCTCGTCAAGGAGGACGGGCTCTCCGTGATCGTCGCAACCTCCTATCTCGATGAGGCCGAGCGTTGCGAACACGCCGTGCTCATGCATGCCGGAAAGATCCTCGATCAGGGTCCGCCGGCCGAAATCACGGCGAAGGCAAACGGTTGCTGCTTCATGGTCAGCACTCCCGATGGCATGCCTGCGCGATCCCTGCAGGCCCGCCTCTTCGCACAGCCCGGTATCGTCGATGCGGTGCCGGAAGCCGGGCGCGTGCGGATCGTGCGAAAGCCCGATCAGAACGGCAAGCCGCTGGAACTGGACGAGGCGAGGCTCGATATCGAAAGCGTCGCGCCGCGGTTCGAAGATGCCTTCATGATGCTGTTTGCCGCCGTCGTCGATGATGCCGAGCGCCAGATGCATGCCGGCCAGCCATCGGATCATCACAATGGCGATGAAACGGTCGTCCAGGTTCACGACCTCCTGCGCAAATTCGGGGATTTCACCGCCGTCGACCATGTCAGCTTCAGCGTCCGCAAGGGTGAGGTCTACGGCCTGCTCGGCCCGAACGGGGCCGGAAAAAGCACGACTTTCCGGATGCTGTGCGGCCTGCTTCCCGCAAGCGGCGGCACGTTGATGGTCGCAGGCGCCGACTTGCTGACGGCAGGTGCCAAGGCGCGAGAGCGGCTGGGTTACGTCGCACAGAAATTTTCGCTTTATGGCCAGCTGAGCGTGGACGAAAACCTGGAATTCTTCGCAAGCGCCTACGGTCTGCGCGGCAGACACCGGAAGGACAGGATCGCCGCGTTGAAGAGCCAGTTCGAGCTCGACCAGTTCTCAAGACTGCCAAGCGGCCAGTTGCCCGGCGGCTTCAAGCAGCGTCTGGCGCTCGCGGCCGCTCTGCTGCACGAACCGGATATCCTCTTCCTCGATGAAGCAACGAGCGGCGCCGATCCGCTGGCGCGACGGCAGTTCTGGGGGCGGATCACGGCTCTGTCGGAGCAGGGCGTGACTATCATCGTCACGACGCATTTCATGGAAGAAGCCGAATATTGCGACCGGATCATCATCCTCGATGCCGGCAGGAACCTGGCCGAGGGCACGCCGGTCGAGATCCGCGCCCATGCCGGCACGCATGGAGAGGCGGCAGCGACAATGGAGGAGGCCTTCATCGCCATCGTCGAGAAAGAGCGCCACAAGAAGATGGAGGCGGCGGCATGAATGGTTCCGTCGACAGGCCAGGCCAGGGATTTCGCGCAAGCTTGCGCCGCATCCGCGCGCTCATCCGCAAGGAAACCTGGCAGCTCCTGCGCGACCCGAGCAGTATCGCGATCGGCATCGTCATGCCGGTCGCGCTGCTGATCCTGTTCGGATACGGCATCAATCTCGACGTCAAGAACGTTCCCGTTGCGATTGTCATGGAAGAGAATTCCGCCGAAGCGCGGGGGTTGGCCTCGGCCTTTGAGCTCTCCAGTTACTTCTCGCCGAAGCCGGTCAAGACGATGGCCGAGGCAGAAAGGATGCTCCTGTCATCCAAGGCCAGGGCGATCCTGCGCATTCCCTCGGATTTCGCGCGCAAGGTCGCGCTGGGGAATGGCGAGGTACAGGTGGTCGTCAATGGCAGTGATGCCAATACGGCCCGCATCTCGCTTAGCTACGCCGAAGCGGCGGTCGGCGTCTGGGCCGCCAAGGAAGCATCCCGCGGAGCGGCACCTGCCGGCAGCAGCGTCACAATCGAATCGCGTCTCTGGTTCAACGAAGCCAATGACAGCAGCTATTTCCTCGTTCCCGGTCTCGTCGTCCTCGTCATGACGTTGATCGGCGCGCTTCTGACCGCCCTCGTAATGGCGCGCGAATGGGAGCGCGGCACCTTCGAGGCGCTCTTAGTGACGCCGGTGCGCTCGACAGAGATCCTGCTCGGCAAGACGGTTCCCTATTTTCTTCTCGGGCTTGCCGGGTTGGCGCTCTGCGTCGTCGGCAGCCGGTTGCTCTTCGGCGTGCCGCTTCGGGGATCGCTTTTGATCCTCACGGTCGTTTCCATGCTCTATCTTCTGGTCGCGCTCGGTCTTGGCCTTGCCATATCCTCGATCACCAAAAGCCAGTTCATCGCCAGCCAAGTGACCGTTCTCGTCACCTTCCTGCCGGCCATGATGCTCTCCGGCTTCATGTTCGACCCCAGGAGCATGCCCCTGGCGGTGCAGGTCATCACCTACATCTTCCCCGGCCGATATTTCGTCACCCTGCTGCAGACCCTGTTTCTCGCCGGCAATATCTGGAGCGTCATCCTGCCCAATGCCGCCGTCCTGGCCGGCATGGCGATCGCGCTTCTGGCGCTTGCAGTGCGCATGACCCGCAAGAGGATCGCATGACCATGCTGATCGCATCGCTTCTGCGCATCCTGACGCTGATCCGCAAGGAACTCCTCGTCATCCTGAAGGACCCGAGAAGCCGGGCAAGCCTCGTCGTCCCACCCATCCTGCAATGCCTGATCTTCGGCTACGCCGCGACCTACGACCTCAACACCGTTCCCTATGCGCTTGTCGACCAGGACAGGACGACCACATCGAGGAACCTCGTCGCGAAGCTCGAGGGATCGGGCATATTCGAAAGGGTGGCGACACTGGCGCAAACCGGCCAGGCCGTAAAGCTGCTCAATAACAAGGAGGCCGTGCTGATCATCGTCATCGAGCACGACTTTGAAAGGCAATTGGAATCGGGTGCCTCCGGCACGGTGCAGGTTATTGGCGACGGCCGTAATTCCAACACGAGCGGTATCGCGCAAGGCTATGCCAACACCATCATCGCAGACTTCACCGCCGGCTGGCTTGCCCAGAAGGGCTACCCCGGCAATGGCGTAGATGTCACGACCCGCGCCTGGTATAATCCGCAGCTGGAAACGCGGTGGAGCATGGTCCCTTCGCTCATCGGGACGATCACCATGCTGATGACGATGATGCTGACCGCCATGTCGGTCGCCCGCGAACGCGAGGAAGGAACCTTCGATCAGCTGCTTGTGGCGCCGTTCACGCCGACCGAGATCATGATCGGCAAGGCCGTCCCCTCGATGATCGTCGGCATCACCCAGGCATCGACCATCCTGCTGGTCGCCCTGTTCTGGTTCCGCATCCCCTTTGCGGGCTCATTCCTGACGCTCTACCTCGGGCTCAGCCTCTTCCTGGCCGCAGCCATCGGCTTCGGATTGTTCCTGTCATCCATCGCCGCCAACATGCAGCAGGCGATGATCCTCTGCTTCGTCTTCCTCATGCCGTTCATGCTGCTCTCCGGCTTGATGTCGCCGACCGACAACATGCCGGAGATCTTGCAGTATGCGACGATGATCAATCCGCTGAAATACGCAATCAACATCACTCGCGGCGTCTATCTCGAAGGCGCGGGGATCGATACCCTGCTTCCCGATATGCTGGCGCTCGTCGCGATTGCTGCGGCAACGATGCCGGTTGCCGCCTGGATGTTCCGCCACCGTTTGAACTAGACATGTCATCCGATGATCCGCCCCGATCCGAACCTTGTTCGACCGGGGCGAGACATCTCAATCTGCGACCTCAAGTACAAGCTCGATTTCAACCGGCAGACCGAGCGGGAGGCTGGCGACTCCAAGCACCACGCGGCCCGACAACAGTTCAGCGCCAAAGACCTTGAAGAGCAGTTCGGAGGCTCCGTCGGCGACCTTCGGGTGATCGCGGAAATCACCTTGTGTCGCGATATAGACACCGAGCTTGGCAACCGCGGTTACCTTGTCGAGCGAGCCGAGATGCTCCTTGATCGCCGACAATGCGCTGAGAGTTGCAAGCTCGGCAGCCTTGTATCCATCATCGACGGATAGTTCCGCGCCAAGGCGGCCGACATATTGCGGCTTGCGGTCGATAACCGGCAGCATGCCGCTCAGGAACAGGAGCTTTCCGATCCGTACCCCTTCCACGTAAGCTCCAAATGGTGTCGGAGGCGGCGGAAGCACGTAACCAAGATCCCTTAGCCGCTGTTCTGCGCCAGCGGCAGGCGCTGTAGCAGCGCTCACCATTTTCCGAAATGCGCGCCGCCGTCGACGTTGAGCACCTCCCCGGTTATGCGCGGAGCTTCGGTCAGGAACAGGACGGCGTCGGCGATTTCCTGCGGCGCGGAAATGCCGGGCATTGGCGACAGGGTATTCAGGAAGTCCCTGGGATTGTCCTTGTGCAGCGGCGTATCGACCACACCGGGGGCGACGGTGTTCACACGGATGCCATCCTTTGCATATTCAAGGGCAATGTTTTTCGACATCGCCTCGATGCCGCCCTTGGTGGCCATGGCGACGGAGGCATTGAGGCCGGCAATCGGATGGTTGACCAACGGCGTCGTGATGCTGACGATGCTGCCCCCGGACTTCTGCTTCAGCATCTGGCGCACGGCAAGCTGCGTCAGATGGATGAAGCCCTCCAGATTCGTGGAGGCGAGCCGGCGGTAATCCTCAAGCGTATAGTCGAGGAACGGCTTGGCAACGAAGATGCCGGCATTGTTGACAAGCGCATCGATCCTGCCGAAACCGGCGAGCGCGGCGTCGACAACCCTTTGCGCCGTTGCGGGGTCAGCGATGTCGCCATCGACACGAACCAGCTTTTCGGACGACTTGATCTCGCTGGTCTGCGTCACGCGCCGCGAGGTCGCAACCACGTTGTAGCCGCGATCGAGGAAGCTATTGGCAATTGTCGCGCCGATGCCTTGAGAGGCACCCGTTATGATAACAGTTCTTCCCGTCTGCATTGTCATTCTCCTTTGCACGAAGCAGCCCCATCGCCGCGCGCCCGTCTGAAAGACTGGCGTGATCGAGAGGGGATGAGGCGGTTGGCTTGCTCTCGTGAAAGGAATATGCCCATTCGGGCTTTATGCGATTAGATGGAAATATATGGAATCAATTTTCCATCTATGCAAAAGTTGCAAGATGACAGATCTGAATGATATCGCGATTTTTGTGAAGGTGGCGCAGTTCGAGAGCTTCAGCCGGGCGGCCCATGCCTTGGGAATGCCGGTCTCGACGGTCAGCCGCAGGGTCACGGCCCTGGAGGAGCAATTGGGCGTTACGCTGCTGCAGCGCACGACCCGAAAATTGAACCTGACGGCGCAGGGGCGCGCCTATTTCAACCAATGCAGCGAGCCGCTCGACCGTCTCCATGACGCCGAACACATTCTTACTCACTCACAAAGGGCGCCGGAGGGGCTGCTCAGGATTTCAGCGCCGGTAGTCCTCGGACAACAGCCCTTCTACGACTTCGTATCGGCATTCCTGAGAAGCTACCCACGCATTCAGGTCGATCTCTTCATCACCAATACGTTCCTCGACCTGATTGCCGAGAATGTCGATGTCGCCATCCGCTTCGGAGAACTGCAGGATTCGTCGATTATCGCCCAGCGCATCGGCAAGAGCGTCCGTTATCTCGTTGCAACGCCGGACTACCTGCAAGGCCGTTCAGCGCCCGCAAGGCCGGAAGATCTGAGCGAGCATGACTGTATTCTGCTCAACGGCCGCAACAACGAGGCGGAATGGCATCTCGTCAGCGCCAGCAAGTCGGCGAAAATCGCTGTTTCCGGGCCGATTTCGAGCCGTGACTTCCAATCCGTCAGTGCTTTCACCTATCAGGGCCACGGCATCGGCCTTCTGCCATCGAACTATTGCGACGAGCGCATCGAGCGCGGCGAGCTTGTCCGTCTCCTGCCGGAATGGTCTTCGCCTGAGATCTTCGTCCATGCCGTCTACCAGACCCGCCGCTTCTTGCCGTCGAAACTGCAGGCTTTTCTGGACGCCTTGCGGGCCTGGAAGTCGCCGCTCTGGATACCGCTGCGTTGACAACCACGCAGCACATAAGAGACCGGTGACGCAGCCGTTGACCGGTGGATTGGCAACCCCTGGGGAGTTTGACTAGAGTGCCGGGCGTCGGCAGACAACTATGAACCGGCGATAGACGAAGGTTCGCAGCCTGTTTCTCAAATTTGCGTTCTTCCGCTGCGCCCTGGCGATGGGCGCGTGCGACTGCAATTGAATATCCGCAAAGCCGGCATCTGCAAGAAGCGGGATCAGCGTATCCGAGCGTAGCCCGCCGCCGAAAGGCAATGCTTCCATGATACGGGCATGGCGGCTGCTGAGCGCGCCATCATAGTTCTTGTCGGCGCCGATCAGGCGGTCGATCAAGCGTATCAGCAGCGTTGCAACCCTGCCGCCTGGCTTCGGCGCAGCCCAATCGCCATCGAAGATCACGAGGCGCCCACCGGGCTTCAGCAAGCGACGCCATTCCTTCAGGGCTTCCTCCGGTCGTGTCAGCGTCCAGACCAGATGCCGGCAGACGATCGCATCATAGGCTTCGTCCGGTTCCATGGTCTGTTCGGCATCCGCCAGCAGAAAGCGCAAACGCGGCTTGCCCGCATGCTTCCGGCGCGCGACGGCAAGCATTGCCTCGGAAAAATCGAGTGCCGTCACGTCATGACCGAGATCATGGATCAGGCGGGTGACTTCTCCTGTGCCGCAAGCAAGTTCCAGCACGCGCTTCGGCTGGGGACCGAGCGCCGCGCGGATCGGCTCCTGCCAGGCATCGGCCTCGGGGCCAGGCGCGATTTTATGCCCGAAGGCAAGATCGAAGGTTTCAGAGCGCTTCGACCAATAGTCCCTGATCTCCTCCTTGAGATCGAAATTGGCGCCGTCCATGCAATCAACCTGCCATGTATTGAATGTTGCAGCGGCCGTGGACCGAAGATTTCTGCACATGCGCACGCACGCCGAAAACCCGTTCGATCAATTCCTGCGTCAGCACGTCTTCCGGCGGGCCGGCCGCGACCACCTCGCCCTTCTGCAGCACGGCGAGACTGTCACAAAACATCGCCGCAAGATTGAGATCGTGCAGCGCGACGATCGATGTAACGTCAAGCCTGGAGACCAGGCCAAGAATGTCGAGCTGATGCTGGATATCGAGATGGTTCGTCGGCTCGTCGAGCAGAAGCTCGCTCGGTGTCTGGGCAAGCGCCCTTGCAATATGGACCCGCTGCCGCTCTCCACCGGAGAGGGTTTGCCATAATTGCCCAGCGCGGCTCTGCATGCCGACGCGAACAAGCGCATCCGAAACCGCCGCATCGTCTTGAGCGCTCCAGGCCGACAGGGGGCCGCGATGCGGCGTGCGACCGAGGCGCACCACGTCCATCACGGTCACTTGCGTATCGGTTGTCGCCTGCTGTTCAACGAGCGCGATGCGGCGGGCAATATCGCCGCGCGAAATCGAGGCGATATCGCTGCCGCCAAGCCGGATGACGCCGCTCTTGACCTTGCGCAGCCGGCATATCAGCCGCAGCAGACTGGATTTTCCAGAACCGTTCGGCCCGAGAAGGCCGAGGACTTTGCCCTTTTCGACCGTCAGGCTGACGCCGTTGAC
The DNA here is from genome assembly GCF_003610155.1 of Rhizobium sp. WW_1. Classification (NCBI taxonomy): domain Bacteria; kingdom Pseudomonadati; phylum Pseudomonadota; class Alphaproteobacteria; order Hyphomicrobiales; family Rhizobiaceae; genus Rhizobium; species Rhizobium sp. WW_1. The sequence continues at coordinate 76,800 of NZ_RAIN01000002.1, forward strand.
GATCAGACTATCGCCGGCCGCAAACGTCACCGTGTCAACCGCGATGCTCATGCCGTCCTCCGGGCGCGATAGAGAATAAGGGCGAAGGCCGGAGCTCCGAAGAGGGCGGTGACGACGCCGATCGGCAGGATCTGCTGGGGAATGATGATGCGCGAGATGATATCGGCAGCAACCATGAAAATGGCGCCGGCCAGCGCCGCCGCCGGCAGCAGCCGATCATGGCTTGGTCCAACCACAAAACGCGCTGCATGTGGAATGACGAGCCCGACGAAGCCAATCGAGCCGACGATGCTGACGACCGCCGCGGTCATCAAGGCCGTCACGCCAAGCAGGACGATCTGCGCTCGCCGGACCGCAATCCCGAGCGAGGCCGCCGCATCCGTGCCGAAGATGAAGGCATCGAGTACCCGGACATGCGCCATGCAAACGGCAAAGCCGATGATGGCGACAGGTCCGGAAAGATAGACGTCCGGCCAGCGCACGCCGCTCATGGAGCCGAGCAGCCAGAACATGACGCCCCTCGCCTGCTCGGCATTGGCCGAGGTGGTGACGATATAGGAGGTGAGCGCATTGAAAAGCTGCGAGCCGGCGACGCCGCAGAGAATGATGCGCTCGCTCGTGCCGCCGACGCCGGCGGCAAGCAGACCGACAAACAGGAAGGCCGCGACCGCGCCGAGAAAAGCGCCGCCGGAGAGGCCCAGAATGCCGTAACCGAGCCCGAGGATCATGATGCAGACCGCGCCGGTGGAAGCGCCGGCGGAAATGCCGAGCACATAGGGCTCGGCAAGCGGATTGCGCAGCAGGGCCTGCAAAACCACGCCGCACAGCGCCAGCGACGCACCGGCGCTCGCCGCGACAAGCGCGCGGCTCAACCGATAATCCCAGACGATCCCCTGATGGATCCGGCTGAGTTCGAAGCCCGTGCCGAACAAGCGGTTCGACACGGCCTTCGCAGTGGTCGACAGCGGAATCGAGATCTCGCCGATCGACACGGCGAGACTGATCATGAAAGCGAGGAGGACGACCGCAGCCATGGCGAGCGCCCAAAGCGCCCACCATGGCCGACGTTCTGCAACGAGGCTCATATTTTACTGTGCCAGACCGAAGGACTTGATGCCCTTGGCCAGGATTTCGATACCGTCGATCGTCCGGATGGTCGGGTTCATCGACTGCGCATCCATCATGACGAAATGCTTGTTCTTGACGGCATCGAGCTGGCTGGTGACGGGATCTTTCTCAAGGAAGTCGACCTTGACCTTCGGGTCGTCGGCCGCGTAGCGGCGGCGATCCATGGTGGCGATGACGATCACGGCTGGATTGGCCTGTGCGATCGTCTCCCACCCTACCAGCGGCCATTCCTCTTCGGTCGTGACGACATTGCGAGCGCCGATCGTCTTCAGAATATAAGCCGGGGCGCTGTTCTTGCCGGCGATATAGGCATCGCCGCTGACTTCCTTGCTGGAGAACCAGAACACGATCGGCAGATCCTTCGCCTTGGCTCCGGCAATCGAGGCAACAGCATCCGCCTCGCGCTTCTTCAGGTCCGCGATCAAGGCATCGCCGCGATCCTTAACGTCGAAGATCTGAGCGAGTTCATCGATCTCCTGGTAGACCAGACCCATCGTGAACAGCTCCTTGCGCACGCCATCGCCGCCATCGGTATTGACCTTGGCGACGCAATCCGTTGGGGCGACGTAGGTATTGATTCCGAGCTCGGAAAACTGCTGGCGCTTGCCCACGGAGCCCTGTGTGCCGACATGCCATTCGAATTCGGCAGCCACGAGATCCGGCTCCTTGCCGACCACGGATTCGAAGCTCGGATCGTTGTCGGCAAGCCGGGGGATCTTGGCATTGGCTTCGGCATATTGCGGCAGAACCGGGCCGACCCACACGGCCGTTCCCGCAATCTTGTCGGCAAGGCCGAGCGAAAAGAGGATTTCGGTCATACCCTGGCCGATCGAAACGATCTTGGCCGGCGCTTTCTGGAAGGTGACCTTCTCGCCGCAATTATTGATCGTGAGGGGATATTGGGTCGCGGCGAAGCCGGACGCGGCAAACCCGGTCAGCCCGAGTGCAAATGTAATGGTCGTCAAAAAATGGCGCATGAAAGATCTCGATAGGACAAGGAAACTGGGCGGTGTCAGCACAATCGCGCTCAGGCAGGTCGCCGCCGGTTGCGAAGATCCCAATCAAGGCCGAAAAAGCTCGGATAATGTCGAAGGCGCAGGTCAATCATTCTCTGTCCTTTCCGAGCATCCCCGCCCGGCTGATTGGATCGTGATCGACGGCAGGTCTCCTGGCTCGCGGATATCTGACGATCATCTGCCTTCCCGCAAGCTTGGCTGCAGTGGCATGGCTCAAAGCCTCTGGAGCGAGCCGGAAAAGGTCACCCCGGGATGATCGGCAATCCGCTTACAGTTGCGGGGGCAGCCACGGTCTAGGTCCCTCTTGGGTCGCCCTCACCGTGTTCCCTATTAATCCCCGCGGAGTCTTCCTTGGGGAACCGTCGCGTCCAGTTATTCCGGACGGACCCTTCCCGTCAAGAACGCATGGATAGTAAAGAGGAAGGGGCACATCATGCTCATTGCCAACGGCCCCAGCAATGCTAAGCCGCCTCGGCCTGCTCCACACGATTTCTTCCGCCCGCCTTCGCCCGGTAAAGCGCCTTGTCGGCGGCTTCGAGCACATGCTTGAAATCCGTGGTCGGCTCGAGCGAGCAAGCAATGCCGATGCTGACGGTGACATGGACGGCGTCCTGATCGAACATCAGCATCGTCGTCTCGATATCGCTGCGAATTTTCTCCGCAACGGCGGCGGCCGCCCTCATGTCGGTGTTCGGCAACAGGACGACGATCTCTTCGCCGCCATAGCGGGCCGCGATATCGGTTTTGCGCACGGTTTGCCGGATGACATCCGCCACCCGCGCCAGAACGGTGTCGCCGAAGGAATGGCCCCAATTGTCGTTGATTTTCTTGAAGTGATCGATATCGAGCATGATGATCGAGAAGGGAATGCGCCGCACACCGGCTTCCTTGCTGCATCGATCGCCTTCGCGCTGCAGCACCCGGCGGTTGGGAAGCCTCGTCAGCGGATCGAGGGTGGCTTCATTCTCCAGCGCGCGCTGGATGCCGATGCGATATTGCTCCCGCTGCAGCAGATCCGACAGCAGCATGACGCCAAGAATATTGACGATCGTCACCGGGAGCGCGGCCGAAAGGAGAAGCGCGCGCGCAACCACCCACGGCAGAAAGAGGAGAACCACGAGCGACGTGCAGGTCGCCAGGCCGAACAGGGCCGATCGTTTCCATCCCGTGCCGGTCCATTGCCGCGGCAACAGGCTGAGCGCATAGCCGGCGGCCGCGACGATCGCGATACCGGCAACACCGCCCATGGCGCCCATCCCGCCGACCATGAAGCGAAACAGGGCCATCATCGCGGCGGCCACGATCGTTCCCAGCAGGCCGCCGTAGATCGGTATGAGGACAAGCAGGATCGAGCGGCCATCCTGAATGACGCCTGGCATCCACTGTATGGGATCGCCCATCGACAGGATACCGACCAGCCCGAACAACAGCCCGACGGCAGCCGATTTCAAAGCGCCGCGCTCGACGATGCGGATCACCCAGGAATAGGCATAGACAATGATCGCCACCTGGCCGAGGACGCGAATGAGCGAGACCAAATGTGTTTCAATTTCCATTGCTATTCCCAGTCCTCGCGACTAGCCGTAACGAATGACCGGTATCGGCATAGTCGAAGTCGATGCCGGATACCATGCGATCTCCGTAAAATGGTTTACCAAGCCTCTCGCTGATTGGCGGCCTGGCGATGGTGTTCGGACGGGAATTGTGGGCGGAGGTCATCGTCGCAATCGAACTTCTGAAGCAATGCGTCTCAATATGGCTGTCTCCGGATTCTGTCATGCGAGCCAGGCGATATCGGGCGCGGCCGATAGATCCGAATGGTCAACGCTATCTGGCGCCGCGCGCCTGGCGATCAAGAGCTGCCGGTCAATTTGGCATTCCGCTGGGCGTTTCGACGCTGTCGGTGCTGCGCTGTCATCGATGTCCGCAAACTTTGCGGCGGCACGAATTGACGCATTGCGCTTGTAATGAGCCTGTCCTATGACTGCAACCTTATCCGCGGGATGCGGGTGGTGGGGACAAGAATGCGGAAGACAATTTCGCGTACATGGCAGTGGAGTGCGCGCATCGTCTGCGCCATGGCGCTGTTGCTTGTCGGCTTTGCCCATCAGCCGGTCGTCGCCACGGCGGATGAGATATCTCCCATAGAACTTGCGCAATACAGGCTGCCGGACGGGTCCCTGCCCATTCTCTGCATCACCTACAAGGACGCGGACGGCAAGGTGCATGGAAAAGCCTATGCGCCCGGGTGCGAAGCCTGCCGGATCGCTTCCGCCGCGGTTCTGCCCATACCTCCGACCGAGATTTGCGAACGCCTCGCCTCTCAGCGCGGAGAGACCGTCGTTGCAAGATCGGAAGCCTTCCATCGGCAGCTTTATCCACCGAACACCGGCCCAAGGGCGCCACCCATCCTCGACATCGTTGGCTGAACCGGCGTTGCGGCTTTTGTCGTGACGCCCGCCGTCAACGGCTGCCGTCATGCGCGACCTTCAAGTCGTGAAATCCGAGGATTGGTGTTTTCCGCAAAACTTCGCCGAACGAGCCGCTGCGGCCGCTCACGCGAAGCAGGCGCATTTCAAACGGCGAACAATCGCCGCCCCTCCCCGGATCGATCGCTTGCGGCAGCCCGCCGATCTTCGGAGGATTTTCATGTCTGCCTTTACCGCTGCTGAACCTGCTGTCGCAGCTACCCATAATATCTCACTCTATCGTGCAATCTGGCGCTGGCATTTTTTCGCCGGTCTTCTCGTCATTCCCTTCATGCTCAATTTGGCAATCACCGGGTCTTTGTATCTCTTCAAGGATCAGATTGCCGACACCTTCTATTCGCATCGCTATCTCGTTGCCGAGACTGGCACGATGCGGCAGCCGCAGCAGATCGTCGATGCCGCACTCGCAGCCTTTCCCGGCGCCCGCGCAACCTCCTATCATGAGGCATCGGCGCCAGACCGCTCGGCCTGGGTCACGGTCTCCAGGGACGGCCAATCGACCATCGTCTACGTCAATCCCTATGACGGCAGCATCCTGGGCTCGGTCGGCTCGAAGCAGGAGTTCGGCTGGGTCGTCAAGCGTATCCACAGCCTCGAATATTTCGGCGAATGGACCAACCGTCTCATCGAGATCGCGGCAGGCTTCGCCCTCGTCCTGGTGGTGACCGGTATCTATCTCTGGTGGCCGCGCCAGCAGGCCGGAGGCGTGCTCACGGTTCGCGGCAATCCATCACGGCGCGTCTTCTGGCGCGATCTGCATGCCGTGACCGGCGCCCTCGCAGGCGTCCTCATCTTTTTCCTGGCCTTCAGCGGCATGCCCTGGTCCGGCTACTGGGGCGCCAATGTCAATACCTGGTTGACCGCCCACAATTTCGGAACGCCGGCCGCACTCTGGGATGATGTGCCGAAATCGACGAAGGTCACGCAGGATGTCGTCGGCCGCGCCGGCTGGGTGGTCGAGAATGCGCCCGTTCCGCTCTCCGATATCGCCGCGGCGCAATCGGCAAAGCCGATCGGCCTGAACAGGGCCGTCCACATCATGCACGGTCTGGGCATGGTGGCCGGTTCAGACCTTGCCATCCCGACAGATGAAACCGGCGTCTATACCGCAAGTCACTATTTCGGCGATCTCGGCGAGGAGCGAACTGTCCATATCGACCAATATTCCGGCAAGCCACTCGTCGATATTTCCTACGACCAGTATCCGGCGCTCGGCAAGGCGATCGAATGGGGCATCAACGTCCATCAGGGACAGGAATGGGGCCTCTTCAACCAACTCCTGATGCTTGCGGCATGTCTTGCCATCATCCTTTGCTGCGTCACGGCCGCGACCATGTGGTGGAAGCGCCGGCCATCCGGCCGCCTTGGTGTGCCGCCGATGCCGCCGCAGAAAACGGTCTATGTCGGCCTGTGGCTCATCGCCATCATCTTCGGTGTCGCCTTTCCGCTCACGGGAGCCGCGATCGTCGCAATGCTGCTCCTCGACCAGTTCGTGGTTCGCTTCGTGCCGCCACTTCGACGTTTCTTTTCGTGACGAGACCAGGCGGAGCCGACGGCTTCGCCGCACCCTCCTCTTCCGGATCAAGGATATCGACCATGCTGAAACGTATTTTTGCTCTCGCCGCCTTCGGGCTGGCCCTCTTTTCTTCTTCCCTCGCTTTTGCCGACGACGTCAAAATCGGCAATCTCACCATCTCCGCGCCCTATGTTCGCGCCATGGTGCCCGGAGCTCCGGTCGGCGGCGGCTACCTGACCATCACCAACAAGGGCGACACCGACGACCGGCTGGTCGCTGCAAGCTCGTCGCGCGCCGCAACGGTCCAGATTCACGAGATGAAGATGGACAAAGACGTCATGATCATGCGCGAGCTTCCCGACGGCCTGCCCATCCCGGCGGGCAAAACGGTCGAGCTCAAACCCGGCGGCTACCATGTGATGTTCATGAAGGTCGCCGAGCCCTTCCTTCAGGGCCAGACCATCCGCACGACCCTGACATTCGAAAAGGCCGGTTCGGTCGATATCGATTTCCCCGTCGGATCCCTGGCGGCAAGCAAGCCAGACGAAGACGCAAAATCCGGTGACGACATCTCGGGCATGAAGGGCATGGACATGGGTGAGGCACACGTATCCGGAGATCCGCAACGCGATATCCCCGCGACGATGAAAGCATTGTTCGAGACGCCGGAAAAGCCGCTGGCCATTCAGCCGGTGGTCTCGCATGGCGACTGGGCGGTGGCCGGATGGGTGCAGGATGGCCGCGGCGGCCGGGCGCTGTTGAAGAAGGGCCTCGACGGATGGGCCGTGCATCTTTGCAGCGGCGACAGCCTGAAGAACGCCGACGCCCTGGAGAAGATCGGCCTATCGCGCGATGACGCACAGGCCATCGCCACCGATCTTGCCACCGCTGAGGCCAAGCTCGACGCCAAGACCCTGGCTCTGTTTTCGAGCTTCGAGGGCACGGTGATGATGGATCAGGCTGAGGCTGCCCATGCGGGAGGCGACCATGCCGGCCATAACAAATAGTCCCTTCAAGCACGACCGCAGTCCTTCCTTGCGCGGCTTGCCTGCGCGCTTGAAATCAGTCGTTGCTCTCAGTGCGATTTTGCCTCTGTCAGGTTGCAACATGGTCGTGCTTGCGCCCTCCGGCGACATTGCCATGCAGCAACGCAATCTCATCCTCATCTCCACGGTCCTGATGCTGCTGATCATCGTGCCGGTTATTGCGCTGACGCTCTTCTTTGCCTGGAAGTACCGACAGTCGAACACAAGCGCGACCTACGATCCGGAGTGGCATCATTCGACGAAGCTCGAGCTGGTCATCTGGTCGGCTCCCCTTGCCATCATTATCGCATTGGGATCGGTGACCTGGATCGCCACCCATCAACTGGATCCCTATCGGCCGCTCGACCGCATCGCGGCCGGCAAGCCGCTGCCGCCCAACGTCAAACCGGTGACCGTCGAAGTCGTCGCGCTCGACTGGAAATGGCTGTTTCTCTATCCGGATCTGGGGATAGCAACCGTCAATGAGCTGGCTGCGCCCGTCGACACGCCGATCAATTTCAAGATTACGGCGACATCCGTCATGAATTCGTTCTTCGTCCCGGCACTTGCCGGGCAAATCTATGCCATGCCCGGCATGGAGACGAAGCTGCATGCGGTTATCAACCGGCCCGGCGAATATCAGGGCTTTTCGGCCAATTACAGCGGCGCCGGCTTCTCGAATATGCGCTTCCGCTTTCACGGCCTTACCCCGGCGGACTTCGATGCCTGGGTGCAGAAGGCGCGCGCCCAAGGTAGTTCCTTCGGTCGCTCCGAATATCTGAAGCTCGAACAGCCGAGCGAGAAGGAGCCGGTTCGGTACTTTTCGCATCTCGATCCGCAGCTCTACGACGCCATTCTCAACATGTGCGTCGACCAGTCGAAGATGTGCGTGAACGAGATGATGCGCATCGACGCAAATGGCGGCGGCGGCATGGAAGGGATCAACAACGTTATCCGCCTGGCAAACAAGAGCGACCCTTGGAACAAAACGCCGGTTCGGCCCACCAAGCCTTTCGTTGCCGCACTCTGCACGCCGATGGGGACCGGACCGGGCGGCAGCGTCGAGACCGGTGCGGCGCCTCTCGCCAAGACCCGGATCGACTAGCCCGGCCGCGACCAAGAAGGAGATACTCCATGTCAAACACATCTCGCTTTGCCAAAATGGCGATCGCCGCCATAGCAGTCATCGCCGCTGGGGCCATCGGCTATGCAACATTCCTGATGATGCCGCGAGCGCAGGCTGCTGGCAGCATCGGTACAGCCTTCACGCTCACGGACGACCGTGGACAACAGATTACGGAAAAAGCCCTCGCCGGACATCCCTCGCTTGTCTATTTCGGCTACACGCATTGCCCGGACGTCTGCCCGACGACGCTCTACGACATGTCGGGCTGGTTCAAGACGCTTGGGCCGCAGGCCGACGGGCTCAAGGCCTATTTCTTCTCCGTCGATCCGGAACGCGACACGCCTGAGGTCATGCACAGCTACACCGGCAATTTCACCGACCGGATTACAGGCATCACAGGCAATCTCGATGAGATGCAGAAAGTCATCAAGGGCTGGCGGATCTACGCCAAGAAGGTACCCAGTCCGGACGGCGGATACACCATGGATCATACCGCCTCCGTGCTGCTGGTCGATGCCGGCGGCAACCTTAGAGGCACGATCGCCTATCAGGAAAACAACGATGTCGCCCTGCAGAAGATCCGGAATCTGCTGCTGCAGAACTAGTTCCGTGGCGCACAGGCGCCAGCGGAAGACGAGAATTCCGTACGGCCCACCCGCCGGCGGATAGGGGCGATCGACCGATCGCCGTCACCCGATCCGCAGGTTACCCGCGGGTCATCAACATGATGAGGAAATCAGAATGCCCCCGATCAAGAAGTTGCTCCTCGCCGCTGCCGCCATCAGCATCGCTTTCGCCGGCGAGGCCTTGGCACATGCCCATCTCAAGTCCGCCGTTCCGGCGGTCGACGGCGCCGTCAAGACCGCGCCATCGGAACTCGATCTCACCTTTTCGGAAGGTCTTAACCTGAAATTCAGCGGCATCAAGGTGACCGGGCCCGATAAAGCGGCGGTCAAGACCGGCGAGGGCATGCTGATGAACGATGGCACCACGCTGATGGTGCCCGTGACCGACAAGCTTGCGCCCGGCAAATACACGGTCGAATGGCACGCACTCTCGACGGACGGCCACAAGACCAACGGGACCTATGGTTTCACCATCGCACCTTGACGTCCGGAAGCCGTCCGCAACGACGCGGGCGGCTTTACCTTCCGGACGATGGCATCCGGCTCGATGTGACGTATCCCGCCAGACGCTGGCAGACTCAGGCTGAGCCGGAAATAGAACCCTGCAGGAAGATCGCCGCGCACTCCGTCGCGCGGGTTCTGATCTCTTCGTCGTCGGGCGCCGGACGCTGGCCCAGCATGACGGCCCGCTGCGGTTCCATGGTCATCATGCCCCGGAGGAAGCCGGCGGCAAGGGAGATGTTTTCGATTCTGATCGCTCCCTTGTCGCGCTGGCTGCGCAGCCAGCCTTCAAAGACTGCGGTCGTGGCGACGATCGCCCGCTGATAGAACGATGCCGCGATCTCCGGAAAACGATCGGCCTCGGCAATGGCGAGGCGATTGATGGCGATCGTTTCCGGGTCCAGCGCCAGGCGACCATAGGCAATCAGGATCTGTTCGAGCCCATGGTGTAAATCCGGGTGCTTGAGCAGCCCTTGATCGACTTCGACGTTGAAACGGCCAATGCGATCCGTAATCACCGCATTGAAGATCTCGCCCTTGCTTTCGAACAGCCGGTAGACCGTCTTCGTCGAGACGCCGGCTTCCTGAGCGATGTCGTTGATGCAGGACGAAGCATAACCCGCCTCCAGAAAATGTTTGCGCGCGGACGAAAGCACGATCGCTCGGGTGTCGTCATCGCAGCGGACCTGAGGGCGCCCCCTTGGGCGTTTCGTGGTTTTTTGATTTAGGACCATAGATATTTTCCAAAATCTAGTTGACTTGCACTTTATAGCGCTTATTTTGGAAAATATCAAGTTTCCAAAATGAACTTGGCCGCTACCCCTGCCCGGCAGCGACCGTCTGTCAGGAGCAAGTACATGGCTAACAATCTGCATATCGTGACACCCGAAGGGGCCTCCGGCAAAACGCAGGAGAGCATCGAGTCAAAGGCCAAGGACGGATTAGTCGCCGATCCCCGTCCCGAAGCGCCGAAGGGCGAGGCAAGCGCCAACACGACAACGGGTCGTGGCAAGACGCCCCGCCGACTGATGTACGGCGCCGGCCTGATCGCCATCATCGCCGCGGCGGGCTATTACGGGCACGACTACTGGCAAAACGGCCGCTTCGAGATATCGACCGACGATGCCTACGTGCAGGCGGACAACAGCGCAATCGCCCCGAAAATCTCCGGCTATCTGGCCGAGGTCCTGGTCAAGGACAACGAGGTCGTCAAGGCCGGCCAGCCACTCGCGCGCATCGACGATCGCGATTTCCGCGCAGCGCTCGACCAGGCCAGAGCCGATGTCGCCGCAGCGCAGGCAACGATAGAGGCCGATCAGGCCTCGCTCGATATCCAGCAATCGACGATCGCCGCGGCCCGTGCGACACTGGACGTGGACAAGGCGAATGAGACTTTCGCCGAACAGAACAACAAACGCTATACCAGCCTTGCCTCAAACGGCTATGCGGCCGTGCAGACGGCACAGCAGGCAGCCTCGCAAATCGCCTCGGCCCAGGCCACCATCGTCAGGGACACCGCGACGCTGGAAGGCGCCATCAAGCAGGTCGCGCTCCTGAAGGCCCAGGTCGCACAGGCAAATGCCGCTCTGCAGAAAAACCTGGCAATCCAGCATCAGGCCGAATTGAACCTCTCCTATGCGACGATCGTCGCCCCGGTCGATGGCACCATCGGCAATCGCACCCTGCGCATCGGTCAGTATGTTCAGGCCGGAACGCAGCTGATGTCGCTGGTGCCGACCGATCAGGCCTATGTCGTCGCCAACTACAAGGAGACGCAGCTGACGGATGTTCATCCCGGCCAGCCTGTCGATATCGAAGTCGACATGTTCCCGGGCAAGGTCTTCCACGGTCACGTCGACAGCCTCGCGCCAGCGAGCGGCCAGGAATTCGCACTGCTGCCGCCGGACAATGCCACCGGCAACTTCACCAAGGTCGTGCAACGAATCCCGGTGAGAATAGCTCTGGACCCGCAGACCATGGATAGCGGTGAGCTGCGCCCCGGAATGTCCGTCGAGCCGAGCATCAACACGAAAGCAGGCGCCGCGCACTAAAACTGCCGGCGGGAGCCCCCACCATGTCAACGACTACAATGGACGGCCGTCCGATGCCGGCCGCTGCGGCACAGCCGCGCGCATCGACAAGAGAGTGGATCGCAGTGTTGGCCGGCATGATCGGCGCCTTCATGGCGATCCTGAACATCCAGATCACCAATGCCTCGCTTCTCGACATCGAGGGCGGCATCGGCACGGGTGTAGACAATGGCGCCTGGATTTCGACATCCTATCTCATCGGCGAAATCGTCGTCATTCCGCTCACGGCCTATTTCAGCAGTGTCTTCTCGTTTCGCCGTTATATTCTCGTGAATTCGGTGCTGTTTCCGCTGTTTTCGCTGTCCTGCGCCTTCGCGCACGATCTCGGCACGATGATCGTGCTGCGCGGCCTGCAGGGTTTTGCCGGCGGCGTGCTGATCCCGATGGCCTTCACCATGGTGCTGACGAAGCTTCCGAAGCCGCAGCAACCGTTGGGGCTGGCGATCTTCGCGCTATCGGTCACCTTCGCACCGGCCATCGGCCCGACAATCGGCGGCTATCTCACTGAAAACTACGGCTGGCAGACAATCTTCTTCATCAATGCCGGACCGAGCGCCATCATGGTGGTGGCGCTTGCCCTGACGCTGGACAAGCAGCCGATGCAGCTCAAACTGCTGCGCGAAGGCGACTGGGCCGGCATCGTCACGATGGCCATCGGCCTGTCGGCGCTGCAGACAGTGCTTGAAGAAGGCAACAAGGACGATTGGTTCTCCTCGCCTTTCATCGTTCGCCTGAGCATCGTCGCAGCCGTGTTCCTGACGCTCTTCATCATCATCGAGCTCAAGGTTTCCAAGCCGCTGGTGAAATTGCAGCTGCTGAAGCAGAGAAACTTCGGGCTTGGCGTGCTTGCGAACATCCTCATCGGCGTCGCGCTGTTCGGAACCGTCTATATCCTGCCGCAATATCTTGGCCAGGTGCAGAAGTACAATGCCGAGCAGATCGGCAACGTTCTGGCCTGGACGGGTCTGCCGCAACTGCTTCTGATCCCGCTGGTTCCGCTGATGATGAAGCGGGTGGATGTGCGCTGGCTGGCCTTTTTCGGCATAGCGGTCTTTGCGCTCAGCTGCTTCATGAACGTCACGCTTTCGGCCGACAATGCCGGCGATCAGTTCTTCTTCCCGAACATCGTCCGTGCAATCGGCCAGGCCTTCGTCATCACGCCCGTCACCGCGATCACGACCGCCGGTATTGCTCCGGCCGACGCAGCCGCCGCCTCGGGCCTGACGAATATGCTGCGCAATCTCGGCGGCGCGGTGGGCACGGCCTCCCTCGGCACCATTCTGACGAAGCGCGAACAGTTTCACTCCAACATCATCGGTCAATCCGTGACCCTCGCCCGCGATGAGGTTCGCGAACGCATCGACCAGATGACCGGCTACTTCCTGTCGCATGGTGTCTCGGACCATCAGGTGGCCCAGCAGAAGGCAGTGATCGCCCTCGGCCAGATCATCAAGAGACAAGCGCTGATCATGGGCTTCAGCGACACCTTCGCCGTTATCGGCGTCGTCCTCGCCATTGCCGCGATCACCGTGCTGTTCACCAAGCGCCCTCAGGCAGGTGGCGGCGCTGGCGCTCACTAAGCCAGCCGGCTTCAGGCGCACGCAATGACGCGAGCATACGAACGAGGCGTGCGCCTCCGCCATGAAGATCATGCGGTGCCTCGATGGCGTTCGGAAACTTCCGGGCGCCATCGTTCGATTCCTGCCTAGCCTGCCGAGCGGAGACAAAGAGGCGACAGCGGATCATCACGATCAGCTTGCTCCATGCACGAGCCGAGGCCGCGCACTGTCTTGGCCGGAAGATAGGAGAAACGGTGAACTGAAGAGGCAAATCGCTGCTGTGCTGGGATCTTCAGGCGCCCGAGACGGCTACCTGTTCATGTCTTCGACCACCCAGCGAAAAAATAAAAGTATGACGGCAGCAAATAGTAATAACTGCATCAGTTTAGGTATATCAAGCATATCATAGCTCTCTAATTTAAACGCTGCATCATGCAGACAAGCTACAATATCGGGGTATGTATTAATTATCTTCTATGGTCGCGCAGCATAAATTATGATTAATACACAGTTAATCTAGTTTATACACCATAATCATTTGAAATTCAGATCTACACTACACTCAATACGCGCTGCCACGTCAGGTTGGGCAAGTGACACTATACCCGTTCGAAGCAATTCCGGCACGACGCGGAGCAACCTTTGTCGCGAACTACGCGAAAACAAGACGATAGGGCATTTCGGCAATCCCGTCTAAAAGCGGAGATACTCTAATTCACTCCGCTTCCGCCATGTGAACCATCTCGTTTACGATAGGCCGATGGATTAATGCCGTGGCGCTGCAGACGGGCATAGAGGCTGCGACGCGGCAGCTTCAGTGCCTGTGCGACGTCTGCGATATCTCCTTCAAACCGCTCCAGCGTGGCCCGCAGAACGTTCACCTCGAACTGGTCCATCTGATCGGAGAGCCCCAGTTCCGGGGGCGGCCGGATCTGAGCGGAGGCAAGCCCAAGCGCCACCTGTGTCGCATAGTTGCGCAGTTCTCGGACATTGCCCGGCCAATCGTCCGTCAGAAATCGTGCTTCCATGGCGGCGTCGATGGGCGGACGCGGCACGCCGAGCTGGCGCGCCGTCTCGTCGAGAAAAGCGCTGAACAGCAACCCTATGTCGGCGCGACGCTCCCGCAGCGGGGGAATGCGAATTCGCACGGTTTCCAACCGATAGAGCAGATCGGCGCGAAAACGATCTTCGGCGACGAAAGAATGCAGATCGCTCTTCGTGGCCGCCACAATGCGCAGATCGACGGGAGCCGGCTCGCCGCCCGCAGAGGGCAGCTCGCGCTCTTCGACAACACGCAGAAGCCGCCCCTGCAGCAAGGATGACATACTGTCGATCTCGTCGAGAAACAGCGTGCCGCGATCGGCCTCGGCAATGCGCCCTCGCCGGACACGGTTTCCGAACAAAGTTTCGTCGGCGATCGCGTCCGGCAGGGCAGCGCAATCGACCGCAACGAAGCTGCGGCCACGCCGCCTGCTCCAGCGATGGATGAGACGGGCAACGAGCTCCTTGCCGGTGCCCGTTTCGCCTTCGACCAGAACATCCACATCAGCGCTTGCGACTTGCCGGATCGTTTCACGCAATCGTGCCATGACCGCCGACTGGCCGAGAAGCGGCGACGCATCCTCGGCCTCGGCGGCGGCCTGCCGCAAACGCCGATTTTCCAGCACCAGCCGGCGCGTCTCCAGCGCCCGCCGCACCGACGCGATCAGATGATCGGTGGCGAAGGGCTTGGCGATGAAATCATAGGCGCCCTGCTTCAACGCGCCGACCGCCATGGCGATATCCCCATGACCAGTCATCAGGATGACGGGCAAATCCGGGTCTCGCGCCAACACTGCTTCCAGCAGATCGTGCCCATCGATGCGCGGCAAACGGATATCGCTGACGATCACGCCCGGCAACGTGGTCGCAAGGCTCGCCAGCGCCGACTGCCCGTCGCCGTGGGTTTCAACTTCGAAGCCGGCGATGACGAAGGAATCGGCAAGCGCGGCATTGAAGGGGCCGTCATCTTCGACCAGGAGAACTTTCTGCTGTGATTGTAGGGTCATGCCCGCCTCATCGTGATTACGAAAGCCGCGCCGCCGAGCGGCGACGGACCTGTTGTCAACGATCCGCCGAGATCGCTCATGATGTCCTGCGCAATCCCGAGCCCAAGCCCGAGCCCATCGGGCTTGCCGGTCACGAACGGGCGGAATATCTGCTTGGACAGCGCCGGATCGATGCCAGGGCCGTTGTCGGCGACGGTCAGCGTCACCACGTCCTTCGCCGCGATATCGACAAGTACGGCGACGTGCGGATCGGCGATATCGGCAACGGCGTCGATGGCATTCTGCAAGAGATTGACGATGACCTGTTCCAGCCGCACCCGCTCGGCAAACACATGCGGCTGCCCCTGCGCCGGAAGATCCAGCTTTGCTCCCGCCTTGCGAAACCGGTTTCCGACGAGCAATAAAGCCCCGGCAATGATGGCATCGAGCGGTTCTGCCCCGGCCGCCTGCCGTCCCCGGCGCGAGAACCGCCGCATCTCCTGCGTAATCGTGCCGATGCGCGCCGTCACCTCGACTGCGGCATCGAGATTGGCGCCGACGCGATCGAGGCGATTGGCCGCAAGATGGTGACGGGCATTCTCGGCAAGCGTGCGGATCGTCGCGACAGGCTGGTTGATTTCATGCATCAAGCCCGCCGTGATCGAGCCGACGGAGGCAAGCCGATTGGCCTGGGCGAGCTCCTCGCGGGCATCGCGATAGCGATCTTCGGCGCGGGCGCGTTCGGCCATCTCGTCGCGCAGCTCGGCCGTGCGCGCCGCGACGGCCTCCTCAAGCGCTCGCCGGTCCGCCGCAGCACGCGCAGCGCGGGTCATTCGCCACCAGATCGCAGCCGCGACAACGGCCAACCCCAGAATTGCGGGCAAGGCCAGCAGCCAGGCCTTAGCCCATGCGTCCTGCAACGCCGTGCGGGTATCGAGAAGGTGCAGGAGACGCAAGCGCGTACCGACGACCGGCTGCTCTGCCGCAATCATGATCCGACCTCGCGGACCGCGTATGCGACCAGCATCCTCGGCGCGATAGTTCCCTGGGCCAAGTGCCGCGTCGCGATATTGGCCGCTCGCGACGATGCCGGCCCGGTCTTCCGGCGACAGGGGTGCAAGCGCGGTCAATACCTGCGACGGATCGGATGCGGCCAGGATGATCTGGTGCTCATCGACGACCAGCGTCTCGCCGGGATCGTTCGCCCAGATGCGTGAGACGGCATCGAACTCGAATTTGACGACCACGACGCCTGCTGGAGCCGCGGCGTCACCGACCCTGCGGGCCAGAAACAGTCCCGGCCTGCCGCTGATTGCTCCCGCGCCATAATATTCCGCCGTGCCATCTTTCAGCGCCTCGGAAAAATAGGGACGGAAACTGAAGTTCTTTCCGACGAAACTGTCTTCTGTGCCTGCATTCGAGGCGGCAATGACAAGTCCCTTTTGATCGACCAGGTAGATGATGTAGGCGCCAGTTTCACGGGCCAGAAAACCGAGCTTTTCGTCAAGCCGGCGGGCCGCATCGGTCGTAGGGCTTGCAAGCGCTTCGCCGAGATCGCGATACTCGCCGAGAACGATGGGAAGAAGCCGGAAGCGCGCCAGTTCGCTGTCAAGCAAGCGACTATGCTGTGCCGCAAGTCCACTCGCCTCTACGCCCAGGCGCCGAAGCGCATCCTGACGCGAAAACAAAAGAGCCGCATACCAAATAGCGGCCGCCGCGGCGAAGCCAATCGCAGTCAGCAGCACAATTCGCTTGATACCAGAACCTTTCATTTGTGCAGAATATTGCACAAATTGCGAAATGGCTATGCATAATCTTGCGCAGATTATCTCGCAGAGCGGCCCGGAATCCGGGGAAAAATTAAATATATCAATATGGTATTCCGCCCACTCCCTGAACCTCGTGCCGCTCTCCATCCCCACGTATCAATGCAGGTACTGGGAGAGTGGTCCTCAACACGCAGAAAGAGCCGGCTGTCAGCCGGTCAACCGGCATTACCGGCGCCGTCTTGAAGAGATCGGCTGGTGGCCGTCGGAATGCATACGGCCTCTCCCGGCGAACCCGTCGTCCGCAGCGAATAACCGCTCGGCCACGACGACCAGAAGCAAGAACGGGAGGAGAGGCACAATGCTGAAGACACTACAAGATCCCATTGCAACGACTGCAGCGGCGGAAGCGGCCGAACGGCGCAAACGTCTGAAATCGATCATCGGTGGCTCCACCGGCAATCTGGTCGAATGGTTCGACTGGTATGTTTATGCCGCATTCGCGCTTTATTTCGCACCGCATTTCTTCCCCGCCGGCGACCAGACGGCGCAGTTGCTGAATTCGGCAGCGGTGTTTGCCGTCGGCTTCGTCATGCGGCCGATCGGTGCCTGGATCATGGGGCTCTATGCCGACCGCAAGGGCCGCAAGGCCGGTCTCGCTCTTTCGGTGACGCTGATGTGCGCCGGCTCGCTGATTATCGCGCTGACGCCGGGATACGAAACGATCGGCGTCGCAGCGCCCGCGCTTCTGGTTCTCGCACGCCTGATGCAGGGCCTGTCCGTCGGCGGTGAGTACGGCGCCTCGGCGACCTATCTCTCCGAAATGGCCGGTCGCGAACGGCGCGGCTTCTTCTCGTCCTTTCAGTACGTCACGCTGATTTCCGGTCAGCTACTTGCCATCGCCCTGCTGATCCTGCTGCAGGCCGTGATGACGACGGAAGCGCTGAACGCCTGGGGATGGCGCATTCCCTTCTTCATGGGAGCGGCGCTTGCGGTCGTGGTCTTCTGGCTGCGTCGCGGCCTTGCCGAGACCGAGAGCTTCAAGAACGTGAAGGCAAGCGATACGCAGAAGTCCGGTTTCTGGATGCTCATCACCCGGCATCCAAAGGAAACTGCGCTCGTCATGCTGCTGACGGCCGGCGGCACGCTCGCCTTCTACGCCTATTCCATCTATATGCAGAAATTCCTGGTCAACACCTCCGGATTCAGCCGGGAAACATCGAGCGAGATCAACGCGATCACGCTATTCATCTTCATGCTGCTGCAACCTATTGCCGGCGGGCTTTCTGACAAGATCGGCCGCAAGCCGCTGATGATCGGCTTCGGCATCTGCGGCGTGCTGTTTACCTATCCGATCTTCTCGGCACTCGAAACCACGAGAGATCCAATCATCGCGGGACTGCTGGTCATGGCCGCGTTGGTCATCGTCACCGGCTACACCTCGATCAACGCTGTCGTAAAAGCGGAGCTGTTTCCCGCCCACATCCGCGCTCTCGGCGTCGCGCTTCCCTACGCCCTCGCCAACACGCTCTTCGGCGGCACGGCCGAATTCGTGGCGCTCAAATTCAAGAGCAGCGGTTGGGAACAGGGGTTCTATTGGTATGTGACAGCGATGATCGGCATCTCGCTCATCGTCTATCTCTTCATGCGCGATACCGCCAAGAACAGTGCCATCCAGGAGGATTGAGAGGGTCGGTTCGGCAGAAAGATTGCTGCCGACGCGCGCTCGACCGAATAGGATCGGCGGGACATCCATGATGTTCCCGCCGATCGTCCTTTGCAGCTTGCATCATAGTCCGCGCCATTCCATTGTGGATGACGAAGGCATATTCGACGGGTCTCGTCGTCCCGAGCACAAAAGACGGCCAAATCTGTGCGAAACCTGTATCTTAGTATGATATCCCTGGATCAAGCTTAGGCGCATAAAGGCTTATCGGACTTAGAAAGGCAGTCAGAAAAGGTCGCATTATTGCCCCCAGTTCCCACCATAGCCATTGTCGATGACGATCACGCCATTCGCGAAGCGATGGACGATCTCGTCAAGTCTTGTGGCTACGAGTCCCAACTGTTTGCGTCGGCGGAGGAATTCCTGGCGTTCGAGCAGCCGTCGACGATCGACTGCATGCTGATCGATGTGAAGATGCCGGGTCTGAGCGGCATCGAACTCCAGGCCGAACTCAACAAACATTCGAAGCATCCGCCGGTAATCTTCATAACGTCCCACAAGGACGAACGGACGCGCAGAACGGCCATGAGCGGCGGCGCTTTCGCCTTCCTTGGCAAGCCGGTCGATATCGAAAAGCTGATCGGCTATCTGGAGTCGGCGCTCGGTCACTAACGGCTGAAGCAACGTGCCGCATCCCAGCTGCCCACCCCGGGTTATCCGCCTCTATCGTCTATCCCACCATCGTCATGCTTTATCGCGGCTCTTTCGACGCACGAAAAGGCTCCGGCCGACCGACGCGAGGACTCGCGTCCCGACACGAATACATACTTTTCGAGAAAGCAGCCTAGACCTACGTCTAGGTGTGCGTCCGCCTCTTCGGTTGTAGCTTTTGCTCATCACATTCGGGAAGAGGAGCATGCAATTGTCCGGCTTCTTTACAGAGACCACCATCTTGGCTCGACCACTTGCCGATACCGGCGTGCGGTATGGTGTCCGCAATCCCGCTCTGTCGACAAACGCCCCCATGTCCTCCGGTCACTTAGCCTTCCAGCGGCATAGACCGGATCGGGACATTACCTTTCGCCGCCGCCGCCTCTCGGCAACCCCAAAAAACGGGATGCTTTACCGGCCGGTGCCGGTGTCCGGCTGCCGAGGCGCGGTCTCCGGCGGGATAAACCTATCAACGTCAAAGGAGTGATAGCAATGGATTCTCTGTCAAGACGCTCAGTCCTGGCCCTTGGAGCCTTGGGAGGCGCGGCAATCGCGACGGGTGCCGCCCAGGCGGCGGCCTTCGGCAATCCCGATCAACCGGCGGAAGGTGCCATCAACGCCAATCCGGCCGGCCTCTCCGATCCCGGTCCGAAAAACCCCGCGCTTTACGAGCAGTTTCCCTCCTTTCAAAGTCCGCCCGCAACCGACATCGGTGATATGCAGCTGTTCTGGGGCTCATTCAACAATGCCACCAAACGCATCCAGAACGGCGGCTGGGCGCGTCAAGTTACCAAGGCCGACTTCGCCATTTCCGAAGCCGTGTCGGGCGTCAACATGCGCCTTGGCCCCGGCGGCATTCGCGAAATGCACTGGCATCGCGCCGCCGAGTGGGCGATCATGACCAACGGACGCTGCCGCATCACCGTTCTCGACACACAGGGACGCGCCTATGTGCAGGATGTGGGCGTCGGCGATCTCTGGTACTTCCCGGCCGGCTTCCCGCACTCGCTGCAGGGGCTCGGTCCTGACGGCTGCGAATTCGTGATCGTCTTCGACCAGGGCGACCAGTCCGAATACAATACGCTCTTGGTGACGGACTGGTTCGCACACACTCCGCCCGATGTACTCGCCAAGAATTTCGGCGTCCCTCAGGATACATTCAAGAATATTCCACTGCAGGATCTCTGGATATTCCAGGGCAAGGAACCAGGCCCGCTCTCGGCCGACCAGGAAGCCGTTGCTTCGGCTGGCCTGCCGCCCTATCCCTTCACCTACAAGCTGACCGCGTCCGCGCCGATAAAGCAGAACGCCTCAGGCATTCTCCAGCTTGCCGACAGCAACACGTTCAAAGTCTCAAAGACGATCGCCGCGGCCATCGAGACGATTAAGCCCGGTGGCGTGCGCGAGATGCACTGGCATCCGAATGCCGACGAATGGCAGTACTGGATCAAGGGCGAGGGCCGCATGACGGTCTTCGATTCCGGCCCGCGCAGCCAGACCGCCGACTTCCGGCCCGGCGACATCGGCTATGTCAAGAAGAGCCAGGGCCACATCATCGAGAACACCGGCAAGACGGATCTGCAATTCGTCGCCGTCTTCAAGGTGGCCGAGTATCAGGAAATCGGTCTGTCGTCCTGGCTCACCCATACGCCGCCGGCTCTCGTCGAGCAGCATCTGAACATCACCGCTGCCGATATCGCCAAGTTCCCGTCCGATCAGCCGGGCATCGTACCTGAATGATGCTCGCTTCCGTGGCGCAACTGCCCGCGGCGTTTCCACCCATTGCAAACTTCCTCCCAGGAAGCCCTTCGGTCGGCATCAAGGTGCCGGTCGGAGGGTTGATCATTGTGCTCAACTGCGGCAATACCCCCTCGACAGCAACGAGGACTAAGACCGCGCGAAATGCTCCAGACACCTTACTACCTGATCGACAAGGCAAAACTCCTGCAGAATATGGAGAAGATTGCCTATGTGCGGGAACGTTCGGGCGCAAAGGCGCTGCTCGCGCTGAAATGCTTTGCCACCTGGGCAGTCTTCGACCTGATGCGCGATTATATGGATGGCACGACCTCCTCGTCCCTCAATGAGGTGCGCCTCGGCCAGCAGCGCTTCGGCAAGGAAACGCATGCCTATTCGGTCGCCTACGCCGATTATGAGATCGACGAGGTCGTGTCTCACGCCGACAAGATCATCTTCAACTCCATCAGCCAGCTGGAACGCTTTGCCGACAGGGCTTCAGGAGTTGTCCGCGGCCTACGCCTCAATCCGCAGATCAGCTCCTCGAGCTTCGACCTTGCCGATCCCGCCCGCCCCTTCTCACGGCTTGGCGAATGGGATGCCACAAAGGTCGAGGGGATGATGGACAGAATCAGCGGCTTCATGATCCATAACAATTGCGAGAATTCGGATTTCGGTCTGTTCGACCGCATGCTCGGCGAGATCGAGGCGAAATTCGGCACCCTGTTGAAGAAAGCCGAGTGGGTCAGCCTTGGCGGCGGCATCCATTTCACCGGCGAGAA
This sequence comes from Rhizobium sp. WW_1, assembly GCF_003610155.1. Lineage (NCBI taxonomy): Bacteria > Pseudomonadati > Pseudomonadota > Alphaproteobacteria > Hyphomicrobiales > Rhizobiaceae > Rhizobium > Rhizobium sp. WW_1. The sequence continues at coordinate 98,565 of NZ_RAIN01000002.1, forward strand.
TTATCCCGTCGACGCCTTTGCCGATCGCCTGAGCGCCTTTTCGCAGCACTATGGCGTGCAGGTCTATCTGGAGCCCGGCGAAGCGTCGATCACCAAATCGACGACGCTGGAGACGACGGTCCTCGACACGCTCTACAACGGTAAGCACCTCGCCGTCGTCGACAGCTCGATCGAAGCGCACATGCTCGATCTCCTGATCTACCGCGAAAACGCCAAGCTTCGGCCGAATGCCGGGCCGCATCGCTATATGGTCTGCGGCAAGTCATGCCTTGCCGGCGATATCTTCGGCGAGTTCGATTTTGAGCAGGAGTTGAAGATCGGCGACCGTATCTCTTTCCAGGATGCGGCGGGTTATACAATGGTCAAAAAGAACTGGTTCAATGGCGTGAAGATGCCGGCGATCGCCGTCAAGGAACTTGACGGCACCATCAGAACGGTTCGCGAATTCACCTACGCGGACTATGAGCAGAGCCTCTCCTGAGGCTTATCGAAGGGATAGAAGGAGATATCCGATATCATGAAGAAGAACGTCCTCATCATCGGCGGCGGAGGCGTCGCCCAGGTGGTGGCGCACAAGTGCGCCCAGAACAACGATGTCCTGGGAGACATCCACATCGCCTCGCGTACCAAGGCGAAATGCGACACAATCATCGAGAGCGTGCATGAAAAGAAGGCGATGAAGCAGCCGGGCGTGCTCGAAGCCCATGCACTGAACGCGCTCGACATCGAGGCGACCAGGGAACTGATCCGCAAGACCGGTTGCCAGATCGTCATCAATGTCGGCACCGCTTTTCTCAACATGTCGGTGCTACGCGCCTGCATGGACACGGGCGTGGCCTACATAGATACCGCGATCCACGAAGAGCCCGGCAAGATCTGCGAGACGCCGCCGTGGTACGGAAATTACGAATGGCAGCGGGCAGCGGAATGCGCCGACAAGGGCGTGACCGCCATCCTGGGCGCCGGCTTCGATCCGGGCGTGGTGAATGCCTATGCGCGCCTTGCCAAGGACGAGTACCTCGACACGGTGACGGATGTCGACATTGTCGACATCAATGCCGGCAGCCACGGCAAGTATTTCGCCACGAACTTCGACCCGGAAATCAACTTCCGCGAATTCACCGGCGTCGTCTATTCCTGGCAGGACAATCAGTGGCAAGTGAACAAGATGTTCGAGATCGGTCAGGAATACGACCTGCCCGTCGTCGGCAAACGCAAGGCCTATCTCTGCGGCCATGACGAGGTTCATTCGCTGGCGAAGAACATGGGTGGCGCTGACGTACGCTTCTGGATGGGCTTTTCCGATCACTACATCAATGTCTTCACCGTGCTGAAGAGCATCGGGCTTCTGTCAGAACAGCCGATCAAGACGGCGGAAGGCCTCGATGTCGTTCCGCTGAAGGTGGTCAAGGCCTGCCTGCCCGATCCGGCGTCGCTGGCGCCGCAATACGAAGGCAAGACCTGCATCGGCGATTTCGTTAGGGGTCTAAAGGACGGCAAGGAACGGACGGTCTTCATCTACAATGTGGCCGACCATAAGGAAGCCTACAACGAAGTGGGCAGCCAGGGCATTTCCTACACCGCCGGCGTCCCGCCGGTGGCCGCCGCCATGCTTGTCGCCAGCGGCGAGTGGGATGCGAAGAAGATGGTAAATGTCGAGGAGCTGCCGCCAAGGCCCTTCCTCAACATCCTCAACCGGATCGGCCTGCCGACCTATATCCGCGACGAAGAGGGCGAGCGTCCGCTCAATTTCTAAGGCGCGCCTTTGCGCGTCAATCTGATAGAGCTAGGCCCCATGCTTTCGGGCCTAGCTCTCGAATGCTCACAGCCTTCAATGCACCAGCTCGCGGCTTTTCTTGCGCCCGTTCAGGAGATGAATGAAGGTAATCCCCTGCTCCAGCAGGAGTTCGGCGGCTTTCAGATCGTTCGGGCCAAGATCGGACGAACAGCCGCGCAGATTGCATGCCAGAAACAGCGAATTGGTAGCGGCAAGCGCATCGCCATCCTCCTCGGCCTCTTCTGCGGTGGCCTGCAGTACATCCGCGACCGCCCCCATCAGGTCGGCCCGCTCCTGCAGGTTCATTTCACCAAGACTTTTCGTGATGTCATCCATGATCTCTCCTTGGCGCGCACGAACAGTCACGACATCGGTCGAGATCGGCGCAGCTTGCAACTTGGAAACGATTGAAATGCGGTTGATGACTGAAATATGGCAATGAACGCCGGAAGCGGCAAGGCATGGCTTCCATGCGGAGGGCGCATGGCAGCCCATGCGCACTGTTCCGCAGACACGCGAAGACGCGAGCTGCTTGCCCGATTGCTTCCAGAGCGGTTCAACGTTTCATGAAATCTCTGAACCACTCCAAGCGCGATGGGGATTCATCTTGAATTGATGACAGCTGCGGCGAAATGGATGATAGCACCGCTTATGCCGTGTGAATGGGAAGGTCATGATCTCATCTGCGTCAACATGGCTGATGTCGTATGCAGCAGTTTTGAGGTAGTGCTCCCCACGATAAATGTGTCAAGTAATAGCTTGGAAGTATCCAAAATGTGGGATTGGTTCCCTTTAGTCTTCTTTCCGCTCAAGGTTCTCGTGTTAGGCACGGGCATGTTCTTCGCCATCAAGTGGCATCGAGATCAAGAGAAGAAGAAAAACGAAACCAGCGGACCGTAAACAGCTGCCGAATACGCCCTTGACGCCTCGGATTAAGTGTTTGGTCCCGGGTTTTGGTGGTGCATTGTTTTCGCGCAATTCCAGACGGAAAGCCGCTGCGCACTTCTCACGGAATTGCTCTAAAGCCGCGCGATCCAGTCGTGATCCGGGTGCAGCTTTTCCAGCCATCTGCGTAAGTCATCTCTTTCCGAAGCGGCAAGCCTGGGTAAGGCGAGATCGAAATCCTTCTCATCCTTGTCGCGCCGGTGCTTGGCCTTGAAAAGCAGGATCGCGGCCGGAGCAAGAAAGGGAAGACCGTCACTGGTCTTGCGGATCATAGCACTGCGGGGCATCGTCAATGAAAGGTCGCGCTTATAGACCCAGGTCGCAGGCGTGCCGCGTTCGGGCATCATGTCGACGCGCCAGCGCCCCTCCACCGGGTCGGCGCCCCAAAGCTGCGCAACATGCGCTGCCGGCGGCACCGATGACGGAAGATAATCGATCTGGCCATCGACAACCGTGAAGAATGTGAGCTTCCCGAGCAGTGAGCGGGCACGCTCGATATCTTCACGAAGCACGGCAAATTCCAAATCCTCATGATCACGCGTCTGCCGCCCATGCCACAGGTCCAGCGCCCAGCCGCCGACGACATACCAGTGAATATCCGTGCCAAGCCGTTTCATCAGCTCGGCCGGATGCCACGCATTCCAGGCTTCTTGGGGCAAGGGTCTCATGGGATCGGATGCCTATCGGATGATATTTCCTTTCCCATAGACCTTTGGCCGCCTCGAAGAAACTGCCTCTCTCGCAGATAGACTTAAGACATGCGACGCGACATGCCGAAGGCACGTCCGCAAGTGTCGAGGCGGTCGGTTAGCGGGGACGCCGGAGCGCTCGCACTTTTCCGCTGCCGCCACCACCGGCATAGAAGCGGTCCTTACCATCGGATTCGAGGCCGGAGACACCAGCACCCTCGGGCATTTCGAGCCGCTCCAAAACTTCGCCGGTCACCGGATCGACGCGCCTTACATCGCTTTCGTCACCCTCCCAGGTGCCGTGCCATAGCTCGCCATCGACCCATGTCACGCCGGTGACGATACGATTGGATTCGATGGTGCGCCTGATGCCGCCGGTCTCGGGATCTATTTCGTAGATCCTGCGGCCCCGATGCTGCCCGACCCACAGGCTGCCATCGCTCCAGGCAAGACCGGAATCGCCGCCATTGCCCGGTGCGGGAATGGTCGCGACGATCTTGCCCGTCTGAGGGTCGACCTTGTGAATCTTGTCTTCGGCGATCTGATAGAGATAGCGGCCGTCAAAAGCCGTGCCGGCATGAGAGGCGATGTCGATCGTGCGCACTTGCTCGCCGCTTTCCGGGTTCAGGGCATGCAGCTTTTCGCCGGAGGCGAACCAGACGTGCTGCCCGTCGAAGGTGACGCCGTTTACGCGCGGCGCGTTGTCGAAGGGACCGTATTCGCGAATGATTTCCGCTTGGGACCTTTTCATGCTTCCATCCTCCAGTCGGGATCGGTTTGTTGTCGATGATGCGGGAGCCTAGTCGCTCGGCAGTGGGCCCGGGAGTAACAATGTTGTCGGGAAGCCGACGACTGGCGGCATCATCCAACGGCGCGCTCGGCCGTTGCCAACGCTCTGTACGACGCCTTCTGCCGCAAGCGCCTCAAGAGCACGCTGCACCGTGCGCGGACTTGTCGCGAGCGCAATCGACAATGCCGAACTCGACCAGGCTTCTCCATCCGAAAGAAGGGCAAGCAGCGAGGCGTTCTCGATCTCGACGGGTGGCGCAAGAACAACCACGTCGCGCTTTCCGCGCGAGATCAGAGCGAAGCCGTGCTGTGTCGCGCTGATCTCGGCAAGCGGCTCCAGGGCGGCGCGGAGCCTCCCGATTTCGACTCTTAATCGTGCCCTGTGAGATTCATCGGCGTGGCGGGCGCGAAATGCCCGAGAGAGCAATAGTGCGCGCGGCGCATCGGCTGGCGCCGCCTCTGCAAGCACGCGTGCCAGGGCAAAAAGTACGGGCCGGCTCGCAAGCGATATGATGTCTGCGCCGCTGCGCACGACGTTTCGACAGGCGTCCATGACCAGAACATCCGACGTCAGAAGCGTCTCGACCTCGTCGAGCGACACCAGCCTCTCGCTCCCTTGCGCGAGCAGACGGGCGGCCGGTTCATGCAGAATGCGCGTGGCATCGCTCACCTCGATTGCAAGAGCGGGGATGCCCGACTTGAGAGCTGCTTCTGTGGCTCGCGCGAAGGCGGCACGGGCCGGTTCGATACGAAGGCGGCGAATGGCGATGCCGGCGACTGCCAGTTCATGGCTTGCCCTTGCGGCGGGCGGCAGCGGCGATGGATCGAGTTTCGTCGACAGCCGCTCCGCTTCGTCCAGATGGCCGATCAGCAGCAGCCGGCGTATCTGCAGATTGCGGGCATGGGCGGCGTTGATGCGATCGCCATGTTTCTCGAGAACGGCCCGCGCCGTCTCCAGTGCCTTTTCCGGCCAGCCGAGATCTCGCGAGACAAGGGCGATCTCAGCTTCGGCCACCACGCAACGAGCGCGGGCGACAGCCTCGCGCGGACCGAAGGCACGCGCCGCGCTCTTCAAAAGCGTCTTTGCACGGACGAGATCGCCGAGCTGTGCCATGGCGATGCCGCGCAGCGCCAGCGCCGGCCCGTCGTCGCGCAGTGCCACGCGCTTCAGCGCGCCCAACGCATCGCCAGCAGCAAGCGCCTGAGCCGCCGCAACGATCAGCGAGTCCATCGAAATCCCGTCACACTTGTAACTCCCACCCGTTGGGCCTCCAGCCGTAAGGTATCGCATATCGGCCGGCAAGATACAGCGCCGACAGGACAAACCTCACAAAGGCAAGAGGAGACGAACCATGACGATGCATAAGACAGGAACGCGCAAGGAATGGCTTTCGGCACGACTATCCCTGCTGGAACAGGAAAAGGAGCTGACCCGGCGCAGCGACGAGATTGCCGCCCGCCGCCAGGAATTGCCCTGGGTGAAGGTGGAGAAGGATTATCGCCTTGAGACCGAGAGGGGCGAGGTTCCGCTCTCGGCCCTTTTCAAGGGTCGCTCGCAGCTTCTCGTCTATCATTTCATGTTCGGACCGGATTACACGGCCGGCTGCCCGTCCTGCTCCTCGATCGCCGACGGCTTCGACGGCATCGCCGTGCATCTTGAAAATCACGATGTCGCCTTCTCGGCTATTTCCCGCGCACCACTCGCAAAGCTGCAGGAGTTTAAGCGGCGGATGGGCTGGACCTTCGATTGGGCTTCTTCTGCCAACAGCGATTTCAACCATGATTTCAATGTCTGGTTCACGCCTGAGGAACAACGCGGCGGCGGCATCGAATACAACTATCGCCGCGAACCGCCGATGCCCGACGCTCAGGCGGGCAAGACGATGCAGCAATGGGAACTGCGTGGCAGCGAAGGCCCGGTCGCACAGATCGCCTCGATGACGGGAACGGATATCGCGACCTATACGCGCGACCGGCCGGGCGTCAGCGCCTTCGCCATCCAGAACGGCGATATCTACCACACCTATTCGTCCTATGCCCGCGGCCTCGACGGTCTCTGGGGCATGTATCAGTGGCTCGACCGCGCGCCGCTCGGCCGCAACGAGACCGGCGTCTGGTGGAAGCATCACGATCGGTATGGAGCAAACTGATGTCTAGCTCATCCGAAAACAATGAAAGGGTCGGCGGCTATGCCGCCGTCCCTGCTCTACCCGCCAACGCCAGCCGGTGGCTGGCATTGGCGGCAGCGCCAAGCTTCGCCTTTATGACTGCCCTATCGGCCTATGGCGCAGGCGGCGACATGATCTGCTCGGCGCAGGACAGTCCGATGCTCAGCGGGATGGTGCCGATGTATCTGCTCATGAGCCTCTTTCATTGCGGCCCGTGGTTAAGGCTGCTCACAAGAGAAGGGCATGACGCTCGCGTGTCGGACTAAGTCGCCGAGACGCTAGGCTAGATTCTTCAGATAGAGCGAGAGCAACTGCGTCTGAGAGGAAATGCCGAGCTTGCGGTAGACATTGCGACGGTGAACCTTCACCGTACCGGTTGAAATATTGAGCTTCAACCCGATGGATTCCGACGAGTGTCCCTGCAAGACGAGATCAACGATCGCAGTCTCTCGGCTCGTCAGATTGAGGTCCCGCCAGACGGCTTCGGCTGGTGGGACGGTTTCGTTCTCGCCCTTTCTGCGCCGGCTTCTGCTGCCGGCGGCCAACTGCGCATCGAAGCGCGAGGCGAGGCCCGACCAATAATGCCTGACCATGCTTGCGACGAGCGGCTCGACCTTCTTCAGCGTCATGAATTCCGCGGGCGGGAAAACACCGGTCTTCTCACGCCGCATCAATGACAGGACGATGGTGATGTCCTCGTCGGCATTGACGAAGAAGCCGATTTCCTCCGCAAGCCCCGTCTGCACATAATAGGTCCGGTAATATTCGCTGGAGAAGAAGCGATCCGGCGCCAGCTCGCGCATCCTGAGCACGCCTTCCCGGCGGCCGCGGGCCGTGTGGTAGAATGGATCCAGCAGATAGGGGCCGGCCTGGTAGAGCGTGACGAAGACGACATGCTCCTCGCGGTCGAAAGTGCTGTAGAGATCGATCGGCCGTTCCTTGCCGCGATAGGCGAAAACGACGACGTAATCGAACCGCACCAGCGCCGCCATCATCTGGCGGAACGTCTCCCCGAACTCGGCATCCGCCATCGTCGATCGGCCGATCGTGGCGTTGAAGGCGGTAAACAGTCCTTCAAGGTCGGTGCTCATATGACGGGTCCCCTTTGCCGCCCTGCACAGTTCAGCGCAGCCCCTATATACACCTTCCACGAACCTCTTTGCGCGAAAATACCTCTTTCGGGGTATATACCTCGCAGGAAGCCCGGGCTTACTCTTTCTTTAACGACGGTGGCAATAAGGCAGATCAAAGACTGCCGACCAACCGCAGGGAACAGACGTGGCATCCGCTTCAACGAACGATATCGAATTCCGTTCGGTCACGAAGAACTATGGCGCCGTGACCGCCGTAACGGACATCAATCTCAATGTGCCCAAGGGCGCGTTCCTGGCGCTTCTCGGGCCTTCCGGCTGCGGCAAGACGACGTGCCTGCGCATGATCGGCGGCTTCGAACAGCCGAGCGAAGGAACCGTTTTGATCGACGGGCGCGAGATGAACGGCGTGCCAGCCTACCGGCGCCCGGTCAACATGGTCTTTCAGCACTATGCGCTGTTTCCGCATTTCAACGTCGCACAGAATGTCGCCTATGGGCTGAAGCAGATGCGGCCGAAAGTCGGCGCTGCCGAAATCGACCGGCGCGTCGCCGAAGCGCTGGAGATGGTTCGCCTCGGCGGCTTCGCCAAGCGGCGCATCCATGAAATGTCGGGCGGACAGCAGCAGCGCGTCGCGTTGGCGCGCGCCATCGTCAACCGCCCCTCCGTGCTCCTGCTGGACGAGCCGCTCGCCGCCCTCGACAAGAAGCTGCGCTCGGCCATGCAGATCGAGCTTCAGACGCTGCAACGCGAACTCGGCATTACCTTCGTTCTCGTCACTCACGATCAGGAAGAGGCGCTGTCGATGGCCGATATCGTCTGCGTGATGAGCGCCGGTCGCATCCGCCAGCTCGGCACGCCTCAGGAGGTTTATGACCGTCCCGCCGATCTTTTCGTCGCCGATTTTGTCGGCAAGACGAACCGCATAGAAGCGACGATGGAGGCTGACGGCGAAACGCTTCGTCTTGCAGACGGCTCCGCGCTTTCGGCGGGCAAACGGCTTGCGCCGGGAGCGGCCATCGCCGCTCTCCGCCCGGAGGCGATCCATCTGAGCCGCGACATGGCCGCATCAGGCATGTCCTTCAAGGGCACGGTGACCCACCGCATCTTCCTGGGCTCCTCGGCCGAATATGCGGTGACCGTTCCGGGGCTGGGCGATTTCCTGATCACCTCGGATCGACGCAGCATGAACGAGAGCGATCTCGTGGGTCCCGGCGAGGAAGTCTTCCTCGGTTTCGATCCCAAGACCTTACATGTCTTTCCAGCATCGAATGCATAAGCCAAAACAAGGGAACAGCATCATGAGCAAGGATTACAAGGACAATCTCCCCATCTCGGCCGAAGGCTTCATGGACGAATTCATGCGCCTGAAGCGCGGCTCCGTCAGCCGTCGTCACTTCCTGAACATCACTGGCCTCGGCCTTGCGACCGCGGTACTCTCGCGTTTCCCCGGCGCGCTCTCGACGCCCGCCTATGCCGCCGGCGAACTCGGCACGCAGATGTCGATCGCCACCTGGCCGAACTATCACGACCCCGCGACCTTCGAGAACTTCAAGGCCGCGACCGGCGTCGCCGTCGAGGTCAACGTCTTCGGCTCGAACGAGGAAATGCTGGCAAAGCTCCAGGCCGGGGCCTCCGGCTGGTCGCTCTTCGTGCCGACCAATTACACGATCTCGACCTATCACAAGCTCGGCCTCATCGAGGAACTGGATCTTTCCAAGGTTCCGAACTTCAGCCAGACAACGGAAAGCCCACGCTTCACCAAGGAAGGGCAGATCGACGGCAAGACCTATGCCGTGCCGAAAAACTGGGGCACGACCGGCTTTTCCGTGAACACCAAGAAGATCAAGAAGACGCTTACAAGTTGGAAGGATTTCTTCGAAATCGCCCAAACCGATGCCGATGGCCGCGCCATGGTGCATGATTACCAGCTGACCACCATCGGCAGCGCGCTCGTTTCCCTCGGCTACGACTTCAACTCGATCAAACCCGAAGAGCTTGCCAAAGCCGAGGAGCTGCTGATCAAGGTCAAGCCGCATCTCTTCGCCATCAACTCCGACTACCAGCCCTCGATGCGTTCGACGGACGCGTGGCTGACGATGTGCTGGACCAATGACGGCGCGCAGCTTAACCGTGACATGCCCGAGCTTGCCTATGTGCTTGGCAAGGACGGCGGCGAGATTTGGACCGACTACTACGCCATTCCGAAGGATGCGCCGAACAAGGCCGCCGGCTATGCGCTTCTCAACTATCTCATGGACCCGAAGAACGCCGTGAAGGAGCACATCGCCAACGGCGCGCCGACCACTGACAGCCGCGTCATCGCGCTGCTGCCGAAGGATATCACCTCGAACAAGATCGTCTATCCGGATGAGGCCGCCCTGACACCGCTCGAATTCGGTGCCGCCGTTACGCTCACCGACCCGAGCCGCGCCGAGCTGATGGCACGCTTCAAGTCGGCCTGATCGCCCTCGCCCAACTCCGGCCTCTGCCGTCATGACGGCAAGGGGCCGGCCTCGCGCTTAGAACCGGCGGATAAAGAACTTTTCGATGCCCCTTAACCCTGCCACCAAACGGCGCCTCGTCACCGCCGCCCTTGTCGGTCCGGCCAGTATCTGGCTGTTCGTCTTCCTGGTGCTGCCCTTCATCGCCATCATCGTCTTCGCCTTTGGCGAGCGTGCGCCGGAAGGCGGCTATCAGGCTGCCTTCACCTTCGCGCAATTCGCCAATCTCGGCTCGCGCTCGGCTGCGTTTATCAATACGCTAATCCTTGCGCCGATCGGCGCGGCTGCCTGCCTGCTCGTTGCCTATCCGGTCGCCTATTATCTGGCGATCAAGGCAAGTCCGCAGCGCCGCCTGCTGCTCGTTTCGCTTGTCGTCGTTCCGTTCTGGACCAGCCTGCTAGTGCGCACATATGCCTGGATGTACCTGCTCGGCGCGCGCGGTATTCCTCATCTGCTCGAGTTTTTCGGGATCGAGAACGTCAGGCTCATCAATACGCCGGGTGCTGTGCTGCTCGGTATCGTCTACGGCTATCTGCCGCTGATGATCATGCCGATCTATGTCAGCCTCGAAAAACTCGACCGCCGGCTGCTGGAGGCATCCGCCGACCTCGGCGCCAAGCCCATTTCGACATTCTTCGGCATTACGCTACCGCTATCCTTGCCCGGCGTCATGACCGGCGTGGCGCTGGTGACGATCCTCCTGCTTGGGGAGTATCTGATCCCGCAGCTGCTGGGCGGCGGCAAGGTGTTCTTCATCGGCAATGCGCTTGTCGATCTCTTCTTGCAATCACGCAACTGGCCGTTCGGATCGGCGATCGCCGTGACGCTCGTTGCCGTCGTCGTCATCGTGCTGCTGGTTGCGATGCGCATCGCCTGGCGCGTTGCCGGCACCCGCCAGGTGGATCTCGTCTGATGCGCGCACTCGTTACTTTCGTCTATCTTTTCCTTTATACGCCGATTGCGCTCGTCGTGCTGTTCTCCTTCAATGCCGGGCGGAACGCGAGCGAGTTCACCGGCTTTTCGACGCAATGGTACGGGCGGGCGCTATCGAACACCTTCCTCATGGAAGCGCTGCAAAACAGCCTTATCATCGCCTTCACAAGCGCGGCGCTGGCCGCGATTTTTGGCACGATGGCGGCGATCGGCCTGGAACGGCTCAGTTCAGGCATGCGAGCGGTCTTTGACGGGCTCTTTGCCGCTGCGATCGTCGTTCCGGGTGTCGTCATCGGGATTGCGACGCTGGTGGCGCTGGTCGAAGTCTTCGGCATCATCAATCCGCTGATCGCGGCCGTCTGGCCCGGCGACCAGCCGCCGAAATTCGCGCTCGGCTACGGCTCGATCATCGCCGCGCACGGCCTGTTCACCATGGCCTTGGTGACAATGATCGTGAAAGCGCGCATTGCCAGTCTCGGCCGCGATATCGTCGAGGCCTCAAGCGATCTCTACGCGACGCCGCTGACCACCTTCCGGCAGATCGTGCTGCCGCAGATCATGCCGTCGATCCTCGCCGGCTTCCTGCTCGCCTTCACCTTCTCCTTCGACGATTTCATCATCGCCTTCTTCGTCGCGGGGTCGAATACGACGCTGCCGATCTACGTCTTCGCCTCGATCCGCCGCGGCGTCACGCCGGAGATCAATGCGATCGCGACCATGGTGCTGATCGCATCGCTCTGCCTCATTCTCATCGCGCGCTTCCTGATGCGCGAAAAGACAACGACAAACTGACCAGGGAAAACACATGATACTCAAGGATCGGGTCGCAATCGTCACCGGAGCCGGCTCCGGCATCGGCCGCGCCGGCGCGCTGATCATGGCGCGCGAAGGTGCGCATGTGATCGTCGCCGACATCGATTCGGCAAACGCCGAGGAAACCGCAAGCCAGATCGCGAAGGCTGGCGGAACTGCCGAAAGCCTCGTTGTCGACGTCATGGATGACCAGGCGCTCGATGCCGGTATCGCCAAGATCGCAGCACGGCACGGCCGCATCGATATCCTGCACAATCATGCAGGCTCTCAGGTAGCGGGCAATCTGGAGGAGGTCGCGGTTTCCGGCTTCGATACGTCCTGGAACCTGAATGTCCGCGCGCATTTCATGGCTTCGCGCTTCGTCATGCCCGTCATGAAGAAAGCGGGCAAGGGTGTCATTCTCAACACCTCGTCGTCGTCAGGCGTGCTCTATGACCGCGAGATGATCGCCTACACTACCTCCAAGCATGCGGTCATCGCCATGACCCGGCAGATGGCCGGCGACTATGCCCGTTTCGGCATCCGCGTCAACGCGCTCTGCCCCGGCTGGGTCGACACCCCGTTCAATGCGCCATTCATTGCGCAGATGGGAGGACGCAGCGCCATCGAGGGCTATATCGCCGAAAAAGTACCGCTCGGACGATGGGCCGACGTCTCCGAAATTGCCGAGCCAATCCTGTTCCTCGTTTCCGACCGCTCCTCCTATATGACAGGCCAGATCCTCGTCGTCGATGGCGGCGAAACAGTCGTCTAAGCCATTGAGCCAAGTTGGACCGATCGCCGACACCCTAATGCGCGCTGGCTAGAGCGCACTCCTCGCATAAGCTGAGTGCGCGTCACTATCACCAGGCGTTCGGTTCACGCACCATGTGGATGATATTGGCCGGGCTGGTGATCCAGCCGCCCTTGAAGCCTTCCGGCAACGGCTCTATGGCATCGCAGCGCACGACGCCAGCCTTCTCAAGCCGTTCAGCGGCCTGATCGAAGCGCTCGGTGAAGAGTTCCAGCCAGATCTCGGCCTGGCTAAGCCCCGGCGCCTCATCGAGCCAGAGTTTGTTCGGCCCGAGTTCGAAGCCCACGGCGGGCGCCTTGTCGGTAATCGGCGTCAGGCCGACGACGTCGCGATAGAAGGCGAGCATAGCCTGATATTGATGCGGCGGCACCTTCATGGCGATATCGATGCCGCCATAGATCGTCGTTGTCATGTCTTTTCCTCAAGGTTTCAGCAGCATTTGGTTGGCGGTGCGCGAGAGCAGTGGCTGGTGACTTTGCCGCTTGCACCGGTTTGTCGGCCCGACACGCATTCTCGAACTTCCGCTTCATCAAACCCTTTCTCATTGCACGACGCCAAAATATGTTATAAAAATATAACATGTCAAGCGAGCCGGACGACGACCTGATTTTCAAAGCGCTGGCGCATCCCCGCCGACGGGCGATGCTGGATCGGCTCAAGCACGAGGCGCAAACCACCGGCATGCTTTGCGAGACCTTCGCCGACATGGATCGCTGCACGGTGATGCAGCACCTCAAGGTGCTGGAAAACGCCGACCTGATCATCACTCGCCGCGAAGGGCGCGAGCGCTGGAATCATCTCAACGCGCTGCCGATCAAGCACATCCACGATCGATGGATCGGCAGCTATGCCGAACATGCCGTGACAATCCTGGACAGGCTCAAGACGGATCTGGAGAATGAAGGGTGACTGCGCAACCTACCCGCCGGGGGCTGGATGCTTTGCCGCCCACAAGTCAGCTGCGGCGGTTGGGAAGATGGTGGAGGAGCGACCGGCAAGCCTGCATGATATGATCGGTCAAGAATGCGGCCGCCCTATCGACATCGCCCGCTTCGCAGAGGGCCAGCAGGTGGCGATGCTCGCGGTCTGCCGTTTCCTTGCCGTTCGACAGGGTCAGTTGCACCCGCAAATAGCGCTCGAGACGGTCGTTGACGGAGCGGATCGTGCTGACCAGATAGGGTCTTTGCGCGTCCTCATAGAGACAACTGTGGAATTGCCAGTTCAGCTCGGACCAGCGCGCGACATCGGCTTCCTCCATAAAGGCGTCGCAATAGGTCCGCGCCGTTCTGAAGGTTCTCTCCGTCATGAACGGAACCGACAGCTTGAGGGCGCTGGATTCCAGAATGCTCCGCACCTCGAAGATCTGCACGATTTCCGGCTCCGAAACGCTGGTAACGATCGCGCCCCTGTTACGATGGAACTCCACCAACCCTTCGGCCTCAAGGCGCTTCAGCGCCTCGCGAACCGGGATCTTGCTGACATTGAAGAGACGCGCGACATCGTCCTGGCGGATCGGCTCGCCTTCGTCGAGCGAGCCGTCGGCAATGGCATCGCGGATGAACTTCAGGATCACATCGGATGTGCTCGGCGCCTTTCCCAGATTGGGTATCTCTTCGATATTGAGAGGCATGCAGTCTTTGTTCCCTGGAAACGGCGTGAGGTGATCAACGGTTGCGAGACCGCATCCTCTCCTCAATATCGTCATCTCCTTCCCTCGCGCAAGCGCGTCAAACGCCTGCCCAAGGGACCGGCTCCCTACCATGGGAGCCCCGATACGGGACACATCGATATCGCAGCCAATCCCGATGCCGAATGCCGCTTACAGCCAGTTTGGCGGATCCGCCGGAACACGTCCCGCGATCGCTGCCTGCACGCAATCGGCAACGCTGCCGAAACGCACGACCCGACCACTGAGGCCCGGCCCGTAATGCGCGTATTTGCCCGAATTCGTCATGACCGCGCGCGTTCCGGGCGGAAAGACCGGCTCCGAGATCGAGCACCAGCAAAGGTCGGGCAGAACCTCTACGCCGCTCGCCCGCAATCGCGCAAGCGTCCCATCCGCCTCGGCAGCGGTGATGACGTCGCGTCCCGCCGTGACGATGACCATCACGTCAGGCAGCCGTCGCCGGCCGGCAAAGGCGTCGGCGAGCGCGCGACATTCGGCTAGCGAGGCGTGCGGGCTGCCGATGGCCACGAGCTCGACGGCATCCGGCCCCTCGTTCAGCATCTTCCAGGCAGAAGCCATGTCGGCACGTGTGATTGCGAAGCGATCGCCATTCGGATTGATAGCATCGGCAGCCTCCGGCGTTACGCCTTCGACATGCAGCATGGGCGCTGCGGACGTCGTGCCGAAAGCCGCGCAAAGCGCCTTCAGATCGTCGCGGGATGGGTTTCCTAGAGCAAGACCGCGGAGCAATGGAATGCGATCCGGCGAGGCCCTGCCGGCGAGATAGCCGATAAGCGGCCAGAAGGCATCGTCACGGCCCTCGGGCAACTCGACATCGAGGATACGTGTCGCCTTGCGGTTTTGATCGAGATAGACGCCTGAAAGCGGGACACGACCGGTCAAGGCGATGCAGAGATCCAAGAAGTCTGGGTGTTTGGCCGTGCGCGCGCCAAGCACGCTGTTGGCGAAAATGACGGCATTGGACTCGGCCCAGCCGATCGCCTCGCCGGCGCCCGGCGCGCTGCCGAGCAGATAGGGAGAACACGTGAAAGTCGGGCGACAGCCCATGCGCACATAGGCATCCGCCAGCCGCGCGGCGGGATCGCCGAAACCCTCCGGCACGCCCTGCGACCGCCAATTGGCGTGGTCGACCGAAATGGCGTTCATGGTCGTGGGTACGCGCACGTGGCCGCCGAGATCGGCCATTTTCTCTGCAAAGGTAAGATTGGCCGGGCTCGCATAGATGCATCCGTCGATATGCGCCTGCGTCACGTCGATGAGGGAAGTGGCACCTTGCTGTGCGGCCATGGCAGTCAAGATGCGCATGGCCTGGGCAACCGCGACACCCTCGTCACCATCAAGCATGGAGCGGTCGCCGTCCGTCAGTGCGAGCGCCGAGGTCGCCGGCGGCAGAAGCGCGATGGTCTCGCCGTCCGCCACAACGGCAGCGGTTTCAATCCGGATGGTCTTTGCCTTAGATAGACGGGCAAAGACATCTGGCTGGAGGCGCACGACCGGCAGCTGCCTGGCGAACATTTCGGCAGCGACAAGCGCGCCGAGCGTCAGTACATCCTCGACTTCACAAAAGATCAGAGCAGCCGGTGCGCGGCCGGTCAGCGCGAGATCGAGCAGCACGCCGGAGCCGGTGCAGGAGCCCCGGCTCGACGGCATCATCAGTATCGCGCCCGTCAGACATTCGCCATGCAGGGGATGATGGATATCGATCACCTTGCCGGTGGCGGGATCGACCCCACCCCAGAAGCTGAGCGCTTCCTGCGTGGCGACGACACGGCCCTCCGCCGTGCCGCCCATAATACTGCGAGCCGATGCCGTATGGTTCATGTCACCAAAGTCCATATGCAGGAGATCATGATCACCGATACGTAGGGAGGTGAACGTGATCTTACGGTTTCTGTCAGAAGCGTTGCGGCGAGAACGGCGCGAGATCAATCGCCGGCATCCGTCCCGTGAGGAGGTCGGCAACGATACACGCCGTACCGGCCGATTGGGTCAGGCCGAGATGGCCATGGCCGAAAGCATAGATCACATCCGGCGTCGCCTTGGCGCGGCCGATCGCGGGCAGGCTGTCGGGCAGCGACGGCCGGAAGCCCATCCACTGCTTGCCGCCCTCCGGCCTGAGGCCGGTCAGGAAGGTGCGGGCCTTCTGCAGCATCGCTTCGGAACGGCGAAAGTTCGGCGGCAGGGCCAATCCGCCCAGTTCCACCGCACCACCGACACGGATACCGGTCGAAAGCTTGCTGACGACGAATCCATGGCCGCCAAAGGTTATCTGCGTGCGCAGATCGAAGGCATCGGACGGGAGCGTCGTGTTGTAACCGCGTTCGGTTTCGAGCGGGATATGTTCGCCGAGTGTTTTGGCAATCCGATGCGAGAAGGCGCCGGCGGCGAGGACGACCTTGCCGGCCTGACGCAGCTTTCCATCCGTCGCCACCACCTCGATCCCCGCGGGGATCGCGCGGAGCGCGGAAATCTCCGATATCTCAATGACGCCGCCACGGCTGCGAAAATGCGAGGCCAGCGCCAGCGTGTAAAGCTTGGGATCGGCAATGGAATACCAGCCGGGCGTGAAGGTGCCGAGCATAAAGCGTGAGGCAAGCCCGGGCTGGATTGCCGCCATCTCGTCAGCTTTCAGATGCTGGAATTCAATGCCGTGATTGCGGCGCACATCCCAGCCGGGCAGCGAAGCCTGGAATTCCGCCTCGCTCTCATAGACCTGGAGATTGCCCTCCTTGCGCAGCATCGAGAGCGTTCCTGTCGCGGCAAGGAACGGTTCCAGCTCCGCCTTGGACAAATCCATCAGGCTCGTCTGGGCCGCCGTGGAGTGAGCGACGCGCGAGGGCTGGCAGGCCCGCCAGAAGCGGAACATCCAGGGTGCAATCTGCAACGCATAGGCCGGCGGCACCGACAGTGGTCCAAGGGGGTCGAGGAGCCATTTCGGCGCCTTCTTCAAAATGCCGGGAGACGCCAGTGGCAGGATATCCGTGAAGGCAAAGGCGCCGGCATTACCGGCTGATGCACCTGCTGCCGGCCCCTCGCGATCGACCAACAAGACGCTCAAGCCGCGCGACTGGGCCGCAATCGCGGCCGAAAGGCCGACCACACCGGCCCCGATGACGATAATGTCAGGTCTCGACATCAGCGTACACTCGCAAGGAACTTCTGCGTTTCAGGATGCTGCGGGGCGCCAAAAATCTGCTCGGGCTTGCCGATCTCGGTCATGACGCCCTGATGGAAATAGGCGACTCGATCCGAGACATCGCGGGCAAACGCCATTTCATGCGTCACGCAGATCATAGTCATCCCCTCCTCCGCCAGCATCTTCAACGTATCAAGCACCTCGCCGACCAGCATGGGATCGAGCGCTGATGTCACCTCGTCAAACAGCATATATTCCGGCGACATGGCAAGCGCTCTTGCAATCGCCATGCGCTGCTGCTGACCACCGGACAGACGGGTCGGATAGATGGAAAGCTTTTCGGCCAAGCCGACATGCGTCAGCTGCTTGACCGCCATTTCCTCGGCGTGCTGCCTGCCGAGGCCAAGCACCTTGCGCGGCGCTAGCATGACATTCTCAAGCACGGTCAAATGCGGGAACGCATTCCACTGCTGAAAGACAATGCCGACCTTGCGGCGCAACTTGTTGAGGTCAGTCGATTTCGCATGCACTTCCGTGCCGTCGATGCGGATGCGGCCGGAATCGATCGGCTCCAGACCATTGATGCAGGTCAGAAGCGTCGACTTGCCGGAACCGGAGCCGCCGATGATGGTGACAACCTCGCCCTTGTTGACGGTGAGGTTGATCCCCTTCAGCACTTCGAGCGGTCCGAAGGACTTGCGGACATTTTCGATCTCAATCATTGGGGGACCACCGTTTTTCGAGATAACCGCCGAGGCGGGCGATCGGGAAGCTGATAATGAAGTAGATCACGCCGCAGATCGTCAGGATCAGCAGCGGCTCGTGCAGGCGGGTCACGAGGACCTGCGAGGCGCGCAACAGCTCGATCAGTCCCAGCCACAGGACCAGCGCGGAATCCTTCATGACCCCGAGCGAAAGACCGATCCATGAGGGAAGCGCGACGCGCGTGGCAAGCGGCGCCACGATGTAGCACATGTCCTGCCGCCAGCTCATGCCGAGCGAGCGGGCGGCGCGACGGGTGTTGGGCGGAACCGCGGCAATGCCGCCGCGCACGATTTCAGTGCAATAAGCGGCGGTATAGAGCGACAGCACCACGCAGGACGTGGTGAATGGCGCCCAACCGAGCTTCAGGATCGCCTGCAGTGCATTTCCGAGAACCAGCTGGATGAGCAACGGTACCGAACGAAACACGTCCAGCAGGAAGGTCAGCGGCGCCGACCAGATCGATCCAGCCTGGACGCGGATGATCCCGAAGACGATCCCAAGGACAGTGCCTGCTGCAACGGACACGCCGGTCACCACGAGTGTCATCCAGGCACCTTTGGCCAGGAAGAGGAGATCATTCCAGGTGAGCGCGGTATCGAACATCTCTCACCCCCTCAGTAGCGAAACATACGCCAGGCGGCGAGCCGGGCTGCAAGTGTGACGAGCTTGGCGATCAGGTAGTAGATCACCGCGGCCAGCGCGAAGAATTCGAAGGTGCGGAATGACCGCGCATTCAGCTCCTGCGTGACGCCGGCAAGATCGGTGCTCATGCCAACGGTGACACCGAGCGACGTCATCAGGATTGCCCAGACCATCTGGTTGGTGATCGGGAGGAATGCGATACGCAGCATCTGCGGCAAAACGATCAGCCGGAAGGCCTGCAGCGATGTCATGCCCAAAGACCGGCCTGCACGCGTCTGCGTATCGGGGATTGCCTTCAGCGCGCCGCGGAAATTCTCGGCAAGATATCCGGCATTGTTGAAGGCGATGCCAACCAGCAGCGCCGTATAGGGGCTCAAGTGAATGCCGAAATTGCCGAGCCCGAAATGGGCCATGTAAATCTGAAAAAGCGCCGGCGTATTGCGGGCGATCTCCACCCAAGCCGAAGCGATACCGGAAAGCAGCCGGCTGCCAGAAAGCCGGAAGAGCGTCAGCGCCAGGGCGCAGGCAAGACCGATCGCCATCGACAGAACAGCGATCTGCAGGGTGACGACCGCGCCATCGAGCAGCTGCGGCAGTACCTTGAAGGCCTGGTTCCAGTGGAAGGTGTAGCTGAACATGAACGTCCACCTTTCGGAAGGTCAAACGGCGCGGCCGTCATGGCCACGCCGTCGTTGAAATCGATCCGATTAGCGATAGACGCTATTGACAGTCAGGGACGGCAGGGCGCCGCCGACCCACTTTTCGTAGAGCTCGGCGTAGCGGCCCGTGCGGACTTGCTGGTTGATGAAGAGGTTGAGATAGTTGATGAGGCCGTATTCTTCGCGATTAGTGAAGAGAGAGACGTAATCCGTCTGGAACGGTGCCTTGCCGACGACGGAGATGCCGGCGAATTTGCCTGATTTCACGGTTGCCTGGGCGACGGTCGAGGTGGAAACGGTCGCATCGAGTTGGCCCTGGCTCAGCGCCAGGAAGACATCAGCCTGCGTCTGATACGGGCGAAACTCGCCTGTGCCCCACTCCTTGACCTGCTTTTCGAGCGCGATCGCCTCGTAGGTGCCGGCGGTTGCGCCGACGATCTTGCCCTTCATGTCTTCGAAGGACTTGATGCCCGACTTGTCGTTGGAGGTGACGGCCATTTCGAAGGCGAAATAAGGAACGGTCATGCCGACGGTCTTGGCCCGCTCCAGCGTATCCGAGGTCGAGGCAACGCCGACGTCGACGCGGCCGGACATCAGCGCCGGAATGCGCTCGGGGAACGGCGTTTCGACGATCTCGGCCGTGACGCCGAGCGCCTTGGCCAGATCGTTGCAATAGTCGACGTCGAAGCCAATCGGATTGTTGTTCGCGTCGCGCGAGCCCATGGGCGGGAAATCGAGCACGACGGCGCAACGGAGCGTTCCCGAGGAGATGATATCATCAAGCTTATCGGCTTTAGCCGGCGTGATAGCTGTAACAGCGGCCAGAAGGCCGAATGCGATGACTATTTTTTTCATTAGAATTTGTCCTCCCGTTTGATCGGCCATTCGCGGCCGCGGTCAATAAACGCTTTTTGCCGGCGCAAATCAAATTGAAAATACATGTAGTATACAAAAAGAATTCAGAAGCATGGGGAGGACGCGGTGGAACTTCGCGTTTTCGACCTCAGATCGGAAGCGATAAACGAGAGTTTGGCTTCATGCCGAAGGGACGGAGATACGATTTCAGTGGAGCGTGAAAGCCACGGTCTTCCCTTTGGATAGCCAAGGCGCTGAAATGCCCAAGAGGACAGCTTGTTCTCGTGTCGATTTTTTGTATACTTTTTGTATTTTAGATTTTCGCACCTATGATGCAAGCAAGGCGAAATAACGGGAGAGAATTCAGATGAGCGACGTGACCACCCTGACGCCGGATGCGCTGCAAAGCCGCGTCGTGGCGATCCTTTCGAAAGCCGGCTTCAATTCGCAGCAGGCCGGCGCGATCGCGCGGGTCATCGTCGCCGGCGAGCGCGACGCCTGCAAATCCCACGGCATTTACCGCATCGAAGGCGTGCTGCGGGCGGTTAAAGCCGGCAAGGCACGACCGGATGCCGTGCCGGTGCTGGAGGAGCAGGAGGGCTCCGCTATCGTTCGCGTGGACGCCAAGAGCGGCTTTTCCAACGCGGCGTTCGAGCTTGGCGTGCCGGCTCTTGCGGAGAAGGCTCGCCGCTTCGGCATCGCAGCGCTTGCCATCAACGACTGCACGCATTTCGCCGCCCTTTGGCCGGAAGTGGAGGCGCTGACGGATCGAGGCCTTGCCGCCTTCGCCATGTGTCCGAGCTATTCCACGGTGGCACCCGCCGGAGGCACGGCACCACTCCTAGGCACCAACCCCTTCGCCTTCGGCTGGCCACGCCTCGACAATCCGCCTTACGTTTTCGACTTTGCAACCTCGGTCGCCGCGCGCGGCGAGATCGAACTGCATCGGCGCGCCGGCAAGTCTCTTCCGGAGGGCTGGGCGCTCGACGCGGACGGCCAGCCGACGACAGACCCGGAGGCGGCGCTTGCTGGTGCGATGCTGCCGTTTGGCGGTCATAAAGGTTCAGCCATCGGCACGATGATCGAACTTCTGGCCGGCATCATGATCGGCGATTTTACCAGCCGCGAGGCACTCGACTACCTCGGCACGACGGCGTTTGCCCCGCGTCATGGCGAACTCATCGTCGCCTTTTCGCCTCAGGCTTTCGCAGTCGGTCGGCCAGGCGATCCGCTTGCCCGCGCTGAAATACTGTTCGAAGCCATCGCCGGCCAGGGCGCCCGCCTGCCCTCACAGCGCCGTTTCGCCGCCCGTGCCCGTGCTGAAAAGGATGGTATCCCGTTGAACGCGGAGGAAATCCGTCAGCTCGACCGTCTGCTGGAACAAGGCCTCGACGCCGTCGCCTGAACGGCATCAAAATGTAAGCGAATGGCAACATAAGATAATGAAAAGAGGCCCCTTTCGGGGCCTCCAGCATTTTGGGCATATGCCAGTGCAGCAGCCTAGGCCTTGTACTTCTCCACGGCGCCGGGAAGCTTGCTCCACTCGGCGTACCAGCTGTTGAACAGCTTGAACTGCGCTTCGACATAACCGCGCTGGCTATCGTTCAGGACGTCGCTTTCATTGAAGTGCAGTTCGTACTCCTCGTCGCCCTTCAGCACCATCATGTGCTTGAAGAAGAGAACCAGATCCGGACCTTCATCGAAAGAGGAGAGGACGGCGAGCGCCTGCTCTAGTTCAAGCGCGCGCTGACGCGCGTCGACATCGCCCTTGGCCGCAGCCTGAGCGAGATTGCACAGATGGATGACTTCCCTCGGCAGGACGTTGCCGATGCCGGTGATGGCGCCCGTTGCACCGCAATTGACGAAGCCGTGGACAACGGCGGTGTCGACACCGATCATCAGCGATACGTCATCGTCGCGGCTGGTGATGTTTTCAGCGGCGTAGCGCATGTCGGCCGGACCGCCGAATTCCTTGAAGCCGACGAGATTGGCGTGCTCGGCGCGCAGCGCGAAGAACAGGTCGGCACGCGTGGCAAAGCCATAATAGGGGCTGTTGTAGATGACGGCAGGGAGATCGGGCGCTGCCGTGAGGATCGCCTTGAAATGCGCCTTCTGGGCGGCGATCACCGAACCACGCGACAGCACGCGCGGGATAACCATGAGGCCTTGAGCCCCGATCTTCTGGGCATGCGCCGCATGCGCGACGGCCGATGCCGTGTTGACGGCGCCGGTGCCGACGATGACGGGCACGCCCGCCTTGACCAGCCGTTCCACGCCTTCCATGCGCTGCGCATCGGTAAGCAGCGGCCAATCACCCATCGAACCGCAATAGACGACAGCCGACATTCCCGCCGCGATCAACTGCTTGCCCTTACGCACCAGCGCATCGAAATCGGGGCTACGATCCGGCTTGCAGGGCGTCATCAAAGCGGGGATCACCCCGGAAAAAATGCTGGCTTTCATCTGTCTATCCTCTTGGGCTCTGGATGGATCGGCAACGAGCCGCAGCCGCGCCTCACCGTCTTTGCAGCATTGATATACCTTTGTATTTATTTTGTCGACAAGAAATATGCAAACTAGAGGCTGACATCGAGGCGGTCGCCGCGCACCAGCAATTTCTGGATCTGCGCAACGATCTGCTCGGCATGTTCGCGCGCCAGACGCTCGGCAAGTTCGATATCGCGTGCCGCAATGGCAGCGATGATTTCATCGTGCTCCTCGACGAAGCGGCGCGGAAGCCGATCATTGTAGGATTGGTAGTAAAGGCGCAGCAGGCGCCTGCCTTCGTTCAACAGACGCGAGAAGAGGCTGGTAAAATAGGGATTGCGCCCGGCTTCGGCGATCGCGAGATGCAGCGCTGCATTGGTGGAGATCATCGCAAGCGCGTCCTGTGCCTCGACCGCATCGGCGAAATCGGATTGCAGCGCGCGAACGCCCTCGAGATCTTCAGGCCGGTGATATTTCGCCGCAAGCTGTGTCGTGACCCGATACATCAGCACCAGCGCATCGAAATAGCTGTGCATGTTGAGAAAGTCGATCTGCGATACCATGGTCGAACGGTTCGGCAGTGTATCGATCAGCCCCTCGCCCGCAAGCCGCACCAACGCTTCGCGGATCGGCGTGCGCGACATGCCGAAGCGCTCGGAAAGCTGCACCTCGTCGATGGGGCTGCCGGGCGGCAGTTCCAGGTCCAGAATCTCGTCCCGCAAGATATCGTAGACCACCTTCACGCCGGAGCCGCGCTTGCGCTCGTTTCGGAGGCTCGTTTCATTATCCATGGCTAGCTGACCTCTTCTTTCAGCGTGAGAAATAAAGGGGCAAGCCAGCTAAATCAACGGCACTTCCGGGCCTGGCCGACGCCGGAAGCACAGCACATGTGAGGATATGGCAGATTTGCCATACTCCAGTAATCGCCGCCGCAACTCGGTTCGATGATCTTCCAAGCCTTCGCCAATGCCATCATTTCTGACGGTGCAGGCCATCCCCTCATCCATCACCCGATGGCAGCTTTGCGCCTTGCTGCCCCGGCAACTTCCAAATTTTCTAGCAGCTTTGCGCCCGCCACCGCGAGCGACACGGCAACCAGTATGGGAATATAAAAGTCTCGATTTGCACCGGTGAATTCGAAAGTCAGCGCAATGGCTGTCAGCGGCATGTTCATCGATACCGCAAGAAATGCGCCGGCGCCGATCAGCGCGGATGCCCCGACCACGATCGGCGGAAGGCCGAAAGCGTTCCACACGCCGCCGAGGACAATAGCAATCAGGGCGCCTATCGTCATTCCTGGCGTCAACAGGCCACCTTCGGCGCCGGCCCTGAGGCTCAGAGTCGTTGCAAACAGCTTCAAGAAAAGGAGCGCCATCGCAAGGCCGACGGTGATATTGCCGTTCAGACCTAGTTGGATCGGACCTCTGCCATTTCCGAGCAGTTGCGGAAAGCCGATCGAGAGGAGCCCGATAAGACCAAATGCCGCAATGCTGTAGGATATGATTTTCGGCGATGCACGCGGCGCCTTCTCACGCGCCCAATTGGCGATCCGCCGATAATAGAAGCCGGCGCAGCCAAAAACCGGGCCGCCGATCGCAGCCCATATGACAAGGGAAAATCCCGTATCCAAAGGCGGCAGGACATATTGCGATTCATCCCCCAAGCCGACCCATGCAACATAAGAAGCTATCGCCGCCGTAAAGAGAGCCGCAATGGCCACTCTCGGCCTGAAGGTCACAAGCAGCACTTCGAGAGTGAAGAGCGCGCCGGCAAAGGGCACATTATAGACGGCGGCAAGACCGGCGCCGGCACCACAGGCTATGAGTATCTGCAGATCCTCACGCGAAAGTCCGAGCGCCCTTCCCAGCAATCCGGCAATCAGGGCACCGATTTCCCGGGGAGCAACCTCACGTCCGAGCGGCGACCCAAGCGCCACGGTGATGATTTGCAGCAGCGCGTGCCCCGTCGTTTCAGCAACGGGCATCGGCGCATCGGGATGGGCCACGGCCTTGCGAATGGAAACCAAAGGGCGGCCGAACGTATAGACGGTCCACCATCCGACACCCGCTATCGCGCCGCAGCACAGAAGTACCACGACCCGTCTTATCGAAGAGGATGCTTCGACACCCTCAAGAAAGCTTACATGGCCGATGATCACATCCAGACTATATCCGAAGGCGAGATGCTGCAGCCCATGCAGGAGCAGCGCCAGCAACATTCCCGATAAGCCGGCCAGAATGCCGACAAACAGGACGGCGAGCGGAAATCGCCAAAATTCGTTGAAGTCTTCGGACGAGACAGCGTTGAATGAAGCCGCTGGGGCACCGGCATCAGGAACAGCCTTGGAGGCAGATATTTCATTGACCATTTATTGCAGACCTACTCAAACGGCGCGAGATCGGTCGACCTTCAGCGCCACAACCTTCATGCACATGCACGTCTCAAAGATGCAAAGGATTGAAGACTTCCCGGCAGTGAAACCATTTTGTTCACAATCAGAACTGTTTCAAGCCAGACGAAGGAGATTTGGCGATCTGAACGGCCATCCGGGAAACGCCGTTCAATGCGTCGAACCCCAACCATATCGGTGGCATCGAGAATGTTTCGCATCACAACCATGGCGGAAAATTGGCAAATGCCCGGGCGTTGTCGTCGCGCTGCCGCAAGCCCGGGGCAAACGATATAGCTTCAGTGTCGACCCGCACGCGCAGCCAATATCGATCGCGGTCGTGAGAATTTAGAGCGCCAAGCGGACAAACCGGGGCCGTAGCCCTTATTGACCCGCCTCCGAAATCAACCAATCGAGAAGTGCCGCCACGAAAGGACGACCGCGTGCACGCGGCATGACCATCGCCAGAAATCCACCGCCGACCCGTGTGAAGCCAAATGGTGCGACGAGATGTCCCGAAGCGATATCCGCCCTGACCAGCCGTTCCTCGGCAAGTGCTACGCCCATCCCTGCGGCTGCCGCCTCGAGCGCTAGGAAGTGATGGGCATGCTCCACGAGCTTGCTGGACTGCAGCTGCGTGCCGGACAGATCCTGCCATGCGATCCAGCTGTGTTCCGCCCCGACTTGGACGAGACGGACCGGGGTGAACCATCGATCCTGCCTCTGCTCCATATCATAACCCGGCGCGCAGACCGGCCCATAATATGCATCACCAAGCGGCACCTGTTCGTCGTGCCTGGCCTTTCCGCGCAGACGATCATAGCTCAGCAGTATATCAATTTCGTAGTCCGGAACCTTGACCTGACCGGTCGTCAGCACGCGCACCTCGATCCCCGGAAACCGCTCGTAAAATCGCGGCAGCCGCTTGGTGAGCCACCGGCCCGCCAGGGTAGCGCTCGCGCCGATCACGAGCGGACGCCCGTCGATTTCCATGCGCAGGACCACTGATAACGCGCCAACTTCATTCAGGAGAGGCGTCACCGAACGCAGCAGCCTCTCGCCACGTCCTGTCAACTTCAGACCGTTGCCGCTTCGTTCGAAAAGACCGCCGCCCAGATCGTCACTCAGCTGCCGGATCTGCTTGCTGATCGCACCATGCGTGCGTCCCAATTCATTGGCCGCAGCTGTTACCGAACCAAGACGCGCCGTGGCTTCGAAAGCCGGGAGCGCCGAAAGAGGGGGCAAACGTCGCATCTATGTTCCATCTACTCACAGAGGCCCGAATATTTCTCAATTTTATTCCGCATAATTGATGTGTAGATAATATATGCAGAACAAATATGCAGTTCCATTCCCTATTTCCTCGCACTAGTCGAGTCTTCTGTGGACTTCTCTCGTAATAACCCACAAACAACTGCATTTACGGCGTGTCGCAGCCACGTATTCGATGAATGCTAATTTAATTATATTGAGAGTCGTCGTGAGTTATTTCGAACTATACAGAACACTCTCAAGATACACTCTCCTTACAAAGCCTCGACTGATCTGCAATCGCGAGGCCACCGGTGACATATGCCGATCGTCAAAATCGACAAATCTCAACTGACGCTCGGCATGTTCATTGAAGCGGTGGAGGGAATCTGGACCGCCGAGCGAAATGTCGGGCGACGCTTCAAGGTCGAGGATCTCACGCAGATTGAAGCGATCCGAAACAGCAATATCAGTGGCATCTTCATCAATACCGACCTCGGAGCCCAATCCGATGCGGCGGCTGCAGCTCCCGGCCCCCAAACGGCGGGCCGATACAAATTGTCGCCAAGAGCGCGGCTGCAGGAGATGAAATGGAATGTCCAGCGCAACCTCTCTCTGGCAAAGCGCCTCATGGAGGATATCCGGACCGGGCGGCAGACAAGTCCTGACAGCTTTGCTCCAATAGTCACTGATATCGCCAGGGCGATGCGGGAAAACCCATCGCTCTATCTCGGAATGACCAGACTTCGGGCACAGGATACGGCGACCTACACGCATTCACTCGCCGTTGCGGCACTACTGTGGAACTTCTCGCTCGCGCTTGAGCTTGAGCAAGGTCTCGCTGAGCTGCTCTGTCTCGCCGGGCTGCTGCACGATATCGGCAAACTGCTGATCCCCCAGGCCATACTCCAGAAGCAAGGACCGCTTGACCCTCCGGAGCGGCGCGTTATGGAAAGCCATGCAGAAAAAGGCGCGCAATTGCTCGACCGGATGGAAACTCTCCCTCCCCTGCTGGCGGATATCTGTCGACATCATCACGAGCGTCCCGACGGCAGCGGATATCCGGATCGCTTATCGGGCGCCGACCTCAGCCTTTACGTGCGCATGACAACGATCTGCGACGTGTTCGACGCCCTGACCGCATCGCGGCCCTATAAAAAGGGCTGGTCGTCCCAGGAGGCCCTGAAGTGGATGCTGACCTGCCAGGGGCAATTCGACAAGGCGCTGCTCTGGAAGTTCATGCTCAGCCTGGAGCCGCAATTGACGAGAGGCATTCTGTAGCGTGGCGCGGGGATCGGGAACCCCGCCCCTACAAAGCCGATGGGCGCAACAACGATACCGGCCATCCCGATAGCCTCCTGGCACGGAGGCAAGCGAACGAATGGAACATAGATGCGACGCCTGCCCCCCTTGCCTGCGCTTCTAGCCTTCGAAGCGACTGCCCGTCTCGGATCGGTGACGGCGGCGGCCAGTGAACTCAGGCGCACGCACAGCTCGGTGAGCAAGCAGATCCGCCAATTGAGCGACGATGTTGGAGGCCACCTTTTCGAGAAAAACGGCAACGGCCTGAAACTGACAGCAAGGGGCCAAGAGTTGTCGAGGCTACTTACACCCTTGCTGAACGATCTGCACATGGTGTCGCATGCCTTGCGCACGGAGGCCGAGGATCGCGCAATCCTCATCGGTCTGAGCACGACGCTGGCGGTTCGATGGCTTTCGCAACGCCTGCCCCGATTCTACGCTCAGCATCCGGGGATAGAGGTTCGCATCGTGACCAACAGGCTGATGCGAGCACCGGACAGCGAGATCGATATCCTGCTGAGCTACGATCGGCTGCGTGATTCATTCAGATATGAGGATTATCTGCCGCTCGGCGATGCGCTCTATGGTCCGGTCTGCGCTCCCGGCTATCTCGTGAAACGCGATGATCATCATTGGTTCGCTCCCGTGCGCCTTTTCCAGAAAGGGGCTGCCCATACCTGGGAAGCATGGCAACGCCTGTCCGGAACACAACTAGCGTCCGACAGGCTTGTCGAGCATATGCATCACTTTCTCGCCCTTGATGCAGCCGCCACCGGCAAAGGTGTGGCGCTGGCCGAGGAGAGACTAGTCCGCGCGGATATCGCATCGGGACGCCTGGTCGCACCCCTCGGCTTTGCGAGAGTAGCCGATGGCTTCCGGGCAGCAGTGATGCCGCGCGCATATGCCCGGCCCGCGATCACTCCCCTGCTGAACTGGCTGGCCATCGAGGCTAACCGGGATGATATCGCCGGCATCTAGCTCAACGGCCACCCCGAAATGCCCATGGATGCTCGCGGTGCGACGTGTCATCTGCCAGGCGCTTGCGACGGAGATTTCAATCAATCCGCAGACTGTCGCGGGTCGCCACGAAGTCCGGCTCATAAGTCTCGAAACTGGCCGGCGACGTGGTGAGGCTTAACGCCTGCACCGTGTGTCGGCCGATAGTGACGATCAACAATTGCTCCAGGACATCCGTCTTATCCTTGAGCACCGAGCATCGCATCTGCCGAGCTGGAAAGCCGCCGAGCGTCGTGTCTTCCGGCTGCTGACACAACGAGGTCATCCCCTTCTCCGCATATCCCGCGCGCATGGTGTTGGCCAGCGATGCCGTCTGGCTTTCCAACGTTGGCTTGTCACCTTCCTTGATCGTGAGCACGATGAGGTTCAGCACCGCAAGCATCTGTCCCTGCTTATCGACTTTCACCGCCAACTGGTTCGACCCATCAAACTTTTCCCCTGAGTTCGATGTAGGCACCGGCGATTGCCGCAATTCCCATCCTTGCGGCCAGGTAACCGAAGATGCAGCCGCAGCCGGCGCTATCGGCAGGAACGCCATCATCGCAATGACAGAAAAGACACGCATCGACATGGTCTTCACTTCAATGTTCAATCGGAAAGAAATCAGAGAGATTAACCTGATAACGGCTGTAACCGATCTCGGCACCCGCGTCTATCAATCCCACTTCTGGCAATCCTTCCGTTCGGCTCCGCGTGCCTGCGCAACCTAGGTGGGGCAAAATCGATGGCAGCATTTCAGCGAACGAGCATAGAAATATGTGTGGCCGGGCCCATTGAGGGGGCACAGGCGAAGCTGGGAATTCACGGATCGCGGCTTAGTGCGGCTCGCTCTTCGTGATCTTTCAACGGGTCCACCCAGCGATAAATTGGATATTTTGCGACAAGGGCTAGGTTAGCTAATCTCGTCAGGGATAAAGCCGCCTGTTTGATGTTTCCACAGACGGGCAAACAGACCATCCTGTTCGATCAGTTCGTCTGGCCCGCCTTCCTCCACGATACGTCCCTGATCGAGCACAACTATCCGGTCCATCCTCGCAATTGTGGAGAGGCGATGTGCGATGGCGATCACCGTTTTTCCCTCCATGATGAGATTGAGCCTCTCTTGGATGGTAGCCTCCGACTCGCTGTCGAGGGCGGAGGTCGCCTCGTCGAGCACTAGGATGGGTGCATCCTTTAGGAGGACGCGGGCGATGGCGACGCGCTGGCGCTGGCCACCGGACAGCCTAACGCCGCGGTCACCGACGAAGGCGTCATAGCCCTTGCGACCCTCGCTGTCGGCGAGATCTGCAATGAAGGTGTCCGCACTTGCCATCTTCGTCACCCTTTCGACCTCTTCCTGCGTCGCCTCCGGCCGGCCGTAGCGGATATTGTCACCGACGGACCGGTGCAGCAGCGCGACATCCTGGGCGATGACGCCAATCGCGCGGCGAAGGCTTGCCTGCGTCACCGCCCGGATATCCTGCCCGTCGATCCGGATCGCGCCATCCTTGATATCGTAGAAGCGCAGGAGCAGATTAGCGAGTGTCGTCTTGCCGGCGCCTGAGAGGCCGACGAGGCCGACCTTTTCGCCGGGCCGCACCGTCAGCGAAAGATCGTCGATGACAGGCTTGCCAGATTTGTAGGCGAAACGAACGTTGTCGAAGCGGATTTGGCCGTTCGGGACGACAAGATCCGGTGCGTCCGGCTCGTCGGTGATGGTGGGCGGTGTCGTCATGACCGGCATGGCGTCCTTGATCGTACCGATCGCCTGGAAGATCTGCTGGCCCATCTGCAGGAATGTAAATGTGTGACCTGAGAAGCGGTTGAGAATGTAGACGGCAGCTGTGAATTCGCCGATCGTGACGAAGCCATCTACGAGCCCGGTAAAGCCGATCGACAGGATTGCCAGCCAGTGCATCATGTTGAGGACAACGACGATGACCTCAGAGGTACGATAGATGCGCTGTTCGCTCTGCTGCGCTTTGATAGCCTTGCCAATTATGCCTCTGATGGCCCCGGCCTCGCTATCTTCCGCAGCGAATTGCTTGACCATCTGCATATTGGCGTAGAGATCGGTGATGGCGCCGGAGATCAGGCTGCGACGCTTGGCGGAGCGGCGTGAGCGCTCAGTGAAGACGGGCGCCAGCCTGACTGCGAGCAGTATGTTGAGCGTGATCCAAATGATGGACGGAAGCGCAAGCTGCCACGAGAGCGCGCTCAGAAGGACAACGGAGCCGACCATCTGCATGATGAAGCGCGGGATGGACTGGAAGGCCGAGATGACTTGCTGCTGCACGGCTGACGCCACTTGCTGCAGGCGCGAAGCAACTTGGCCGGCATAGAGATCGTGGAAGAAAGCGAGGTCCTGCCGCTCCACCGCCCTGTGGCCCTGCCATTGAATAGCCGCCGGCATGCCGATGCCGAGCGTATGCGAAGTGAGCGTATTGACGAGGAAAGAGCCAATCGGGATGCAGGGGAAAAGCATCAGCCCGAGGAAGATCAGCAGCATCCGGTCGTTATGCAGGAAAGCGGCAGCACCCTGCTG
Source organism: Rhizobium sp. WW_1 (assembly GCF_003610155.1). Taxonomy (NCBI): domain Bacteria; kingdom Pseudomonadati; phylum Pseudomonadota; class Alphaproteobacteria; order Hyphomicrobiales; family Rhizobiaceae; genus Rhizobium; species Rhizobium sp. WW_1. The sequence goes on from NZ_RAIN01000002.1 coordinate 129,781, forward strand.
CGTGACGCCATCGACGATGACGGACAGGCCCCAGACCATCGTCAGGCTCATGGCCTCGATCGCCATGGTGCAGAGGGCGAGCGTGATCAGAACGCCGCGAAACATCATGACGAAGTGAAGAAGAACGGCCACGGGCCCCTTCGACGGCAGCGGCCGGTAGGGGATATCGAGCGGCCGGATCAGGCTTTCGAAGGGGCGGTAGATCGCATCTGCAATTGGCATGGGCGCTCGAACTCTAGATGGATGGGAGGGCGAGGACTCGGCAGACGGAACAAGACCACCTTCCGGCTGCAATCTCAATTGGAACATCTCAGTAAATGTCGAGCTTCTTGCGATGGTAATCGCGCGGAAGACTTCCTGGCATTCACAAATGGCATTCAATTGCGATGGACAGCGAAACCTGTTTATCTAGTGAGAAACTTCAAGTGGCGGACAGCAAAAGGCTGCGTTGGAGATGGCCCCTTATCTGCTTTTATTTTTCCTCTTCGTCACATGCGGCCTCGTCAATATGACACGCCCTCGAAACTCGATTAGACCAGTGAGTGACCGTGACGCCGAAAACGCCTACAAAGCGGCTTTCAAAATTGAAACCAAGGAGACGGTCGAGCGACGAAAGCTCATAAGCTTCCTTCTGGTAATTGCATTGCTAATCGACATGCTCCTCATCGTGTGGATAGTTCGCTTTGCCTAAAGGCTAGGCTTGCTAAACGGACAGGCCTCTGGATGCGTGGGGTGGCTCCGCCGTCTAACTCAAAAATCTGGATCTCGGACAATGATCTGGTTTGATGCTCTACTGGAAAAGACCGCAGACGATGATCTTCTGCGGCGTTGCATCGCCGTCGTACTGAATATCGATGCCCGCGGGTTGGACGTCATCCACGACATGGACCAAATCTCGGATGCACCGGTGACCTGCCTCGTGACCTTAGAGGCTTTGGGTGACTATTCACAGATGATCAGCATTTACCACACCGGCGACCTCCATCCGATGCCTATCCTCGAAGCGGCCAATCGACTTGCACGTTTGCTCGAGACATCGCTGCTGGTCGCCAATGACGATACCGCGAATCCATATTCCTTCATTCGGATATCCAGACTCGGGCAGGCCTCGGTCGTCCTGGTGGACCCTGACGAATTGGATAAGAACGGCCGCTATGTCATCGCGGGTCAAAATCCAGTTGCGAGCTGAGAAAGTAAAGGGCCGCCCTTCTCACTCCCTTCGGTCAGTGACCTTGCGCAAGCAGCGGTTTGATAAATTGGGCCTTGAAGGACGAAAGGCATCACATGCCACCCAATTTGCTCCACTTAGTAAGTGGGGCAAATTGGGTGGCGGATGCGGGCGTCATCGTGACCTCTCACTGCTTTTGTCGAGGCTGTTCCTTATCGGCTCGAAGCGGTCATCGCACGTATGCTCTCCGTATATGCCGCAATATCGGCCCGGCTCTTTAGGATCACTTTCGAGCCTGTGCATGCATCAAACAGCTTTTGATGACTTGAGTAGCTGGTCGACGAGTTCTCCCGTTGGCGATACTCTCTCACCCACTCGATAAGCTCTCGGAAACTCTCCTCGCTGCCGCCTTGAATGCCCCTGGCCCTCACGTTGGCAATGCACTCTTCCTCTGGAAGATCAATCCAGACCAGCGCCGTCACCCGTGACAACACGGCGTTCACTAGCCAGCCGTATACGCCTTCCATCAACCAGGCCTCGGCTCTTCCGGCGTCGATAACCTCGCTGAGCACGAGTTGGTTTTCTCTTGCGACACCGTACTGACCGGGAGCCCAACGCAAGTCGTCGAGATGAACAATGGGACGTTTGATGATAACGCCGACTTCACGAGCAAGCCATGTTTTACCTGTCCCGCCGTTTCCAAAGATCAGCATCCGCCGAAGGTCTTCAAGATCTGCTGAGTGCAATGGTCTCTCTCCTGCATTCAGGCACCGTAGATTAGACTCGACGGTGAAATTTAATACAATATGGAGAGCCGGAGCGGCAGTTGCCCAGCAATTCGGCGCTGCCCTCGAATTTGCCCCACTTACCCCTCCGCTTACGCTCGGTAGATCAAATAATGCGTTTCGCAATGGCTTGAGATCATGGTTAACGCTTCGTCTAATTGAAGCTATCTAACGTTTTACTTCCGCCACTTATCGTCGTCCTCGTCACGCGTTGTGCCGACGCAAAAAGCCAGGTTGTTGAAAATGTCGGGCCGGGCGTCGTTTCGGCGCCTTGATCAAGCCTCTCTGACCCACGCTCGACGAGGCCTGTATGATACTTGCCTCCAAGTCACAACATAGGGATAGCCACGTTGCCGTCGAGCCGGTGCTATTTCGGCAGAGATTGCAGGCTCTTCATAGCTTCGAGGTCTTCATGCGAAACGAACTCGCAAGCCAGCAGGGTCTTGCCCGGGAAAGCCGCGGATTCGCGGGCTACCACGGACACCACCCCCATCTCCGCCGCGGGTTGCTCTGCAGTGGACAATGGCCGCCCATATGATTTTGTCGCCGTGCCGAGGAGATTGCCCAGGCCATCTGCCGTCAGATGGTATGTCTTGGCCAAATCGTCCGCACGCAAGCCCTCGACTAGAACGCCGAAGCCCGTGCCGGCGAAGACGATTTCATTCGTCTTGAAGCCTTGCCGACCGAAATCCGCGGACATCTTATAGACAGCAGCCGTCATATTCGACGTATCCGCCTTGGCGAGCTTCTCGGCCTCATTATACATCGTCGTCGCGGTCGCGGTCGAATAGGCCGGCTTGCAAAGCGCCGCATCAAAGAAAGACGGCTTGTCGAAAGCCAATGCGCTCGAACCAAGCACGAACGAAACGATGACGCCCAATGACAGGGATGCTGCAATCTTCATGGACAGTTCTCCAGATGACACGAGCCATTCAAGCTTGAATTGCGGCGGCCGCACACCTTCCCTACCGCCCTGAAAGCGACTGGCCAAGCCGCCGATGGCAATTATCTCCAGCTTTTTTCGTCAATGCTAACGGAAAGCTCGGGCGAGCGCGGAATTGCTGCAAGCCAAGACATCAATCCGAGATCAGGTCGCCCCACATCAATGCGCCGGGAAGCTGGTGCTCGACTCTGCCATGAAAGATGGCGGATCGTGCAGTCCGCCCAGCGGTGAACTGCGGTCATCCGGTTCGACGGAAAGATCCAATCCGATCGAGCCTAGCCGCGCCCCTCCCCCTTCCCTCCATGCTGTCGTGTTCGGCATGGACTTCTTCGTCTGTCGCATCAGACAGATGGAAATTGCCGCCCCGAGCCCACCAAAGCCGACCGTGGACAACAGGCAAGGGCCACGAGCAATCATGACTGGGCCGGATTTGGCGGCGGGCATGGCAGGAACCACGCTAAAGACTGCAGAGTCCTCTGAAATTACGAAACGCCTTTGGACCTCGGCCAGACCGATGGGAGCGCTTCGACAAATTGCTTTAAGACAATCGTCCGGCCCGAGCCATTTCGAGCTCGTATCGTATCATCCGCAACTGCCTGACAATTGTGCGTAAAATAACCACCCTTGCCGAATGGGCGACAACTGCCGGGCATTCGCTCCGGCGATCGGCTTGCCATACCTCGCATCGCCCGGATCTGGCTTGCAGCGACTAGGCCAAGATCCTGCGACATTTTCGCCAGCGGCTTGCTACGAACTGGAGATTGAGGGAAGATGCGCCGCGTACACTTTACCTCCCGCGGCCTTGCGAAAGCTATCCGCCCAACCATGAAAATCTCGTTAACCAAAACTTGCTGCAGAATGCGCGACCTCATATATGAACGTCGGCTTGGCGTGAGGGCGAACAAGTTGGGGCGGATTTCTTTGCCGTCCCGTCAAAATCACTTCACAATCAATCCGTAATGGAATTGCACGCAGAGGAACCATTTCATGGAAGAACCCCGGACGACCAATCGCGAGCCGATCCTGGCGACCGAGCTCGATGTCAAGAAGGCGGCGGCTATCAATACGCTTTTGCTTCGCCCCATCGGCATCCTGCCTGTTAAAGCCGGCGACCCCATCCGTCCCTTTGCGCTTGGCCTCTGGAATGAAATCCGCCCGCTCCTGAAACCCGACGTGCCGGTTATGTCGCTTCGTCGCTCCACCAGCGCGTTCCTCCATTCCAAACGTTATTACCATGCCTGCGCCCAGCAGGGCTCCATGCGGCACGACCTTGACGGCAATCCGGTTGAACCTCTTTCGGACGAAGATCGGCTTGCCGCGCACCAGCGACTGGCTACGCTGCGACAGACCCAGGCCCAGGCCAAAGCGACGGTGCAGCATGAAGAACCGCCCGCACCGCCCGTGTTGAGCAAGGCGGAACTCATCCGAGCCTCCCTGCTCGGCAGACGCTCCGACCGAGCTGCCCGCTGACGCACATCGACAACAGCCAAGTTACCTTATTGCGACGATGATGATGGGCGCGCGCCTCGACAGGGCAACCGATCCTTGTCGCCACGGTTGCCTGCCGCATCCCGCTCTTTCATTGAATGTTACCGTTGCCGGCAAGGAAGTCGCATCAATTCCCAGTGACGATCAACGGCGCCGATGCTCACCCTGGTAGTCCGCGGACTACCCCTCAATCGAATTCCGATTGCGACAGTCAATCTTTCTCTTGGACACGACTATTATCCGCTACCTATTGGCGCTTGCCGAGGCGCAAGTAGTCCGCGGACTACTCCTCATCACGCGCGGCTCACAGGCCGAGCGAATCACTATTCGGACCGGCTGCCGCAAATCCTTAAGACAGTAAAGGGCGGCCCGGCCACCCGTCCTCACGCGCTGTTAATGCGTAAAAAGCCGCCAAAAGCTGCCTTTTATCTAAGCATTTGTAAAACGGACACGAATCGGAGCATATTGTAACTGCGTAGTTCAGTAGCATTCTGTCACAATTGCGCAGTTAATTGGGAAAACAACGATGCAGCCGAGTCTCGCGCTACAAGAAGATCAAGAGCACCTTCCAACGCTTCTGGCGACAGATGCGCAGGAATTGTCATATCAGCTCCAGCAACATCAGGCAAAGATCTTCCCGCCTCAGTCACAGAAGACTATGCGGATGTTTTCGCCGGCCGAAGCTGCTGCCTTTATCGGCATCGGGGAGGGTTACCTTCGTCAGATCGCCGCCGAGGGCCATGGGCCGGATCCTCTTTCCAACGGCCGCCGGCTATATGCCGCCGAAGACATGGATCGCATCCGCAAGGTTCTGGATGAACGTAACGGCACCCCGAAATATGTGCCGTGGCGCAGAGGTTCCGAAAAGCTCCAGATCATCTCCGTCATGAACTTTAAGGGTGGCTCGGGCAAAACCACCACCGCCGCCCACCTCGCGCAATATCTGGCGCTGAGGGGTTACCGCGTGCTTGCCATCGACCTCGACCCGCAGGCGTCCTTGTCGGCGCTGTTCGGCCATCAGCCCGAGATCGATGTCGGTGAAAATGAAACGCTCTACGGCGCCATCCGCTATGAAGATCCGCGCCCAATCGCCGATATCGTTCGTTCGACCTATACGCCGAACATGCATCTGATCCCCGGAAACCTCGAACTCATGGAATTCGAGCACGAGACCCCGCGCGCGATGGCGGCCGGTCGTGCCGAGACAATGTTCTTCGCCCGCATTGGCGAAGTCCTGACCGAGATCGAGAGCTTCTACGATGTCGTTGTCATCGACTGCCCGCCTCAGCTCGGCTTCCTGACGATGTCGGCGCTGTGCGCGGCGACGTCGATACTGATTACCGTTCATCCGCAGATGCTCGACGTCATGTCGATGTCGCAGTTTCTCACCATGACGAGCGAACTCATGTCCGTGGTGGAAAATGCGGGCGGTCGCACCAGCTACGACTGGATGCGCTACCTTGTCACCCGCTTCGAGCCGAATGACGGACCGCAAAGCCAAATGACCGGCTTCATGCGAGCAATCTTCGGCAATCGCATGTTGCAGAACGCCATGGTCAAGTCGACAGCCGTTGCCGATGCCGGCGTCACCAAGCAAACCCTTTACGAGGTCGATCGTGCCCAGTTCACCAGGGGTACCTACGACCGCGCTTTGGATTCGCTCAATCTCGTCAACAGCGAGATCGAGACGCATATCCGCCTGACCTGGGGAAGGAAATAAATAGATGGCGCGCAAAAACCTCCTTGAAATCTCGGCGCCGAACACGACGCGAACCGATGCCTCTGCGACAAAGGACAATCGTCCGATTGCTGGCTTCCTACCGCAGGCGAGGGGCGCCGGCCCGGTCGGCGGCATTACGAGAACACTTGGAAACATCACCGAGAAGATGGAGCGCGCCAGCGATCTCGAACGACAGCTCGCCGAAGGCCAGACGGTCGTAGACATCGACCCCAATCTCATCGACGGCTCCTTCGTTACCGATCGTCTCGAAATAGACCCGGTCGAACTTGGCCAGCTTGTCGAACAGATACGCGAACACGGCCAGCAGGTGCCGATCCTCGTGCGTCCACATCCGGAGATCAAAGGACGCTTCCAGGTCGCCTACGGCCATCGTCGTCTGGCAGCAACAAAGGAACTCGGCATCAAGGTGCGCGCCGTCGTGCGGCAGCTCACCGACGACCAACTGGTGGTCAGCCAGGGCCAGGAAAACAGCGCCCGCACCAATCTGTCCTATGTCGAGCGTGCTCTGTTCGGATTGCGGCTCGAACAACATGGTTTCGGCCGCGATATCATCATGGCCGCACTCGGCGTGGATAAGGCGGCGCTTTCCAAGATGCTGATTGTCACCAGACAGGTGCCTTTGCCCCTCATCAGTGCTATCGGCCCCGCTCCCGAGATCGGCCGCAGGCGGTGGCTGGAGCTCGGAGAGCACCTCGAGACTGCTGCTGCCGAGCCAATTATTGCCGAGTTGTCCGCGGACAACTATCGGAAGATGTCGAGCGATGAGCGCTTCCAGCGTGCACTCATTCTGGCAACGAATAAACCCGCATCAGCGAAGGCTACCGCCACTCCTAAATCCATAACCGGAGTTCCGGTGACTTTTAAGCGAACGCCGGCGCGCGCCACCTTTGTTTTCGACAGCAAGGCTGCGCCCGGTTTCGACGAGTTCGTGCAGGAGAGACTCCAATCTCTCTTCAGCGAGTTTCAGCAGGGAAAGGAAACGTAACCCGCAAAAGAAAAAGGCCCCCAAACGACGTCGTCGTGGAAGCCCTTCTCTGATCTTAAGCAAATCGAGAATCGCATTTCCCCGAATCACAGTCAAGAGTCTTTGACGCCGTTTTGGTGAGCAGATTTCTTTTGCCACAACGTAGGTAAAGGAAAAATGGAAGCCGAATATGTGACGACGCCCTTTGGGCGGCGGCCGATGACGCTTGCCATGTTGATGGCTCAAAGACGAGCCGAACATGGGAAGCCGATCCGGTCCGCAGACAAATGGAAAATTTATCGAGCGCTCTGCGAAGCCAAGCCTCTTCTCGGGGTTACCGATCGCGCGCTGGCCGTTCTCAATGCGCTCTTGAGCTTTTATCCGAAGAACGAACTATCGGATGACGCCAACTTGATCGTATTCCCTTCGAACGCTCAGTTATCCCTGCGCGCTCACGGCATGGCAGAGCAGACCATTCGCCGCCACCTGGCTGCGTTGGTCGCTGCCGGTCTACTCGTCCGCAGGGACAGTCCCAATGGCAAACGCTATGCCCGCCGAAACAGGGCAGGGGACCTCAACGAGGCCTATGGCTTCTCATTGGCGCCTCTTCTCGCACGCTCGGAAGAGATCGAACGCCTCGCAGCCCAGGTCGCTGCCGAGCGCCTTCATATCCAGAGCCTGCGCGAACGCATCAGCCTCCACAGGCGCGACATTACCAAGCTGATCGAAACCGCTCTTGCCGAAGCAGTCCAGGGGCCCTGGGACGCCATCTATGCAGGTTTCCGTTCCCTGATCGACAATGTCTCCCGCTCTCCCATCGCAGCAGAGCTCGAAGCTCTTCTGAGCAAGCTCGGCCGTTTGCATGATGAAATCATCAACCAATTGGAAAAGCACGTAAAAGCGTCGAAACTGAGCGGCAATCCCCATCACAATGAGCGGCACATACAGAATTCAGACTCCGAATCTCAAATTGAATCTGAAGGGGCAGCTAAATCGCAAAACTCACCGCAGATCGCCGCACCACGGACAACACCGACAACCGAAAACACCCCGACGAGAAACAGCGAGCCGAGCACAACAAAACCTCCAAAATCGAACTCAGTCTCCCGCAAAGAGCATCGAACGGACCTGAAATCATTCCCGCTCGATCTCGTTCTGCGCGCCTGCCCAGACATTGCGGCCTATGGACCAACAGGCTCGATCAACAACTGGCGTGATCTGCTTGGAGCCTCGATCATCGTCAAATCAATGCTCGACATCAGCCCTGGGGCCTATGAAGAGGCCTGCACAGTCATGGGGTCGGAAAATGCTGCAACCGTGGTTGCCTGCATCCTGCAGCGCGCCCCGCAGATCAATTCAGCAGGCGGTTATCTCCGCAATCTCACGCAGCGAACAGAAAAGGGGGAGTTTGCCATTGGCCCCATGCTCATGAGCCTTTTGAGGGCGAACACAACGGAACGAAAGGTGGCCTAGCCAATCTCATCTTCAATGTGAAAGAGCCGATACCGGTTCCATCTCGGTTCTGAATTCGCAGGACCATCCAAGTCTGACAAAACGCATCGCAGACGGCTCTCGTTGGCGTGGAAGGAGGCGTGCGGCATTCATATAGAGCTAGCGGAAGCAAACATGGAGATCGCTTCCGGTTCGTGTTTTATCTTAATGAAAACAATCGGCTGAGGAGTACATAAAATTCGGCCAAAGTGACCAAATTAGCGATGGGAAACGCGCCTATCGCCCGCCTTTATAGGGATTTTATGCCGCCTTTGCCGATAAATGTCCATAGGTTTCTCGCGTATACGGTCGATCCAGCACCGTGGAGACGTCAATCAACGATCGAGGCCCTCGTATGGAAAATTTCCCGTCCTTGCTCTCCGCCCTGCTAATCGCAGATCGGTATCGGCTTGGCAGGCGGCGCCGGATGGTCCTTCTTGTATTGGACAATGACCGGCTCAAGTGTTTCCTTGGGCCAGAATTTCGGGGCACCGATCTCCTTCAGGCAGGACTCGTTCCAGTACAATCCGGATTGAGCAGGTGATTGCCCCGCGGCAACGGCCTTGGCGACCGCCTTGATGTCTGAGGACTCCGGATAGATATAGAGCGAAGTTGGATTGTCCTTCACCATTGAGATGATCTGATTGGCGTCCGACGCCGCCCAGCTCGTGCAGCCATCGCTGCGCCCGCCGGCATATTCCACCAGCTTCCCGAGAGGAACGTATCCGTCCCGGTTGGCGTAGGGGCTATGCGGGTCCTTCTTCATGCATATGCCGGCAACCTTCGCTGCCGCGTGTCCGCCGATCGCCCGCTGACGCGCATTGGCTGTCTCGCCTTCACCATCGAACTGGAGGAATGTACGAAGATAGGCGGTATCCTTGCTCTGCGGGAGACGGTAATAACCCTTGAAACTCGTCTTCGTCTCCTCCGTGACGTAAGAGCCTCCCATCGTCAGGTTCGAGTCCATCGCGTTGCCGAAGTTCTTCGCGCACATACGTCCATTGCCGAAATCGACGACGCCTTTGAGATCGCGGCCGCTGCCATGGCCTGATGAAACTACGCGGAAAGTCTGTGTCGCCTCGCAGACAATATAGAAGCGTCCCGCGGACTTGCCGTCGTTCGGAGTGTTCGGGCGGGTCGCGTCCATGGCAAAATAGCAGGGATTTCTAACTTTCCCCTCGCTTACTTTCCGCATGTAGAGCGCTCGGGCCCTTTGCAGGACGGGTAGTGCAATCTGCCCTTCGCCCGTGCCGACATAGGCTCCCAGCCAAGCTGGAATATCCGGCTGCCGTGCCGCTGCCAGGGATTGCGATGTTGCGGGAATAAGGATGGCGAGGGAGCAAAGGCTGAGCGTCTGGGCGACGCTTCGAAGGGCATATCTCAACCGCACGGAATTGGTTCTCCTATCAAATATCCCAGGCCCGGATGCATCGCTGCCGGTAGAGGCGATATTGACAGCCTGTCTGCCCCACAAACCACGCTGCCATGCACCCAGATCCAGAAATCACAGTTGTGCGCCGCTTTGCTGAACGAGACCCTAACAGGAGCGGGAAATCCTGACTGCCAACGAGAATTGTACGCCTGCTGCCGGCCTTCCGCCCGCTTTGCGCCAGCATTCTCCAGCGATCGCGGCGCAAATATGGCAGACTTCGGGCGAGCGACGCACAACAAAGGCTCGCGGCCGAAGATCGGGCGGTTCTTGTCGTGCACGCGGCTGGTGCTGGAGCTCAAAGCAATATCCGCAAAAGTGCGTGTGCCCTTCCGGGATTACGCAGGATAAAGATTTCTAGCGAAACCACTGGCTCGACCGGTATCGGGCGTACTCGGCCATTGCCGCCGGTGCCAGGTCTTGAAGCTCCTTAGGGCCAGGGCGTCCTTTAAGATGGATGAATATCGGCCGGGGCTTGTCCGTTTGCGTGATCGCCAGATAGGTGGTTTCAAGGGGCCGCTTGGTGAGCCATTCCGACTCATGACCAAAGGTAATATCCACCTTGGAGCGGTCGAGGCGGTATTCGCTGACAAATGGTCCGGTGCAGCTCGTTTCGACGATCGATGTCTGATCCAGCAGCACTGCTGTCGGCGTCCGCAAGAGGGTGGACACTCCAGAAACGATCGTGAAGACGATACACCAGACGGCCCAGACGGCAATCCTCCGACGCGTGAAGAACGGACCTTCGTCCAGCATTTCCACTCCCGGTCCGTAGCGATTGGGCCTGCGGACGGATGCAGAAAAGCTCGCAACGATCGCCATCTGCATCAGAAAGCTGCTCAGGAATATGGCACCCATGCGATGACCGCAGTCGAAACTCGAAAGGAAGCCATTGTCTAAGAGCACCATCGCGCCACCCCACGTTGCGGGTGAAGTTACAGGGTGTCCCCAAAAAAACTCTTCCATGAATGCTTCAACATGACGGCAATGTCGAAACATGCGCTGTGCCTGAACCCTATCGCCTAAACGTCGTTGCGATGTTTCTTGCCTTGAGCGCCGTGAGCTTTTCTTCCACCTACGTCACGTCACGTCACGTCACCCGGGCGCGGCGCCGTGTGCTTCTGTAAGCGGGGCAGGCCGTCGTCCATGTGAAGGAATGGCAATTGCTCGCTCACATATCCATGCACCGTTGGTGCATAGAATTCCGGATGGTCCATCGCACCCAGCATCAGAAATATCTGATGGTCGATGCGTGCATCCCGATAGGCGATTGGCGCCCCACAGTTCGGACAAAAGCTTCGTTTGACAGGATATTGTCCATAGGTCGCTTCCTCACGGCCTCGAAAAGTCAGGTCTTTCGTCAGGAAGCCCACGAAAGCCGCAACGGGTGCGCCGCTTGCCCTGCGGCAATCGCTGCAATGACAGTAGCTCGTGTAGAACGGCTCCGCCGAAGCCTCGAACTTAATCGCGCCGCAACGGCAGCCTCCTGTGTGAAGTCGCGTCATTGATTGGCTCCCCGCTGAAATCCGCAATCTGTTTGAGACGTTGACGCGGCGAATGTATCGGCACAAAGCCATGTCCGCAAATGACGCTTGGTCGCGGCTTGAACATCATCGACACGAAGGACGCCGCCGGTGCTTTGCCGAGCGGCCAGGTATCAGGCAAAAGAAAAAGGGCCCCGAAGGGCCCCCGTGACTGGTCGAAGCGAAGTTTAGCGCTGGAGATTGACCAGAACGTCCAGAAGGTCGGAACCGGTCTGGAATACCTTCGAGTTGGCCGTATAGCTCTTCTGTGCCTGGATCATGTCGGTGAGCTGGCCTGCCAGGTCGACGTTCGATGCTTCCAGCGAGTTCGACTGGATATAGCCGAGGCCGTTGCTGTTGGCGAAGCTCGTAACGGTCACGCCGGAATCGGCATTGGCTTGATAGACATTGCCGCTCATGAGCGTCAGCTTGTCCGGGCTTGCAACGGTCGCCAGCGGAATCTGGTAGATCGCCTTCGGGTCGCCCTTCGCGTAGTTGGCATAGACGACGCCGTTCTTGTCGATGGTGACACCGGTAACGGGGCTTGCCGCCTGTCCATTGGTCGAACCGGTGGACGCGAAAGCCGAGGCTTTCTGGGTCATGCTGGTGAGATCCATGGCGATCGAGCCGGCAGTCGTCGGATCGGTGATGGTGAACTTGCCGCCACTTGCCATATTGCCGTTTGTATCGAAGGTCAGCGTGCTGGTGGCAACAGGACCGGAAGAATAGGGGAAGGACGAGCCGCTACCTGAAGTATTGGCGTCGGCATTACGGAAGACGCTGACTTCCCAAGTACCTGACGTTGCCGGCGTTGGCGGATTCGTGGTGTTATCAGCGGGCTTGGCATCGGCAGTTTTGGTATAATAGACGTCATACATGACGGTGTTGCCAAGCTTGTCATAGCCGACGACCGAGCTCTTCTGCGTGTTGGCGGTTACTGTCGCGCTGTTTGCACCGTTTTTGCTCGGCAGTGTGTTCGGATCGGTAACGGTTGTCGCATTCGAGTTGAGGTTGCCGGTAAAGCTGCCCGACGTCGAGGCCGAGTTGGCAAGGCCGCTCTGATTGACATTAATCGGCACCAAGCCGTCAAAGCCGTTGACGACGACGGCCGGAGCACCCGATGCATAGGAATAACCCATCAAGGTATAGCCGGCAGAGTTCACAAGGTTGCCGTTGGCATCCGGGGTGAAGTCGCCGGCGCGGGTCAGAACCGTCGAGCCGTCTGCGCCCTGCACCACGAAGAAGCCTGCGCCGCGGATCGACAGATCGGTGCCGGAGTTGGTGGATATGGCATCGCCCTGCTGCGTCACCGAATAGCTGACATTCGTCTCGACGCTGCCGGAATTGTAGCTGCCGCCGCCCGAAGGCAGGATCAGCGACGAAAAGCTGGTGCTTGCCGCCTTGTAACCCGTTGTGTTGACGTTGGCGATGTTGTCCGACACGGTGCTAAGCTTGTTTGCTTGCGCGTTCATGCCGGAAACTGCCGTTTTCATGCTACCAAAGATGCTCATTGGTTCCTCGCACGTTGCTGATGCCGGCACGATAACCAGATTGACTTGCGTGAAACTGGTTTTTTCCCGACGGCAAAGGCGAGGAGACCTCTTCGCACCGCCTATTGTGACGGCAGATGCGGCGCCGGAAAATCCAGAACGCGGTTGGTGTAACTCTCGATCAGCGCGCTGAATGGCGTCCCGTCCGGCAGTTTCAGCACGGCATGATGTTCAAGGACAAACGAAGGAAGAGCAAGAGGCGCAGTTCCCGATGGCGGCAGATCGGCGCCGGTTTCCCATCCTTGCGGGAGAGGCGACCAGAGTAGTTTCGCCGACAGGTTGGTGCGGGAGAAGTTGAGCGCCTGGACGGCGCGGCCGAAGGCGATATCGCTCGTATCGAGCGCTTTGTTCATCTCTGGCGTCAGCTTGGCCGGTACATACCAATTATCCGCCTCGGACAGGATACGATCGCCGCAGGCCAGGCGCACGCGGCGATAGGCGATGGGTTCGTCGGCTCCGACGTCAAGCAATTTCCGGACTGCTTCATCCGCTGGCTTGTCCTGGCCACGCACGCGCTGCGCGACGATTTTCGAGCCTTCCGGTGCAAGCTTATGTGCGGCGCACCAGCGGTCGAGCGTTAGCGTGGCACTCGCATTGCTGAGGAGATCGGCGTTCAGGGTTTGCAGGATTGCGAGCGCCTCCAGACGCGAGGTCGGCGTATCGGGCCACTGGGAGGCGGCCGGCATCTCCTGCGCCGCCGCCGTCTGTGCGCCAAGCGCGATGGCGACGGAACCGCCGAGGGCGATCATGCGGACGAAAGACGAAGACTTTGGCGGCATGCGATGAAACCCTCCGCGCGGGATGTTTTGACGAGGCGAAATCTGATGGCCGAAAAATGCACCGCTGGCATAGATGGCAGGCTCGCCGCTGTTGGCAAGGCCTGAAAGTACCGTTACCGGCAGGCGCGGCAAACGGCTGCAAAGCAAGGTCACCTTTGCCCTGCGGTGTACTTACGATCCGATCGCATTCAGGCTCGTGACGGCCATCTGAATGAGCCCGGCGGTGGCGGCGAAGGCCAATGCGGAGACGAACAGCGCTCCCAGGATCAAAAGGCCATCTCTCGCCATCAAGGCAACCGAGATCGCTACGAGTGCAAAGACCGGCAGGTAGTTGCCGAGCGGGATCGGCAGGGCAATCGCGACCGCGAGCAGGAAGATCGGAAAGGACAGCAGCCATTGCATGGTGCCGCCAGTGAAGACGGACAGCCGGCCGGGGCGAACGACAGCTTCGATCCTGGCGAGGATCGGCGCGCTGTAACGCACGATGAGTTCCACGACCGACGGCGAAAGCCTGCGCCGACTGAGGAAGGCCGGTAGCCATATGGTCCGCCGGCCCAGCGCGATCTGTGCCGCCACCAGGGCAAGTGCGCTGCCGAATACGATACCGAACGGACCGGGTATCGGAATCAGCGCGGGCAAAGCGAGAAAGAGGATGGTAAAGGCCATGCTCGTGCGACCGAGGCCGCAGAGCACTTCGCCGACGGAGATTCCGTCCTGCTCATGGGCGAGCCTGGCGAGGTCGCGCAGGCGAGCGGAGGCAGTATCGTCAAGCGATGCCGTGCCTGCTGTCTGCTGCGTCATCCGACGTCACCCGACATGTTCACTGAACCGGTTTGCCTGGATGGAGCTTCAGGCCTCATCGGCCCCCTCGCTCTTTCCCTGAATGAGCTTGATGACCGTCGCGCAAGCCGGATTGCCCTTGTCGAGCAGGTCGGCGGGGCTGCTCCAGCCGGTAGAAAGACCGATGACGGTGGAGATCGCCCAGAAAGTGTCTTCCGATGCACGCTTCGCCAGCGCGGGGACCTCGGAGGAGAGGCACGCCTGCGATTGCCTGACCATTTCGACCGGCTGGCCGGCGGCGACGGCATGTCGCTCGATCTCGGCTTGAAGCGGGCCAAGGGCGAAGGTTGCAAAGAGGGCTGCGAGGAGATTGGAGATCATGTTTGTACCTTGTCGGAAATCTGTTTGAAGCGGGGAGGGAGTGCCCGCACCGTGCGGGCACTCGAGACATCAGGCGTTTTCAGCCTTGTCGCGCGTCTTCAGCAGGCTCCAGCCGACACCGCTTGCGATGATGGCGAAGGTGATGCCAAGCGACAGGGCGGCCGGAAATTTTTCCAGGCCCAGCATGTCGGCGACGAAGATCTTCGAACCGATGAAGACCAGCACGATGGCGAGCGCCGGCTTCAGATACTGGAAGCGGTGGATCATCGCGGCGAGGGCGAAGTAGAGAGCACGCAGGCCGAGGATCGCGAAGATATTCGAGGTGTAGACGATGAAGGGGTCGGTGGTGATGGCGAAGATCGCGGGAACCGAGTCCACGGCAAAGATCACATCGGCCACTTCGATCACCACGAGCGCCATGAAGAGTGGCGTGATGAACCAGACCATCTTGCCGTTCTGCGGATGCGGCTGTTTGACGAAGAAGCGCTCGCCGTGATGATGGTCGGTGACGTTGAACCGGTTGCGCATAAAGCGCACGAGCGGGTTCTTCGAGACATCGGGCTCCGTATCCTTCACGACCAGCATCTTGATGCCGGTCACGATGAGGAAGGCCGCAAAAATATAGAGAAGCCACGAGAATTCGGCTACCAGCGTCGCGCCGACGCCGATCATGATCGCGCGCAGCACGATAACGCCGAGAATACCCCAGAAGAGCACGCGGTGCTGATAAAGGCGTGGGACGGCAAAGAAGGCGAAGATGAGGGCGATGACGAAGACGTTGTCGAGAGCCAGTGTCTTTTCGACCACGAAGCCTGTCATGTAAGCAAGGCCGGACTCGGCACCGAGATACCACCATACCCAACCGCCGAAGGCGAGGCCGAGCGTGATGTAGAGGACGGAGAGCTTGATGCTCTCGCCAACGCCGATTTCCTTGTTTTCCTTATGCAGGACGCCAAGGTCAAAAGAGAGGATGGCGACGACGAGCGCAAGGAAGCTCGCCCACATCCAGAGCGGCTTTCCCAGCCACTCGACGACGAGCAAAGACGTTTCCATGACGGAAAACCTCTGTCGGCGCAGTGTCGGAAAGGTCCGACATCGCAAGAGCGCCGACGGCTCTCACCAGAGGGGCCCGGACCAGCGGGTTGGCCAATAGCTGGGAAGCTGAAGTTCGCGTTTCAAGGGGCTGCGGACGCTTTGTGAGAGAGCTGCGATTTTCCCGCTCGCCTAATCCGCGGTGCGGCCGATGTGGATGCTGTAGACGCTTGCCCATTCCTGAGCGACGAAATTGGTGAGCGCGGCGGGAATTTCGACAAGAGCGCTGTTTCGCGCTAAGATGCGGAATCCTCTTGGAAGGCAAATAGCAATGCGCTCGATGATCTTTTCATAGTCGACGATCAGCATCTCGCGGCCGACCATGAGATCGAACAATGCGGGATTGGTAATCACGTGGTCGTTTTCACAAAACCAGTAGGAGGCGATGGTCAGATCGGGGAGATAGCCGATCTGCGCCGGCAGGTTTCGTCGTTCGAAGGCAAAGCGCCCGGGAAGCCCGGCAGTCGACATGAGTTCCCGGCTCAGCAGAAGCTGACTTTCCGAGGCGTCCAGGCCTCGAAGCTCGAGATCGGGATTGTCGGCGAGATAGGCAAAAGCGAGA
Source organism: Rhizobium sp. WW_1 (assembly GCF_003610155.1). Taxonomy (NCBI): domain Bacteria; kingdom Pseudomonadati; phylum Pseudomonadota; class Alphaproteobacteria; order Hyphomicrobiales; family Rhizobiaceae; genus Rhizobium; species Rhizobium sp. WW_1. The sequence goes on from NZ_RAIN01000002.1 coordinate 146,457, forward strand.
CTGAAGGCGCCTGAGCCGCAGCCGAGATCGCACACCCTTTCATATTGGTGGATGGCCCCTCCGAGGCTGGAAAGCGCTCGCAGGCACTTCAGAGAATTCCGCATTCCGAACGCACGGGTGAAAGCATCGGCCGAGCGACCATAATCGAATATCTCGATCTGTCGCCGGCTATTGACAGCATTGAGCAAAGCAATGGAGTCGCTATTCGGGTGATAAAGATGATTACACTTTAGAAGTGTCTCGGCAAAACCTTCGAGGTGCCGCACCTGTACGTCCACGTATGTCATGCAAGCCCGTCCTCGCTGGAGATATACTCTTCCGAATTGTCGGAAGGGAGCATAGCCGCAAAGCAAGTGCTTCACCCGCCCTCTGTCCTTGATGGACCGCGCTAGTCACAGCTTTATCGTCGGCAGCCACCCGAACCGTGCCTTTGGGAGATCTGGAACCGGGCGAAGCAGTCGTTTACCGGTCGCCGTGCCAGTTGTGTGCCGTCGGTACGGGAAATCCCTCGAAGGTCTTGAGCGTGTCAAGCACGATCGACGTTTTCACATGCTGCACCGATTCGTGCGGCAGCAGCACGTCGTTGACGAATCTCGAAAGGCCCGCGAGCCCGCGGGTTGCCACCTTCAGGTGGTAATCCATCTCGCCCGTCAGCGCGTAGGCTTCCAACACCTCCGGCAGCCCGTTGATGAGCTGCGAAAAACGGCGGGCATTATCCCTGTTGTGGGTAGCGAGCGTCACGGAAATGACCACCAGCATGTCGAACCCCAACTTCTGCCGATCGAGATTGGCCTGGTAGCCGCGGATATAACCTTCGGCCTCCAGCCTGGTGCGGCGGCGGGAGCATTGCGACGGCGACAGCGCGATGCGTTCGCCGAGCTCGTTGTTCGTCAGTCTGCCGTCCTTCTGCAATTCTTCCAGCAGACGCAGGTCCAACTTATCGAGCTGTTCATCCATTGCGCAAAACTCCCAAGATCCTCACGAAGCTTGTACAAATTTGATCCCTCCTTCTGAAAATTGCAAATTTTCAGGCGGCACCGTCGCCAGGTCTTGCGCGGTGGATGCGGTGGCTTTCAGCCGGCTTGGTGCGAATGAAGGGAAGAGATATTATGCGATCGTGGATGCTTGCATCGGCCTTTTTAGATGCTGCACATACAATCAGCTTTACTTATCGATTGTGCCATCTGAATTTCCGGTTGCAGAAAGTTGACGCTTTTTTACGTGATTGTCATGTGGCTTTTATAAGTGGGGGGTGGGAAGCAACCAACGCAGGGGGTAAAAAATGCGTAAACTTCTTCTCGCCATGATGTCTGCGACCGTATTGTCCGGCGCGGCCCATGCAGCGACAGTCTACCCGTTGGACCGGGCAACGGTACTCGCCGGTTCGCCGTTCGATTTCAAGGTGGAATTCAGCAAAGTCGTCAAGCCGGAGGACGTGAAGGTCACCGTCAACGGCGAAAGCTACGACGCCGTCTTCGGCAAGGCTGCCGATTTCGTCGCGGAAGAAAAGGGCGCTGAGGACAAGGTCCTTGGCTCGGCTCTGATCCTGCGCGGCGTCAAGCTCGGCAAGCCCGGCCAGTACAAGGTCGAGGTTTCGGCAGGCGACGAGAAAAAATCCGTCAACTGGGACGTCTACGGCACATCCGCGACGCCTAAGGCCAAGAATATCATCTTCCTGCTCGGTGACGGTCTCTCCGTTGCGCATCGCACCGGCGCCCGCATCATGTCCAAGGGCATGACCGAAGGCAAGGCCAATGGCCGCCTCGCCATGGACGACATCCCGCCGGTCGCCTTCATCGGCACCTCGTCGACGTCGGCTATTGCGACGGACAGCGCCAACACCATGTCGGCCTATATGACCGGTCACAAGTCCGCCGTGAACGCGCTCGGCGTCTATGCCGACCGCACGCCGGCCAGCCTCGACGATCCGAAGGTCGAAACGATCGGCGAAGCCCTGCGTCGCACCGGCAAGAAGTCGCTCGGCATCGTGACCACGGCCGAAGTCGAAGACGCAACGCCGGCAGCGCTGGTATCCCATACGCGCAAGCGCGGCGACAAGGCCGAGATCGTCGGCATGATGTACGACGTCAAGCCGGACGTGCTGCTCGGCGGCGGCTCGGCCTACTTCCTGGCCAAGGATGTTCCCGGTTCTAAGCGCAAGGACGACAAGGACTATATCGCGCTCTTCAAGGATGCAGGCTATGCCGTTGCAACCGACAAGAACGAGCTGGCGGCGGCTGCCGGGTCGAACCAGGACAAGCTGCTTGGCCTGTTCCACACCGGCAATCTCGACGTCACGCTCGATCGCGAGTTCCTGAAAAAGGGTACCGTCGGCAAGTTCCCGAACCAGCCGGGTCTCGTCGACATGACCAAGGTCGCGCTCGACAAGCTCTCCAAGAACCCCGAGGGCTTTTTCCTGATGGTCGAAGGCGCATCTATCGACAAGATGAGCCATCCGCTGGATTGGGATCGTGCTCTGGTCGATACGATCGAATTCGACAAGGCCGTTGCCGTTGCTCGCGAGTTCCAGGCCAAGAACCCGGACACGCTGATCGTCGTCACCGGCGACCATACACATGGCGTCTCGATCATCGGCACTGTCGACGACGACAAACCGGGCACCGAAATGCGCGAGAAGGTCGGCACCTATGCGGCCGCCGGCTTCCCGAACTATGAAGACAAGGATGGCGACGGCTATCCGGATCGCGTCGACGTTTCCCGTCGTCTCTTCATTGCTGCCAATAACGGTCCCGACCATTACGAGACCTTCCGTCCGAAGCTCGACGGTCCTTTCGTTCCGGCAATCCAGAACGAGAAGAAGGAATATGTCGCCAACGAAGCCTACAAGGACGTGCCCGGTGCCGTCTTCGTGCAGGGCAACATCCCGAAGGACGAGGACAGCGGTGTCCACGCGGTCGACGATGTCGTGCTGCAGGCTGCCGGCCCCGGTGCTGAAGGCTTCCGTGGCTACATGGAACAGAGCGACGTCTATCGCGTGCTGGCCGACACCTTCGCGCTCGGCACCGAGAAGATGTAAGCCTTTAGAGACCATGCGAACACGGACAGGCGGCTTCTAGGCCGCCTGTCTTTCTCCATCTTTTATGGGGTCATGCGATGTCGAAGAATCCGATCGCCACCATCAATCGCCGGAATTTTCTGGCTGCTGTCGCGACCTTGCCGGTCATGGGCGTCGCGATGCGCGCCAGCGCCTCCGAGAAACTGGGCTTCGATCAGCTCTACAAGAGCTTCGGCCCGCTCGGTCTCGAATTTTCCGACAAGGTAAAGCAGTTGAGCGGCAAGGAAATCGTCATCAATGGCTTCATGGCACCGCCGTTGAAGGCGGAGGCCGCCTTCTTCGTGCTCACGGAAATCCCGATGTCGCTCTGCCCGTTCTGCTCTTCCGATGCCGACTGGCCTGACAATATCATGGTCGTCTATCTCGCCTCCAAGCAGACATTCGTCCAGTACAACGCGCCGATCATGGCACGCGGCGTGCTGGAATACGGCTCGTGGACGGACCCCGAAACCGGCTTCATCAGCCAATTGCGTCTGAGGGACGCCTCCTTCAGGACTGTTTGATTTCCATGCTCGCTCTCGACGTTTCCGGCTTGAAGATGCATTTTCCGGGTCTGGCCGCGCCGGTGCTTGCCATTGACCGGCTTCATCTACCGGCTGGCGGCCGGCTGGCTATCACGGGTGCGTCCGGTTCCGGCAAGAGCACCTTCGTCAATGCCATTACCGGTTTGGAAAACGTGAGGGATGGCAGCGTGTCGTGGAATGGGACGGAGATCACGCGCCTTTCCTCCGCTCGCCGGGATGCCTTTCGCGCCCGCAATATCGGCCTTGTCATGCAGGACTTTCATCTGTTTCCCGGCCTGTCTGCCTTCGAGAATGTCGTGCTTCCCGTGAAGCTGGCGCGGCGTCTCACGGTTGAGGAGCGGGAGCGTGCGCTGAAACTCTTGTCTGCCACCGGCATTGCTCGCCCGCAACAGAAGATCGAAACTCTGTCGCGCGGCGAGATGCAGCGCGTCGCCGTTGCCCGCGCGCTGCTGTCGCGTCCGGGCGTCATCGTTGCGGACGAGCCGACGGCGAGCCTCGATCGCCGTGCTGGCAGCGATGTTGCAGAGCTTCTGCTGCAATTGTCGGCGCAAGAGGGGGCGACGCTGATCGTCGTGACGCATGATGCCACGCTTGCCGAGCGTCTTGGCCGCCGCATCAATCTGGCGAGCGGGCGTATCGAAGAGGACAGCCAAGAGGTCGTTGCGCAATGATGACTTTCATTCTCGCCGATCTCCGGCGCTTCTGGAGTGGAGCGCTGGCCGTCGTGGTGCTGATTGCCCTATCGGTTGCCTTGAGCGTAACGGTCACGTTGCAGGAGCGGGCGGTTCGTCTCGGCAGCGCGCGCGCCGCCGAAAAATTCGATCTGCTTGTGGGGGCAGCCGGCAGCGAAACGCAGTTGGCGCTTTCCGCCGTCTTCCTCCAGCCCGCGCCGCTGCCGCTGATGGAGGGCGCCGTCTTTTCACGTCTCGCCAATGATCCGCGCGTCGAGCTGGCCGCGCCCGTTGGCTTCGGCGATTCCGCTTACGGGCATCCGATCGTCGGCACGACCACTGGCCTGATCTCTTCCCTTTCGCCATCGCTGGCGCAAGGTGCGATGTTCTCGCGCCTCGGCGAGGCGGTGGTCGGCTCCGACGTCGCCTTGTCGCAGGGTGCGGAAATCAAGCCGATGCATGGCACGGCCGAAACCGGCGGCGAAACCCATACCGCGATCACCTATAAGGTTACCGGTCGCATGGCGCCGACCGGCACGGCCTGGGACCGGGCGATCCTCGTGCCGATCCGTGCGGTTTGGCAGTTGCACGGCATGCATGGAGAGGACGGGCACCACGACCATGATGGCGACGAGGCGGATGCGCATGGCGCTGAGAACCCCGGCCAGGATCATCACGAAGACCATGGGCACGAGCATGGTCACGTCGATGCAGACGCCCCGATCGATGAGCATTTCAACGCGCAGACACCCGGCGTTCCGGCCGTTCTTGTGAAGCCGAAGACGATTGCCGATGCCTATCGCCTGCGGCAGGAATATCGCACCGGCGCGACGCTCGGCGTCTTTCCCGCGGAAGTGCTGACGAGGCTCTATGCGACGCTTGGCGATGCCCGCAGCCTCTTGTTGGCGATCGCGCTTGGAACGCAGGCGACCGTAATTGCCGCGATCGTGCTTGTCACGATCATGCATGTCGGAGCGCGTCGCCGGCAGATCGGTGCCTTGCGTGCGCTCGGCACGCCGGTCCGCTCGATCGTCTCGCTTGTCTGGGGTGAGCTCTTCGTTCTGTTTGCCGCCGGCATCGCGCTCGGCATCGTCTTTGGCTATCTCGCAGCACTGACCATCTCCGCCCGGCTCGCCGCATCGACAGCGGTGCGTCTGCCTGTTGGTTTCGTCTTCGACGATTTATGGCTCGTCGGCGGCTTTGCTGCTGTTGCTGCTATCATTTCCATCGTCCCGGCGATCAGTGCTCTGCGCTCCAGTCCGGCTACGGCGCTGCGCGCCTGATGCGGCACCCGCAAAAGTCGAGGTGAAACTGGATTGCAAAACTCCTGTTTATTGACTAAAGCCATCTCGCGCATCTGATGGAGGATCTCGTGATGGCGAATGGTGCAATTAAAATCGCTTCAATGTTCGGCCTGATCGCGTTGCTGGCTGCCGGTTCTGCCGCAGCGGAAGATGCAAAGACCCTCTCCGTGACGGATGATCGTGGCGTCAAGGTCAATGTGCCCGTACAGCCGAAGCGGATCGCCGCCATCTCTTATTTTGCCGACGACGTCGCCCTCGCTCTTGGCATCAAGCCGGTCGCGAGCACCTATATGACGGCGGGCCGGCAGCCGGATTTTCTCCTCGGCCTGACCGCGCAGATGGCGCAGATCGGCCAGCGCGCCAAGCCTAATCTGGAACTGCTGTCGCAAGCCAAGCCCGATCTCATCGTCGCCATCCGTCGCTATACGGTCGGCAACGCGCCGCAGCTCGAAAAGATTGCGCCCTATCTCGCCTACAACATGGAGCTTCTGACGGAGAGCGATAAGGAAATCGCCGAATTCTCGAAGATCCTCGGCAAGCCCGAACGCGGTTTGCAGCTGAATGCCGATTTCCACAAGCATCTCGATGAGATCGCCGCCAAGGCCCCGAAGAACGTGCATCCGCGCTTTGCGATCATGTGGGGCGGCGAGACACCCTTCGCCTTCCATACGGAAAACACCTCAGCCTCGATCGTTGCCGCGATTGGCGGCGACAATATCGCCGGACCGAAAACGCCCGGTGGCCCCTTCGGCATCGATCTGAGCCTGGAGACCATGCTGGAGAAAGACCCCGAAGTCCTGTTCATCTACGACTCCGGCCCGGATCGCCCGCATGAGAACAACCCGATCTGGCAGGAACTGACCGCCGTCAAGAACAAGCGGGTCTTCTACGTTGGGGATCAGTGGGTCGAGACCAATGGTCCGATCGCGCGCGAAATTGTGCTGCGCGAAGCCGCGCATTATCTGTATCCGGATGCTTTCCCCGCCGTCGATGTAAGGGCGGAAGCCGCCAAGATCATTCCTGCCGATATCCAGAAGTAAAAAGTGCTTCGGGCCGTGGCCACGATGAATGCGCGCAAGTCGCTGGCGATGATCACAGTCCTCGTCGCTGCGACCCTTCTGATCGTCTTCATCGGTTTGCTGCCCGGCGCGAAGGTCCTGACGATTGCGGACGCCGGCCGGGCTCTCTTTGCGCCGGACGGCAAGATCAATTCGATCCTCGTTTGGACACTGCGCCTGCCGCGAAGCCTTGCTGCAGCCGTTGCTGGCGCCGGACTTGCCGTCTCCGGCTATCTCCTGCAGACATTGACGCGAAATCCGCTCGCCGACCCCGGAATTACCGGCGTCACCGCCGGCGCTGTCACGCCGATCGTCTGCTGTTTCGTTTTCCTTCCCTGGCTTTCGTCCACCTATTATCCCTTCGTTGGCCTTGCGGGTGGCCTTGCGGCCGCTGCCGTCACCTTCTGGGTCTCGAAGGGTGGGCAGGGGCGGCCGCTGCATCTGGCGCTTGCTGGCGTCAGCATCTCGCTGTTTCTCGGCGCGATCACGATCTACGTGCTGCTTCTGACCGGGCCACAATCGACGTCGCTCCTGTTCTGGCTCTCCGGCGGCTTTCAAGGGCGGTCCTGGTCGCATCTCACCTATATGCTCCCCTGGGTCGTCGTCGGGGTTGCGGGTGCCTTGGCGCTCCATCGCGTGATCGGCATGTTTGCGCTCAGCGATCATGCTGCCGCAGGCATGGGCGTGCAGCTCAATCTTTGGAAGCCTGTGCTGCTCGTGCTCGGCGTCTGTCCCGTCGCCGGTGTCGCACCTGTTGCGGGGCCGGTCGCCTTCGTCGGGTTGGCGGCGCCTCATATCGCCCGCTTGCTGAAGCCGCGCGGTGCGGCCTCTGAAATCGCGCTTTCTGCCGCTATCGGAGCTCTGATCGTGACGGTCGCAGATCTCATCGCCCGCACGATCGCCATTCCGAAGGAACTTCCCGTCGGCATCATCACGGCACTGATCGGCGGCCCTGTCTTCATCTACCTCATCCAGCGCGGTCGCCTGCAATTTCGGGGGCATGGCCTATGATAATGGATGCCCCCGCCACCTATTTGCCGCGAAGAGGCATGCTGCCGATCGTCATCGTCATTGCGCTTCTCTCACTGATTGCCTCGATATTCTTAGGCGTTGTCGATCTGCCTGTTGCCGATGTGCTGGCGGTTTTCAGCGGCAAGGGCTCGCCCGAGGCGCAATCGATCATTCTCGATATTCGGTTGCCGCGCATCGTCACCGGTATTCTTGCCGGCATTCAGTTCGGCATAGCCGGCCTGCTCCTGCAGACGATCACGCGAAACCCGCTTGCCGATCCCTCATTGATGGGTGTGTCGCAGGGCGCGACGCTGACCGTCACGCTGTTCCTGCTCTTCACCGTCTACATCTTCAATCCCGGCGAGAATACGGTGGCGGAACTGCCGATCGCCTGGCTTCCGGTCGCAGGTCTTGCCGGCGGAATGATCGCCGGCGGCATCATCTATCTGCTCGCCTTTCGGCTCGAGCTCAGCCCGCTGCGGATCACGCTCTGCGGTGTTGCCATCGGTGCGGTCCTGCATGCGCTTGCGGTCGGCCTCATTGCCGGCTGGGGATCGGCGCGCATCGAGATCATTCTCGAGTGGCTTTCCGGTAGCCTTTACGCACGCACCTGGGACCATGCGCTGTTTCTCCTGCCGTTCACGATCGCAGGCCTCCTCGTCCTACCGGTGATCTATCGGCCCGTGGTCATGCTGCAATTCGATGCGCAGGTCGCCCGTTCGTTCGGCCTTGCCTATCGCCGGCAGTTTTCCGTTGTCCTCCTAGTTTCTTGCGCCCTTGCGGCAAGTGCCGTCGGTGCCGTCGGCCCGATTGTTTTCGTCGGGCTTGTCGTCCCGCATCTGGCGCGTTTTCTCGCCGGCCGGCATTTCCCCTTGGTTCTGCCTCTCACAGTCGTCCTTGGCGCCATCTTCGTTACGCTCGGCGATCTGATCGGCCGCCTCGCCGGGCAGGCGGAGGAAGTGCCGATCGGGGTCGTCACCGCGATTGTCGGCGTGCCCGTGTTACTTGTCCTCTTGAGAAAAATTCCGTGAGATCGCCATGCCGCTGTCCTGTTCGCAACTCTCCGTTTTCTATGGTCGTCGCAAGGCGCTGAGCGGCTTCGGGCTTGCCATGCAGAAGGGCGAGATCCGGACGCTCATCGGCCCGAACGGCTCGGGCAAGAGCACGGCCCTGCAGGCGCTTGCCGGCCTGATTGCCCCAGCCGAGGGGAAGGTGACGATCGAGGATGTCTCGGTTGCAACCATGTCGCGGCGCGCGATTGCCAAGAAACTCGCCTTCCTGCCGCAGCAGCCCTCGGCACCGGACGAGATGACGATCGCGCAGCTGGTGCGGCAGGGCCGCTTCGCCCATGTCGGGCTTTTCCGCAGCTACGATCGTAGGGATGAAGAGGCGATCGAATGGGCGCTTGAGAGCACCGGACTTTCGAGCCTTGCCGACCGCACCCTGCAGGAGCTTTCCGGCGGCGAGCGGCAGCGGGCCTGGATCTCAGCGGCACTTGCGCAGGAAGCCGGCATATTGCTGCTCGATGAGCCGACCTCGTTCCTCGATATCGGCTATCAGGTCGAGGTGCTGGATCTGGTTCATCGCCTGAGCCGCGAGAGGGGCGTCACCATCATCATGGCAATCCACGATATCAATCAGGCGATTGCCGTCAGCGATCGCATCTCATTGCTGGAAAAGGGCGAGCTGCGCTTCGACGGTGAGCCGAGGGCGCTCGCCGAAAGCGGACTGATCGAGAGGACTTTCCGGGTGAAAGGGCGGTTCGTGCAGGTAAGCCCGGACGCACCGCCGCATTTCGATGTCGAGCTTAAGCGGCTCAGCCATTGAGGGGTTTGACGAGCCGGAAGACGATCTTGGTCTGGGTATAGTAGTCGAGTGCATCAGCGAAGTCAGGCGTCCAGCCATCCTCGACGAAGGGGATGAATCCGTCATATTCAAGCTTGCGGCCGGAGACCGCGAAGCCTGCCTTGGCGAAGGCGCGGCCGTAGTCGGAAATCGAACGATCCTGGACGACGGTATTCGTGCGCTTGGCGACGAGATCGCGCCACTTCGGCCAAAGCGGGTTGTCCGTATGGCAGCCGGTGACGGCATAATAGACGCCGCCGGGCCTTAATGCCTTCCAGATATCCGCTGCGTGCGCGTGGATATCCTCGACGAGGTAGATGACTTCGTGGCTGATCGCGAGATCGAATTCCTCGACCCAGCCGTCGAGCGTACCGCCCACTGCATGCTGGACCGGCAGGTTGCCCTTGAAGGCTTCGGCCTTGGCGATCGACTGTTCGGCGATGTCGATGCCGAGAGCCTTACGGAACGGCCTGATGGCATAGAGGTGCCGCAGCAGGCCGCCCTGATTGCAGCCGAAGTCGACGACGCTCTTGGCGGACAGATCGCGCTCGACGATCAGTTCGATCAGATGCCTCCAGATCGGCGCATGGCCATCCGCCATCCTATCTTCCGCATCAGGGTCGACATACCAGGTGGCGATCGTCTTTTGACCTTCTTGGCTCATCGGCTTTCTCTCCAGGCTGTTCGAAACGTGCCCTGTCTTTAGGCCGGACTTCGGCCCATGGCTAGGTTTTGAAACCCAAAAGCCGTGCCGACAGACGATTTTATCTGCGGCAGTAACCCGGAGAGTAAAGGCTATACAGTCAATGCAGGCGCTGGCCGTTCGATGGATCGAACAGATGTGCCTTCGACGGATCGATCCTCAGTTGAATCGGCTGGCCTGGAGACACAGAGGGGCGATCTCTTACGGCTGCGACGATCGATTGCGCGCCGGCCTGCAATTGCAGATGCGTGTCTGAGCCCGTCGGCTCGATGATGATGACCTTGGCCTGCACGCCGGCGGTGTCAATGGCGATATGTTCCGGGCGGATGCCGAGCTGGACGGATCGGCTGAGATGGCGGCGGGCGCTCTCCGGCAGCGGCCAATGCAGGTTTTCCGCGTCCTCCAGTCCCAGAGCCCCGTTTCGATCGGTGACGGTACCGTCTATGAAGTTCATCGATGGCGAGCCGATAAAGCCGGCAACAAAACTGTTGGCCGGCGCATCGTAGATTTCAAGCGGCGAGCCGATCTGCTCGATATGGCCGCCACGCATGACGACGATGCGGTCGGCCATCGTCATGGCCTCCATCTGGTCGTGCGTCACATAGACCATGGTGGTGCCGAGCCGCTGATGCAGCGTCTTTATCTCGGTGCGCATCTGGACACGGAGTTTTGCATCCAGATTGGACAGCGGTTCATCGAAGAGGAAGACGGCGGGGTTGCGAACGATGGCGCGGCCCATCGCCACGCGCTGGCGCTGTCCACCCGACAATTGCCGGGGGTAGCGATCGAGGAGAGTGGCGAGATCGAGGATCGCGGCGGCATCGTTCACCTTCTTCTCGATTTCGTGTTTGCTGCGGCGCGCGAGTTTCAGCGAGAAAGCCATGTTGTCGCGCACCGTCATGTGCGGATAGAGCGCATAGGACTGGAACACCATGGCGATGTTCCGCTCGTTCGGTTCGAGATCGTTGACGGTTCGGTCGCCGATTTCGATCTCGCCACCGCTGATGCCTTCTAGCCCGGCGATCATCCGCAGCAAGGTGGATTTGCCGCAGCCCGAGGGTCCCACGAGCACCATGAACTCGCCGTCTTGTGCGGTGACGGAGACGCCATGCAGCACTTCGAGCGCACCGTAGCGTTTGATGGCGTTTCGAATGGTCAGTTTCGCCATGAATTTGCTCCCAAGAATGTTGGGCGGCGCTTCAGCGCCCGCCCATGCCCGCGTTAAGGGCGATGCTGTTGTAGATGAGCTTCTGCAGGATGATCGCGAGGAGGATGCCCGGAAGCATGGAAAGCGTGGCGCCTGCCATCAGGTAGTTCCACTGCGTGCCCTGCTGCGTCTGGAACATGGTGAGGCCGACGGGCAGGGTGGCATTGTCGGCACCGGTCATGACGATCAGCGGCCAGAGGAAATTGTTCCACTGCCCGATGAAGGTGAAGAGCGACAGAAGCCCGATCGCCGGCATGGAGAGCGGCACGATGATGCTGACGAGGATGCGCAGGCGCGAGGCGCCGTCAATTCTTGCCGCTTCCTCAAGCTCCATGGGGATGGAGAGAAAGAACTGTCGCATCAGGAAGGCGCCAAAGGTACCGAAGGAGATTGGCAGGATCACGCCGGGGAAGGTGTTGACCAGACCCAGCTTGTTGACGATTAGAAACAGCGGAATGATCAGCATCAGCGGCGGTACCATCAGCGTGCCGATATAGCCGAGCAGCAGCGTTTCTCGGCCCCTGAATTTCAGCCGCGCAAAGGCATAGCCGGACAGGCAGGAGACGACGACCGTGATCGCCGTGACGCAAATGGCGATGATGGCGCTGTTGAGGAAGAAGCGGCCGAAAGGCAATTGGGTCCAGGCGGCGGCAAAGTTACCCCATTCGAAGACCTCCGGCAGGATATGCGGGGGTATTGCCGTTACCTCGGCATTCGAGCGCACCGCGTTCGACACCATCCAGAAGAAGGGAAAGAGGAAGGCAAGAGCGACAAGCGCAAGCGCTGTGTGGTTGACGATATCGAGCACCAGCTTCCGGCGCGCTCTGGCCTCGGATTTAAGCGTCATAATGCACCCATTTGCGCTGGAACCAGAATTGCAGGGCAGTTAGCACCATGATCAGCGCAAACATCACCCAGGCGATAGCGGAGGCATAGCCCATCTGGAAGTTCTGAAAGCCGCGTTGGTAGATGGCGTAGCCGAGCGTTGCCGTCGACGATCCCGGGCCACCCTTGGTCATGACGAAAATCTGGTCGAAAACCTGCAGCGAGGTGATCGCCGTCATGACGGTGCCGAAGAATAGTGTCGGCGAGATCAGCGGCAGGCGAATTTTCCAGAACCGGTCCCAGGCCGTGGCGCCGTCGATGCGTGCGGCTTCGAGATAGGTTGCCGGCACCATGTCGAGCGCGGCGTTGAAGAGAACCGTATTGTAGCCGACGCCGGCCCAGATCGATGTCAGCACGACGGCCTGCATGGCGAGCGTACGATCGTTCAGAACGCCGGCGAGGGGCAGCGACAGCGCCGCCGTCAGGCTGTCGAACAGGCCGCCGCTCGTGAAGATCAGCATCCAGACCATGGCGACGGCGATGAGCGGGGTAAACGTCGGAAGGAAGAAGATCACCCGGAACCAGCGCTGGCCGATCTTCAGGCTCGAAATCCAGGTCGCCAACCCCAGCGAGATGACGATATTGAGCACCAGATATTCGACCGTGAAGAAGATGGTGTTGCGCATGACCGTCCAGAATTGAGGGTCGGTCGTGAACAGGCGCACATAGTTGGAGAGGCCGACGAAACGCGGTGTGCCGAGCAACTGCCAGTTGGTGAAGCTGAGCGCGATCGAGGCGAGGATCGGCAGGACGAGGAACAGCACGATGCCGATCAGGCCCGGCAGCAGGAAGAACAGGGCTGTCCATCCCTCGCCTCTGAACCATCTGCGCGAGCGCGGCCTTGGTCTTGCAATCATGTCGGTGTGTTTGCCCAGCATCATGGGCCTCTCCTTCTCGGCAGGGGCGCTGCGATCGAGCCGATGGCCCGACCGCAGGCCGGCCAGGTGCCCGGATTACGGAAGCTGGCTCTGAATGTCGCTCAATACGCCTTGGGGTTTCGAATCTCCCGTCAGCGCCAGCGGCACATACTGCATCACCAGATTTTCGAACTGGTTCCATTTCTCGTTGATGCGGAACGGCGTGGTATGGGCGAACATGTATTCCAGCGTGTCGCGCGTGCCGGCGACATTCTTTGCTGCCCCATCATACCAGGCGGTTTGCTGTGCAAGCCGGGCCGGCAGCGCGCGCCCGGCCGAACCGAGAATTTCCGCGGCCTTCGGGCCGGTCAGGACCTGCAGCGCCTTGAAGGCGGCGTCCTTGTGCTGGCTGGCGGCGGAAATGCCCCAGCCGGAGCCGGCAGTGATGAAGCGCGACGGGCCGGCGCCGCGCGGCAGCGGTGCAATGCCGATCTTGAAATTGACATTGGCCTGCCCGGTAATGAGCGACCAGGGACCGTCGATATACATGGCGACATTGCCTGAGGCGAAGCGGCCGCTTGCGGCAGAGGCATCGGCTGCCGAGGCAAAGACCGGTGAGAGTTTGTCCTTGGCGGTGAGATCGGCGTACTTGCTGAAGGCATCGACAAAGCCGGCATTGGTAAGGTCGAATTCATTGTCGGCGTTGAAATAGTCAGCGCCGAGCGCGACGGGGCCGGCGATGAAATCGAAGGCCTGGGTGCCATAGCCATAGGTTCCGTCCTTCGTCAGTGCCTTGGCGTCGGCCTTGAAATCGTCGAACGTCCAGTCCTTGGCGGGCTCCTTCAAGCCGGCGGCGGCGAACTTGTCGCGATTGTAGAAGACCATCCAGGGGCCGACATCATAGGGCAGCGCGTAGAGTTTGCCGTCGCGGGAAAGTCCGGACATGATCGACGTCTCGAAGTCCGCCACCTTCACGTCGCTGCTTTTCACGTAATCGTCGAGAGGCGTCAGGATAGAGTAGAAATTCGGCACGCGCATCGACTGCATCGAGACGATGTCGGCGACCTGTCCCGATGCCGCCAGAACCGGCAAGCGCGTCCAGTAATCCGTCCAGCCCGAAAGCTGCAGCTTGACCGTGATATTCGGATATTGCTTGTTGACGAGATCGGCCAGCTGCTGCCAGAGCTCGGCGTCGTTCGGCTGACCCCACATCTGCCAGGTCAGGGTCACGGGGGCATCTTCTGCCTTGGCGCCGATGCCGTATAGCGAACTCGCCGCAAGGGCGGCGGCAAATATCAACGAATGTTTCATTATTGTTCCTCCTCCTTAATGACTTTGGTTGCAGTGACGTTGATCACTATCCGGACGCTCCCCTCCGGCTTGGTCTTGCGGCCGATTCAGGCCGCGATCATGACCTCCAGGTCGGCGATCAGGCCGATCAGCTCCGTTCGCTGACGCCGCCAGTTATCTGGGCCCTGTCCCGGCTCCAGGATGGCGGTCATCCGCTGCAGGAAGTCGGGCGGTAGCCGCTCCAGTTCGGCCGCCATGGGCAGGTTCCAGCCATCGCCCGGAAAATAGACCCGGTTAAAGGCGAACACCGCCTGCAGGATGGCGTTGGCAAGTTTGCCCGTCAGCCCGACGAGAAAGACGAGATCGCGGCGAACGACCTTGCTCTCGTAGTGGTAATCCTCGGCCCAGTAGCGCAGGATCTCCATATACTGGCTGAGGACCGAGGCCCTCAGCGCTTCCGGGTATTGCGCCAGCTGCTGCTTCCAGCCGGCAAGCAAGCCACGCGGGTCGGCGATGATCTGCTGGCTGGCAAGATCCGTTGGCAAGTGATAGCCCCAGATCGTCCATTCGAAGCTCTTCGGCACGACGATGCCGGCAAGCCAGGAGTCCAGATCGCGCTGCACGCCGGTATAACGGCGCATCCAGACGCCATCCATGCGGATGCCCTCGGCCTGCCAGCTCCGCAGCGCGGCATCGAACTGCCGCCACGCTGCGGTCTCGCGAACCTCCGGCCCGCGATAGGCATCGGCATAGACCCGGAAATCGAAATCCGATTGTGCATCCGACCGTCCCTTGCCGCGCGAGCCGGCGAGCGCGACGGCGCCATTGCCGTCCTCGGCCAGGTCGGCGATCAAGGGCGTCATCGCGGCAATGAGTTCGGTTTCTCGGCTCATGATGATACCGGGAGGCTGGATTCCACGATCTCCTTCAGTCCTTGAGGATCAGCTCGATGACCGGGGTGACGACGTCAGGCTTCAGAACCGGCAGTTCGAGTGTCAGGATGCCTTCGCCGACGGCGACGCCGATATTGGAATCGACGTCGGCATCCGGATCGAGCCAGTGCAACTCGCTGGCATCGTGCAGGAACTGCGCATATTTGACCTTGCGGCCCAGCCCTTCGATGTGGATGTGCCGGAACGGCCAGGTTTGGACATGCAGATAGAGCCGGTTGCCCTTCTGTGTGAAGCGGCAGCCGCTTGGCGCCTTATGGGTGGAAGGGCCGGCGCCGTAGATCGCACGACCATTCAGCCGCATCCATTCGCCATAGGTGTCGAGTGCCTTGATGGCGCGGGCGTCGAAGGTGCCACGACCGGTCGGGCCGACATTCATCAGCAGATTGCCGCCGAGCGAAACCGTGTCGATCAGCATGTTGATCAGCTGGCCGGCATCTTTCCAGGTTGTCTCGTCGCGGTAATAGCCCCAGGAACCGCTGAAGGTATGGCAGGCTTCCCAGCGCACCGGCAATCCGGCGACGGTCGGAGCGACGCGGGGCGTGTATTGTTCCGGCGTCACCAAGTCGGGCATGTGGTCCGCGTCGCGCGGCAGGTCGAGACGATCGCCGATGATGATATCGGGCTGCAGCTGGCGCACTAGTTTGATCAGGTCTTCACTCTCCCAATCGGCGCGACCCTTGCCGGGCAAGCCCTTGTAGACGCGGCGCGGATAGCTGAAATCGAACCAGATCACGTCGATCTTGCCGAAGTTCGTCAGGAGTTCGGTCACCTGGTCGCGCATGTACTTGGCATAGCGCTTGACGTCGCGACCCTCGTTAAGCTTGGCGGCATCGGGATGATTGCGTTGCGGATGATGCGCGTCGATCGGGAAATCGGGGTGATGCCAGTCGAGCAGGGAATAGTAGAAGCCGACCTTCAATCCTTCGGCACGAAGCGCTTCGACATAAGGGCCGATCAGATCCTTGCCATAGGGCGTGTTGGTGACCTTGTAGTCGGTGACCTTGCTGTCCCAAAGGCAGAAGCCTTCATGGTGCTTGGCGGTGAGGACGACATATTTCATGCCGGCCTCGCGAGCGCGGCGTGCCCATTCGCGGGCGTCATAGAGATCGGGATCGAAGTTGTCGAAATACTTCTGATAGGCCTCGGTGGTGAATTCCTCGCGGTTCTTCAGCCATTCGTGGCGTGCGCCGAGAGCGTAAAGTCCGAAGTGGATGAACATGCCGAAGCGGTCGTGTCCAAACCATGTCTTGCCATCGGCCACATTCTGGCCGCCACTGATCGCTGCGTCGCTCACACTATCCTCCCAAGTGTTGAGGTTCTATCGAACCGGTTCGATTTAATCATTGATCCACTTGCCCCATATGTCAAGCACGCTGTTGAAATCTATTTCCGCATATTGCTTCATTGCCGACAAATGTTAGATTTGTGACAGCGATTCATTGAGGAAATCATCTTCGAGTGGAAAGCCAAAGGCGATAGAAACGGTTCGATAAAATCATGGCCACAATTCGCGATGTCGCCAAACTCGCTGACGTCTCCGTCTCGACGGTGTCGCTGGCTCTGAGCAATCCGGCGCGGGTCAGCCAGAAGACGCTGGAGAAAATTCGTCAGGCGATCGCCGCGGTCGGCTTCGTTGCTGATCCGCTTGCGCAAAGCCTGGCGCGCGGCCGCAGCCGCATGATCGGCTTTGTCGTCGGCAATGTCGGCAACCCGTTTTTCGGCGATATCCGGCGTGAGCTGGAAAATTATGCGCTCGACCACCAGCACTTCGTCGTCGTCACGGATTCCTCGGGCAAGACGGATCGCGAGAGGGCGATGGTCGAGCATCTGATCGGTCTGAAGACAGCCGGCCTGGCGCTTGCGCCCTCAGGCTACGACCAGGATTATCTCGACTTCATCGCTGGCCTGAACGTGCCGATCGTCTGTTTCGACCAGAAGGTCGCCGGCATCGAGCGTGATTTCGTAGGCTCGGACAATTACCTCGCTGGCGCGATGCTGACCGAGCATCTGCTGCAGCTCGGCCATCGGCGCATCGCCTTCATCACCGGCCCGAGCCATATGCACACGGCGACCGAGAGATATCGCGGCTTTGCCGAGACCATGGCCAATGCCGGCGTCGAGGTGAACCCGAACTTCATCGTCGACGGCCAGTTCACACGCACAGCTGGCTACGAGGCAGCGATGCGCCTGCTGATTCAGCCCGAGCGCCCGACCGCGATCCTCGGCGCCAACAACACCGTGGCGCTTTCGGCGCTGCAGGCCATGCAGGAGCTGGGTTTCCGCTGTCCCGAAGACATCTCGCTCGCCATGATCGACAATGTGCAGTGGAGCTCGGTCATCACACCGCGCATCACCATGGTGGTTCAGGATACGCTGGCGCTCGGCGGTATCATCGCGCGCCGCCTCATGCACCGCATCGCCAGCCCACAAGGGGCGGTCGAACCCCCACAGGATTTCGTGCTGACGCCAAAATTCGTGCCCGGCAATTCCTGCCGGAGGATTTAATACTCTGGGCGCGGCAGCGAAGGAATTCTCCTAGGCCTTGGCGGCCAGCCGCCGCCGGCTGCCGCTCTCCAACAGAATGGCGATCGCCGTGTAGACGGCTGCCAGCACCCATAGCGTCAGAAACGGCTGGCGAACATAGGGAAGGGGAGCGCCGAGCTGCGAGACGGCAACGATGCCGTTGATCGCCGACGTACTCGGCAATACCGTTGCGATGGCATGCAGGAAGGGCGGCATTGCCTCCGTCGGCCAGGAGAAGCCGGCGAGGAAGAGGAAAGGTATGCCCAGCGCGGCCGATACGAGCTGCACCGTCAGCGGATTGCGGAAGAGACTGGCGATCACCATTCCGAGAGCGCCGACGGCAAGCACGAAGGGGAGCGCGAAAATGAAGATCGAAAGTGGCGTGCCGAGACGGGGAATATCGTAGAGATAGGGAATGACGATCAGGTAGAAAGGTACGACAACGGCTTCGAGGATCAGATAGGCAAGCAGCTTTCCGGCAACGACCGAAATAGGCCCGATTGAAGCCGCAGGCCCGGTTCTGAGCGCATCGTTTCGATAGGTTCCGAGCAGTCCGACGCCGATCAGCAATGTCTGCTGCATGATGAGAACGAAGGCAGCCGGCAGAATATAGGTCGCATATCCGCCCTGCGGATTGAAGAGTGGCACGGCCGTCAAGGGCATGGGGTCCGAGGCTGCGGCGGCAATTCTCGGATCGACGTTCACGGCAATCAGCCTTGCGGTTTCGACCTCCGCCCCCATGGTCTTCGCAACTGCGGTCACGCCGCCGGATATGCGTTGATAGATCAGGAAATAGCTGGCATCGGCATAAAGTGCGACGGGCGACTGTCGATTATGCAGCAGATCGCGCTCGAAATATTGCGGAATGACGAGAATACCGAAGAGATTGCGGGCATGGACCTCGCGCTCGGCGCTTGCCTGATCCGGAAGGACGGCCGCAACCGCGACATCCGCCGACGCATCGACGCGTCGGGCGAGTTCACGGCTGCTGTCGGTGCCGTCGAGATCGACGACGGCAATCGGTACGTGGCGCAGGGCTTCCGTGCGGTAGGGTTGGGGATAGAGGGCGGCATAGATGATGGTGGCGACGATCAATACCGAAAAGGCCGGCTTCAGGGAGAGAATGCGGCCAAGCTCGATGCGGCAGACCGTGAAAATGGACCTCATCCCGCTACCCTCCCGGTTGCTGCCGCTTGTTCCATGCGACGCTGCCGTCGTGCCCGGATCATCTCCAGTCGCAATGCCGTCAGGCTCGCAAGCAGAAGCACCATGAAAAGCAGAACGGCGATCGGCTTCCACGAGAGATCGATCGGCGTGCCGCGGATGGTCTGGTCGATGCGCGCCATCAGATACCATGTGCCGGGGATGATCTGCCCCCAATAATAGGCAAAGGCATTCATGCCGATGCGCGGAAAGCCGATGCCCATGAAGCCGAAGGCTGGCGCCATCAGGAGCGTTCCGATGCTGATGGCGCTCGCCATCGGCCGAAGCAGCAAAGCCAGCAGCACGCCGATGAACTGGTTGGCGAGGATGAAGAGGATGCCAGCCAGCACGAGCAGATAACGATCACCGCGTAGCGGCATGTCCAGGAAGCCGAAAAGAACCCAGTCGGCTATGCCCAGCACCACCAGGAACAGTAGTGTATAGGGGAGAATCTTGCCGGCCATCGCCGGCCACAATCCCCCGCCCAGGCGGCGCAGCAGACGCAGGCGATGCACCGTTTCGACATCGAGCCCGATCGTATAGGCCATCGTCGTGACGATAATGACTTGCAATACGCTCGGCAGCAGGGCGGCGAGCAGGAAATGCGCATAGTTGAGCGTCGGGTTGAAGAGCGGATTGACCTGGACGGGTATCGGCGCCAGCGCCTCTTGCGCGGCGTCGACGGGTTGGCCCTCGGCCGTTCTGAGCGCCAGGCGAATGCCGGCTGCAACGGAGGGAACAGCGGCGCTAACGCCGCGCAGCGTTAGATTGCCTGTCGTCATCGTCTGGGTGTTGTAGAAAAAGACGACCTCGGGGCGGCGGCCGGAAAGGACATCGCGCTCAAGATGGATCGGCAGCATCAGCAGGCCGTGCACCTCACCGGACAAGATGAGCCGCCTGCCTTCCGCGAGATCGCTGACATTGCGGACGACAGCCGTATCCGGCGTGGCATCCACCGTGCGGATGATCGTCCGCGAAAGATCGGTATTGTCGAGATCGAGCACGGCGATCGGCAGGCGCGTGGCAAGGCCGGCGCTGAAGACTGCGGCCAGCACTCCCATCAGCAACAGAGGCAGGATGGTGGTGAGGAACAGCAGGAAGGGCCGGCGCCAGAGACGATCGAACTCCCTTCTAAAGACTGTCAGGAAGCCGGGGCGCAACCGCCCTTTCCCGATCATGTCAACGCCCCGCCGGCGGCCAGGACGCAATGGCGCTCATGCCCGGACGCAGGCCCTGCACCGGTTGGACGGGGTTCGCCCGCACCTCGAAAGTGCGAAGATCGAAGTCCCCGGTCGCCCGTGTCGCACGCCAGGTCGCATATTGCCCCTGGGCATTGATAACAGTCACTTTGACCGCGATCGTCTTGTCGCCGAGCGCGGGTACGGTGACGTCGAAGGTGTCGCCGACCTTCAAACCCTTCAGCAGATCCTCGCGAAGATTGAAGGTGAACCACGGATTCTGCAGGTCGATCAGCGAGAAGATCGGCGCCCCTGCCGAAAAATTCTCGCCGAGTTCGGCGACACGCGTGGTGACCTGCCCTGAAATCGGCGCGACGATGGTCAATTCGTGAACGTCGGTCTGCTGCTGGTTGAGCGAAGCCTTCGCCTGCTCCACCTGTGTCGCCGCCAAGGCCTTTTCTTCCTTGCTCGCACCCACGACGGCAAGCTGGAGATTGGCCTGGGCGGACTCACGCTTGCGGATGGCGGCCTCGAGGTTGCGGGTCGTTTCGTCGACGCGCGATTGCGTCGACGCCCCTGTCGTAATCAGCCTTGCCTGGCGGCCGGAGTCTTCCTGATAGAGCGTGACATCCGCGTCCGCCGCAGCCAGCTCGGCCTGGCGTGCTGCGATCGTTTCCGGTCTGGTGCTGTTGACCCTGACGAGATCGGCCTGCGCGACGGCAAGTGCTGCCTCGGACATGTGAAGAGCGGCCGTCAGCTGCGGGCTTTCCAGCTCGGCGATCACGGTACCACGCTCAACGTTGTCGCCGACATCGGCGTTCAATTTCGCAACACGGCCCGAAACACGAGGGCTGATGTCGACGCGGTTGGCGGATACCTCACCTTGCACGATGAGCGGCGGTGGCCTTGTGGCAAACCATAGGAGGACACCAAGTCCAGCGAGGATCACGATGCCAATCAGAAC
Source organism: Rhizobium sp. WW_1 (assembly GCF_003610155.1). Lineage (NCBI taxonomy): Bacteria > Pseudomonadati > Pseudomonadota > Alphaproteobacteria > Hyphomicrobiales > Rhizobiaceae > Rhizobium > Rhizobium sp. WW_1. Next base: position 167,709 of record NZ_RAIN01000002.1, read on the forward strand.
ACGAACCACGCGCCACATCCAGTCGCCTCCCACTCCGATTTTCGAAACGTATGTCACACCGTAACGGCCATCGCGCGAGCTCCGACATCAATCGGCACCAAGAGGCTTTACCCGTCGTCCGGCCACGTCTCAGCAGTCCCTGCCCGACGGACTGTAGCAGAGGAAATTGACAAAAGCACTTGGTTTTGAACGGCTTGCTGCAGCGGCGATCAAGATCGGGATATGCGTCGGGCCGGCCGGCTTCCATATTGGATCAAACGGATCGGCACACGCGACAATGGAAAGCTGCCGCGATCAACTCACGCACCGAGAATTATAGGCCTAAGTATAGATCCGAAATAAGAAATAATATTACTTAACACATGGAATCCAGCGGAACTGATAGGGGTAATATTTAAATATCGTTGTTCCGACGGGTACATGGTCTAAGATGGACAATCATACATTCAGTCATATCAAGCCTTATCGCCCGGTGGATGTCGGGTTCAACAGCTTGGGAATTGTTTGTAGTGGAGCCGTGATTGCGACGGTTCTCGGCGCTCTCGATATGAATATCGTCAATAGTGCGCTGCTGCAAATGGCCATGGAGTTCGATGCGTCGCAATACATCGGCTGGGCTATCACCGCATATATGATCGCCATGACCACGGCCACGCCGCTCTACGGCAAGCTTAGCGACATATATGGATGCAGGCGCGTGTTTGCCGCGAGCTTCGCGATCTTTCTGGCCGCCTCCCTGTTCTGCTCGCTGGCGATGTCTGAAACGCAGATTATATTGGCGCGTGCCCTGCAAGGGCTTGGAGGGGGCGGCCTATTGATACTCTCGCAGATCGCGATCGCCGATCTGGCATCGCCGCGGGAACGCGGCAAGTATCAGGGGATATTGGTTGGCGCCTTCATGCTGTCCAGTGCGGCCGGACCGACCATCGGTGCATTTGTGACGGCGCATCTGTCCTGGCAATGGATATTCTACGCGAATTTGCCCTTGGGTACATTGTCGCTCGCGCTCATCCTCACGGGATTGCGTTCCGTACCGCGCCGCCTCAGCCAAAGGTTCGATATTGCCGGCGCGTTGCTGTTTTCCGCGGGAAGCACGGCACTGTTGCTCCTGCTCGCCAATATCGGCTCGTTCATTGCCTGGACCTCGCCGATGACGGTGGCGATCGTCGGCTTTGTGGCGGTGATCGGGATGCTGTTTCTGCTGCAGCAAAGCTATACGGCACAGCCGATGCTCGATCTCAATCTCTTTCGCCGCCGTGCATTCTCGGTTGCGGTTGCGGTAACGGGCGTCACGACGTTTTCGATGCTTGGAGCCTTGGTCTTCCTGCCGCGTTACTTCGAGATAGTGCTTGTGCAAGATCCTCGTCAAACCGAGATCATGCTGATGCAGCAAGCTGCCGCAATGGCGATCGGAGCCATTGCCAGTGGCTATCTGTCGTCTCGCTTCGCCCTCTTCAAACCCTTCGTTCTGCTGGGCGTATTTCTGGAAGCCGTCGCACTGATATCCCTCTCCGTATTCATCGCCATTGGGGCTAACGGCGTCGCACTCTCCCTGGCATTGATCTGCCTCGGCCTGGGCATGGGAATGTTCGCCCCCTGCATGACGGTCGTCGTGCAGAACTCGGTGGGAGACGCCAATATCGGGACGAGCACTGCGGCGATATCCTACGTCCGCTCGCTTGCCGGCTCTTTGGGCGCGACGCTGGCGGGCGGAATGATGGTTGCGTGGCTGACGCAGGATTTTGCGACAATCGGTCTGGCCATGAATCCGCACGCCATGATCGTCGCCAACGTGGAGCAGATCAGGGAGTTGCCGCCGACCATACAAGCCGCCGTTCTCGAAGCTTATCGCATCGCCCTTGCCGTCGGCCTCTCGGTTGCCGGCTTCCTGATGGTGGCCGCCTCGATGCTGCTGCTGATGCTACCCGACGACAGGCAGGTCTTCTCCGGGGAGGCGCTTGCGCCGAGGAACTGACGTCCCTTCGCGCCTCCTCATGCTTCTGAGCGCGTGCTCTGCAGGGTGCCGTCACGAGGCTCCCTGCATTCGCTCGTGACGGACATCGGTGTCGGCAGGTGCGAGAGCTCGAGTAGAATGGGTGCTGGCCGCAGTTTCGGATGATGCTCGAGTTTGGCGTCCGGCCAGAGACACGGCCTTGCGTTTCCTTGAGAAGCCCGAGATGAGTTGAATTGCCCTTGCCTGCGGCCGGACTTGCGAGAGCCGCAATCCGATGTACGGCGCGGTTTGGCGCGGGGCGCCTCAGTGCTGGTTTGCGAAACTGATCCTGGCAATGAGGCCCTTCGGTGGTCTTTGGATCAGCTCGAGCGTGCCGAAGTGTGCAGTGACGACTTCCTTTACGATGGAGAGGCCGAGACCAACGCTTCCGGGACGGTTGGAGCGGGAAGGGTCGAGGCGAACGAAGGGCTCGATGACCTCCTGTACCTTGTCGCTGGGGATGCCGGGGCCGTCATCCATCACGTCGATGATGATGGCGTCACTCGTCTCGGACGCGACGATATTGACGATATCGCCATAATGGATCGCATTGTCGACGAGATTGGTCAGCGCTCTGTTGATCGCATTCGGCCTGCAGAAGAAGCGCATATGCTGCGGGCCGTCATATGCGACATTTGCGCCTCTGTCCTCGTATTCGTCGCTGAGCGTCGACAGGAGCGCGCCAAGATCCAGCCACTCCTTTTCCTCGCCATGGAAACTGCCGCTCAGGAAGGCGAGCGCCGAAGTCACCATGGACTGCATCAAGTCCACGTCGCGCAAGAGATTGGCGCGTTTCAGCTCCGATTGCTCGGCTTGCAGCTGCAGGCGCATGCGCGTCAAGGGTGTTCTGAGATCGTGGCTTATGGCCGCCAGCGTCCGCGTCCGGTCGCTCATGGAGCGGCTGACGCGCTCCTGCATCAGGTTGAAAGCTCGTGCTGCGCGCCTGACCTCGACCGGCCCTTCCTCTTCCAGCGGCGTCACATTGATCTCGCGACCAAAGGCATCTGCCTTTGCGGAAAGGCGCTCCAGCGGTCTTATGACCCTCCATGCCGCCCAAGTCGACATGCCCGTCACCGCTACGCAGAGGAAGAGCATCATCGATATGATCGGTGGAGTCAGCCAACGGGAATAGACGGGTTTGTCGGTACGGATATCGAGCGTTAGCTCCCCGACACCAATGAGAACCTGGATGCTATCGAGACCGTCAAAGGAGCTGCATTCGTGGACTGTTGTCCGCGTGGAAATGTCCGGGAGTTCTGATCGCAGTAACGTTTCCAGATTGCGTGCATCCGCAGAGTACCCGTCGCAGGCAATTGGCGTATGTGTAAGTGCAATTTCCATGTCGGGTCGCCTTGATGCGGCCACCACCGCGGCCCGCTGCTCGTCCGGGGCGGTCCTCAGGCTGTCGACGAGGCTTACGACGCGAACGGTGACCTGCCATGGCCAAGGTAGCGAAGGTGACGCGCCGGAGTGCATGAAAGACAGAGTTAGGAGAATCAGCAGAAAACTGACGGCGGAAGAGCTCGCGATAATCGCGAGGATCTGTCCGATCGTGGTTGTGAAGAAACGCTGGATCATCCGCTGGTGACTTCGGCCTGAAAGACGTAGCCGTCGGCGCGAACCGTGCGGATCGGGTCCGTCAGCCGGTCGTCGACGGACAGTTTTCGCCGCAGCCGGCTGACCAGCAGATCTATGGATCTGGCGGATATGGCGAAATCGTCGCCACGGGTGAGGTTGATCAACTCCTGGCGGGAGAGGAGCTGCTGCGCTTTCTGGCAGAATATCAGCAGCAGATCGGTCTCGGCGCCTGTCAGCGGCACCCGAAGTCCGGACGGCGCGCGAAGAAACCGGCGATGCGGATAGAAGGCGAAGCCGGAAAATTGCAGCAGCATTTCCGAGCTTGGCCGGGCGGGGATGCCGTCTGTGCCCGTCTCGCGGCGAAGAACCGCCCGGATGCGGGCCAGCAGTTCACGCAGGTCGAAGGGTTTGGAGACATAGTCGTCGGCCCCCAGTTCGAGCCCGATGACCTTGTCTATAGTTTCGGAGAGCGCGGTCAGCATGATGATGCGCGGCCGATTGGTGGAGGGCAGCTGTCGGCAAAATGTCAGGCCGTCCTCGCCGGGCAGCATCAAGTCGAGGAGGATGAGATCGATCTGATTGGCCGCGAGAATCTCGCGCGCCGTCTTGGTATCCACGCATGCCGAGGTCAAAAAGCCTTTTTCGCGCAGGAAACCAGCCAAAGGTGCGCTGATATCCGGGTCATCTTCGACGATGAGGATATGGGTTTCGGACAAGCGATCCTCGATCAATCACGAATATGTTCAACGAAACTTATAGTCGAACGAGGCCGAAGTTTCATGCCCGCAGATGGGTCAACCTCCCTGGAGAGGCCGCTCGATCCGCTGGCGACCAGCCCGTTGCTGTACTTGAATTATAAATAGAATTGAGGCCGGGCAAACGCAACACGCCGATTGTGTCAGTATTGACACAATGTTTAAAGATGTAAACTTACCAATAAGTTAGTTGATTCCGGACTCTCGTGGACCTTCATTGTGACCTTGGAACCATGCCCAGCTCCGGGCCTGGCTGTCTTTGTTGTTGCAGTTGTCATGGATACACGAGCTACCCCTCCCCAGGAATCGAACGTTCAGACCGGCAAATCGCGAAAATTCCGCTGGTGGCCCTGGTTTCTGCTCTTCGTCGCCGCCATTGCCGGGCTCATCGTCTGGCGCCACCCTTGGCAGCAAAGCGCCACGTCCTTTGGACCGCGCCGCGGGGCACCGATGCAAACCGTGCAATCGGTCGGTGTCTCCCCCGCAACCAAAGGGGATATGCCTGTCACCTTGTCGTCCTTGGGTACGGTGACGTCGCTTGCGACGATCACAGTCCAATCGCAGATCAGCGGCTACCTGACGGCGGTCAATTTCCACGAGGGTCAGATGGTCAAGAAGGGCGATCTGCTCGCCCAGGTGGACTCTCGCGCTTACGAGGTCGCGCTTGCCCAATACCAGGGCCAACTCGAAAGGGATCAGGCACTCCTCGACAACGCACGCCTCGATCTGACCCGCTACGAGCGCCTCATCAAGCAGGATTCGACGACAGGACAGACCCTCGACACGCAGAAGGCTACCGTCAAGCAGGATGAGGGAACGGTCGTCCTCGACCAGGCACAGGTCGATGCACAGAAACTCAATCTGGAATATTGCCGGATCGTTTCGCCGGTCGACGGTCGGGTCGGCCTGCGCCAGGTCGATGCCGGCAACTATGTCACCGCATCCAGCTCCACCGGTATTGTCGTCGTAACGCAGACAACGCCGACTTCGGTGATTTTCACTCTTCCCGAAGATAGCCTGGCGCAGGTCCAGGGCCGATTGAAAGCTGGCGCTCAGCTTGGCGTCGCCGCATATGATCGCACCGGCACGATCAAGCTGGCGGAAGGCACCCTCGACGCCCTCGACAACGAGATCGATACAACAACCGGCACGCTCAAATTGCGCGCGCTGTTCGACAACAAGGACGACAGCCTGTTCCCCAATCAGTTCGTCGATGTGACGCTGCTGGTGGATACGCTGCACGGTGTCGTCCTGGTGCCGGATGCCGCCGTCGACACCGGCACGCCCGGAACCTTCGTCTATGTCTTGAATTCCGACGACACCGTTTCCCTGCGCAAGATAAAGACAGGCCCGTCGGCGGACGGCCAAACTGCGGTGCTCTCCGGGTTGGCCGAGGGAGAGAAGGTCGTGGTGGATGGCGGCGATCATCTGAGCGATGGCGCCAAGGTCAGCATTCCCGGAAGCACGCCAGCGGGCGCGCCCGCTCACAATGGCGGCAAGCAGGGCGGGCGTAAGAAGCCGGGCGCATCGCTATGAATCCGTCCCGTATCTTCATCCTGCGACCGGTTGCGACAACGCTGCTGATGGCGGCACTGCTCGTCGTTGGTATTATCGCCTGGCAGCAGTTACCGCTCTCGGCCTTGCCGGCGGTGGAATATGCGACAATCGAGGTGCAGACCTTCTATCCGGGAGCGAGCCCGGACGTGATGACATCCGCCGTGACGGCGCCGCTGGAAAAGCAGCTAGGGCAAATGTCTGGTCTGCGGCAGATGTTTTCGCAATCGTCCGGCGGCGCATCGGTCATCACGCTCGAGTTCGATCTCTCCGTCTCTCTCGATGTTGCCGAGCAGGAGGTCCAGGCTGCGATCAATGCCGCCAGCAACCTCTTGCCGTCCGGCCTGCCGGCTCCCCCGATCTATGCCAAGATCAATCCGGCGGATGCGCCGGTTCTTACCCTGGCGATGACATCGTCGACGCTGCCGCTGACCGATGTGCAAACCCTTGCCGACACGCGTCTGGCACAGAAGATATCGCAACTTCCAGGCGTCGGCCTGGTGACGTTGAGCGGCGGCTATAAGCCCGCCGTCCGTGTCCAGGCCAATATCCGCGCCATGTCCGCCTATGACCTGAACATCGACGATCTGCGCACGACGCTCGGCAATATCAATATCAACACGCCGAAGGGCACGCTGGACGGGCCGCACCGCTCCTACACGATCGATGCCAACGACCAGATCAAAGATCCGTCCGATTATCTCAACAGCGTGATCGCCTACAAGAACGGTCGGCCGGTGCTCCTATCCGACGTCGCCGACGTCGTGCGCGGTCCGGAGAACACGCAGCTCGGCGCCTGGATGAACACAACGCCCGCCATCATTCTGAACGTGCAGCGCCAGCCCGGCGCCAACGTCATCCAGGTGGTCGACCGGATCAAGGCGATGCTGCCGCAATGGACGGCCGGGCTACCCTCTTCCGTCAGCGTCGTGCAGCTCACGGATCGGACGACGACTATTCGGGCATCGGTTGCCGATGTCGAATTCGAGCTGACGCTCGCTGTTTGCCTGGTTGTCATGGTGATCTTCCTCTTCCTGCGCAATCTGCGGGCAACCTTCATCCCGAGCCTGTCGGTGCCGCTGTCGCTGGTCGGTACGTTCTCGGCGATGTATCTTTGGGGCTTCAGCCTCGACAATCTCTCGCTGATGGCGTTGACGATCGCGACCGGCTTCGTCGTCGACGACGCGATCGTCGTCATCGAGAACATCAGCCGTCATATCGAAGAGGGTCTGCCGCCGCTCGAAGCCGCGCTGAAAGGTTCTCGCGAGATTGGCTTCACCATCATATCCCTCACGGTCTCGCTCCTGGCGGTGCTGATCCCGCTTCTCTTCATGAGCGATGTGATCGGGCGGCTCTTCTATGAGTTCGCAGTGACGCTGGCGGTGACCATCGTGCTGTCCGCCGTGGTGTCGTTGACGCTCGTGCCCATGATGTGCGCGCGGCTGCTGAGCGGCAGGCCGCATCGGCCGGAGACGTCCGGGAAGAAAAAGAGGCGGAGCTGGTTCGATTACCTGATCGGCGGTTATGACTGGGCGCTTACCCGGGTGCTCGAGCATCAGCTCATAACGCTGCTAGTTGCGACCGCAACGGTGGGCGTGACCGCCTGGCTCTATGTGGCGATCCCGAAAGGCTTCTTTCCCACCCAGGATACCGGTATCATTCAGGGCATCACGGAGGCCTCTCAGTCGATTTCCTTCGAGCATATGAGCGAGTTGCAGATTTCCCTCGCCGATGCGGTGCTGAAGGACCCGGATGTCGTCAGCGTCTCCTCCTTCATCGGCGTTGACGGCACCAATACGACACTGAACGTCGGCAGAATGCAGATCAATCTGCGGCCAAGGGATCAGCGTAGCCAGACGGCCAGCCAGATCATTCGTCGCCTGCAGCAGGAAGTGGCAGAGGTTGCGGGCATCACGCTCTATATGCAACCCGTCCAGGATCTGACCGTCGACACGCAGATCAGCGCGACGCAATACCAGTTCATCCTCGACAATCCCTCGCTGGACGAGCTGAGCACCTGGACGCCGAAGCTGCTCGATGCGCTTCGCAAGGCGCCGGAGCTCGCGGATGTAACGAGTGACCTGCAGGACAGCGGCCTTTCGGCGACGATCGACGTCGACCGCGCGACGGCTGCCCGTTTCGGCATCACGTTGGCGACGATCGACAACGCCCTTTACGACAGCTTCGGACAGCGGCTCGTCAACACGATCTTCACCCAGTCCAATCAGATGCGTGTCATCCTTGAGGCTCAGCCGAAACTGCTCAAGGGGATGCCGGCGTTGGATTCGATCTACCTGCCGTCGGCGACAGCAAGCACCGGCCAGGTGCCGCTAAGCGCGATCGCGCACATAGTCATCGGCCACAAGCCTATCCAGATCGGCCATCTCGCGCAATTTCCCGCCACGACGATTTCGTTCAACCTGGCGCCCGGCGCCTCGCTCGGCACAGCTGTCACCGCCGTCACGAATGCTGAACAGGCGATCGGACTGCCGCAGAGTTTCGAGACCAGCTTCCAGGGAGCGCTGGAGGCATTTCAATCCTCGCTGACGAACGAAGTCTATCTGGTGATCGCGGCCGTCCTGGTGATGTATGTCGTGCTGGGCGTCCTCTATGAAAGCTTTATCCATCCGCTGACGATCCTGTCGACGCTGCCGTCTGCCGGCATCGGCGCGTTGCTGGCGATGCAGGTCACGGGCGCCGATCTCGACATCATAGGGATCATCGGCATCATCCTCCTGATCGGCGTGGTCAAGAAAAACGCCATCATGATGATCGATTTTGCGATTGCGGCGGAGCGTGAGGAAGGTCTTGCGCCACGCGCCGCCATCCATCAGGCTTGCCTCCTGCGCTTCCGGCCAATCCTGATGACGACGGTTGCGGCGCTGATCTCCGCCGTGCCCCTGGCGTTCGGATCGGGAAGCGGCTCGGAGCTTCGGCAACCGCTCGGCATCGCCATGATCGGCGGGCTTTGCGTCAGTCAGCTGCTGACGCTCTTCACGACGCCGGTCGTCTACCTGGCGCTCGATCGTCTGGCGAAATGGCTGCGCGAGCGGGGAGGAAGAGCTCTTGAGCCGGAGACGCCAGCGCCATGAACATCAGTTCGATCTTTATCCGGCGCCCGGTCGCAACGATCCTGATGACGATCGCCATCGGCGTTTCGGGCTTGCTCGCTTTTGGCCTGCTCCCTGTCGCGCCGCTGCCGGCGGTCGACTTTCCGACGATCAGAGTGCAGGCGCAAATGGCGGGTGCAAGCCCGGATACGATGGCGGCAACGGTGGCGGCGCCGCTCGAAAGACATCTCGGCCAGATTGCCGACGTGACCCAAATGACCTCGCAGAGCAGCGTCGGCTCGACGAACATTACGCTGCAGTTCGGTCTCGACCGGAACATCGATGGCGCGGCGCGCGATGTTCAGGCCGCGATCAACGCGGCGCGCGCCGATCTGCCGAGTTCGCTCAAAAGCAACCCGACCTATAATAAATTCAATCCCGCCGACGCTCCGATCCTGATCCTGGCTCTGACCTCGAATACCCTGACGCAGGGCCAGCTCTATGACAGCGCCGCGACCCTGCTTCAGCAACGGCTCTCGCAGATCGAGGGCATTGGCAATGTCGATATCGGCGGAAGCTCGCTCCCGGCGGTCCGTGTCGAGCTGAACCCGGGCGCCCTGTTCAAATACGGCATCGGCCTCGAAGATGTGCGCGCCGCGCTGTCAGCCGCCAACGCCGACAGTGCCAAGGGCTCGGTCGACGATGACGGCAGACGCTATCAGCTCTATGCCAACGACCAGGTTCTGCAGGCGGCGGAGTACAGGGACCTCGTCATTGCCTGGCGCAACGACCGGCCCGTGTTCCTGCGCGATATCGCCGAAATCGACGATTCGGTTGAAAGCCTGCGCAATGAAGGTTTGATCAACGGGCAGCGCGCCGTCCTCCTCATTCTGTTCAAGCAGCCCGGTAGCAATATCGTCGCCACCGTCGATCGCGTCAGGGCGGAGCTGCCGCAGCTCAAGGCGGCCTTGCCGGGCGATGTCCAGATGACCCTGACGGGTGATCGTAGCAGCACCATCCGCGCCTCGCTGGCTCATACCGAGCTTTCGCTGATCATCTCGGTCATTCTCGTCGTCCTTGTCGTCTTCTTTTTCCTGCGCAGCCTGCGCGCGACGTTCATTCCGGCCGTGACGGTGCCGGTTTCCATTCTCGGCACGTTCGGCGTCATGCAGCTGTGCGGATACAGTCTCGACAATCTCTCGCTGATGGCGTTGACTATCGCCACCGGCTTCGTGGTCGATGATACGATCGTCGTGCTCGAGAATATCTCTCGTCATTTGGAGAGCGGAATGTCGCATGTCGAGGCGGCTCTGAAGGGGGCCGCGGAGGTCAGCTTCACCGTCGTTTCGATGAGCGTTTCGCTGATTGCAGTGTTCATTCCGATTCTGCTCATGGGCAGTATCGTCGGCCGGCTCTTCCGCGAATTTGCCGTCGTCCTGTCGATTGCGATCGCCGTGTCCCTCATTCTGTCGCTGACGACGACGCCCATGATGTGCGCGCTTCTCCTGCGCCGCGAGCAGCAGGACAAGCCCGGCCTGCTGGCTCGCGTCGCCAATGGAGTGCTTGATGGATTGCAGGATCTTTACGACCACTCCCTGCGCCGCGCCCTGGAGCATCCTGTTCTCGTCGTCATCACCCTGCTGCTGACCGTTGGGCTGAACATATTGCTGTTTGCCATCGTGCCGAAAGGCCTGTTTCCGCAGCAGGATGTCGGGCTGATGATCGGCGGCATCACCGCCGACCAGAGCATCTCGTTTCAGGCGATGAGCAAGAAGCTGGCTCAGGCGCAGGCCATCGTGAAAGCCGATCCGGCCGTGGCGGCGGTGACCGGCTATACCGGCGGTCGCGCCACCAACCAGGCACAGGTGTTCATCACGCTGAAACCTCTGGAGGACCGTACCGCCTCTGCATTCGATGTCATGGCACGGCTGCGCCCGAAGCTTGCGGCGATACCCGGCGCTCAGCTGATGATGTTTCCGATACAGGATCTGTCGGTCGGCGCGCGGCAGAGCTTTGCGCAATATCAATATACGCTCCAGGCCGATGATACCGCCGAACTGCAATTGTGGTCGAACAAGCTGCTGGCGGCGATGAAGGAGAGCCCGGTGCTTGCCGACGTCGCGACGGACCAGCAGACGGGCGGCCTGGAGACGCGCGTCGTCGTCGATCGGCCCACCGCGGCGCGCTATGGGCTCACGCCCAGCATCATCGATCAGACGCTCTATGACGCCTTCGGCGAGCGGCAGGTCTCGACGATCTACAAGGCGCAGAACCAGTATCATGTCGTGATGGAACTCGCGCCGCAATATCTTCAGAACACCGATACTCTCAAGCAGATCTATGTCAGCTCCGAGGGAGAATCGGCAAGCGGCACCGAGACCACCAATGCCGCTTCGGACACCGTCACCAGCAATGTCGGCAAAAGCAGCTCGACGAGTACGACGAGCAGTTCTTCGGCCAGCAATCAGGCGACGAACTCCATCGCCAACAGTGGCGGCAGCGCTTCCAGCGGATCGGCGGTCAGCACCGGCAGCGAGACGATGATTCCGCTCTCCGCCTTCGCGCATCTGGCGCCGGCGACTACGCCCGTACAGGTCAGTCATCAGGGCCTGGCGACCGCCTCGACGATCTCATTCAATCTTGCGCCGGGATATAATTTCGCGGATGCAACTGTCGCCGTCGAGCAGGCGGTGCGCGGCATAGACATGCCGATCACTGTCCGCGGCAGCTTTGCCGGCTCTGCCGGTGCATCGCAATCGGTCATCGCGAGCATGCCCTTGCTGATCGCGGCTGCGCTGCTCGCCGTCTATGCGATACTTGGCGTCCTCTATGAAAGCTACGTACATCCGCTGACGATCCTGTCCACCTTGCCCTCCGCCGGTGTCGGCGCAGTGCTGGCGCTGCTCCTGGCCAATGTCGAGTTCACCCTGATCGCGCTGATCGGCGTGTTCCTTCTCATCGGCATCGTCAAGAAGAACGCCATTCTCATGGTGGATTTTGCGCTGGAGGCCGAACGCACCGACGGCCTGCCGCCGGTCGAGGCGATCCGCCAGGCATGCCTGATGCGGTTCCGTCCGATCATGATGACGACCTGCTCGGCACTGTTCGGTGCCGTGCCTCTTGTGCTCGATCAGGGCATGGGATCGGAGCTGCGCCGGCCTCTCGGCATCGCCATCATCGGCGGCCTTATCGTCAGTCAGTTGCTGACCCTTTATACGACGCCGGTCGTCTATCTCTATCTGGATCGCCTGCGCGCCAGCTCCTGGAGATTCTGGAGCCGCGTCTTTCCGAAATCAGCCGCTACGGGAGCAGCGCAATAATGAAAAAGATCGGGGCAATTTGCACTTTATGTAGCACCCTGTCGATGCTTCAGGCCTGCACCACGGGCCCGAACTATATGAAGCCGACCGTCGAGACCCCGGCTGCCTTCAAGGAGGCGCCGAAGGGCTGGAAAGTGGCGCAGCCGAGCAATGGCGTCGACCGGGGGCCTTGGTGGGGCGTCTACAAGGACCCGCTGCTGAACGAGCTCGTGCCGCAGGTCGCCATCAACAACCAGAACCTCAAGGCCTATGAGGCGGCCTATCGCGAAGCGCAGGCTGTTATCGCCGAGGCACGATCGGGCCTGTTTCCCTCGCTGTCCATCAATCCAGGTGTGACGCGCGAACGCAGCGCCGGGATTACGCAGACGACCGGAACGGCCGAGGGGAGTGCCAGCTGGGATCTCGACCTTTGGGGCAAGGTGCGCCGGCAGATCGAAAGCGACAAGGCAGGTGCCCAGGCAAGCGCTGCGGAACTCGCCGACCTCACGCTGACAGCGCAGGCGCAGCTGGTGACGGATTACTTCGAATTGCGATATCAGGATTCGCTGATCGATTTGCTGAACGCCACGGCCAAGGCCTATCAGGAAACCCTTACGATCACTCAGAACCAGTATGCCAGCGGCGTTGCCGCCCGCTCTGACGTCATCACGGCGCAGACGCAGCTTGCGACGACACAGGCGTCCGCCATCGCCGCACAGCAGTTGCGTGCCCAATATGAGCATGCGATCGCGCTGCTCATCGGCAAGCCGCCGTCCGAGCTTTCGATCCGGCCGGGCAGGCTGGCGCAATCCGTACCCGCACCCCCGGCCGCGATTCCTTCCTCTCTGTTGGAACGCCGCCCGGACATCGCCGAGGCGGAGCGCACGATGCAACAGCAGAATGCGCTCATCGGCGTCGCGGTGGCGGCCTACTATCCGACCGTCTCGCTGTCGGCTCTTGCCGGATATAGTGGTGCGTCGCCGCTCTTTTCGGCAACCAATGCCATTTGGTCGCTCGGGGCGAGCGCCAGCGAGACCCTGTTCGACGGCGGCGAACGTTCCGCCGCGGTCAAGGCCGCGCGCGCGACCTATGACCAGAGCGTCGCCAACTACCGCCAGACGGTGCTGTCAGCGTTTCAAAACGTCGAGGACCAGCTATCGAACCTCCGCATCCTGAAGCGGCAGGCGGCCGCCCAGGATAAGGCGGTGCGGCTCTCCCGTCAGGCGGTGACGATAACGATCAATGAATACAAGGCCGGGACAGGCGCCTATACGAGCGTCGTCACTGCGCAGGCAACCGCGCTTTCGAACGAGCAGGCGGCTTTGCAGATCCGGGAAGGCCTTCTGACATCCAGCGCCAGCCTGATCGAAGCGCTCGGTGGCAATTGGAGTGTTGCGCAACTGCCAAAGGATGCGCAGCCATAGCTGCCTGCGCATAGGTACGAGCGGCCAGACGGTATGAACCGAAAGTCAAAGCCGATCGGTAATCGGCCGGGTCGAAGGGCATGGCGCGGTTCAGTCGTTTCCTTGCCAAACGGCGCCATAATCTGGCGCCGTCTCTGCTGGCCGATGCTGCTCCTCCACCGAGGCTCCCTTAGAACTGATTGCCGAAGCCAAAGCGGAAGTTTTCAACCTGGTCGTAGCTCTGCTTGAGGAACGGCACGGCGTAGCTGAGATTGATCGTGCCAAATGGCGAGGCCCAGGTCAGGCCGATGCCGGCAGATGCGCGTAGCGCAGATCCGTCGTGCAATACATCTCCGTCGACATTGGCGTCGTTGCCATAGAGCGTTCCCGCATCCACGAAAACGGAGCTGCGGAAGCCGAGATCCTGCGGCATGCCCGGCGTCGGCATGCTCGTTTCCACCGAGGCGGTGAAATATTTCGTGCCGCCGAGCGGATTGTCAAAGGATGTTCTCGGGCCGATACCCTGATCCTGAAACCCTCGGATCTCGGTGCCGCCGATCATGAACTGATCGAAGATATTCAGATCCTGACCGTTGGTCGAGGTCATGTAACCGGCACCGACGGTCACCATGCCGACGATGTCCTGCGAGTCCGAAAGTGTATGGTAATAGCGCGCTTTACCGCTAAGCTTGTAGTAATTGGAGTCGCCTCCAAGGCCAGCAAATTCTTGCGTGACCTTGGCGATGAAGCCGTCGCGTGGCAGGTTCTGATCGTCGAGCGTATTGTAGCTGAAGGTCTGGGAAACGCTTGATTGCGTCCACGGACCATTGTTGATCAGATTGAGGTATGGTGCGGAAAGATTGTCCTGCCAATCGCTCTCGCCGGTGTAGGTAATCTGCTTGTAGGTGTAGCGGAGCGTCGTGGACAGGTCTTCGGTAATCGGCGCAGTGACACGCAGCGTGACGCCTTCTTCGCCGTAGTCGTAGTAGTCGCTGCTGGTCGTTATGCTCTTGAACAGGTCGAAGCCGGCGGCGAGGCGCTCGCCGAGGAAGTACGGCTCGGTGAAGGAAAAAGTGTAGGTCTGGCTTCCGCTCGTGCTCGCGCCCGCGGCGATCCTGATATATTGGCCGCGTCCGAGGAAGTTCTTCTCCTCCACGGAGGCTTCCAGTAGCGGGCCGCCGTTGGCGCCGACCGCATAACCGCCGCCGATCCCGAAAGAGCCGGTCGGCTGATCTTCGACATCGACGACGATGACGACCCGATCCGGCGCGCTTCCCGGATTTGTCGAGATCTTTACCGACGTAAAGTAGCCGAGTGCCTCGAGACGGCGTTTTGCGCGCGCCAGCATCTGCTCGTTGAAGGCATCGCCTTCGTTGAGATCGAATTCGCGCCGAATGACATAGTCTCTCGTTCGCGTATTGCCGCGAATTTCGATGCGTTCCACATAGGCCCGCTCGCCCTGGTCGACGATATACTCGATGGAGACGGTGTGATCCTCGGGATTGCGATTGCCGCGAGGCGTTACCTTGGCGAAGGGATAGCCGGCAGCCTCGATACGCTTCGAGATCGCGTCGATCGATTTCTGAATATTCTGGGCGTTATAGGTATCGCCCTTGCTAGTAAGGACGAGGCTCTTCAGATCGTCCGCATTGATACCCTGCACGGTGGACGTGACGGAAATATCGCCGTACTTGTACTGCTCGCCCTCATCGACCACGAAGCTGACGGCGTAGCTGTTCGTTGCATCGTCGAAGGTTGCGCTGTCGGAAACCAGTCGGAAATCGACATATCCGTGATTGTAGTAGAACTTGCGAAGCGCGTCCTCGTCGGCGGCCTTCTTGTCTTCGCTGTAGATGTCCTTGCGGGTCAGAAACGACAGGAAATCCGATTTCTTCGTGCTGATGACGGCGGCAAGACGGCCGCTGCCGAAGGCATGATTTCCGGAGAATGTCAGCTTGCTGATCTTCGTGCGATCGCCTTCATTGATGACGAAGGCAAGGTTGACGCGGTTCTTCGCGATATTGATCACCTTCGTCGTGATCTGGACATTGTTGCGCCCGATCGACGCATAAGCGTCCTTGATCGTCTTTATGTCGTCTTGAACCTGGCTTTCACTATATGGACCGGCGGCTTTGGATTTGACCAACCCTGATAGCTTGTCGTCCTTTATCTGCTTGTTCCCGTTGAAGACAACAGCATTGATCAGATTGTTCTCGTGTACGGAAACAACGAGGCTATGCCCCTCGACGGAGATATGCACGTCCGAAAAATAGCCGGTCGCATAAAGTTGTTTTATCGATTCATCGATGTCTGCTTCCGAGAAACTCTTGCCGGGTGCTATCGTTATATTGTCTTTTACTGCCGTGGACCCGACGCGTTCCGCACCTAATACACGTATGTCGCTGACCATGGCCGCCTGTGCGGGCAGTGGAATGGCTGTGGCGGTGCTTATGAATGCTAAAATGGCAATTGTTGAATTGGAACGTTTTAGTTTTGACCGCCGCAAATTAGAGTTCATCTACGCTTTTACCTTGCATTTCGAAATGGCGGTCGTTCCGCGGGTTTTCAAAGAAATGAATGTCCATGCGGCCGGAGAATCTGCCTATGAGGTTGAAAGAGCACTATCACTTCCCCGTGCTCTTCGGTGTTAAGTAATGTTAAGTAATATTTCGACCGAGTCTTCGTAACGCCACCATAACGCGAGCCGCGTCATGCGCTCCGAGCGCATCGGACTGCTATCGGAACGGCGGTAAGGGCGAGAGCTTCAAGCATTCCGACTTCTCCCTCGAAAACCTCTGAAGAGAAGCGGTTCAATGCCGGGTGGCTCAGTTGCCACCGACCTTGACGTCGCCGAGGGTTCGGAATGTCAGATGCAGCATTATCGACCAGTCGACGCCGGTCGCGCTGGTCGTGTCCCTTTTCCAGTCATAGTCCAGGCTTGCGGTGGTACATTCGTCGGAATAGGTGACGCCAAAGTCGTGCTCGCTCAGATCCTTGGCACGCAGATCATATCCGAGCTTCGTATTGACCGACCATTCATCCGACAGCTTCAGCTTGACCTGCGGCTGGAGCTCGTCTTCGGTCGTTGGAATATCGTAGTCAGGCTGAGCTTCGATATGCGTATAGGTCAGCTGCGTGTCGACAATCGGCGTAACATAACCAATCGTCGTGTCGCCGCGCTTCATTGCGAAGGTGTCGTGATCGAGCCGGTACGAGGTCGACAGCGTCACACCGTGGGGCATAGTCACGCCGAAATATGTGACATAGTCGGATCGTGCCGTTTCGAGCCCCGATTCGAGGCCGGCGCCGACCAGGTCCGGCGTCGCAAACGAGTTCATGCCCATCAACTGATAGGACTGGCCAAAGATGCTGTCCAGCTTGTAGCCGCTATCGAAATTGCCGGTATAGCGCATGCCGACATTGGCGCGCGTTCCCCCTTCCACGCGGTCGAAACCCGAGAACTTATCCCGATCGAAGAGGTTGGTCGCATCGAACACGAAGCTCTGGGCGTCTTCGTTCGGCAATTGACCCGCGAGCTGTTCGTTCGGACGGAGATAGATCTGCGCTATGGGCTCGAAGACTTGTGTGGAGTGCGTGGTGGTTGCCAGTATCGGATATTTGGCCTCCAATCCGGCCGTCAGCATGTCGCGCGCGGCGACGCCGTTGGTGTCATAGTTGCCCGCATAGACATAGGACGGGCTGATGGAGTTCGGGCCGTCCATCCCGAGGGCCATCGTGTCGCCGCGCGCAGCAAGCAGCGGCGTCAACTCCAGACCCTGAGGGGTGATGAAGGAGCGCTGCCATTGCACTTCGGTCGTCAGGCGGGTGTAGTCACCGGCAAGTCCGAGGAAGCGGTCGGTATTGTCCGGATTGACGACGACGTCGGCGGTGCCGCGTGAGAGATTGGTGAAATTGCTGGTGAGCGACAGCTCTCCGCCGTAGACAGGCTTGGGGTCGATCGCGTGATAATCGATGACGGGAAAGACGGCGGCCTGCTGCTTTTGCGATGTCGTGCCGGTCGTCGAGTCCTGTTCGTCGAAGTAATAGCCCCGCATGTCGAAGTAGTTTTGCTTGCCGATGCCGGTCAGATAGGCCTGATTGACGCGGGTGCTCTGATTGAGATCCTGGATATTGTATGTCCGGGCGAAGTCGTTGTCGGTCTGCGCCATGACGTCCCAGCCGAAGGTCCAGCGCGGATTTATCTTGAAGTCGCCCTTGGAGGCGATGAGCGCTCTGAACCTGGCGTCCGCATCGGGCGTGCCGGCTGAGAACGATCCCGGATCGGCCTGGTCGATAAGGGCGGTTCGCAAGGTGTATGTGCCGTTTTCGAGCCGCTGGCGGAACTCGCCCTGCAGCAGCACGCCCTGGCTGCTATAGGCTGTTGCCGTGACGGTTGCATCCATGCTCGGCGAAATCACATAGTAGTAGGGAATTGCGGCGCCGAAGCCGAGATTTTGAGAGACGCTGAATGTTGGAAACAGAAAGCCCGACTTTCTCTTGACCGTGTTGTCGGGGACAGTCATCCATGGGACATAGGCGATCGGTTGGCCGAAAAGCTCAAGCCTGGCGTGTTCTAGCCTGATCGTGTGCGTAATGCCGTTCTGGATGATCCTTTCGGCTTTCACCTGCCATAGCGGAGCGCGGCCCTGTTCGGAGCATGGAGCGCAAGCCGTATAAACGCCCTTGCTCAGGATAACCTGGGAGCTGCTGACGCGGTTGCCCTTGATGGCCACCAATCTGGTATTGTCGGGCATCTCGACCCGCAGGGCATCGATGAAACCGTTGGAAAAGTCATTCGTCACATCCATCCTGCTACCGTAAGTCCGGTTGCCATCAGGCGTGATCAGCTCCACATTTCCGGTTGCAGTCATTCTCTTGGTCGTTTGATTGTAGTCGACACGATCGGCGACCAGCTTATAGCCTCCATAGTGGATTTGAACTGCGCCGCGTGCCGTTATGACTTGCGTATCCTTGTTGTAGATAGCTTCGTTTGCCTGCAAAAGCAGTTTTGTTCCGTCTGGAATCTTGATGTTGGTGGTTGTTGGTAGAGCCGGCTTCTGCCCCGCTGGTTGCTGCTGCACTTGATCCTGAGCAAGCACGTGATCGCCGGTAGCACATGTAACAAATACAAAGACTGACAGTGCTACCGTGTGGGAACTCGAACTACGCAGAACCATACGCCTCAAATGCCGAACTCCAGAGACTGGGCGGGAGATGCAGGCACTTTCTTCCAGGGCGTGTACCGACCATATGTGATCGCAATCATGCTGCAGGAGATGACTTTCCTTGCGCTATTGCTATGCGATAGATAGCTGGATAGCGGTGAGGCGTTCCTGCTTGTTTCCCCGTATCGTACCGCCGCAAACCGCTGATTCGCTGTTGCTTTGCCCCAGCATGTTGCGACGTTACCGGGGTTCGCAATGATCCGATCTTTGATATCGGATACTGCAGAAGTATGCGTAGCTGAACGCACGATTTCGGACTCCATTGCCATTTGGCAAGGAATAGACGAAGATAGCTATGCTTTGGATTAAGTTGCGTTAAATTATATTTCTACATATTTCCGACTGTATATTTTGTTTTTCTGTATATATTTTTGTGTAGTTTTTGAAACAAAGTGACAGCATTGATAATGTATCAGATGATACTTGCCACATGCTCGACAAAATTCGGTGCAGTCTGCCTAATGGACGATACATCTTGTGCGGGAATAACCCCACGAGATCTAAAGAACATCGGCGACATGTCTCGAGAGCATCGGAATGTGCCCGAATTGGCCTAAGCTGCAGTAAGGGTGCCCATGAATACCATTAGAACTGCAAACAAGGAGCAGAAGCAGTCTATTCTCCTGGTGGAGGATGACAGCGAGATTGCAAAGATACTGTCGGAAGTCCTGGCCGAAAACGGCTTTAACAGTGCGTGGGCGCCCTCCGCCGAGGAGATGGATGCGTATCTGGAAGACAATACGACGGATCTCGTCATTCTCGACGTGATGCTGCCTGGCGAAAGCGGACTGAGCATTTGCCGTCGGTTGAGAGCGACCTCACTGGTTCCCATAATCCTACTGACGGCGCGTTCGGAGGATGTGGACAGGATCATAGGGCTGGAAATCGGCGCAGATGACTATGTCACCAAGCCTTTCAATCATCGCGAGCTGCTTGCGAGAATCCATGCTCTCTTGAGGCGCTCGCATATCAACAGGGCGCCAAACGATCCCTTCCATTCGGCCTTTCGTTTCGAAGGATGGCGCGTCGAGCCCGGGCAGCGGCAGCTGTTCAGCCCCGAAGGCGCTCGTGTGACGCTGACGAGCACGGAGTTCGATCTCCTGCTCGCCTTCTGTCAGAATGCGAGGCGTATCCTGACCAGAGAGCAGTTGTTGGAGTTGACGCACAGCGGCACGGCCGGCCCGATCGGCCGCAGCGTCGACGTACATATCAGCCGAATACGCCAGAAGATCGAACCGGACCTGCGCTCTCCGACCTTCATCAAAACCGTTCGTCTGGGAGGCTACGTCTTTACACCCAGCATAGAGATATTATGACGAGGTATCTTCGCTTCATCAACCACAAGTCCATCGTCACGCAGATGATCGCCGTCGTGCTGGCGGCCGTTGTGCTGGGGACGGTATGCACGTCGGTTGCGTTTCTCTTTCTCTCGTATGGATCGCACAATGAAGGCGACTCCAAGCTTGCAGCGGTGTCTGCGGCCGCGCGCATAGCGACGATTGCGGAGGAGGCGCGGCAAAGTTCGTCGGTGAAAGAATTAAGGAAGATCGTCAGTGGTTCCCGGTGGCTCGATATGCATATGGAAATCGTTCCCAGCACGGCGTTCTTCTCCAGCCGGGAATTTACGTCCGGTGAAAGACGCACAGTGCCGGACAATAACTTCTCCGACGAGCTACAGAACGAGCTTCTCTCCCATTGGAACCTGCCGGCATCCGATATCTCGATCTCCACGGGCAATTCCGTCGTCGTCAAGATCAATGATCAATATGCCTTGATCTTCCAGACGACGCACCGTCCGCCGATGCAACGGTTCATCTTTATTCAGCTTGGCTTCGTCGTTGCCACCGTCATGATCGTGGTGCTTTTCCTGGCGATCTATATCATCAAGCGGCTCATGGCCCCGCTGTCGTCGATCGCGGCGGCAGCCGACGCGCTGGGACATGTGTCGACGCAGGCGCAGCCGATCAGCGATGCAGGCCCGGAAGAGGTTACCCAGGTGGCGAGGGCTCTCAACCACCTCCACGGTCGTCTACAGTCCCTGATAGAAGAGCGGACTCGCATGCTGGCGGCTATCAGCCACGATCTTCGCACGCCTCTTACACGCCTGCGCCTGAAGCTTGAGCGCAGCGTCCATTCGGTCGAACTCGGAAGCATGATCGACGAAATCGAGATCATAGACAACATGATCTCGGAGACGTTGCACTATCTGCGTGAGCAGAACGATCGGCGCGCCGGTTACGTCATCGACATGCCGAGCCTCATCCAGACCGTCTGCAACGAGTTTGCAGATTTGGGTTTCGACATACAGTATCATGGCCCTCCGAGAATGGCTTACTTCTGCGAGGAATTGGGCATGAGGCGGGCGCTCTCCAACGTGATCGACAACGCGATCAAGCATGGGACGGAAGTTGCGGTATCGCTGGAAAGGCAAGGGGAGAACGGCTTTGAAATCCGGATATCCGACAATGGTCCGGGGATTCCGAAGGAACACCGGGCCAAGGTGCTGGAGCCCTTCTACATTGCTGACGATGCGAGATCGCTGATCGGGAGAAGCGGATTCGGGTTGGGTCTTTCCATCGTGCGCGATGTCGTATCACGTCACCGCGGAACCATTTCCTTCGCCGACAACTCGCCCTCGGGCCTAGTCGTCCGGCTGTCGTTCAATCAATCACGGTTGGAGGAATTTGCGAACTGAGGCTTCGGTCGACACGACGGGCCAATCGGCATGGCGTCGCTAGCGCGGCATTATCAGCCCGAGCCTTGAGATATCGAAGGTGTGATGATGGGCGATGGCGGCGGCGCCAATGGCGCCTTCCTGAGGTCCGAGTGTGGACAGCATCAGGGCAGGGGCGGGGATGCCGGTGACGATGCCGCGGCCGACACCTTCCGAGATCCGGTCGATTGCAGCTTGCGCCAGTCGTGATACCGGACCTCCCAGGAAGACGACGCTCGGATTATAGAGATTGACGAGCGAGACGAGCCCTTGGACGAGCCAGTGAACAAAGTGATCGATGGTTTCGATGGCTTTGCGGTCGCCTTGGAGTGCGAGATCGACGATGTGCCCAGGGAGTTCCGTAAGCTCGATCCCGGAGAGATCGGGTGTTTCCAGAAAGCGGTGGGCGATGGCGGCAAGTCCGATCTTGCTTTCCAGACAGCCCTTGTTACCGCATCCGCACAAGGGGCCGTCATCGGACAGGCGGAGGTGGCCGAATTCGCCGGCCGTGCCGTTGGCGCCACGCAGCAACCTGCCATCGACAACGACTGCGCCGCCGCAGCCGGCGTCGAGCTTCAGGAAAAGTGTACAGGTATTGGGCAGCGACGGATCGTTGTAGACGCAGCCGAAAGCGCCGGCATTGGCGTCGTTCTCGATAAAGAAGGGCAGATCGATCCGTTCGGGGAGAAGGCTCGGAAAGTCGACATTGCGCCAGCCGACGATGGGCAGATTGACGACGAAGCCATCGGAGCGGACGATGCCGGGAAAGGCAATCCCCACGCCCTTGAGCTTGCCCTTGAAGAAACGGTTGTTCCGGAGCCTGTCGACTTGCCGTGCAATCTCTCCGGCAACCTCTTCGGGCGACATCCGGTTGTGAAACGGCATCTCGCTCGTTTCGACAACGGTTGCCGCCAGATCAAGCAGCGCGAAGCGCAATATGTCGACGCCGACCTCGACGCCAAGGAAGAAGGCGCTGTCGGCCTTAAGGGCGACATTGGTGGCAGGCCTGCCCGGCTCGCGATTGGTCTGGCGGCCGGAACTGGGGGCTTCGATGTCCTCGACGAGCCCCTGCTCGATCAGGTTGTTGATGAGGCGGGTTACCGTGGCGGGCGTGACAGAGAGATGGCGGGCGATCTCGATGCGGCTGGCCTGCCCCTGAACGCGCAGCATGGTCAGGATGGTCAACTCGTTCAGATATTTCGCGATCGTCTGATCCGCCACAGTTTCGTCGTCCGATTCCGTTTTTGATTCCAGGCTGCATCAGTAGCAGCACTTTGCTGCGATTCTTCGAAATATATTTTATTTCTTTTGTAAAAAAATTATAGACGTGATTTATAACGAGAAGCGAGGAGGAGCCAGAAGTCGTGGGCAAATCGACCGTTGCCGGCCAGGCATGGGCGAGGAGGGGTTTTTATGTACGGCTCTTTCCCTGAAGTCCGTTTTCCAGGCGCTCGGCCGAGCGCCACTCGACACCACTACGGAAGCGAAGGAACTATCGATGCCAGCAAAAGACGAACGACGCCTTCGCATCGGCGTGCTCGGCGCCGGCCAGATCGCCCAGGCGGCGCATTTCGAGAGCTGCACCAAGGCCATCAATGCCGACCTCTATGCAATCTGCGACGTCGCCGACGATCTAAGGGAGCGGATGGCGATCACCCATGGTGCTCGCAAGACCTATGCCGATTATGACCGGATGCTGGCCGATCCCGATCTTGATGCCGTCATTATCGCAACGGCGGATGCCTTTCATGTTCCCGCCTCGATCAAGGCGCTGGAAGCCGGCAAGCATGTGCTCTGCGAGAAGCCGGTCGGCGTCACCGTCGAGGAATGCCTTGATCTGAAGGCTGCGGTGCAAAGATCCGGCAAGACGTTGCAGGTCGGCCACATGAAGCGGTTCGACGCCGGGCTGCAGGCCGCCAAGAGCTTCATTCGCGACGAGATGGGCGAGATGGTGGCGCTCAAGGCATGGTATTGCGACAATACCCATCGTTATCCGATGACCGACGCGGTACAGCCGCTGATCGTCACCAGCGCCAATGCCCGCAAGCCGTCCGTCAATCCAAAGGCGGATCTGCGTCGCTATTACATGCTGGCGCATGGCTGCCATCTGATCGATACCGCGCGCTATCTCGCCGGCGACATCGTTTCGGTCCATGCCCGCCTGTCGGAGCGTGCCGGCATTTGGTGCTGGTTCATCGACGTCGAATTTGCCTCCGGCACGCTTGGCCATCTCGATCTCACTGTGCAGGTGCGGATGGATTGGCATGAAGGCTTCCAGATCTATGGCAAGAACGGCAGCATTCTCGGAAAGACCTATAATCCCTGGTACTACAAAACGAGCGAGGTCGACATTTTCCGCGAAGCTGACGGCATGACCCATCGCATACTCGGCGCCGACGGCCATTTCTACCGCCGGCAGGTGGAGGGCTTTGCCCGGACCATTCTCGATGGCGCCGTCATGGAGGGTGCGGATATCGATGACGGGCTTGCCTCGGTCCAGGCGATGGTGGCAATCGCCCGCTCCGCCGAAAGCGGCAAGGCGGTGGCACTTGCCGATGTGACAGGCGGTGTGTGATGAAGCTCGGCATCTTCGCAAAGACGTTCGATGGAACCGTGCCGGCGACCGTGCTCACGTCCGTTGCCGAAGCCGGCTTTGCCTGCGCGCAATATAATATGGCCTGTTCCGGTCTGGCACCCATGCCCGATGCCATCAGCCACGAGCAGGCGGCTGCCATTGCCGCCGGCGCCAAGCGAGCCGGGGTCGAGATCGTCGCTGTCTCCGGCACCTACAACATGATCCATCCCGATACCGCCGTGCGCAAGCAGGGCCATCGCAGGCTGGAGGAACTCGCCGCGCATTGCGCCGGAGTGTCCACGCGTCTGATCACGCTCTGCACGGGCACGCGCGATCCTCTCGATCAATGGCGGGCGCATCCCGGCAACGATCGGCCCGATGCCTGGCGGGATCTGCTTGAGGCCATGGAAATCGCCATCGGCATTGCCGATCGATATGATGTCGATCTCGGCATCGAGCCGGAACTGGCCAATGTCATCAATTCCGCGCAAAAGGCGCACCGACTGATTGCCGAACTCAAGAGCCCGAGACTGAAGATCGTGATGGATCCGGCCAACCTCTTCGAGGTTGCTCCCTTGGAGGAGCAACGGACCATCGTATCATCGGCCATCGATCTCCTGGCCGACCATATCGTGATGGCCCATGCAAAGGATCGCAATCCGGACGGCAGCTTCGCAACCGCCGGCAAGGGTGTCCTCGACTACGCGCATTATCTCGGCCGGCTGAAGCAGATCGGCTTTAACGGCAGTCTCGTGACTCATGGCCTCAAGGCGGACGAAGCTCCAGGCGTTGCGGCGTTCCTCCGGAACCTCCTTGCCGACGGAGGGACGCGATGAGCGAGGCGGCGGCGTTTCGGACAAGCGACGGCACGCTGTTGCATGTCGACAGCGCGGGAGAAGGCGCACCGGTCGTCTTCCAGCATGGCCTGTGCGGGGATGCCGGGCAGACGAACGAGGCCTTTCCGCCGGATGCCGGTTTTCGCCGGATAACGGTCGAGGCGAGAGGACATGGCCGCTCCGAGGCCGGCAATCCCGATCGTTTCTCCATTGCCACCTTTGCCAATGACCTGGCGTCTTACATCGAGAAGAACATATCGGCGCCCGTGGTCCTTGGCGGTATCTCCATGGGAGCGGCGATTTCGCTGCATCTGGCGGTCAAGCGCCCGGATCTCGTCAGAGCGCTCGTGATTGCCCGGCCTGCATGGCTTACTCAGCCTGCTCCACGGAACATGGCTCCGAATGCGGAAGTCGGGCATCTCTTGCGGCAGATGTCGCCCGAAGAAGGCAGGGAGGCATTTCTCGCAGGCAGCACCGGCCGGCGATTGGCCACAGACGCTCCGGACAATCTCGCCTCGCTGGTCGGCTTCTTCTCGCGGATGCCTCATGCCGTCACGGCAGCCTTGCTGACCGCGATTTCCGCCGACGGCCCAGGCGTTACCGATGCCGACGTGTCATTGATATCAGTGCCGACGCTGGTGATCGGCCATCAGCGCGACCTCGTCCACCCGCTTGCCTATGCGGAGGATCTTGCTGCCCAAATCCCGGGCGCGCGCTTGGCGATAATTACACCGAAGGCCGAAAGCCGTTCGCAATATCAGGCCGATTTCCGCAAGGCGATGGGCGATTTTCTCAAGGACCTCAAAGACAATGACTAATCCTCCCAAGAACTGGATCGCTAATCTTCCCAAGAATCGATTGATCGGCGAATTTTCCGTCTGGTCTGCGGATCTGCTGCGCCTCGCCGACGATCTCGCCAGGGTCGATCCCTATGTCGATGTTCTCCACATCGACGTCGCCGATGGCCACTTCGCGCCGGCGATGCTGTTTTTTCCCGATCTGGTCGCGGGTATCCGGAAGATCTCGGCGCGCCCGATCCACGTGCATCTGATGACCGCCGACAGCATTCTCCTGTCGCAGATCGAGCAGTTTGCCGATGCGGGCAGCGACCTCATCAGCATCCATCTTGAAAACGAGGCTGTTGCCGATGCGGCGTTGGATCTGCTGGCTCGCCGCGGCATCGCGGCTGGCATGGTGCTGAAGGTCGAGACACCAGTGGCGCAGGTCGAGAGATACGTTTCGCGCCTGGATTTCCTCACGCTCCTCGGCACGGCGATCGGCGTCAAGGGGCAGGGGCTGGACGAGAGGGCGGGAGATCGGTTGCGTGAGGCCAAGCATCTCATCGACACGTCGGGCGCGACGCACAGGATCGTTCTGGCAGCCGATGGCGGGATTCGCGAGCATACGGTTCCTCTGCTTCGTCAAGCGGGCGCCGAAACTGTCGTCCTAGGCTCTCTGGCCTTCAACGCTCCCTCGTTACAGGAGAGAATGGCGTGGCTGCATGCGCTTTGACCTCCGCACCTTGATCTTGATATGGAGTGACGAGTGAGCCGGTTCGCGATCGGGATCGATCTGGGTGGAACGCAGGTCCGGGCGGCGCTCGTGGACGAGCAGGGCAACATCCATCGGCGTGTGGAGGAGCGCACCGATGCGCAGGCGGGGCCGGATCGGGTGCTTGGCCAAATCCGCGGTCTGACAGAGCAATTGCGCTCAGCCTGTGAGCCGTCAACCATCGCCGGTATCGGCGTGTCGGCGCCAGGCCCGCTCGACACGGAATTGGGATTGGCGCTTGATATCCCGACATTGCGCGGCTTCTCGAACTATCCTTTGCGCGAGGAATTGCGCAAGCGGCTATTGCTGCCGGTCAGCCTCGAGAATGACGGCATCGCCGCTGCGGTCGGGGAATGGCAGTTCGGCGCCGGCAAGGGGTTCCAGAACCTCGTCTATGTCACGGTCAGCACCGGCATCGGCGGCGGCATCATAGCGGATGGGCGCGTCGTGCGTGGTCGCAAGGGAATGGCCGGTCATGTCGGCCATATGTCGATCGTCCCGGACGGGTTGATCTGTTCGTGCGGCGGCAAGGGATGCTTCGAGGCCTATGCTTCCGGAACTGCTTTCACCAAGCGCGCGCGTGCAAGGATTGCCGAATGTGCGGAAACTTCCCTGGCAGGTAGTGGCGAAGGCATTGACAGCCGTAGCGTCTTTATCGCGGCAGAGAAGGGCGACGCGCTTGCCACTGCTCTGGTCGATGAGGAGGCGGAGCTTCTCGGGCGAGGCTTTACGAGCCTCATTCATATGTTCAGCCCGGAAATCGTCATCATGGGTGGTGGGCTGTCGCAGCAGTTCGACCGCCTGCAAGCCGGCATTCAATCGCATGTCGAGCGCAACGCCATGCCGGCGTTTCGCGATGTCAGGGTCGTGGGCGCTGCGCTTGGCCAGAATTCGGGGCTTATTGGCGCGGCGGCCCTCGCGTCTTTCTCCAGGCGACCCTCTTCGGAGCTGTGATTGCCGTACCTTCCGGCAATAGGCCAGGGATTGCCGATCTAGCCTCGCGCAAGGTCTGGTTGCGATAGTCCATGCGGGGCGAATACCGATGAACTGCGCTGTGGGGGCGATCTATGATTTCGACGTATCTCGGCTATGTGTCCGCGACAAAGGACATGGCATCGACGCTTGCGCGTATCGCCAAGCAGGCGACAGTCAAAAGCGATCAGCAATATTACGATACGCATATCGGCAAAGTTAAGAATGTCGACGAGTTTCTGAGCGACTACAAGCTGTACAGCTACGCGATGAAGGCCTACGGCCTTGAGGACATGACCTACGCCAAGGCCTTCATGAAAAAGGTTTTGACGAGCGACCTCAGCAATCCAAGCAGTTTCGCAAACAAGTTGACCGATAGTCGCTACCGTCAATTCGCTGCCGCCTTCAACTTCGGCGGAGCGTCAAAAAATCAATCGGCCCAAAGTGACACCCAGAAGAGCGATACCATCGGCCTTTATGAGCAATCCTTTGCCAATGAAACGACCTTGGCCAAAAAGGAAAGCAAGTTCTACGACACCTGGATCGGCAAGGTGTCGAATGTTGACGATATCGTCAACAGCAGCAGGATGCGTGACTATATTCTTCGAGCGCACGGCTTGAACCCGGACAATGTGTCGAAGACGTTCATGAAGTCGGTCTTGACGAGTGACGTCAACGATCCGAACAGCTTCGTCAACACGGCGAGCAACTTCTCCTCGGCATCGGTCCAGGCGACCTACAAGCTGATCGCGTCGCAGTTCAGCTTCAATGCCGATGGAACGCTTTCCGCTGCGACGGCGCAGACGACGCAGCAGAAGGAGGCCATGATCTCGCGCTATGACAACATGGTCCCGAGCTTGCTGACGCCGGCGGCGGCGATCAGCAATGACGACTACTATCGCCAGGCGATCACGAAAGTTCAGTCGATCACCGATATCACCGGCGACAACAGGTTGTTTTCCTACATAAAGTCGGCATTCAATCTCAACCCCAAGCTCACTCCGGTCCAGTTCAATCTTGCTTTTACCAATCCTGATTATGCCGCCGTAACCGACATGACGGACATGGTCGCACACTTCAAATTCGCGTCCGACGGAACTTTGCCGGCCGGTCAGCCCGCACAGACCCAGCAGGCGATCGACGATATCTCGACCAAATACCTGAAACAGGCCCAGGGGGCGAAGCAAGCGCTGTTCGGCGATGCCGAGAAGCACTACAAGACCGCGGTCAGCGGTATAAAAACGATCGCGGACTTCTTTGCCGCCAACGATACGAAAAGCAAGAATCTTCCAACCATCGAGGACATGGCGCTTCGCGCCTTTGGAATTGGCAAGAACGAGGTTTCCAGGGATCAGTTGCGCAAGATCATGGAGAGCGATCCCTATGACAGCAAGAGCTATGTCAACTCGTTGAAGGACGACAGGTTTGTCGAGCTTGCCAAGGCGTTCAATTTCGACAGCACCGGCAATCTGCGAGCACCGGTCACGGCGCTGTCGCAGACATCGATCAACAGCTTCATATCCGGCTATTCGAAGTCGAAGACCTTCGGGCTGACCGGTGAGATGCGGGACAAGGCGGTCAAGGATGCGAAGGACGCGGCGACGGATTTCAGCAAGTCGATCGCCAAGGTCAAGACGGTCGATGACCTCCTGGCCGACAAGAAGCTGACGGAGTTTATCCTCGTCGCAAACAATATCGATCCCAAGTCTGTCGACAAGAACACGTTGAAGAAGGCCTTCACCGCCGATCCGGAGGATGCCAAGAGCTTCTTGAACACGCCGGCGGGCCAGCAGTTTAAGGCGATGGTGAATGTGTTCAATTTCGATGCCAAGGGCAATCTGACCACAGCCAAGATCGAGGCAGGTCAGAACAAGGGCGCGCGTCTTGCCACGAACGATCTCTATCTTCATCAGACCCTGGAAACGCAGCAAGGCAATTCCAGCGAAGGTGTCCGCCTGGCGCTCTATTTTCAGCGAAAGGCGCCGCAGGTTAACTCCGTCTACGACATCATGTCCGATCCGGCGCTCTACAACGTGATCAAGACGACCTACTCACTGCCGGCATCCATGTCGAACATGGATGTGACCCGTCAGGCGGCGATGCTGGAAAAGCTTTTCCCGATCAAGGATTTGCACGATGCCGGCAAGGTGAACAACCTGCTCAAGCGCTTCTCGGCCGTTTACGATGCGGCGAATGGCGGCAATACGACCTCCCCAGCGTCCGCCATTCTCACGCGAGGCTCCGGGACGGGCATGAGTGCCGACTTGATGCTCTCGATTGCCCAGCTTAAATCGCGATAGGGCGTTCTGCTTCATCGCAAGAGGGCTATTGCCGCTGCGTGATCCGCAGCGGCGTCCTATTAATGCTGCAGCACACTCGGGCCGCCGTCCAAAATCGCTGGACTGGCGTGAAGAGCCTGTTTGACTAGAGCTCATAGTCGCATCCCTTGCGCCGGCAAGCATTGTTCCTGATGCGGTTGCCGGCGACGATCCAGGAATAGTCGAGCAAGGTGCCGCCGAAGATTAAGACGCGCGCTGAAAGCGAGCCGTTCTGCAGGTCGACAATGGTCATAAACGGTCGCCTTTCTCTCACAACCAAGGTCGAGGCCGAATGGATTGGCACCCTATACTCGCCCTATGCCGTGCCAATAAATATATATGATTTATTTTAGTGCTTTTGTCAGCTTTCCGTACACGGCACCTGGCAACTCCCACGTATTGAAGGCTATTGGCGGCTATCGATTGATGCCTGCCAAAACACTGCCATAAATAATCATACACAAATGTTGACTGGTATGATGTTTTTTCCTATTCAAATCATCAGGCCTAGCGGCCTGTAAATACAGTCTAATTATTATACAAATAATTGACTTGTATTACAATATAACTTAGGGAAGTCGAGCGGTTCCCGGGAGATGGATGGGGACGCGCAAACAAAGGGAGAGAGATCATGCGCTTTTTCAAAGCGGCAATCCTTGCAGGCACCTTTGCCGTTCTCGCGGCTGGCTCCGCTTTCGCGGAGGACGTCAAAATCGGTTTCATCGTGAAGCAGCCTGAAGAGCCCTGGTTCCAGGACGAATGGAAGTTCGCCGACCAGGCCGCCAAGGAGAAAGGCTTCACCCTCGTCAAGATCGGCGCCGAAGATGGCGAAAAGGTCCAGTCGGCGATCGACAATCTCGGCGCACAGGGTGCGCAGGGCTTCATCATCTGCACGCCCGACGTCAAGCTCGGCCCCGGCATCGTTGCCAAGGCCGCCGCCAATCAGTTGAAGCTGATGACTGTCGACGACCGTCTGGTGAACGCCGAGGGCAAGCCGCTCGAGGATGTGCCGCACATGGGCATCTCCGCCACCAAGATCGGCGAAACCGTGGGACAGGCGATCGTTGATGAAGTCAAGAAGCGTGGCTGGGACATGAAAAATGTCGGCGCGATCCGCGTTTCGTATGATCAGCTCCCAACGGCTGTCGATCGCGTCGAGGGCGCGATCTCGGTGCTGAAGGCAGCAGGCTTCCCGGCCGCGAACATCTTTGATGCGCCGCAAGCCAAGACCGATACTGAAGCCGCGCTCAACGCCGCGACTACGGTTCTCAACAAGCATGCCGACATCAAATATTGGGTCGCCTTCGGCCTCAACGACGAAGCCGTGCTCGGCGCTGTCCGCGCTTCGGAATCGGTCGGCATCCCGGCAACGAACATGATCGGCGTCGGCATCGGCGGCGCGGATTCGGCGATCAACGAGTTCAAGAAGCCCGCCGCAACCGGCTTCTTCGGCACGGTCATCATCTCGCCGAAGCGTCATGGCTACGAGACGGCCATCAACATGTATGACTGGATTGCCAACAGCAAGGAGCCGCCGAAGCTGACGCTGACTTCCGGCTCCCTCGCGCTGCGTGGTGACTACGAAAAGGTGCGCAAGGATCTCGGCATCGAATGATCATCCTGCCAGGATGATGTCCGTCCGGCGGCTCGTTGCCGCCGGGCCCTCTCTCGATGGAGCGATCATGGCATTCCTCGAATTCAAGGGCATTTCCAAGGGCTATCCGGGTGTCCAGGCGTTGTCCGACGTCTCCTTCGCTGTCGAAAGAGGCGCTGTGCATGGACTGATGGGCGAAAACGGTGCCGGCAAATCGACGCTGATCCGGGTTCTCTCGGGCGATCAATCGGCAGATACAGGGAGCATCGTCATCGATGGCGCGGAGCAGCATTATGGCTCCGTGCGCGATGCCTTTCATGCCGGCGTCATCGTCATCCATCAGGAGCTGCAGCTGGTGCCGGAATTGACCGTCGCCGAAAACCTCTGGCTCGGTCGTTTTCCCGGCAAGGCCGGTGTGATTGACGGCAGGACATTGATCGAGACCGTCCGCACGAAGCTCAAGGAGATCGGCATCGATGTCGATCCGACAGCCAAAGTTTCCTCGCTGTCGATCGGTGCCCGCCAGATGGTGGAGATTGCCAAGGCCGTCATGGTCGATGCGCGGGTAATCGCGCTCGACGAGCCGACCTCCTCGTTATCGTCGCGCGAAAGCGAAATCCTGTTTTCCCTGATCGACCGGCTGAGAGCCAATGGCACGGTCATCCTCTATGTCTCGCATCGCCTGGATGAAATCTTCCGGCTCTGCGACAGCCTCACCGTGCTGCGTGACGGCAAACTTGCCGCACATCATCCGAAAATTGCCGATACGACGCGCGAGCAGATCATTTCGCAGATGGTGGGCCGCGAGATCAGCAATATCTGGGGCTGGCGCGAACGCCCGCTCGGTGACGTGCGCCTCGAGGCTAAAGAACTCTCTGGCTTGAAGTTGCGCAATCCCGTCAGCTTCTCGGTACGCAGGGGCGAAATCCTCGGCTTCTTCGGTCTCATCGGTGCAGGAAGAAGCGAGATGGCTCGCCTCCTCTACGGCGCCGATCATCGCCATCAGGGGAGCGTCTCGATCGACGGCGTCGCCGTTTCGCCGAACAACCCGAAAGCCGCCATCAGCGCCGGCATGGTACTCTGCCCGGAGGACCGCAAATTCGACGGCATCATTCAGGGGCGGTCGATCGAGGAAAACATCGCCATCTCCTCGCGGCGGCATTTCTCGCCCTTCGGCATCCTCAACCCGAAGAAGGAAGCTTCGGTCGCCGATCAGTTCATCGCCAAGCTCAGGGTACGCACGCCCTCGCGCAAGCAGGATATCGTCAATCTCTCGGGCGGCAACCAGCAGAAGGTCATCCTCGGCCGTTGGCTTTCCGAGCAGGGCGTCAAGGTTCTCGTCATCGACGAACCGACGCGCGGCATCGATGTCGGGGCCAAGTCGGAGATCTATGAAATTCTCTATGAGCTGGCGGCTGGCGGCATGGCGATCGTCGTCATTTCCAGCGAGCTCCCCGAGGTCATGGGCATTTCGGACCGCATCATGGTCATGTGCCAGGGCCGCGTCGCCGCCAATGTCGCCCGCGCCGATTTCGACGAACGGGCCATTCTGACCGCTGCCCTGCCCGACAAGAATGCCGCCGGCATAATCTAATTCAGGAACGATTGTGATGAATTCGTTGAAAAAAATCCTTCTCGGCGAACAGGGTCTGGTGGTGATCTTCGCGATCGCCTTTGTGATCGTGTCGCTCTTCGTTCCGAGCTTCCTGACCGAGCGCAACATGCTCGGCCTGCTGCAGTCGGTGGTGACGATCGGCATCGTCGCCTGCACCATGATGTTCTGCCTTGCTTCGCGCGACTTCGACCTGTCGGTCGGTTCGACCGTCGCCTTCTCCGGCATGATCGCCGTCATGGTGTCGAACTCCACCGGCTCTATCCCACTCGGGCTCGTGGCGGCCCTGATCTCAGGCAGCGCCGTCGGTGTCGTCAATGGCGTCGTCATCGCCAAGTTCCGCATCAATGCCTTGATTACCACGCTCGCCACCATGCAGATCGTTCGCGGCCTCGCCTTGATCGCCTCGGACGGCCGCGCCGTCGGCATCAACGATCCGGCCTTCTATCAGCTGGCACTGTCGCGCTTCCTCACCGTGCCGACGCCGATCTGGATCATGGTGGCGCTGTTCATCATCTTCGGCTTCACGCTCAATCGCACCGTTTTCGGCAAGAATACGCTTGCAATCGGTGGCAATCCCGAGGCCTCGCGCCTTGCCGGCGTTAACGTCGTCAACATGCGGATCTGGATCTTCGCCCTGCAGGGCCTCGTCTGCGCCATCGCCGGCATCCTGCTTGCTTCACGCATCACCTCGGGCCAGCCGAATGCGGCAACCGGGCTCGAACTCTCCGTCATTTCAGCCTGCGTGCTTGGCGGCGTGTCCCTGGCTGGCGGCCGTGCGGCAATGACCGGCGTTATCGTCGGCGTTCTCATCATGGGCATTGCCGAAAACGTTATGAACCTGCTCAATATCCAGGCCTTCTATCAATATCTGGTGCGCGGCTGCATTCTGCTGATCGCCGTTCTGCTGGACAATCTGCGTTCGTCGGCGGCAGGGCGCGGTAGCCGCGTGTGACCCGATTTCCTGAGAGAAGTTTGGGGAGAAGTTTGCCGAGCTTGCAGTTGCGCATTGATGCCGGGGCATGGTGCCGCTCATGATCGCCGCCGGGCAGCGGAAGGGAGTGCAAGTGATGAGTACGCGTTTGGGATCTTTACGGACGCAGAGCGGGGCCGCGCCCGAACAGGGACGGCGCACCGTGCGCGAGGAGCTGTTGAAGAAACTCATCGGCCAGATCGTCTCGGGCGCTCTTGCCGAGGGCTCGATCCTTCCGAACGAAGCCGAGCTTTCCGAGGTCTATGGCGTCAGCCGCACCAGCCTGCGCGAGGCCATGCAATATCTGTCGGCGCTCGGAATGGTGCGCTCGCGCACCCGCGCCGGCACCACGGTCCTTCCGCGGGAAAACTGGAACTATCTGGACCCGCTGGTTCTCGACGCGACGCTCGCGCTCAGCAACGACCGCAGCTTCTACGATTCCCTGCTCGATGCGCGCCAGGTGCTGGAGCCTGCTGCCGCGGCGCAGGCCGCTGCCAATGCCACAGCCAAGCAGTTGGCGCAGATTGCCGAGGCTTTCGAGGATATGGTCGCCGCCAATGCCAGGGATAACGAGGCTTGGAGCCAGGCGGATCTGGAGTTTCACACGGCCATCATCAATGCCAGCGGCAACTGGGTTTTCCGGCAGTTCGCTACCGCCATCCGCGCGGCTCTGCTTGCAAGCTTTCGCCTGACCAATCGGGCGAGCCAGTCGCATGAATATGCGATCGCCCGGCATCAGGATGTTTTGGATGCAATCCGCATGCGCCGGCCCGATGCCGCCCGCTTTGCCATGGAGCAGTTGATCGGAACGGCCAGAATGGAGCTTAGCGACGCGCTGCGCGCCGCCAAGCTGAACGACGATTCGGAATAGGCCGGCATCCGAAGATCGGGAAACCAGCCCGATCCGTCTACTTCGTCGTATAGCCGCCGTTGACCAGAATGGTCTGCCCGGTCATCCACCATCCCTCGCTGACGAGGAAACGAATGTAGGGGACGATATCCTCGATGTCGGTAAGGCCGGTCTTCGAGAATTTCGAAAGTGCGGCTGCTCCCTTGTGATAGGCCTGGGCATCGGCGCTTTCCGCCGGATAGAAGAACGGCGTATCCATCGGGCCGGGACCGATCGCGGTCACCGAGATGCCGCGTTCGCCGAACTCTTTCGCGGCAGCCCGGGTGAAATGCTCCACCGGCGCCTTTGTCCCGGCATAGCTCGAGTAGAACGGCGTGAAGGCGCCGAGCAGCGATGTGACGAGCGTGCAGATCTTGCCGTTGTCATTGAGCGACTTGCCGGCTTCCTTGAGGAAGAAGAAGGCGGATTTCGAATTGACGGCGCTCATCTCGTCATACTCGGCCTCCGAAATATCGACGATCGGCTTCTTCAGCACCTTGCCGACGGTGTTGATCGCAATATCGGGGCGGCCGAAGGCGGAGACGGCCTCGGCAAAGAGTTTCTCGGCCGCACCTGCGGTCGTGAGATCAGCCTGGAATGCCGCCGCTTCGGCACCGGCGGCCTTGATGGCCGCAACCGTTGCATCGGCCTCGGTCTTCGTTGAAGCGCTGTTGTAATGGATGGCAATTGCCTTTGCGCCGTGAGCCGCAAAATCGCGGGCGATCAGGCCGCCAAGATTCTTGGCGCCCCCGGCGATGATGACGGTTTTTCCCCTGATGGAATGGTCGGTCATGAATGAGCCTCCTTGGGGGACGGCACCGTGCCGTCCTTCCTGAGGCAAATCTATCGTCTGGAATTCTCCGATAAAGCGGGCTAATTTGACATCATCTGTCAGAATTCATGGACAATGGCGGTTTAGATTGGATCGTATCGACCTCTTCAGGATTTTTACCCGCGTCGTGGAGTGCAGCAGCTTCACCCGCGCTGCCGATACGCTCGGCCTGCCGCGCTCGTCTGTTTCGGCTGCTGTCATCGAACTGGAGGGGCGCGTCGGCGCACGGCTGCTTCATCGCAGCACGCGAAAGGTTTCGCCCACTCAGGATGGCGCGGCGTTCTATGACCGCTGCCTGCGGGTCATTGTCGATGTCGAGGAAACGGAGAGCCTGTTTCGCCAGAGCGACGCCAAGCCTTCAGGCAAGCTGCGCACGGATGTGCCGGGTCGCATCGGCCGGTTGATCATCGCGCCGGCGCTCCCGTCGTTCCTCGATCAATTTCCCGACATCGAAGTGGATCTTGGCGTCACCGACCGTGCCGTCAACCTGGTGGAGGATAGCGTCGATTGCGTGCTTCGCGTCGGGCCGCTTGTCGATTCCGGACTGATTGCCCGGCCGATTGGAAAGCTGCCGCTCATCAATGTCGCCAGTCCCGGCTATTTGTCGAAGCACGGCACGCCGCAAACGCCAGCGGATCTCGACGGACACTGGGCCGTGAATTATGCCTCGCCCTCGACGGGGCGAACCGAGCCCTGGGAATGGATGGAAGATGGCGTACTACGCAGCTTGGCCTTGCGCGGTCGCGTCACCGTCAACAGCGCCGAGGGCTACATTGCGTGCGCGGTCGCCGGCCTCGGTTTGATCCAGAATCCGGCCTATGACCTGTGTCAGCATCTCCAGGCAGGCGAGCTTGTCGAGGTCATGCCGGATTATCGCGCGGAACCGCTGCAGATGACGTTGCTCTATCCCCACCGCAGGCATCTCTCCCGCCGCGTTCAGGTCTTCGCTGACTGGCTGCAGGTGCTTTTGCAAGAGACGGTCGTGCGGCAATCGAGCCCGTTCGAGCGCAATGCCGTCCGCATCTAAGTGACCTCGCAACGCGGCCGGCTTGCCTCTTCTCGCGCGACAGCGCGTCTCTACGCGCCCATGCGGCCATATTGCCTGATGAGTTCGGCAAGCTGTTCGTGGGGAATGGCCTGAATACGAAGGCGATCATAGGGCGTTCCGCCCATGTCCTCGGCCGCCAACATGGCGTTGACGACGGCCTCCTCGACGCTGTCGACCGCAGCCATATAGACGGGGTCCAGCGGTTCGTCGTTGACGATCTCCAGGGGAAGGTGGCCATTGGCTCTATGCGCCATCGGATGCGCATTCGCGGTCGAGAATGCCAGGAAGATGTCGCCGGAGTTGTTGCCGCCGGGCGTACCGTTGCGGCCGATGCCGATGGCGGCGCGGCGGGCAAGGCGCTTGAGCTGGTGCGGCGCGAGCGGCAGGTCGGTGGCGATGACGACGATAATGGAACCGCGCTCCTTAAGCTGGCTCTGCGGCGTGCCGTCCCGCATGTGCTGGCCGACCGGTACGCCCGCGATCGTCAGCCAGTCGCGCTGACCGTGATTGGCCTGCACCAGCGTCCCGATGGTGTAGGTGCGCCCGTCGAACTGGACGATACGAGAGGATGTGCCCGTTCCGCCTTTGAAGCCATAGGTGATCATGCCGGTGCCGCCACCGCAATTGCCTTCCTGAACCGGCCCGGCTGCGATGCTATCAAGGGCAGCGCGCACGTCGGTTTCGCTGATGTGCAGCCCGTTGATGTCGTTCAAAGCGCCGTCATAGGTCTCGGCGATGACGGGCATGATCCAGAGGAAATCATCGGTCTGGTAGGTCGAGGCGTAGCGGTCGATCATCCACTTGACCGTGGCGTGATGCGCCATGCCGACGCCATGCGTATTGGTGATGACGACGGGACCGAGAAAATAGCCGCCGTCCTCGATCCAGTGCGTGCCGGTCATCTCGCCATTGCCGTTGAAGCGGTGGACGCCGGCATAGACGGGGACGGGGGTCTCGGAGTCCATATGCGGCAGGATGGCGGTTACGCCGGTGCGCGTCGGGCGCTTGCGGCCGGGACGCGGCTCGTTCTCGATGATGGTGCGGAAGCCGACGCCGATGCCGGCGACATCGGTAATGGCATTGTTTGCGCCGGTGCGGCCGGTGAAGGGGAGGCCGAACTGGCGGCCGCGCGGTTTGCGTGTGCTTGTTTTCATGGTCATGTCATTTCTGCCGGGAGCGAAGGTAAAGGCCAAGGGAGGCGACGACGAAGGAGAAGGTCAGCATCATCACCGCGATTGCGTTGATCTCGGGTTTGATGCCGCGGCGAAGCATGGCGAAGATGAACATCGGCAGGGTCGTGACATCGACGCCGGCGATGAAGTAGGTGATCACGAGATCATCCATCGAGATGATGAAGGCAAGCAGCGCGCCGCCGAGTATGCCGGGCATCAACTGTGGCAGCACCACGCGGCGGAATGTCATCCACTCGTTGGCGCCGAGATCGGCCGAGGCGTTCTCCAGCGTCCGGTCCATGCCGGCAAGACGCGCCGACACGACGATGAACACATAGGAGGTCAGGAAGGTGCATTGGCCGATGATGATGGTCATCAAGCCAAGCTGGATGCCAGCACTGACGAAGAAGATCAGAAGCGCGATGCCAAGAACGATATCGGGCATCAGCATCGGCATGAACATGGCGACCTGATAAAAGCGCTTGCCGAAGAAATTGAACCGGTGAAGCGCGATCGCCATGGCGGTGCCGAGCAGGGTCGAGATGACAGTCGTCGTGAAGGCAATCTTCAGGCTGTTGAAGACGGCGGCGATCAGCTGATCGGTCGATTCGATGTAGAGCGCGTTCTCGGAGACTGCCGTCTTGAAGCCGAAAACCTGCGCATACCAATCCGTCGTGAAGCCGCTCCAACTCATCATGTTGACCGGGTTCGCGTTGAACGAATAGACGGCGATCAGCACGAGCGGAATGTAGATGAAAGCGAAGAACAGCAGCGTGTAGAGCGCCAGGCCGCCGTTGAAGAGGGTGCGTGCAATCTTCATCAAACCCTCCTCATGCCGTCAGCGCCGCGGTCGCATTGCGACGACCGGACAGGATGACATAGGCGAGAAGCAGGACCAGCATCACGGCCATGACCATCATGGCGAGCGCCGAACCGAAGGGCCAGTTGCGTGCCGAGAGGAACTGGCCTTCGATGAGATTGCCGAGCATCATCACCTTGGCGCCGCCAAGCACCGCCGGCACGACGAAATTGCCAAGCGCGGGGATGAAGACGATGACGGAACCGCCGGCAATCCCTGGCGCCGTCAGTGGCAGGATGATGCGCAGGAACGTCCGGATCGGGCCGGCGCCGAGATCGAGCGACGCCTGGACCAGTCGCCAATCAAGTTTCTCGATGCTGGCATAGATCGGCATGAACATGAACGGAATGAAGACATAGACCATGCCGAGGATGATCGCGCCGTCCGTATAGATCATCTCCAGCGGCGCGGAGATAATGCCTGTCGCCATCAGCGTATTGTTGACCAGCCCGGTCGGGCGCAGGATCATGACCCAGACGAACAGTCGGACGATGAGGCTGGAAAAGAACGGCAGCGTAATCAGGAAGAGGCAGAAATTCTTCCATCTGTCCGGCAGGCGGCTGATGTAGAAGGCGGCGGGATAGCAGACGAGAAGCGTCGCGCCCACGGTCATCGCCGCAATCCGGATCGAGCGGAGGAAGATGCCGATATAGACCGGATCGTACTCCTCGAATTCCGGATTGGCGAAGCCGAGGATGCGGCCGAAATTGTCGGGATAGAAGCTCCATTCGACACCGCCATAGAGGCCGGGCGTCAGGAAGCTCGTCACCACCATGATGCCAAGCGGGACGAGGAAGAAGACAAGAAGGAACAGCGTCACCGGCCCGAGCAGCAGCCCGAGCTGGAGTCGCCGGCGCGCAACGATATTCATCAGGCGGCCTCCCTCGTGGTGATGAGGTGGACGCTTGCCGGATCGTAGTGCCAGCGTGCCGATTGGCCGGCGTTGAGTTGACCGATTGCACCGCGCTGCGACGCCGGGATCTGCGCCATGAGCTTGCGGCCACTCGTGGTTCGAGCGAAGACCTCGAAGGAGGAGCCGACATAGACGATTTGCTCCACGGTGACATCGATGGCCGGGCAAGTGTCTGCGGAGCTTGCGAGGAAGAAACTCTCCGGACGGATGAGCGCGACGGCTGGTTCCCTGCCTTCCGCCGCTGCCGCCGGAGCATGCAGGATCGCCGTGCCCTCGCTGGTAACGAAGGTCCGACCGTCGCTGCTGCCTTCGAAGAGATTGCTTGCTCCGATGAAGCTTGCGACGAAGGTATTTTGCGGATGATCGTAGATCTGCCTGGGCGTATCCAGCTGCTGGATGCGGCCCTCGGCGAGCACCGCCACGCGATCCGACATGGTGAGCGCCTCCTGCTGATCATGCGTCACGAAGATGAAGGTGATGCCGAGCTCGTGCTGCAGGTTCTTAAGCTCGAGCTGCATCGTCTCACGCAGATGCCGGTCCAGCGCCGATAACGGTTCGTCGAGAAGAAGCACCTTCGGGCGCGCGACGATGGCACGGGCAAGCGCCACGCGCTGCTGCTGGCCGCCCGACAATTGCCGCGGCAGGCGGCCTTCCATGCCTTCGAGCCCGACCATCTTCAGCATTGCCCGCACGCGCTCGATGCGCTCGGTCTTGCCGACGCCAGCTGCCTCCAGCGCATAGGCCGTGTTCTCGCCGACGCTCATATGCGGAAACAGGGCGTAATTCTGGAAGACCGTGTTGACCGGCCGGCGATAGGGCGGCCGGTCGGTCATGTCTTCGCCGTCGATCATAATGCGACCCGCGTCGAGTTCGACGAAGCCGCTGATCGCCTGCAAAAGCGTGGTCTTGCCGCAGCCGGAAGGCCCGAGAAGTGTAATGAATTCATTGCGG
Source organism: Rhizobium sp. WW_1 (assembly GCF_003610155.1). Lineage (NCBI taxonomy): Bacteria > Pseudomonadati > Pseudomonadota > Alphaproteobacteria > Hyphomicrobiales > Rhizobiaceae > Rhizobium > Rhizobium sp. WW_1. The sequence goes on from NZ_RAIN01000002.1 coordinate 208,374, forward strand.
CCGATCTCAAGATCGATGCCGTCCAATGCCTTGACCTGCCGACCCTCAGGAGTCGCAAAGGCCTTTGCGGCTGAGGCCAGCCGCACAATCGCATCTCGCATTCGTCGTTCCCCGAAATGTTATTAAATTAACTCTTGCGTGATTTGGATATGTTGATATCATTTTTTCGTCGAAGTCAACGCCCTCAGTGCGGTCGGTTACTGCTTCCGAGAAAGGCCGAACCAAGCGTGCCGAAGGGACAATAATCCTACTAAGGGGAACAGAAATGATGATTTTGAAAGGCGCGTTTCGGCGCCTGGGTCTCTTTGCGCTTACCGCATTGCTGCCCACAGCAGTTCTCGCCGATGAACTCAACATCTATAACTGGGGCGAATACATCAATCCGGCCGTCCTCCAGAAGTTTGAGGAGGAAACCAAGATCAAGGTCAATCTCTCGACCTATTCCTCGAACGAGGAAATGCTCGCCAAGATCCAGGGCGGCGCCACCGGCTATGACATCGTCTTCCCGTCCGTGCACATGCAGGACATCATGGCCAAGCTCGATCTCCTCGAAAAGACCGATATCAGCAGCTATGAAGGCTTCAAGAACATCGACCCGCGCTTCCTGCGGGCGAAGAGCGACCCCAAGGGCGAATATTGCTTGCCCTACGCCTTCGGCACGGTCGGCATTCTCTATAACCGCAGGGTTCTCGGCAAGGACATCACCGGCTGGAAGGATCTGGTCACAACGGTCAAGGCCAAGCATCTGAAGTTCACTCTGCTCGACGATATGCGCGAAGTGCTAGGTGTCGGTCTGATGCTCAACGGCCATTCCGTCAATTCGGTCAAGCCGGAAGAGCTGCAGCAGGCTGCAGATACGATCATCGACATGAAGCCCTATGTTGCCGCCTTCACCTACGATTCCCGGCCGATGGTCGAATCCGGCGATATTGCTGCTGCGCATTTCTTCGTCGGCTCTATGATCAACGTCTTCGGCAACCCCAAGGATCTTGGCTATGTCATTCCCGAGGAGGGCGCGACCATGTATCAGGAAGACATGTGCGTGCTGAAGACGGCGCCGAACAAGGCCAATGCCATCAAGTTCCAGCAGTTCTACACGCGTCCGGATATTGCGGCACTCAACGTCTCGCAGCAGACGAACGGCACGCCCAACGTTCCGGCGCGCCAATTGACGCCGGAAAACATCAAGAATAGCAAGGAGATCAATCCGACCGACGACACCATGAAGCGTCTGCAGATCTTCGAGAATCTCGGTCCGGGGCTGCGTCAGTTCGATCGTGCATGGACGAAAGTCAAAACAGCGCAGTAGTATTGCAAAAGATACTCCGCCCGGCCCGCGGGCGGAGCTTCACCGGAGGGAAGATTGTCGAAGCATATACTGAAGCTCGTTCAGAGCGCTGAGATGCGCAAGTCGAAATCCGACAAGCTGATATCAAGCTATATCGAGCGCAATATCGCCGAACTTCCCTTCGAGACAGCCAAATCCATTGCAGCAAGACTCGAGATCTCGCAGATGACCGTCGGCCGCTATCTGCGGCGGCTGGGTTTCGATGGTCTCGACGAACTCAAGGCGGCGTTGCGCCGTGGCAGTCGCTCCAATCCGGCCTGGCAGGTCAAGGGATCGCTGGATCGTTTCCAGGAGGATCTGCGCGACGGCAAGTTCCTTGCGGGCCTGTTGCAGCAGCAGGTCGACAATCTCGGCATGATTTACGAGCTGACGACGACGCCGCAATGGCAGCAGACCATCGATGCGCTGATCTCGGCGAGCGAGGTTTATGTCGCCGCCTATCAGAATGTTCGCGGCATTGCGCAATATTTCGCCGCCCAGCTTTCCTACACCCGGCCGCGGGTCGCCTTCATGGATGGCTTGAACGGCACCTACTCCGAACTGCTTGACGGTTCGGTCGAAGGCCGTGTGCTCTTCCTTCATGACGTCAGGCGCTTCGCCTCAAAGGCGCGACCGCTGGCGGAGGAGGCCCGCCGTGCCGGCGTCAAGGTCATTCTGCTGACGGATGAGTTCTGTCCCTGGGCGGAAGAGGTGTCGGATATCTCGCTTGTCATACCCGGTTCGCATGGCCCGCTTTGGGATGGGGCTGCGACGATGACCGCGGTGATGGATCTGCTTCTCAGCAACATCATCGTCCTTCTGCGCGGCAAGGTCGACGAGCGTGTCGAGCTTCTGACCCGTCTGCAGGATGTGTTCGGCGATTTCGAAAGCTAAAGCGCGTCGCGATCTTTCAGATTCGCTCCCCGCGCTTTAGCTCTTTGATTTTTGCATGTCGTTGGCGCAAAACCGCTGCACACTTTTGCGCGACATGCTCTAATCACCGGCTCCTCGCTCCTTGCGCTTGCAGGAAGTCCGAGCATAAATGTAGCACCGCACCATGCCTTGAACCAATCGATGACGACCGTGGCTTTGTTTTTCCGCGCCTTTTTCTGCACCGTCTTGGCGGCGGGTCCGACGCCTGCATTTGCCGAGGCAACCGGGCCCCAACTTCCGACCGTGCAGCAGCTGCAATCCGCACTTGACGAGGTGAAGCCTGGGCTTGCGCGAATCCGCGAGTTTTTCGGCTGCGTCCCCGTCTTCGAAAAGCCGATGACCATTCGCCTCTGCGCGCTGAAGGCGGAAGGAACCGATTTCGTTCAGTCCATTCCATTTCGGTTTGTCGACCGCCGCTGGCAGATCATCCTTGATCGCACGGGACGACCGCCGGATATGAATGGGGCTTGCGCTCCGCTCGATGTGGCGCAGGCTGAACTTCGCAAATTGCGCGGGGATGATAAGCTGCGCGTCGTCGGCGTGGCCGATGATGGCGAAGGAGACTTCACCACCACGCGAGGTATGCTGCGTGATCATACGGGCCCCTACCGCTTGACGTGCAGCTACAATGTCGTCACCGGCGCCGGCACAAAGACCCTACTGATTACCTATATCTGGCATGACGGCGCACGCTATATTGTCGATCCGGATATTGAGGCATGGCCGGATGAATAATGGTAGCCGGTGGCGCACAGGCGCTGTGAATCTCGACATTGAATGTGGAGGAGATCTCGGAATGACCGAGGATGAGAAGGCAATCCGGGATGTCGTGGAAAGCTGGACCGCAGCCAGCAAGGAGGGTGATACGACCACCGTTCTGGAGTTGATGACGGATGATGTCGTCTTCATGGTTCCCGGTCGGGAGCCCTTCGGGAAGGAGGCGTTTGCCGCGGCTTCCAAGGGCATGGACGGCATGAAGATGGAGGGCGCAAGCGAGATCGTCGAGCTTCAGGTGCTCGGCGACTGGGCCTATATCCGCAACCATATCGACATAACCGTGACACCGCCGGGTGGCGATGCTGTTCATCGTTCGGGCTATACTCTTACGCTTCTGCGCAAGGAGGCCGATGGTCAGTGGCGCCTCGCACGAGACGCACACCTTCTGTCCGTCCGCAACTGACCCGGCATCGTTGTTAGCCTGTCGAATTCAATGGCTTCATCAGGCCCTGTCCAGCGCAGACGCCAGGTCGGCGATCAGATCGTCTGGATGCTCGATCCCGATCGATAGGCGGATCGTCGATTCCAGCACGCCTATGCGGTGCCGCACGTCGATGGGCACGCCGGAATGCGTCGTCGTTGCTGGATGGGATGCAAGCGATTCCGTGCCGCCGAGGCTGACCGCGAGCTTGAAGATCTGCAGCGCGTTCAGGAATTTGAACGATGCCGGCTGGCCGCCCTTGATATCGAAGGAGAAGGTGGAGCCCGCGCCGCTGCATTGGGCGGCGAAGGTGCGGCCCGTTGCCGATGACGGATCGCTATAGGGCAGATAGTGGATCTGCTCGACCTTCGGGTGATCCCGCAGGAAATCGGCCACGGCCCGGGCGTTGCTGTTGGCCCGTTCCATGCGGATCTGCAGCGTCTCCAGCGAGCGGCCGAGCATCCAGCAGGAATGTGGGTCGAGCTGCGTGCCGATCGCTCCGCGCAGTGCCTTCACCTGCTTGATGACAGCCTTGGAACCAAGGGCTGCGCCGGCGATCAGATCGGAATGGCCGCCGACATATTTGGTCAGCGAGTAGAGCGAGATATCCGCCCCATGTTCGATCGGCCGCTGGAAGACCGGGCCGAGCAGCGTGTTGTCGCACGCGACGATCGGCGTATGCCCCTGCTTCTTGCCGATCGCATCGGCAACGCGGCGGATCATCGCGATATCGACCAGGCTGTTCGTCGGATTGGCTGGCGTTTCGACGAGAATGACGGAGACGCGGCCCTTGGCCATGGCCTCTTCGGCTGCTGCCGTCACCGAGCCTTCGTTGACGCCATCGGCAAAGCCAACGGCTGCGACCCCGAGATTGAGGAATGTTTTAGCGATCAGCGTTTCCGTACCGCCATAAAGCGGTTGGGAATGCAGGATTGCATCGCCCGGTCGTGCAAAGGTGAGAAGGGTGGTCGCGATTGCAGACATGCCGGAAGAAAACAGCGCGCCGCTTTCCGCTTTTTCATAGACAGCGAGACGATCCTCGACGATTTCGCTGTTGGGATGGTTGAAGCGCGAATAGACGAGGCCGACGCCGGTGCCCGCCGGTGGCTCGGTACGGCCGGAGACATAGTTGAAGAAATCGCGCCCGTCCTCGGCCGATTTGAAAACGAAGGTGGAGGTCAGGAAAACCGGCGGCTTGACCGCGCCCTCGGACAGTTCCGGGTCGTAGCCATAATTCAGCATCTGGGTTTCGGGATGAAGTGCGTGGTTGCCGATATGCGTTTTGGACGGATGCGGCGCGGTCATGACGGTCTCCTCAGCCAACGACACGAATTTTAGAATCGCATCATATCATCAGTTGCGGTGCCGCTTGCCATAGTCTTTGGTAGACGAGGCGGGTTCGCTTTGGCGAACCCGCCTCGTCAACATCGTCAGTAGATATCAGGCACGTACATTTCCGGCGGCACCGGCGTACGATGGTAGTCGGCGTTGCGCATGCGCTCCGGCAGGATGATTTCCGGCTTCGGCACGTTTTCGTAAGGGATCTGGCTCAGAAGATGGGCGATGCAGTTGAGGCGCGCCTTCTTCTTGTCGACGGCGTGGACGACCCACCAGGGGGCTTCCGGAATATGGGTGCGCTCCAGCATCTCTTCCTTGGCCTTGGTGTATTCTTCCCAATGCACGCGGCTCTGCAGGTCCATCGGCGAAAGCTTCCACTGCTTCAACGGGTCCTGGATGCGCATGTTGAAACGGAATTCCTGCTCCTCGTCGGTGATCGAGAACCAGTACTTCAGAAGGATGATGCCGGAGCGGACGAGCATGCGTTCGAAATCCGGCACGGAACGGAAGAACTCTTCCAGCTCCTCCGATGAGCAGAAGCCCATGACGCGCTCGACGCCGGCGCGGTTGTACCAGCTGCGGTCGAACAGCACCATTTCGCCTGCCGTCGGCAGGTGGGCGGTATAACGCTGGAAATACCACTGATGCCGTTCGCGCTCGGTCGGTGCCGGCAGCGCGACGACGCGGCAGACGCGCGGGTTGAGACGCTGTGTGACGCGCTTGATGGCGCCGCCCTTGCCGGCGGAATCGCGACCTTCGAACAGCACGACGACCTTGAGCTTCTTGTATTGCACCCAGTCCTGCAGGCGCACCAGCTCATGCTGAAGACGGAAGAGTTCGCGGAAGTAGACCCTGCGGTCGAGGGTCGCTTCGCCTTCGCTGATGAGGCCCTCGGCGACCAGCTCATCGAGGCGATCCTCTTCGAGCTGCATTTCCAGCTCTTCGTCGAAGCTGTCGACGATCTCATCCTTGATGCGGCTGAGCGGGTCCTGGTTTTCTTCGGTCATTATGCGCCTCCTGCTCTGTTTTCATATTAGTGCTGCAGCCCTGAAGCCGCAGAAAGCCGGCACGTTGCTCGAGCATGTGCCGGCTGCGACTTCGGCATTATTCTGCGGTCCAGCCGCCGTCGACGGAAAGCGTCGTGCCGGTAATCTGCTTGGCGGCGTCGCCGCAAAGGAAGACGGCGATTGCCGCGACTTCATCGACGGTCACAAATTCCTTCGTCGGCTGGGCGGCCAAAAGCACGTCATGCTTGACCTGCTCTTCCGTCATGTTGCGGGCCTTCATGGTCTCGGGGATCTGCTTCTCGACGAGCGGCGTCCAGACATAGCCGGGCGCTATGGAGTTGACCGTCACGCCGTTCTGTGCGGCTTCGAGAGCAATGGTCTTTGTAAGACCGGTAATACCGTGCTTGGCGGAAACATAGGCAGACTTGAATGGCGAGGCGACGAGCGCATGCGCCGAGGACGTGTTGATGATGCGGCCCCATTTGCGCGCCTTCATGCCGGGAATGGCGGCCTTGATGGCGTAGAAGGCGGCAAGCAGGTTGATGCGGATGATCGCTTCCCATTTGTCGTCGGGAAACTCTTCGATCGGGGCAACGAACTGGATGCCGGCATTGTTGACGAGAATATCGAGGCTACCGAAAGCTTCCTCGGCTTCATGCACCATGGCGGTAACTTCCTCGCCATTCATCATGTTGGCGCCGGAGTAGCGGCACTTTACGCCGAAATCAGCTTCGATGGCGGCGCGTTCCTTCTCGATCGCATCGGCATCGCCGAGGCCGTTGATCGTCACATTCGCACCCTCGGCTGCAAAGGCGCGGGCAATCGCAAGCCCGATGCCGCTCGTCGAACCGGTGACCAGTGCATTCTTCGAAGTCAACGAACCCATAATGCTACTCCCGCAATCGCTATGACATGGTTGAGTAAAGGGAAATGCTCAAGCTGGGCGCACACTGCCAGCCTGATATGTCGCTTTGATTACAGTGGCGATGGGGCCTCTTGCCGCAACCGTTCGGCGCCTGACACTTCACTGTCATGCAACCGTGCAAATTTCCGCTCCGGCGCCCGGCGGTTTTCTCTAGCGACGGACAATATGATGAAGGTCGAAGACATCCTCAAGCATGCCTATGCAATGCCGCTGACCAATCCCTCCTATCCGCCCGGACCCTACAGGTTCTTCGATCGAGAATATATCATCATCACCTACCGCACCTCGCGCGAAGCGCTTGAGGCGGTCGTGCCCGCACCGCTCGAAATCGACGAGCCGCTGGTGAAATACGAATTCATCCGCATGCCCGATTCCACCGGCTTCGGCGATTATACCGAGACCGGGCAGGTCATCCCGGTCACCTATCGCGGGCAGAAGGGCGGCTACGTCCACTCCATGTATCTTGACGACGATGCGCCGATCACCGGCGGTCGCGAGATCTGGGGTTTCCCGAAGAAGCTTGCCAGCCCGAAGATCGTCAACGAGGGCGAGGTCATTGTCGGCACGCTGCATTACGGCAGCGTTCTCTGCGCCACGGGGACGATGGGCTACAAGCACAAGCCGGTCGATCAAGGGCCGCTTCTCTCTGTTCTTTCGGAGCCCAATTTCCTGATCAAGATCGTGCCGCATGTCGATGCCACCCCGCGCATCTGCGAGCTGGTGCGCTACTACCTGACGGATATCACCATCAAGGAAGCATGGACCTCGCCAGCCGCTCTCGATCTCAGGCCGCATGTCATGGCCGATGTCGCGCGGTTGCCGGTCCTCGAAGTGGTTTCCGCCGTGCATTTTACCGCCGATCTGACGCTCGGGCTGGGTGAAGTCGTTCACGACTACCTCGCTGAGCGTCGGTAAGCGGCTGCCTTATTGTTAGATGATACTGGAGACGGACCGTGCTTGAACGAAACGCCAAGGCTGCAGCCCCGACCATTTCTGAAATAGCCGCGCAATATGATCGTGTCGCTCTGGTGTTTCAGGGTGGCGGGGCGCTCGGCGCCTATCAGGCCGGTGTCTACCAGGCGTTGGCCGACGCCGGCTGTGAGCCCACCTGGCTTTCGGGCGTCTCGATCGGCGCGGTCAACGCGGCGATCATCGCCGGCAATGAGCCGAGCCGGCGCCTGCAGCGTCTGGAGCAGTTCTGGCAAATCATCTCCGGCCGCAAGATCTGGGCCTATACGCCGGAAGGCGACTTTTTCCGCGATATCCGTAACCGCACCAGCTCTTGGATGACGATGACGATGGGCCAGCCCGGCTTCTTCAAGCCGCGCTTTCCAAATCCCTGGCTCGAACTGCCGGGTGCCGAAGGCGCGACCAGCTTCTACGATTCGTCCGAGCTGAAGAAGACGCTGGAGATGCTGATCGACTTCGACGTGCTCAACGATGGCAAGAAGCGTTTCAGCGTCGGCGCCGTCAATGTGCGCACCGGCAACTTCGTCTATTTCGACACCGACAACATCCGCATCGGCCCCGAGCACATCATGGCAAGCGGCGCCCTGCCGCCCGCCTTGCCGTCCATTCGTATCGAAGGCGAATATTATTGGGACGGCGGCATCGTTTCCAACACGCCGCTGCAATATCTGCTCGATCAGGAAGAAGACCGCAGCTCGCTCGTCTTCCAGGTGGATCTGTTCAGCGCCCGCGGCGTCCTGCCGCGCAGCATGCCGGATGTGCTGTCACGCCATAAAGACATCATGTATTCGAGCCGCACGCGGCAGAACACCGACAATTTCAAGCGCATCCACGGGCTGAAGATGAAGCTGCTCGGTGCGTTGAAGCGGGTGCCGAAGGACCAGCTGACGCCTGAAGAGGAAGAGCTGATCGCGGATTATTCTAATGCCGGCGTCGTCAACATCGTGCATCTGATCTATCAGCATAAGAGCTACGAAGGCCACGCCAAGGACTATGAGTTCTCCGGCACTTCGATGCGCGAGCATTGGGACATGGGACTTGAAGACACCAAGCGCACGCTGCGTCACAGCGAATGGCTGCTGCCACCCTTTAGTGACGATGCCGTCGCGATCCATGATCTGCACCGCGAAGATCCGGTTTGAGCCGGCAGACGAAAGGCGGCTGGATTTCAGGGTTGATTAGGCCGGCGCGAGCGTTGCAAGCTCCGGCTTTCGCACGACGGTCTCAACTCTGCTTTAGCCGGTGCCGATGAGCCGCCTGTTTGGCGCGATTGCCGCACATCGCCATGCTGCACCAGCGCCTGCGATGACCGCGCGTGTGGTCGACGAAAAGTAGGGTGCAAGCATGGCCCTCGCAGGCTTTCACATCGGAGAAGTCCTCCGTGCAGACGAAGCGCCCCAGCGTCTCCCCGATCGGCAATAGCAACGCCTCGGGCGAGCGCCATTTCCGCATCGGACGAAAAGCAAACTCGCCGCTTTCATCCCGCTGATCAGCAACGATCCGGCCGAAGCCTTCATCACGTTCCAACAGGCGGTTTAACGGCTCCAACTCGCTCAAGGCATCCGATGCCAGTGGCTTTCCCTTGCGGGCAAGCACGAAAGCCCTGAACCATTCACGCAGGCTTCTTGCCTGATCGGCGACCTTGTCGAGTTCGCCGGGCAGCGCCTGCTCACGCATGGCGACAAGCGTTTCTCGCGGCACCAGTTCGGCCTGTTCCAGCCAGCGCAGCAAACCCTCTCCATCGCTAAGCCAGTCGATCGGCGTGTCCACAGGCGTTGCGACCGAATTGAGGAAATCCAGTCCCGGCGCGTCGCCGACAAAGATGGCGGGTGAATGGTTGTCCATGGACTACTCCTGTTCGGGCCGGCGGCGATGCCGAACGGCCGCTCGAAAGCACAGCGCCTATATAACCTATCAAATGCCACTTGACAAGTTACGCACATCGGACGTAACCCTATAGATGTTATTTAAACGGTTACTGCCTTCAAGGCGCGAGGAGAAAACTCATGTCGTCGCAAAATGCAGATATTGTTCTTGTTCATGGTGCCTGGGCGGATGGGTCGGGCTGGGCAAAGGTGATCGCGCCATTGACCGCCGCCGGCTTTTCGGTAGCCGCCGCTCCACTGCCGTTGACCTCCTTTGCCGAGGATATCGCCGCGCTGGATCGCACCTTGGAGCGAACGGAAAAGCCGGTGGTCCTGGTTGGACACGCCTATGCCGGCGCCGTCATCGCCGCCGTCTCAAGCGAAAGGGTCAAGGCGCTGGTCTATGTCGCGGCGCTTGCTCCGGATGAAGGGGAAACGGTCGCAGATGTCTTCTATCGCGGTGAGCCGCATCCGCAGGCACCGAAACTGGCGCCCGATAGCAACGGGCTGATCTACCTCCCGCAGAATGCATTCGCCACAGCCTTTGCCCAGAATGCCAAGGCTGACGAGCTTGCAGTTCTCGCCGCTTCGCAGCGGCCAATCTCGCCGGCGTGTATTACCGTCCCCGTCGGACGTCCGCTCTGGAAAGATCGTCCCGCCTGGTTCCTGATTGCCGAGGAAGACCGAATGATCCGCGGCGACAACCAGCGTTTCATGGCGGCGCGGATGAAGGCGGAGCAGCGCTCCATCCCGGTTGATCACATGCCGATGGTTACGGCGCCGTCTGTCGTTGTCGACATTATTCGAGCTGCGGCGACCACGATCTGAATCCTCAATCTGTAACTCTAAAAATCTAATCAGGAAGGTTATGAAAGGACCTTATCATGACTGACATCAGCTATCGCACCGTCAATGTTGAAGGCGTCAAGATTTTCTATCGCGAGGCAGGCTCGCCAGGCGCGCCCAAGCTCCTGCTGCTGCATGGCTTCCCGAGCTCCAGCCATATGTATCGCGATCTCATTCCGCTGCTTGCCGACCGCTATCACATCGTCGCGCCCGATCTTCCCGGCTTCGGTCAGTCCGATGCGCCGAAGGGTAGCAACAGCTTTGACAGCATCGCCGAGACAATCGACCGCTTCACGGAAATTGTCGGCTTCGATCGCTATGCCGTTTATGTCTTTGACTACGGTGCGCCGACAGGGTTCCGGCTGGCGGTGAAGCATCCCGAACGGATCACGGCCATCATCTCGCAGAATGGTAATGCCTATGAAGAGGGTCTGGGCGACGAGTGGAGCCCGATCCAGGCTTACTGGCGCGAACCTTCCGAGGAAAACCGCAATGCGCTGAAGGCGGCATTCACGCCCGAAGCAACGGCGTGGCAATACACGCACGGCGTTCCCGATGTCTCCAAGGTTTCTCCGGACGGCTATTCGCTTGACAGTTTCTATCTGGCGCGGCCGGGAGCGGAGACGATACAGCTCGATCTCTTCGGTGACTACAAGAGCAATGTCGCGCTCTATCCGACGTTCCAGAATTACTTCCGCACCCACAAGCCGCGATTGCTGGCGGTATGGGGCAAGCACGATCCCTTCTTCGTGCCGCCGGGCGCAGAGGCCTATCGCAGGGATATTCCCGAAGCAATCGTCAAGTTCCTGGATACCGGCCATTTTGCCCTGGAGACCCATGCGGCTGAGATCGCGGACGAAATCCGCGCTTTCCTCGGTTGATGTCGAGCCCGGCCGCGTCGGCGATTGGCGGGTGCGGCCGGGCAACATTCTCCAAGCGGCATTTTTTGAAAAAGGAGGAATATCATGTCGGACAGAGTGGCTATTGTTACCGGTGCCAGCCAAGGTATCGGACGTGCGACCGCCATCCGCCTTGCACGGGATTTTGATGCACTGGTGCTGGTCGCCCGCAACAGGGGCAAGCTGGAGGAGACGGCCAAGGCGGTGGAGGCGGCGGGCAGCAGAGTGCTTGTCATCGACGCCGATCTCGGCGAACCGCCGGCGGCGCAGCGGGTCGTCGACGAAAGCCTGTCGGCTTTCGGCCGCATCGACGCGCTCCTGAACATTGCGGGTGCCGTGCCGCAGATCGACCTTTTCGACATGACGGATCAGCAATGGGACGATGGTTTGGCGCTGAAACTACATGGTGCGCGCAGGCTCACCATTACCGCCTGGCCGGCATTGAAGGAGAGCCGAGGATCGGTGGTGCTGATGTCCGGCAATTCGGCGGCTTTCCCCAAGGCGCCCTATGCGGCTGTCGGCACGATAAACGCTGCAATTGTCGCCTTGGCCAAGGCGTTCTCCGATCGCGGTATTGCCGATGACGTCCAGGTCAACAGTGTCTTGCCCGGCCCCGTCATGACCGGGCGGCGGCAATCCTACGTCGAACATTGGGCGCCCTTGCACGACATGACAGTCGAGGAGGCAACTGCCAAGTTCCCGCGGGAAGCCGGGATCGCCCGCTATGGCGAACCGGAGGAGATTGCGGAGCTGATGGCCTTCCTGGTCTCGCCAGGCGCACATTGGATGACAGGTTCGGCTTTGCGCATGGATGGCGGCGAGGTGAAGTCCATCTGACCCATGCTTGCTTGCGCGATATCAGCGCGCCTTGTAGCTGACCGAGATCTTGGCGCTTGCCAGGGCGGTTTGCGCCAGCTGCGCGCCGTTGAAATCAAGTGTGCCGATCTTAAGCGGCTTGTCGAAGGCAAGATCGAGCGCGAAGAAACCTGTGGGGTGCGGCAGGTCTTGCACGAAGCGGAGCAGCGCCTTCTTCGATGCCGCATCGATCTGGCTGTCGGGCAGGGCCTGGAGTGCCGTGACCGTGGTGTCTCGCAGTTGGTTGATGCCCTGCGCCGGATCATCCGAGCCGCTCATCTGCTGCAGGAATGCGGCGAGCGAGGGGATGGCCATCCCCTCGAACAGTCCCATGTTATCGAGCCGGAAGCGCAGATGCGTGAGGCTGACCGTTCCATCCTGTGTCAGCGCCGGTATGCCGGCATTCTTCGGCAGGCTCAGTTCGGCCGAAAACGACGCCTTGCCAAGGCGCAGATTGGTGAGCTGCAGCTCCTGAATATCCAGATAACCGTCCTTCGGATCGAAACGGAAAGAGCCGGACATGTCCATCGGCCATTGCTGGACCGTCGTGATGTAGTTGGCCATGGCGCTGTCGAGCATCGGCGTGAAACGCACGCCCTCGACGGAGAACCGCCCCCAGTTGGGCAGATGATCGGGTTTGCTTGCCATGGTCTTGAGGAAGTCGGCGAGCCCGTCTCCCTTGAACTCGGCACGTTCAAAGGTCCATCCCATTCTGCTGCCGGATTTGAAGAGGCCGTTCGTAACCGCGCAGCCGTCATGCAGGTCGGAGATGGCGAAACCGTCCGCATGCTGGATGATCTCACTGCTCTCGATAAGGTCTGTGCAAGGCGTTCCGGCTGCAACAGCGGCGGCGGGGACAAGGGAAGCGAGCAGCGAGAGCAGGAGGGGGAAGCGCATCTTTCAGGTCTACCTGTTTGAGTCGATCGGCAAATACAAGCTGCGCCATGTTTGCGGCTATGCCGTCCATGTCAAGACGCGGCGCCTGGATAAATGCCCGCACCTTTGCCTTTCGGGACGGAGAAGCCTTCCTAGGTCGAAGCGGCCTTATCGTCGGCACGGATGAGATCGGCTGCCTTTTCAGCCAGACAATAGGTGGCTGCGACCGTGTTGGCCGAAACGATGCTCGGCATGATCGAGGCGTCTACGACGCGCAGGCCCTCAACGCCATGCACGCGCATGGTCACGGGATCGACGACCGAACGCTCGCCGCGCCCCATGGCGCAGGTGCCGACGGGATGAAACAAGGTGCCGACGCGCTCGCGGATGAAGGCGTCGAGCGCTCCGTCGCTTTCGATCTCCGGTCCAGGGTCGATTTCGGCATCGAGATGCGGTGCGAAAGGAGTCTGTGCGGTGATTTGCCGTGCGAGCCGGACGCCTTTGCGCAGTACGTCCATCGTGCTGGCGCCGCGAAAGAAATTGTAGAGGATCGAAGGCTTGTCGTGCGGATCGGCGCTCTTCAGGGCGACGCGGCCGATGCTGCCGGGCCGCAACTGGCAGACATGCATCAGAAAGCCGTGGCCGGTAAAGCCTGATGCCGCCTGAGTATTGGCCCGGCCGGTACAGAAGAAGAGCTGGATGTCAGGTCGGTCGCTTTCCGGATCGGTGGAGATGAAGCCACCACCTTCACCCGTTGTTGAGGAAAACAGCCCGCGCTTGTTGAAAATCCAATTGAGCACATGACCGACATTGCGCGGCAATGCTCGCCAGGAAACCCCGTAGGGGGCAATGGATTTCGCCCTGTATTCGATTGTGACGTCGAGGTGATCCTGCAGGTTTTCGCCGACACCGGGCAAATCCGCGATAACAGGAATGCCATGGCGTGCAAGGTCCTTTGCATTGCCGATGCCCGATAGCATCAGCAGATGCGGCGATACGAACGAGCCTGCCGAAAGAACGACCTCGCGCCCATTAAGCGTTCCATGCTGGCCTTGCCGCCGAAACGCAATGCCGGTCGCCTTCCGGCCGTCGAACACGACGCGTGCGACTTCGGTTTCGCTCATCACGGTCAGGTTCGGCCGATGCCGTACCGGATCGAGATAGGCACCTTCCGCGGTGACGCGCTCGCCGTTTTTCTGCGTAAATGTATAGAGACCGACGCCGTTCTGCCGCGCGCCGTTGAAATCGGCATTCAAGGGATGGCCGGCTTGCTGCGCCGCCTCCAGGAACACCTCCGCCATCGGATTGACGCTGCGTAGCGGCGCGATGTTCAACGGTCCGCTTGAGCCGTGGTAGGCGGGGTCGATCTGCCTTTCGAGCGGCATGTCGCCGAAACGGATATGTTTGGCCGCGCCGGGCTCGGCCAGGATTTCGAAACGCTCTAGCTTCCGGAAGTAGGGCAGCAGGTCGTCGTAACCCCAGCCCGGATTGCCGAGGTCGTGCCAATGGTCGAAATCCTCGCGTTGGCCGCGAATAAAGATCTGGCCGTTGACATTGGTCGAGCCGCCGGTGCCCCGGCCGCGCGGAAGAGCGATGGAGCGGCCCTGCAGACCGGGCTCCGGTTCGGTTTCGAACCAGGACATGAATTTCGGACCGCCGAGAATGGCGAGCGCCGGGGCCATGAAGGTGATCATGGCAAGCGGAATACGCACAATGGCCCTGCGCGCGTTGCGATCCATACCCGCTTCCACGAGGCAGACGCGGTTAGCCGGGTCCTCGCTCAGGCGATTGGCGAGCACGCAGCCCGCCGCACCTCCACCGACGATGATATAGTCGAATTCGGCCAAGGCTCAGATATCCTGGGTCTGCGGCAGGATCACGAGATCGCGGATGGTGACGTTGGCTGGCCGCGTCAGCATGAAGAGCACTGCATCGGCGACATCTTCCGACCTCAAGCCCTCTCGCGCCGCAACCTTGGCATCGATGGCGGCAGGGTCGGTATAGCCCCAGAGCTCGTTCAGTACGACACCGGGTGCGACCGAGCCGACGCGGATATTGTGTTTCATCGTCTGCCGCCGCAGCCCATGGACGAAGGCCTGGATTGCGTGCTTGGACGCCGAATAGATCGGCTCCCAATGGATCGCCTGATGCCCTGCGACCGAGGAGGTTACGACGATCTGCCCACCACCTTGGGAAATCATGCCGGGCAGCGCGGCGCGTGCGAGCCGAAAGACCGAATTGACGTTGATCGAAATGAGTTCGTCCCACGTGTCGGGATCGCCTTCGGCGACATCGCCGGGAATATAGAGGCCTGCATTGGGCAGGAGAATGTCTATCCGGCCGAAGCGCTCGATCGTTGCATCGACGACATTTTTGACGGCGCCCGGTTCCGTGAGATCCGTCGGCAGTACCAGCGCGCCGTCGCCGGACTTGTCGGCCACGGCTTGCAACCTTTCAGCGGAACGGCCAACGAGCGCGAGCTTCGCACCCCTCTCACCAAGCGCCAATGCAATCGCGCGCCCGATGCCGGAACTTGCGCCTGTGACGAGCGCGACCTTGCCTTCAAGCTTCTGTTCCAAGATGTCCTCCCCGCCGGCGGCCCTTGGAGAATCCCGCCCGTGAGGAAGCCTAGGCAGGCCATCTTTATCCGTCAATGAAAAATATTTCTCACATAAATTTCAGCTACGAACATCGATGCCGGTAGCGACTAGCATGACCTTCTGGCAGGGTTCGTCAGGCGGAAAGCCTGAAACCTTCGGCTTTGAGCTGCTCGCCGACACGGCCGCTATAGGGCAGAATGCGGCGCAGAACTTCCTGCGCCAGCGCCTGGGCATTTTGTTGTGCCTTGTCGAGATTGCTGACCGTTCCGGGATCGATCGAATAAAGGGTCTGGCCGTAGCCGAAAACCTCGCGATATGCCGCGCGCTCGATGATGGGCGTGGACATCACATGGACGCGCCGGCTGGAGAGCAATTCCTTCACCGATTGCAATGCCCGCGTGGTCACCATCGGATTGACGCGGGTTAGAACCACCGAATGCGGGATGCGGATATCGGCCCGATCTTCGAGATATTGCAGGAGCTCGATGACGTTGGTTGCGCCTTCCGCATCCATGGCCGAGCCCTGCACAGGGATCAGCACATAGTTAGAATAGCCGAGCGCCTGTGCAAGCAGCGGACTGCGGGCGCCGGGCAGGTCGATCAGAAGGAAATCGACCTCGCCGCGTAGTTTACGCGCATGCTGGCCGAGATTGGCAGCCGTGACATAGGGAACGACTGAAAGCGATGCGGGCGCCCTCTCGGCCAACCGCTCATGCCATTTGGAGATCCACAATTGCGGGTCGGCGTCGAGGATGGCCACCGAGAATCCCATTCGCGCGAGTTCACAGGCGACGATGACGACGGCAGTGGTCTTGCCGGCACCGCCCTTGGTGTTGGCAAAGGTCAAAACGGCCATGGGAACTCCCTGGGCTGATCGGATGGACAACGCAATAGGGTGAGGCGAGGAGCTGTCATGGCTTGCGGAAATGGTTACGCATTTATGGTTAACAAACTCTTTTAAGCGAAGCGTTCATCGAGTGTCACGCTTTCAGCCATCATGTCGAAGTTGGATCGGCGGCGTCGGCACACCACATCCATTGAATGTGTCCCGAACTATGAAGGCGGTTCGTGCGGTGGAGAAAAATGCTTATTCGCGAGGCAGCAGCTGAAGATACGCCGGTGCTACTAAGGCTTCTCCGTCAAATAGCATCCTCTTCGAACAATATTGACTATGGAGCCGACACCAGCGACGAGGAGATGCTCGTCATCATTCAAGACTGCACCACGTTCGTGCTTCAGAAGGGCGGGGGTGTCGTTGGATTGAATGCCATTCAACTGGTCGACTTATCCGGACATCCGCGATCCCGCTACAAGAAGATGGCGTTTATTATGGCGTTCGGCGTCGATGAGATCGAGCGTCGCCAAGGCTTCGGTACCGCGCTTTTCGAGCACATGCGACATTGGCTTGCCGAAAAGGAAGTCGACTACCTAAGTCTGAATGTGTCATTTTCCAATGAAGCGGCCCAGGCTTTTTATCGTAGAATGGGGCTGATTGAGCGATCTCTATACATGGAGCAATCCTTGAGATAGGCCTCCAAATCTGGAGCTTCACGCCGCAACGGCGACGTTATGACTTCAAATCATCAATGCCGCTTGTCGGCCGCCAGGATTTCGCGGGCGATCTGATCCAGGCCGACCGTCCTGTCGACGCCGCCGTGGGCGATCGCTTCCTTGGGCATGCCGAAGACAACGGATGTCTCTTCGTCCTGCGCCACGGTGAAGGCGCCGGCGTCGTGCATTTCCTTCATGCCGCGCGCGCCATCATCACCCATGCCGGTCATGATGACGCCCATGGCGTTGCCAGCCGCCGAGCGCGCAGCCGAGCGGAAGAGCACGTCGACGGAGGGTCGATGCCGGGAGACGAGGGGGCCGTCCTTGATCGCGACGACATAACGCGCGCCCTGACGTTCCAGCAGCATGTGCTTGCCGCCGGGTGCAATCAGCACATGACCGCGCAGAACCGCATCGCCGTGCTCCGCTTCCTTGACCTCGACCTCGCAAAGACTGTTCAGGCGCTTGGCGAAGGCGGCGGTGAACTTTTCCGGCATATGCTGCACGATGACCATGCCGGGCGTGTTGGCCGGGAGCGCCATGAGCAGTTCGCGTAGCGCCTCCGTGCCGCCCGTCGAGGCCCCGACGCAAACGATCATTTCAGTGGTCTTGGCCATTGCCCTGCCGCTCGGCGGCGGCAAAACGGCATCTGCCGTCAGCTTGGCCGAGGGTTCGGCTGTCGCGACGATACGCCGGCGCGTGCTGCCGAGCCGTGCCGCTGCCGCACCTTTGACCGTTTCGCGGATCATCGCAGCCGTTTCGGCAAGATGATCGGCGGCCGCGATCTTCGGTTTCAGAATGATGTCGACCGCGCCAGCCTCCAGCGCCTGCATTAAGGTTTCCGAGCCGGCCTCGGTCAGCGACGAGCACATGACGACCGGGATCGGCCGCTGCGCCATCAGCTTGCGCAGGAAGGTGATACCGTCCATCCGCGGCATTTCGACATCGAGCGTAATGACGTCCGGTATCTCTTCCTGGATCTTCTTCGCAGCCATGAAGGGGTCGGAGGCGACGCCCATGACCTCGATCTCCGGATCTGCCGACAGCACTTGCGTCATGACCTGACGGACGCTGGCGGAATCGTCGACGATGAGCACACGGATCTTCTTGGCCATGGGTGTCAGACCCTTCTGAAAACCGTATTGGCGACCTGCTTGACCGGCAGGTTGAGCCCGCTGATCGTCTCGGAGTGGCCGACATAGAGGAAGCCCCCCGTCACCAGCTTGTCGCAAAGCCTCGAGAGGACCTTTTCCTGCGTCGGCTTGTCGAAATAGATGAGCACGTTGCGGCAGAAGACGATATGAACCTTATCGCCGATTTCATAGGCGCGATCCATGAGATTGAGACGGCCGAAGCCGATCCGTGAGCGCAGCCTGGGGTGAATCCGGACTTCGCCTCGTTCCGGATCGCGCGCCTCCATGACATAGCGAAGCCGCCTTTGTCGGTCGACCGGGTCGATCATCGATGAGGGGTAGACGCCCCTGCGCGCCGCCCTGAGGACGTCAGTTGAAAGGTCCGTGGCGAGAATGCTGTATTCCGGGGCACCGTGGGCGTCGCGATAGTCTTCCATGACCATTGCGATCGTATAGGGTTCCGCGCCGGTGGAGCAGGCAGCGCTCCAGATTCTGAGGCGGCCATGGCCTGCCGCCAGAAGTTCGGGCAGGGCGGCATTCTCCATGTGCTCGAAATGCTTCGGTTCCCGGAAGAAGTCCGTCTTGTTCGTCGTCACGGCATCGATCAGATGGATCGCCTCGCGGTCGATGCCGCCGCGCTTGAAAAGATAGTCGCAATAGTCGTCGAGGTCGCCGATCCCGGTTGCTCGCAACCGGCGCCGCAACCGCCCCTCCAGCATCGTGCGCTTGCCCGGAGGCATCTTGATGCCGCTGTAGTCGTAGATGTAACGGGCAAGCTGGTCGAAATTCCGCCGGCTCAACCCCTTGTCACCGTATTCTCTCAAATCCTGCATTGCCACGCGACGATCTCACTCAAACAGCGGCGAACTCGGGGGCCCTATGGCCGGTGCCTACTCCCATCAGCGACACCTTGTCGGTCGATGAGAAAAGCTTCGCGAGATCGATGATGACAACGAACCCACCGTCGCGGCGCACGACGCCGGCAATGTATTCGGACGGCCAGCGCACCCCGATATCGGGGGCGCTTTCGATCGACTGATGCTTGAAGGACGTCACCTCGAAGACGCGATCGGCGACCAGGCCGAGCGTTAGGGCCTTGTCCGTGATCGGGATGTCGATCACGAGGATGCGCGTGTGCGGCGTCTTCGTGGTGGCCGACATGCCCAGACGCAGGCGCAGGTCGATAACCGGCACGCCCTGACCGCGCACGTCCCGGAGGCCGAGCAGATAGTCAGGTCCATGCGGAATGCGGAAGGCGTCCTGATGGTCCAGGATTTCCCGGACCACCTCGACAGGCACGGCGAAGCTTTCATCGCCGAGGCCGAACGTCACATATTGAGCTTCGGTGCTGGTTGCAGCCATTTATGCGCTCTCCCTGAAGTCGTTGTCGTCGGCATCGGGTCCGCCCATTGACATGTCGAGGGTGAAGCCCTTGAGGCGAGCTTGCTGGGCGGCGACGCTGTTGTCGGCGCGTGTCGCAGGGGCTCTGGCAGCTGGTGCCTTAGCGGCAGGCTTCGGCTTGGCCAGGCTTGCGGCATGATGCACCGGGGCGTGGACGGCCTGAGCCTTGCGGGCATTGGCCTGCTCGACGCGGAAGAAGGCGATGGAGGCCTGCAGTTCCTCGGCCTGGGCGGCGAGTTCCTCGGAGGTCGCCGACATTTCCTCGGATGCGCCGGCATTTTGCTGCGTCACCTTGTCGAGCTGCTGGATCGCCTCGTTGATCTGCGATGCGCCGATGTCCTGCTCGCGGCATGCGGCCGAGATCTCGGCGACCAGTTCGGCGGTCTTGCGGATATCGGGCACCAGACGCGAGAGCATGTCGCCGGCTTCGGTCGCGACCGTGACGGTCTCGCCCGACAGGCTGGAGATTTCGGCCGCGGCCGCCTGGCTGCGTTCGGCCAGCTTGCGCACTTCGGAGGCGACGACGGCAAAGCCGCGGCCATGCTCGCCGGCACGCGCCGCTTCGACGGCGGCATTCAGCGCCAGCAGATCGGTCTGGCGAGCGATTTCCTGAACGATGGAAATCTTCTCGGCAATAGTGCGCATGGCGTTGACGGCGCGGTCGACGGCCTGACCGCTGATCTCGGCATCCTTGGCGGACTGACGGGCGATCTTCTCGGTCTGGGCGGCGTTGTCGGCGTTCTGCTTGATGTTGGCGGCCATCTCTTCCATCGAGGCGGAAGCTTCTTCGGCGGATGAGGCCTGTTCGGTGGCGCCCTGCGACAGCTGCTCGGAGCCTGCCGACAGCTGCTGGCTTCCGGACGAGACGTTATCGGACGCCGAAAGCGCATCGGCCACAACACCGCGAAGGCGCTCGACCATCGACTGGAGCGAAAGGCCCAGCGTGTCTTTTTCCGACATCGGCTTCGGCTTGACCGTCAGGTCGCCATTGGCGATCTGATCGGCGATGGTTGCCGTGTTGCGCAGGTTGCCGGTCATGACGTTGATCGTGTTGACCAGATCCTTGATCTCGTCATTGGTCTTGATTTCGATGTTCTGGTTGAGGTCGCCGATTGCGACGCCCTCGGCGACGGCCTGGATCTTCTTCAGGCCACGATTGATGCCGAGCGCGATCCAGATGGCGATGACGGTCGACAGCACGAACATGACAGCGAGCGATGTCAGGAGGAGATTCCGTGCAAAGGCATACTGGTCGTTGGTAGCAAGATCGGTCGCGTGCAGATCCGCGATGATCGCCTTGTTGACGGTGTCGACGGCGGTGAGCAGGGCGTTGCTTGCCTTGCGCCCTTCGCCCATGGAAAGCTCTCCCGCCCTTCGGTTGCTTTCGGTGGAGTTTTCGATGGCCAACTTGAGGACTTGCTCGTCAATCTGCTTCCAGGCGGGATATGCTCTGGAGAACTCGGCAACCTTTTCTGCAATGGCAGGATCCTGCGAAAGCCTGGCCGTCAGCTCTTCTATCTTCGCCGTGCTTGCATGGACCTCATCGACATAGCCGCCTATCGCTTGCGGATCGGTATTGAGGATGGCGTTCTTTTCGTTGGCGATGGCATTCAGCACCGCAGCCGAAAGATCGCCGGAATTGCGTTGATTTTCAGCAGGCCCTTGAACGATGTCGGTAATGGCCGAGTTGAGGGAGGATAGGCTCATGATCGCCAGGACCGACATGCCGGTCGACATGACGATCAGAAGGCCGAAGGCGAGGGCCAGTTTGAGTTTGATGGTAAAGCGCATCTCTGAAAAGCTCCTGGTGGAGATGAAGGGTTTGATAATTGAAATGTCAGACGGGGAGCCGTCTTGATGCGCGAAGACCGATACATTCACCCTTCCGCGAACCGGTACCGGTTCTTGAGGCCTGCAGTAGCATTTGCCGGCCTTTGGTCCGGCGCCTCTCGGCGCCGGTGTTTGTTAATTTTCAGTCAGCCGCTCAGCCGCTCAGGCACTTTGGCGAAAGTCGTTATCGTCGGCATCGGGTCCGCCCATTGACATGTCGAGGGTGAAGCCCTTGAGGCGAGCCTGCTGGGCGGCGACGCTGTTGTCGGCGCGTGTCGCAGGGGCTCTGGCAGCTGGTGCCTTGGCGGCAGGCTTCGGCTTGGCCGGGCTTGCGGCATGATGCACCGGGGCGTGGACGGCCTGAGCCTTGCGGGCATTGGCCTGCTCGACGCGGAAGAAGGCGATGGAGGCCTGCAGTTCCTCGGCCTGGGCGGCGAGTTCCTCGGAGGTTGCCGACATTTCCTCGGATGCGCCGGCATTTTGCTGCGTCACCTTGTCGAGCTGCTGGATCGCCTCGTTGATCTGCGATGCGCCGATGTCCTGCTCGCGGCATGCGGCCGAGATCTCGGCGACCAGCTCGGCGGTCTTGCGGATATCTGGAACCAGACGCGAGAGCATGTCGCCGGCTTCGGTCGCGACCGTGACGGTCTCGCCCGACAGGCTGGAGATTTCGGCCGCGGCCGCCTGGCTGCGTTCGGCCAGCTTGCGCACTTCCGAGGCGACGACGGCAAAGCCACGGCCATGTTCGCCGGCACGCGCCGCTTCGACGGCGGCATTCAGCGCCAGCAGATCGGTCTGGCGAGCGATTTCCTGAACGATGGAAATCTTCTCGGCAATAGTGCGCATGGCGTTGACGGCGCGGTCGACGGCCTGACCGCTGATCTCGGCATCCTTGGCGGACTGGCGGGCGATCTTCTCGGTCTGGGCGGCGTTGTCGGCATTCTGCTTGATGTTGGCGGCCATCTCCTCCATCGAGGCGGAAGCTTCTTCGGCGGATGAGGCCTGTTCGGTGGCGCCCTGCGACAGCTGCTCGGAGCCTGCCGACAGCTGCTGGCTTCCGGACGAGACGTTATCGGACGCCGAAAGCGCATCGGCAACAACACCGCGAAGGCGCTCGATCATGGAGTTGACGTGACCCAGGAGCTCGCCGATTTCATCCCGCGCGGTGATTTCAGCGTATTCCGTCAGATCGCCTTCGGCCACCGTTTGAACCGTCTTGACGGCGCGATTTATGCCCCTGTTGATCGAAATGACGATCCAGATCGCCGAGACGAGCGCTATGACGCAAGCAACGGCGGCAAGTATGATCAGGATCGAGCGTGCATTCGCATAAGCGTCGGCTGCATCCAGATCCGCCTGCTTCAGGCGGCCGCGTTCCACATCGAAGACCTGTGCGAGGACGTTGTCGATCTTCGTGCTTGCCTCGCGCGCCTGATTGGAGGAGATCTGATGCGCGCCGGCGCTGTCGCCGGCGAGCATCAGGTTGCGGATGCGGTCGTCGGCGTCGCGCCAGGTGACGGAGAGGTCCTTGATCTGCGTCCAATAGGCCATATCCTGGTCCGTGGTATTGGCGAGGATCTTTGCAAGATCGGCCTCGAAGGCTGTACGCGCCGCATCGCTCTTGGCGATATAGCCCTTGGTCTCGTCGAGCGAGGCGGACAACACGATATTCTTCTGTTGCCGCAGTTGCTGCAGGATGGCGATATCGAGATTTTGGGCGAGCCGCAGCCGTTCGGCCGGTCCTGACAACGTATCGGACCAGTTGCCGTTAACCTGCCCGAGAGTGCTGATGCTGTAAACGGCCGTGCCAAGAAGCATGGCAATCACGACAGCAAACGTTAAAAGCAGCTTGAGCTTGATCGTAAAGCGCATCCGATGGCCTCCTTGTCCTGGAAAATTCATGCTGTTGCTCTGGCCGCAACCGCCCGCTGCGACGAGAAGATCGCCTGGAGGTTCGGCAGGATGATAAATTCGCCGTCTCGTTTGACGAGGGCGTGGATGTAGTCGGTGCGCCAGCGCATGCCGATGACAGGCGGCGGTTCGCTTGCCGCCTGCGAAAGCTGCGTGACTTCATGCACCTTGTCGGTGCGGATGCCGATCAGGGTCGTCTCGCCGTCGAGTTCGAGCTCGGTGACGACGATGCGGCTGTCGATGGTGACGTTTGCCGCCTCCATGCCGAAGGCAATGCGGATATCGGCAAGGGGAATGACCTTTCCGCGGAAATTGATGACGCTGCCGACGAAGGGCAGGCTGCCGGGAACGCTGGTCTCCGGCAGCAGATCGAGGATTTCCTGAACGACGACCGCTTCGATGGCGAAGGTCTCGCCATTGAGGCTGAAGGTCAGAACAGAAAGCTCGTCGGCGCCTTTCCAGATGGCGCGATGGTCTGATTTTACGTCTGCTTCGATCATCCTGCTGCCCGCAATTGCGCCTCCTGATGCTGTCCGGCGGCGATGAGATGGACGACGTCGAGGATCAGCGCCACGTTGCCGTCACCGAGAATCGTCGCGCCGGAGAAGGTGGAGACGTGGTCGTGGAGCTTCGACATCGATTTGATGACGGTCTGGTGGTCGCCGATGATCTGATCGACGACGAGGCCGACGCGCTCGCTGCCGGTCGAGATAACAACCACTTTCTGGTAAGGATCGGGCTCCGTGCCGGTCCGGAAGAGTTCGCGCAGACGCAGGAACGGCACGAGATCGTCACGCAGCGAGATGAAGCTGCGGCCGCGCGAGCGCAGATCCTGCTCGACCGACAATTCCAGGCATTCCTCGACAGCGGCGAGTGGGATGACATAGCGCCCGTTGCCGACACGAACGAGGAGACCGTCGATGATGGCGAGCGTCAGGGGAATGCGCAGGGCGATTTCGGAGCCCTTGCCAAACTCACTGCTGATGTCGATCGCTCCGCGTAGCGTCTCGATCGTCTTCTTGACCACATCCATGCCGACGCCGCGGCCGGAGAGGTTGGTGACCTTTTCCGCGGTCGAGAAACCGGGCTGGAAGATCAGTTGCAGCAGTTCCTTGTCGCTCAGCTGGGCGCCGGGCTGGATGAGGCCGTTAGCCTCTGCCTTGGCGCGTACCCGTTGGCGATCAATGCCGCGTCCGTCATCCTTGATGGAGATGACGACTTCGCTGCCGGTCTGGTGCGCCGAGAGGAAGACACGCCCCGTTACCGGCTTGCCGGCGGCGATGCGATCGTCCGGGTTTTCAAGTCCATGGTCGATCGAGTTGCGGACGAGATGGACGAGTGGATCGGCCAGGCGGTCGATGACCGTCTTGTCGACTTCCGTGCTTTCGCCCTCGGTGACGAGCTCGATATCCTTGCCTGTTTCGCGTGCGAGATCGTGGACCAGGCGGCGGAAGCGGCTGAAAAGGCTTGCAACCGGCATCATGCGCAGGACCATCATCGTGTCCCGCAGTTCGCCGGCAAGCCGCTCGATTTCTTCGGAGACCGAACGCAGCCCGAGATCGGCGGCAGAGTTTGCCATCTGGCTCAGCCGCGATTGGGCGATGACCAATTCGCCGACCCGGTCCATCATCTCATCGAGGCGCAAAGCGGGAACACGGACATTGTCAGCCTGCTTCTGCGACTTGGCGTCGACGGGCTGAGCCTTGGCCGCATCTACCGGCTGCGCGGCAGGCTTCGACGGTTCGTCCTCGATCGATTGCTCAGACTGTGCAGGAATAGGTACCGGGCTTGGTTCGTTCTGCGTCTGAAGCTCCTTCAACTCCATCGCCATGTCGTCCATGACGAAGATGAAGACGTCTTCAATGTCCGAGCGCGGCTTGTCGGTCGTCAGATGGACTGTCCAGCCGATGTGGAGATCGCGCGGTTCGATGTCTGCAAGCGGCGGTACGACGTCGGTATCGGCTGCGATCCGGCATTCGCCAAGCTCGCGCAATTCATCCAATAGACCAAGCGGGTTGGTGCCGTTGACCATCGAATTGGCCGGCAGGCTGAATTTCAGATGCCAGGTCTTTGCACTATCGGCGCTTACAGAAGCGGCCGCAGCCGGCTGCGCAACGATGGGCGCCACCGCCGCAGTGTGCGTTCCCGCTGCCCCCACGGCCTGGCGCAGCTTTTCCAGCAGCACGGAGCTCATGGTTTCGTATTCGCCGTTGGGATTTTCCAGCAACGCCTGCATGTGGCCCTGCGCATCGAGAACGGCGCCGACCAGCTCCTTCGTGGCCGGCGCTTCCCCCTTGCGAACCCGGTCGAAGGCGGTTTCGCAGTGATGGGTAAAGGCGGCAAGTTGATCGAAACCGAACATCGAGCCCGATCCCTTGAGCGTATGAAGGCCCCGAAAGACCGCATCGATCTGGGCGCGGTCGCCCAGATCGCGCATCAGATCAAGAAGGCCGGCCTCGATCAGCTCGAGCTGCTCGGCGGCCTCCGTCCTGAAAACGGCGATCGGATCGAGATCGTTCATTTGCCGAGAACCTTGCGTGCTATCTTGATGAGGGTTTCGGGGTCGAAGGGCTTCGTCAGCCATCCCGTCGCGCCTGCGGCCTTCGCCTGCTGCTTGAGATCGCCGTCTGATTCCGTTGTGAGGAAGATGACCGGCGTTCCCATATAGGCCGGCAGCTGACGCAGGCTGCGAATCATCGTCAGGCCATCCATGTTCGGCATGTTGAGGTCGGTGACGATGAGATCGAAGTTACCCGACTTTAGCTTGGTGAGGCCGTCGGCGCCGTCGACCGCTTCGGTGACGGAATATCCGGCGTTGGTCAGCGCAATGCGCGTGGTCAGTCGAATGCTGGCGGAGTCATCGACGGTGAGAATGTTTGCGCTCATGCTGCTTTTCCTTCTAGCCAGAAACTGTCTTTTTGCCGATCTCCGTGAAGGAGACCCGCACGTTGCAGGACGGTCAAAAAATTGCCGTCCGCCGGTTTGCTCAATGCAATCGTCACGCCGGCGCGGTTTGCCGTTTGCCATGCGGACAGAAGCAGTTGGGGTAGGGTGAGGTCGATCTCCTCGGCGCCGTCGACATCGACGACGAGGGTCCGGTTGCGTAAAGCCGCTTCCTGTAGGTAGACTTGGAGAATGTCCCTGACATTGGTGATCGTCTTGATCGTCAGTGGTCCATGCAGGTGTAGAATCTCGGATTGCTCGCTCATGCTGAACCTCGGGATAGCTGAATTGTGGGCGTCGTTATGGCCGTGTCGTCGCCATCCTGGGACTCGAAGAGGGCCTTGATATCCGTCCAGCGGCGACAGAAGGCTGCAACGCAAGCCGGGTCGAAATGCGTGCCGCTGCTGTTGACGATCTCCCGAAAGGCGTCGGCGATGGGCCATGCGGCCTTGTATGCCCGCTTGGAGCAAAGCGCGTCGAAGACGTCGGCGATGGCGACGATGCGGGCCTCGATCGGGATTGCGGTGCCCGATAGTCCCCTGGGATAGCCGGCGCCATCCCATCTTTCGTGGTGGCTCTCGGCAATCTTGCGGGCGATCTGGATCAGCTCGCTTGAACTGTCGCTCAGGATCTCCGCACCGAAACCCGCATGCTGTTGCATTTGCCGGCGCTCATCCTGGGTCAAGGGGCCGGGCTTGGAGAGAATAGCGTCCGGCAGGCCGATCTTGCCGACATCGTGTAAAGCGCTCGCGAGGAAAATCATGCGGCACTGGCCGGTATCCAGGCCTACCTCTTCAGCGATCATTCGCGCGACGATCGCGACGCGGTCGAGATGGTCGGCGGTCTCGCCGTGACGGCAGGCGATAGCCTTGGAAAGACGCCAGATAATCTCTTCCTCGTGCCGTTCGATCCTTTGCATCGCGACGTCGAAATCGCGCTGCAGCGTCGCCGCCTTGGCGGCCAGCGCCAGCCGCTCTTCGCCGATGGCGAGAATGTTGCGGACGCGAAGCGTCAACTCCATCTCGTCGATCGGCTTGTTCAGGAATTCGGTGGCGCCAGCTTTCATCGCAGCGAGCCGGATATCGGCTTCCCTGCGAGAGGTAATCATGATCGTCGGTACATGGGCGGTCAGGGCGTTCTTGCGCACATGGCTGATGACCTCGATGCCATTCATGCCGGGCATCATATAGTCAACGAGAATGAGATCCGGCGTCCGGTCGTCGAGCCGTTTGAGGGCATCGCTCGGATGAAGGAACGACAATACTTCGCTGCCCTTGATGGCTTCGACCACGCGACGAAGCGTGGCCACAACGGAAGGACTGTCATCGATTACGAAGACGCGCATAGCTACCCCGCGGAGTGCCCGCGGCACACCCACGGATCTACTCAGGATTTTCGGCTGGAAGGTTGTTGGAGACCTTTCGGATGAAAGGGCCGCGTCACAATGATTGTGAATCTTGGCTGAGGTAACGAAATCGTTAAATGGCTAACGGTGTGTTAAATTAATGCTCAACCTGTAGACGATTTTATAATTAACTGCGATTAAATGATAAGATTGCGTTTTTCTGATATTAAATATGACCGGCCGCGTCGAAGTCGCGGCGGCTGGTGCGTGTCGATGATGGGGATACGCCATACATGGCCCGATAGCGCGCTGCGAAATATCCCATATGGCTGAAACCCCATCGTGCCGCGATCTCGGATATCGTTTCGCCGGCATCGCTGTGGAGCAGGTCGTGGTGGATCTGCTGGAGCCGCAGGCGCTGCACGTAATTCAAGGGGTTCATGCCCATGTTCTGCTGGAAGGAAAGCTGCAGGCTGCGCACGCTCTGCCCGGCATTCCTGGCAATATCGAGCACGGTGAACTCGTCGCCAAGATGGGTCTGAATCCAGTCCAGCGCCCGCTTCAGATTGCGCGGGCGGGCGCTCTGGATTGCGGGTCTTTGCACCGATCGGGGCCATGATTGTATAAAGGCCGTAAGGAGCGCTTCCTTGAAAAGCGATGCCCCCAATGGCGAGCCGGCGAAGGGATGTTCGCCTGGCTCCAACAGCAAGGTCGTCATGCGGTGGATGGTTTTTATTCCCTTCTCGCCAATGTCGGTCATTGTGTCAAAACGTCGAAAAAACAACCCAGGGTCGTCTTTTCCGATGTCGATCAGCGGCAGGCAATGGATGCGGGGTATGGCAAGCGCGACCTTGCGCGCGTTGTCGGAGGCCTTGATCCTTGTCGAGCCGGGAGACAGCAGCATGAAGGCTGTCCCTGCTGCGGCCGTAAATTCCTGATCCTCCGTTTCGATCTGAAACACGCCGCTTTCGACGAAATGCAATTCTATCCTGTCGGCGGGATCGAATAGATAGAGGATTTCGTAACCTGTTTTCGACGCAATCTTCCAGGCCGCCATCTTTCGGATTGTCGTCAACGTAACGTCGACATGGAAATGCGGGTTGCCAGGCCTTCGTTCGAAGGCGACGGATATGCCTGCGTCCCGCAATCTTTCCTGCAATTCCGCGGGTTCGCAGGCCGACCACGCGTATTTCTCGCTCGCTATCTTCATCGTACTTCAATCAGCATTGGCGGGTCCGCTTGAAGGTTTGATCGCAAGCAGAGCCAGCCGGTGGCCCGCACAAAGACGAGATGTGCTGATGGCCAGCTATAGGATACGGGTCTTGCCCAGAGCTTTCCCGGCGGCGCAGGGACTGAGGTTGCAGACGAGCGGCATGTTTCGTCCCCTGCGTTAACTCCGTATTTCTTTGTTCGCCTTAGTTTGCCGGGGAAAGTCTCAGGCGGGGTCCGAACAGTATGGCGTATGCAGCGACAAGCCGGCAATTTATCCCTTCGACGGATAGCTTCGTCGATCGTCTCGAGAGTGCCCGGTTACAGATTGAGCAGCGCTTCCTGGATGGCGGAGCCGTTCTCATCACGGTCACTGAAGCGCTGGCCAAGCTCATCAGCCTGCTGGAGGATATCGGCAATTCGCTGAAGGAGGAAAATGCGACCGAAGCTACGGCGCGGCTGCTCCAGACAGTGGACCACTTGAACAAGCTGCCGCATGCCGAAGCGCGTCGCCAGGAGAGCGTTGCCGCCATCGGCCAGACCGGACAGGGGCTCGCCGAGCATGTGCTCTCCATGGAGGAGACCCTGCGCTATCTGAGAACTTTTGCGGCGACTGCAAAGATAGCGGGTGCGCGCATTCCCGACTTTTCGAGTTTCGCCAGCGAGATCGTCGAGCGCATCGAATTTGCTGCCAAGGAAGTCAAGGCCCTGTCCCTGCAGATCCGTTCGCTGGAGGGGCAGATCGAATCTGCCATGGCAAACGAGGACGGTTCTCTGGCGCAGCATCTGAACGGCATCCCGTCGATCTCGCAGCGTCTCGTGTCGAACGCCGAGGAAATCCAGGTGCAGCGCCGCAATCTCTCCGAACTGGCGGAGACCGTCGCGGGCCTGGCGCGCAAAATCCAAAACAAGGTCGCCCATACGTTGTCGGCCATGCAGATCGGCGACATCACCAGACAGAGGGTCGAGCACTGCCAGACGGCACATGCAATTGTCGAGGCCTATCTCGCCTCGGAGGCTCCTGCGGACCTGTCGGCCGCCGACCGCAAGCGCCTGTCGCAACTGGCAATGACATTGATCTTCGACCTGCTCGGCGAGACGACTAAGGGCTTCGACCGCGAGACCGCCAAGATCGTCGACAATATCCGCAGCTTCAGCGGCGATATCGGCACGCTGCTTGATCTCTATCGGACGATGATGTCGCAGAGCGGGCAGGACGGTAAAAGTCCGATCAACTCGTTGCGGGGCGATCTGTCAGTCGCCCGGGTCGTCGTCGATCGCATCGACATTGCCGCGGCCGGCGCCAATCGGCTGAGCGAGCAAACGTCCGAGATGGTCAAGGAACTGACTACGAGCATCCTGACTATTCAGCTCGTGCGTCGTGACATTCAATACATGGCCCTCAACACCAATCTACGCTGCGGCAAGCTCGGCGAGGAAGGGCGGGCCATCAATGTGGTCGCCGGCGAGCTACGCTCGTTTGCATCTCTGCTCGATGAGGACGCCGAGAAGATCCTCGTCGGTCTCGGCAAGCTCGAAACGCAGGCGACCGGCCTCAAGGACGGGCGACAGGCCGACGAGGAGGAGAGTTCCGGCGGTCTCGGCACGCATATAGACACGGCTCTTGCCCATATCGGCGAAGCCGGCGCGTCCATGGATCTCAACGTGCAGGAGCTGCGCCGTTGCGGCGAGGCCATGACCTCGCAAGTGAGCGATGTCGTCAAGGGGTTGGATTTCCGTGCCGGCATCGGCGAGACTTTGGCGTCCTGCACGAAGGAGGCCGGCCGCACGCGGAGCGCATTTATCGATACGACAGGACTCGAAGCGCCTGTCGCAGTCATTTCCGAGCGCATCTTCAAGACCTATACCATGGCGGCCGAACGCGAGATCCATGCGGCCATCTTCGGTACGGTGAGCGCCGCGGTCGAAAGCGCACCTGCTCCGGCTAGCGACGAGGATCTCTTCGCGGAAGCTCTCTTTTAGCAAGCTGTAACGCGGCGCGGCAGATCGGCATCTCAGCCCGCGCCGTCGCATATCCCCCATCCACTGCAAGCTGGGGCCGGCCCTTCATGGAGCCGGATGGAAGGCCGATCTTGCCTTGACGCTGTCTTGACAATTCCGGTGCAGATGGTTCGGCGAGATCACATCCGCCGGGCTTTTGCATGAATCGAAAGACATCGATCGCCGTGACGCCAGAGGGCGTCATATCCTGTATTTCTCCCCAGACGGCGGTGCCGCCGGAAGCAACCCCGTCCCACGTATACCCATACATCCTGCTTTGGAGAGTAGCGACCTTCAGTCTGCGGACGCGGTGGAAACGGGGGCTTCTCTTCTGGTGCCGTTTCGCAGCCAACCCGCTGCCGACCATGCGATGGTGGCGCTTTACCGCGACCTTTGCAGTGGTTCGCGGATTGCCGCCGCCACATGATGAGCTCCTGCAGAAGCCTTTGTCGAAATTTCTTGTCCACGGAATGCCCAACTCCAGACGCCTCGCGCTGCTCATGGAGCATTTCTCGATTGCGGGAGCCATTCTTTCCAGAGAGAGCCTGATGCGGCTCTGGCGCGGCGAGTGGCTGGAAATGGGCACCGTCCAAGGGAAGTGCGACGCATATGCATGCTCTATCGCGCTCGCCGATCGCAGCGGCGGCCGCCACGAGGGTGCTTTCGCGATCAAACTCGTGCGTTTCAACGACCAGGCGCTTCTGTGCACGGCGAGGTTCGTCTTTGTCAGCCAGAAGCCGGAGGGGCGCTATACATTCGTCGTCGGGAGCATGCAGGGGCCGCGTAATGCGAAGCAACGTGTCGTGGATGTCACCCGCGATCTCTTCGGCCTCCGCCCGAAGGAGGCGATCCTGATCGTGCTGCAGGGGCTGGCGGCGGAGGGCGGGATGCACCACTTCTTTGCGGTCTCGCAGGCGAAGCATCCGATCCGCTATCGCCGGCGCGCGCGGCAATCGATGCTGCTGTCAAACATCGATGCTTTCTGGGTCGAGCGTTCCGCCCAACACGAGGGCACTTACGGCTTCAGGGTTCCCTATTCCAAGCTCAGTGGAGCGGACAGGCGCAGCCAGAGCAAGCTATGGTTCTACAATATCGGCGAACTCTTCCACTGACCATCGGCAGGCGTCGGCCGTCGCTTTGGTCAGCAAAGTCGGCATTGCCGGTGCGTGGCATCCTGTGGTGCAAACCCATGGGTCTCTCCCGGAACGCCGTTGTCCATCAAGTGGATCGTGACCATGGCGCCGCCTTCGGGCCGGTTTGCGAATTCCAGATGGCCGCCATGGGCGACGGCGATGGCCTGTACGACGGACAGGCCCAGCCCGGTGCCGCCGGTCGCGCGAGCGCGCGAGGGGTCACCACGCCAAAAGGGATTGACGGCAACCGAATCCATGTCCTGTGGAAATCCCGGCCCGCGATCGAGAACGCGGATAACGACGCTATTGTCTGCGAGCTGCTCGGTTTCGCATCGCAGCCAGCCGCCTTCGCCGGCGTAGCGGCAGGCGTTTTCGAGGAGCGCCAGCACGGCTTGGCGGATACGCGGGGAGTCGGCGGAGATCCAGACAGGCTTCAGACCGGTTTCGACCCGCAGCTTGGTGGCTTCCAGCATGGGTTTTGCCGAGGCGATGACCGTCTCGACCAGTTGCGATGCGTCGATGCGCTGACGCTCCATCACGAGTTTCTGGCCGATGGCAAGCGACAGGGTGCGCAAGTCCTCGACAACTCGCCCCAGGCCTTCGACTTGCAGGAGGAGATCGGAAATGATCTTCCGATCCATCGGAAACACGCCGTCGATCATGCTCTGCAGCGAGCCCTGCAGGATAGTCAGCGGCGTGCGCAATTCGTGCGCAACCGCCATGTTGTTGAATCGCAGCCTTTCCTCCATGGTCTCCAGGCTGGTCGCAAGGGCATTGAAGGTTCCAACAAGGCTCGAGACTTCGCGGGTGCTGTGATAGTGCGCGGCGACACGGACGGAAAAATCGCCAGACTTCAAACCTTCGGCGGCGAAGGTGAGTTCTTCGAGCGGTCGTGTAAGCCGTCTTGCCAGGAAGACGCCGATAACAGCGCAGAGAAGGGCCGAGAGCAGGCCGAAGACGAGTACGGAAAGCTGCACCTGGAAATCCGTCGGCTCGTTCATCGAAATGAGGTTTTCGACCAGGAACTTGAGGGAATCTCCATCGGGAACCTTGTTGTCGCTCAGCATCTTGTAGGTCGCAGCCGCCTTCGGTGGCAAAGCATCAGTGATGCCCTGCTCCAGATGGTTGGCATAGGAGATGACCCCTAGATATGTCAGGCCGACGCTGAGCAGCAGCATTATGGTGGTGACGATGGCCGTGAGCGTCGCAAGCGGTAGGCTGGGAAGTCTTGCTTTTTTCATCTTGGGTCCGAAAAGCGATAGCCGATGCCGCGTACGGCGGGAAAGAAGCCGGTTTGCCCCATTTCCTCCAGCTTGCGCCTGAGATTGGAGATGTGCGTATCGACAGTCCGCACGAGGGCGTCGCTTTCCGGCAGGCAGGCATCAAGGATGTCGGCGCGTGCGAAAGCCTGCGTCGGATGGCGGATCATGTAGGCGAGGATACGGAATTCGCTCAGCGTCAGCGGCAGTGCGATGCGTCGCTCGTCCTTGTTGATGAAGACGGTATAGCTGCTGAAATCGACCTCCAGCGCGCCGTAACGCTTGATGGCTTCGGCGCGATCGCCCTGCGTGCGGCGCAGCACCGCCCGCACGCGGGCAACGACTTCCTGCGGGTTGAACGGCTTGACGACATAGTCGTCGGCGCCGAGGCGCAACCCGCTCAGGCGGTCTATGTCGTCGGCGACGGCTGTGACCATGATGACGGGCGTCGAGCCGGCCTGGCGCAGGCGGCCGAGTACTCCGAAGCCGTCGAGTTTCGGCAGGCGAACGTCGAGGAGCACGAGATCAGGCTTCAGAAGCGCATGGTGCTGCAGCGCGGTTTCGCCATCGCCGGCGCGTACCGTGCGAAAGCCGTCGCGCGTCAGATAGCCTTCCAGTATCTGTGCGATTGCCGGTTCATCCTCCACGATGAGAACGAGACTGTTGTCCAACCCTAGCGCCTTATGTTTCTTCCGTTTTCAGTTCGGCTTTGCCGCTTGGAACCACTATTGCGGACAAAGCCGGCTTCTGCAATTTCCAAACAGCCCTCTGACCGTCCGACAGCCGATTCTGAACAGGGCCTTGATGCGATCTTCGCCATTTCTTGACAATCGGGATTCAGATTGGCGCCATTCCGCCTCTGGAGACATGGCATGTGGAAATTTGCATCGAATTCTTGGAGCTCTCATTCCGATCAGGCGCGTGCGCGCCGACAGCAGGATCGGGCAATGACGGACGGGGACCTGGCGCTCATCGGCATGCTGATCGTCTGGACAAGCTTCGTCTTCGTGGTCTTTCCAAAACTTGATCTGACTATTACGCGCCTGTTTGCCCATGGGCACCTCTTCTGGTTGGCAGAAAATCCCTGGCTGAGAGTTGTCAGGGACGGCGCCCGCCAGAGCCAGGCCTATATTCTCGGCACCATGGCTGTCATCATCGTCCTACATGTCTTCCTGCCGGGGCGATTACGATTCTGCGCTCCTCACAAGCCGTTGTTCGTGCTTCTGAGCTTTGCCGCCGGGCCGCTGCTGGTCGTGCAGACGCTCAAGGTTGCGATCGGACGCGTGCGCCCTCGCGAGCTGATAGAGTTCGGCGGCTCGGCGGATTTTACCCCGGTGTGGCAGTTTTCGGCGGCATGCACCCGCAATTGTTCCTTTCCTTCTGGCGAAGCCGCCGCGGCGGCGGCTGCGCTGTCTCTATTGGTGTTCGCGCCGGCCGGACGCAGATGGATTGCAGCCTTGATCCTTGCTCCATGCCTGCTGTTTGTGGCGTTCAATCGCGTGATCTTCGGCGCTCATTTCATGTCCGATGTGATGCTTGGATGGCTTTTGACCATGTTCGCCATGGTTGTGATCTGGCGCTGGATCGAAGCGAACTCGCGGGTGATCGATCGCTATGTCACGCGCCTGATGTTCCGATGAGCCCATCGTCCCGTGGACCCTGGGTGCCGGCAATTCCGATTATTCGCGCCTTGAGAGTGTGTGCGCCAGTTACTTGTCTCTCGTTCATTCCTGCTTTCCGGGTCAGGATCGGAGGCATAGTGTCGCCGCAATGCGACAGTTCCAGGCAAACGCATGTTACAAACCTTAATACAACGTTGCTTCACCTTTCCTTCGATCAAGGGTTACCTATTTACAGTTGGTCATGCCGCCGGACGCGATTGAGGCCGGTAGAGCGGATGGCGACAGGACCTGGGCAGGGTAAGAGTGACGGGATGGGGTTGGTAGATTGGGCATGGCGTGGACTGCTCGACATGGGTCGTCGGCGCGGGATGCGCTCCCGCAACGATCATTACGAACCATGGGCCGTGCTCGCCGTGGAAAGCTTCGAGCGGGAAATGCTGGCCTTCTACCGGCGTTCCCAGTTCACGGTGATTAAAACGGCCGCATGAGGGCGATCCGCTAGTTCAAAGACAAGGGTGCTCGTCGCTGCGGACCGTTCTGTGGCCGTGACGATTTGGCGGCTAAGCATATTTGACGCCGAGCTTGCCGGATTGGACGGTTGTGCTACGTTAGCGCAGTCCTGCCTTTGCGGAGAGCTTTCAAATGGTTACGCTGCGCGAACCCATCCTGCATCCAGTTCCCATCGAAGAATTGAAGCCCACCCAGATCACCGTCGGCATGCGCGAGGTCAAGGCCAAGCGCAAGGCGTGGCGCCTCAAGGCGGAAGCCGAGGGCGACAAGGCCGGCGAGTTCCTCGGAAATCACATGGTGCCGGCGATTCGCGGACCGCGCGGAAAATACTATGTCATCGATCATCACCATCTTTCCCTCGCGCTCTATGAAGAGGGGGTGAAGGATGTTCTGGTGACGACCGTCGCCGATCTCTCGCGGCTCGACCGGGATTCCTTCTGGTTCGTCATGGACTGCCACGACTGGATGCATCCCTTCGACGACGAGGGGAAGCGACGCGGTTATGAGGACATTCCGAAAAGCATCAAGGATCTGATCGATGATCCCTATCGGTCGCTTGCCGGTGAACTGCGGCATGTCGGTGGTTATGCCAAGGATACGACGCCCTTCAGCGAATTCCTCTGGGCGGATTTCTTGCGCCGCCGCATCAAGCGCAAGGAACTCGATAAGGATTTCGAGTCCGCGCTAGAGAAGGCGCATAAGCTTGCCAAGGGTAAGGATGCCGATTACCTGCCCGGCTGGTGCGGTCTGGTTCCCGAATAATCCGCCCCCCGCTCCGGTAAGGAGCAGAGGAGCGAACGGCGGCTTTTCGAAGTGCGTTCATGCGGCGGCTCGCGTCAGCCGAGCCGCATGGACAACTCGATATCCTCGGCAAAGGCGGTGGACATGTAGTCGCTGGTCGACGACCGCACCAAAGCCAGATATTCCGGGCAGAAATCGGCATTGTCGGCGACCACGAACGCTCCTGGTCGGAGGCGGCTTTCCACCAGCTTCAGGATATCCGGATAGAGCGCCTTGGCGCCATCGAGGAGCAAGAGGTCGATGGTATCGGGGAGATCGGACCGCAGGGTTTGCAGGGCGTGGCCCTGGCGGATCTCGACAAGATCGATAAGGCCGGCGGCCGTCAGATTCTCCCGCGCCCGTGCCACTTTGGAAGGCTCGAATTCGGTTGTGATCACGCGGCCGCCTCCATTGTCCCGCAGTGCTGCAGCCAAATACAGGGTGGAGACACCAAACGAGGTTCCGAATTCGACGGCGGTTCGCGCGCCTGTGCTCCGTGCCAGCATATAAAGCAACATCCCGGTCTCGCGGGAGATGGCGAGCGGTATGTCCTTCATTCGCCCATAGAAGTCGAGGTAATCGGTCCTGCTGCGCACTAGACGCCCGCGCTCCTCGCTCGAAAGGTTGTTCCAATATGCCGCGACCGAGGGAAGCGCGGCCGGCGATGCCGCTTCGGCTTCCTCAAACAGCCGGTCGAGCAATTTTGGCAGCGGGGCAGTCGTCAAGGTGGTCATCTGTCTCTCCGTTTTGATCTGAAGTATCGCCGGGAGAAAATACGAATAATTCGTCGCATTTCATAATCGCATTCGTCAAGGGTGCGCAGAGCGTGCTGTTATATATTTGAAAATAAATCGAAAAATTGAAATTACGTGTCACGAAAACCGGATGACCTCGGTGATCTTCGATGCCGCCATTCGCATTTTCAGTGATCGTCGGAAACGCCGAAACCCACAACATTGACGGGATGGTCAAAGCCCCTCAAGGCGCGGCTGCCGAAGGACCTACATTCGACACCGGTCGCTTCGGCGATGTCAGTTGTTATCAGCATGGCCGCGTCCAGTTTCTTTGCCAGGGCCTGGAGCCGGGCTGACCTGTTGACCGGCGTCCCGATGATCGTGAACGAGAAACGCCCGGCCGAGCCGATATTGCCGTGAACGACGTCTCCGATGCCGATGCCGATGCGGGCGCGAAGCGGCGGCGCCGTCTTTCGCGATGGCGTGGCATTGATGAGTTCGAGTGCCCGCAGTCCTTCCCTGGCGGCGTTCACCGCGGCTGCACATAAGGGCCGTCCGCGCACGTTGTTGCGCAACGCGCAAAATACGACTAGTTCGGCATTCTCGCTATTCGCATTGAGGACATCGATATGGCGGATCGTCCAAGAGCCAAGATTTCATCGCGAAAGCAGCCGAAGCAGGCGCGGTCGACCGAGCTCGTTTCCGCAATTCTCAGCGCCGCCGCTCAGGTTTTGGCAAAGGAAGGCGCACAACGTTTCACCACGGCGCGCGTCGCGGAAAAGGCAGGCGTCAGCGTCGGGTCCGTATACCAGTATTTTCCCAACAAGGCGGCAATCCTTTTCCGACTTCAGAGCGACGAATGGCGACAGACGTCCGATCTGTTGCGCGAGATTCTTGAAGATGGTGCAAAGCCGCCACTGGAACGATTGCGCGCGCTCGTCCACGCGTTTCTTCGCTCCGAATGCGAAGAGGCCGCCATGCGTGTCGCACTCAACGATGCCGCGCCGCTTTATCGGGATGCTCCTGAAGCGCGTGAGGTCAGATCATCCGGGGACCGGATTTTGCTGGCCTTCATGCGCGAAGCGTTGCCGGGGGTCGATATCGCAACACTCGATTTGGCAACGGATCTCGTGACAACCACGCTCGGCGCAGTGGGGAAGCGGTTTTCGGAGAGCCCGCGAACGTCGCAGGAGATCGATGCCTATGGAGAGGCCATGGCGAATATGTTCTGTGCCTATCTCGAAAGCCTCAAACCTCTTTGAACGATCTCTCGGCCTCGCTTTATTGACAGTCATTCGGCAAGAGACTATTGGAAACGCAGCCAGTCTTGCTGGCCGTAAGCGTTTGACGTCAAGCAACGCACTCAACGATCCTCGTCGGTCGGAGTGCGTTTTTTAATGCCTTCGCCGATCGAGGAAAAGCCTGGAGATCATCATGGCTTTTCAATCGACACCCGATCCGGCACGCGGTCGTCTGCTGTTGCTCAGCACCATTCTCTTCATTTCCTATCTTTGCATCGGCATGTCGTTTCCCATTGTGCCGCTTTATGTGAGCGAGCAGTTACGGTTCGGCAATGTCTGGGCCGGGCTTGGCGTCGGTATCGCCTTTTTCGCCACCATCCTTACACGCGGTTATGCTGGCAGCCTCTCGGATCATCGTGGCGCCAAGCCGGCCGTGATGCGGGGCCTTGCCCTCTATGTTGCCGGCGCGTTGATGGCGCTGGCTGCGGGCCTTGTCGCCCATATGCCGCTGCCGTCCTTTCTGTTGCTGCTGGTCGGGCGCCTGCTTCTCGGGCTGGGCGAGAGCCTGGTCGCCGTCGGCATCATCGCCTGGGGCATCGGCTTTGTCGGCCCGGCGCGTTCGGGCAGGGTATTGGCACTGGTCGGCGCCGCCATCTACGGGGCGCTGGCCGTAGGCGGTCCGATCGGTCTGGCGCTGTTCGACCGCTTCGGCTTTGCCGGCATGATGGCGATCAGCGCCGTGCTGCCGCTCCTCGGTCTGTTGGCAATCTGGCGAGTTCCCGGGATCGCACCGCATCCCGGTGCAGAGCGCCCGCCATTCTGGAGCGTCATAGGCAAGGTCTGGCTGCATGGCGCGGTCGTGTGCCTGCAGGGCATAGGCTTTGCTGCGATCGGTGCGTTCTTCACGCTCTATTTCCTCGATCGGGGCTGGAACTATGCCGGCTTGGGCCTCACCGCCTTCGGCGTTGGCTTCGTTCTGATGCGCGTGTTCTTCGGCCATCTGCCGGATCGCATCGGCGGCCTGCCGGTCGCAGCCGGATCGCTCGTTGTCGAAGCGGTGGGCCAGTTGTTAATCTGGAGCGCTGCGGACCCGACGGTTGCGCTGGCGGGCGCATTCCTGACGGGGCTCGGCTGCTCGATGATCTATCCGGCGCTGGGTCGGGAAGTTGTCAGCCGGGTGGAGCCACATCTGCGCGGCACAGCGCTCGGCGGCTTCTCTGCCTTCCAGGATCTTGCCTACGGGCTGACCGGGCCCTTTGCCGGCCTTCTGGCCGACAGGGCCGGCTATGGCAGTGTTTTCATGGCAGGGACTGTTGCTGCGATCGCCGGTCTGTTGTTCACGCTCTCTCTTCGAAGGATGCGCGCGGTCGTCTTGAATTGAAGGATATGGCCGCCCCCGTGGTTCAGCGGGGGCGGCCAAGGTTTTTCACGGTTTTGCCTAGCCGTTCGTCTTCCCCGGCGATGCACCGTCGCTCGCGGTCACCGATGGCCAAGTCGCATAGTAGTATTTGCCATTGATGGTGCCAAAGAAGGCATTTTGTCCGGTAGCCTTGTCGATGTAGCTGCCATCGCTCGTCCTCACCAGGGCTCCCTTGCCGTCGCGCTTCAGGTGCTCCTTCAGAAACTCGTTCCAGGTGCTCTTTTCCATCGCTTCGGGCTTGCTGGCCTTGCTCGTCTTGTCATCCGGATTCCATGCGTCGACCGAGACGCCCTTGATCGGATCGTAGACGGACAGATTTCCGCTTTTGAGCGCGCTCAACATCGCTTTCGACTGCGGTCCGCTGACAGGATCGAACGAAGAGGCCTTTAGCTTCGCATTGAGTGCCTTCATGAAATCACCGGACGAGATATTATCGATCGGCTTCGAAGCCGAAAGCGTCGATCCGGCTTTCGCAGAGCCATTGTTCGTCGACAGCCCCTGGAGAAGGATGCTGAGCTTGCTGTTCGAACGAACCGACGTGTAGGCGTCGTTTGCAAGCGAGCTCGTCGCTCTCGATATCCGCGATGTATCGGTCTCCGTCGCGTTTCCGCTGTGCAGGCTTCGCAGCGTGCTATGCGAGTTGAGAAGTCGCAGCGAATTGATGCTGTTCACCATGTCGATATCTCCGATCTGCCCCAATGATCATCGGTGCTCGACCAGCTTGGCTCTCCGCCCCCGGCGAGACCACGATCGTGCACGCGTGTATCCAATATCGCCCATAGCTTGCACGGGGCTAGTCATGCAGACCTTGCATTGTGCCGAAGGGTAATAGCGGATCGGGTGCTGTTGGGGGATCAACTACGAGGTGGCAAAGACGATACCGTAGTGATAGGGCGGTAGTTCGATTGTATTTCGGGATTTGAAGCCGCCGGTTTCGACAATCGTGGCGACCTGTGCCGGCGTCATGCGCATCTCGGTCTTGGGGCCGCGCGGCGCCCCGAGCACCGTGGTCTCCTCGCGTGCTCGTGCTTCCCAGTTGACGATAGCGAACAATCCGTTCGATGCGAGCACCGAACGGACGGCACGGACGAGGCCGGGCTGATCGGGAACGCCGTGAAACGTGTTCGCCATCAGAACGTAATCAACGTTTTCGGGAAGATGTTCCGCGATGTCGCGGGCATCGGCATGGATCCATTTCTGCACGGAGACATCCTGTAGCGCGGCTTCAGCTCTTGCCAACTCGATCATGGTCTCATCCAGATCGAGCGCATAGACCTTTCCGGCAACGAGTTTCGCCAGCGGCGCCGTGAAGTAGCCGTCGCCGCAGCAAAGATCGAGTACGGTCATGTCGGACTTGATGCCAAGCGCTTCGAGGATCGCCAGTGGATCTGGCCAGAGAGCACCCCACCAGTCGCGGTCCGGCATCGAAGTCGCGGGAAATGCTTCGCCCATTGAGAATCTCCGCTGGTGGATGGCCTCTGCAAGCATAGAATATTATCAACGTCCAGGCAGCAGAACGCAGAACATCGTGGTGGGCGGCTTGCCATTATGACGGCAGATCGGTGCCTATGCCGTTGGCGGAGTGAAAATAATTCGCGTGTTTCCGGCAAGCTCACAAGGCTTGTGGGCCGTATTTCGGCAGATTTCGGAGGGCCCAGGCTGCAATGGCCTTGTCCGCCTGTCCCTCGGTTACTTCGAATTCGCTGATCATCAGGCTCGACAGAAGCGAAGCACTGCGCGCTTGGGCGGCAAAATTCCGTTCGTAATGCGCCGGTTCCAGCACATATGTGGCAAAGGGCGCGACCTTCCGTCCGCCAAAGTCCGTCCGCTCAAGAAAGCTCATGACGGGCGGCGTAATGGTATTCCACCATACGGGACCACCCACGAGAACCAGATCGTATTTCGAAGGCTTCGGAAGGCCATCGAACAAGGGGGGAAGCTCGCCGGTTTCCAGTTCGTATTTCGATTGTTCGGCGGCGCGCTGCATGTCGAGCGGATAGGGAGCTTGCATCTGGATTTCGAAAAGCTCCGCTCCCAGAAGCGCGCGAAGCTTCTCCGCGACCGCTCCGGTGTGGCCGGTGTAGGAATAGTAGACAATCAGAACCCGTTGCTCGCCGGCGGCGAAGCTCCATCTCGGTGCGGCTGCTGCGGCCACTATCGATGTCAGCACGGTGCGGCGGGAAAGATGCATGAGGTTGTCCTCGGATTTTGGACCTGGACGATGACGGGATGATACCGGCTCTCGCAATTACTGATGCCGCGCGGGTGAAGCGCTCATCGACACCATTATCTTGGAAGCAAGAGGCGAGCGCTCGCTGTAAGTCTGCATTGCCTCGTCGAGGCGCTGTTCCAGAATTGTCGGATCAGTTTCGCCTTCGTCGGCAAATTTCATCAGTTCGCGGGCGGCGGTGATTGCCGTCCGGTCGGCAAAAGCCAGTTCGTGCCGGGCGCAAAATATTTCGAGAACGCGGCGAAGCGTTGCGATCTGTGCTAGTTCTATGGCCAATTCCATATCCTCCTGCCAGCTTCGATATTGATGACCGAACAAGTGATTTTCGACGGCAAGAGTAGACCGGTCCTGTCGCAGCTTTGTGCCGGAGATGTAAAAGCCTGTCGCTGGTGATGACAGCGCGGTCTGTCGGTATCCAAGCGCGCCGGCGCGACGACAGCGCTGCAACGGCTGCCGCAAGCGCCTGCCTTACAGGGGGAACGGCAGGATTTGACCATTGTCGGCGCGGCGCCGTTTCGCTGCGATAGTTCGTCTTGGCAACGCCTGCTGGCGACGTGAATCTTGCGACAGCTTGTTACAAATTTGCTGGTCTGCGGCATACCCCTGTGACAGCAATCTTATAATTTGTCAGTTGTTGAGGGCCTTGCGCGGAATATTGATTGGATTTCGGGGATGGTTTGGTGAAATCCATATCCTCTCGATACGAGCATGTTTCTGCTCTCGCCGGGGTTTCAAGCTGTCGTGGGTGCGACCTGAGACGCAACTCTTCGGTCTATGTGAAACTTTGATACACTTTTTTCGATGCGGCTTGGTGCGGCCTTCTGTAAAGTGACTTAAGATCGTGGAAAATCTCATGCAAAAAGCTGCGCACATCGCCGTCGTCGATGATTATTCGGACATAAGGGACCTCGTCGGCCAATATCTCGAACAGCAGGGTTACAAGGTCAGCGTCGCCGATAGCGGGCTTGCCCTGAGACGAATCCTCGAGCGCGGCGCCGTGGATCTGATCGTTCTCGATGTCATGATGCCCGGTGAGGATGGTCTTTCCGTCTGCCGTCATCTGCGAGCGACAACGGATACCCCCATCATCTTTTTGACCGCCATGAGCGAGGATACCGACCGCATCATCGGCCTCGAATTGGGAGCGGACGACTATCTCGTCAAGCCGTTCAATCCGCGTGAATTACTGGCGCGCATCAGGGCCGTCCTGCGCCGGGTCAACGGCGTGCCGCAGCAGCAGCGGGAAACGCT
Organism: Rhizobium sp. WW_1; assembly: GCF_003610155.1. NCBI lineage: Bacteria > Pseudomonadati > Pseudomonadota > Alphaproteobacteria > Hyphomicrobiales > Rhizobiaceae > Rhizobium > Rhizobium sp. WW_1. The sequence goes on from NZ_RAIN01000002.1 coordinate 251,516, forward strand.
GAAGAAGGCCAGGGTCGTCCGCGTCGGGCAGTGGCGCGTGAACATGGGTCGGCAGGAGCTTTCCGGCGACGATGGCGTCGGCATCCCCCTTAGCACGGCCGAATTCCGGCTTTTGAAGGTTTTTCTCGAGCGCCCGGGCATTGTCCTCAGCCGCGAGCAGCTTCTCGATCTGACTGTCGGGAGAACCGCTGATATCTTCGACAGAAGCATCGATAATCAAGTGAGCCGCCTGCGCAAGAAGATCGAGCCGGACCCGAAGAACCCATCGGTCATCAAGACGCATTGGGGTGGCGGCTATAGCCTCTCGGCGGATGTGGGGTTCGAATGATCTACTGGTGGAGGAGGAGCCTTGCCGCCCAGTTCATCGGCTTTACCCTGCTTGCCCTTGTCGTCTCGCAGGCCCTGACCTTTTCAATCTCCTGGGACGAACGGACCAAGGCGCTGCATGCGGCCATGAAGAGCGAATTCTTCAGCCGTTGCGCTTCCGTCACGCGGTTGATGGAATCCATGCCCAAGCCATTGCGTGAGCAGGCGCTGCTGGCAAGCGAGACCAGCTATTCCCGGTTTTGGCTATCGCCGGAAGAGGTAACGGACGTCAGCGCATGGCGTGAGCGTGCGGCAAGCGAGCTTTCTCGTCCGATCGAGAATTTCATTGATCTTGCCGGGAGATACGGCAAGCGATCGGGTTCCGATGCGGAACATTTGACCTCCGGAACATTGACTTCGGAACGCGCAGGGGAGGGTTGGGCCACTCCGCCCCCGATACTCTGGAGCCTGCCGCAACCTGCTAAGTTCGTTTATTTCGGCGGACACAACGGATACGGACTGGTCGTCCAGCTCAATGACGGCATGTGGTTGAATACGGCATTCTACAAGAATGTCGGTGATCAATGGTGGGATATGAAATCGCTCACCTCGCTCGCCACCACCGCATTGATCCTGTCACTGATCGGAGTGTTCATCGCCAGCCGCATCGCACGGCCGCTGCGACGGCTGGCGGTTTCCGCGGAGGCTCTGGGGCGAGGCGAAAATCTTCCGCCGCTGCCCGAACAGGGACCCGACGATATCAAGCGCACCGCCGAGGCGTTCAACAGGATGCAGGAACGCCTGCATCGCTTCGTCGATGACCGGACGAGAATGCTGGCCGCGATTGGCCATGATCTGAGGACGCCGCTGACTTCGCTTCGGCTGCGAGCGGAGTTCGTCAAGGACGCCGATATCCAGCAGAAGATGCTGTCGACCATCGACGAGCTTCAGGGCATGACGGAAGCCGCTATTTCCTTCGCGCGTGGCGAGTCCACGGCGGAGGAAACGCGGGCAATCGAGCTTGAGGCCCTGGTCGGCAGTATCTGCGATGACCTTGCCGATCTCGGACTGCCGGTGGAATATCTCGAGGGAGCGAAGACGACCTATCGTTGTCGGCCCGACGGGCTGCGCCGAGCCGTTCGCAACCTTACGGAAAATGCGGTGCGCTATGGCGGCCACGCGAAGGTCTATATCCGCCATTCGGCCAGTACGATCGATATCGTCATCGAGGACAACGGGCCCGGCATACCCGAGGATATGAAGGAAAAGGTCTTCGCGCCGTTCTTCCGCCTGGAAGCGTCGCGAAACCGGGGCACGGGCGGCGTCGGCCTGGGCCTCTCGATCGCGCGGGCCGTCGCGCGCCAACATGGCGGCGATGTCCTGCTGCAGCCCAACAATCCCGGTCTGAGGGCCATTATCACCCTGCCGCAGGAAGGGCACGTTAAAACGCCCTCATCGCGGGTGAGCAGGAGGAGAAAGCGGGCGCAGTCGCTGAAACTTGCCGGGCAGGAGCACTGACGCCTTCACCTTGGCGGGGAAGGCGTGTTGGGCACGGCCACGCAAGAGCAGCCCGCGATTGCTTCAAACTGCGGGCTACGCATTGCCTCAAATCACAAGCACAGTTTTCGCCCTTTTCACGAAAGGTCGGTGCGGCGGGAAGTTACCGCATCTGCAATATGATCGGATTGCTGCTTGCCGGGTCCGTGTGCTCGCGTAGCGCCGTTACATCGGCTGCTGCAACTGCTCCGCCATGATTACCCCAGGACGAGCGTACGAATGTCAGGACATCGGCAATCTGCTGATCCGAAAGCTGCTGCCGGAAGGGCGGCATGCGATAGGCATCGGGGATTCCGTTCGCCACGACACGGCTGGAACCGTTCAGCGTCACATTGATCTGGGACGCGCTTTCCTTTGCAAGCGAAGCGGCGGAGCCGGCGAGCGGCGGAATCCATTGTTGTTTTCCGCGTCCGTCGAGGCCGTGACAGAAGCTGCATTTTGCGACGAACGTCTGTGCGCCGGGAATCTGCTGGCGTGCGGGAAGGGCGACATTCTGGGCTGTGGCGTCGTCATACTGCCATGGTGTGCCGTCGCGGGTCGGGTCGCCCGGCAATGACTTCAGATAATGACTAATGGCCTTGAGATCGTCATCCGTCATGAATTGGGTCGAATTGTTGAAGGCATCCGCCATCGAGCCGAAGACGACGGCATGACCGTTCCTGCCGCTCTTGAGGAAGGCGTATATGTCCTCCTCCGTCCACCGGCCGAGGCCGACATTGTGGTCGCCGCGCAGGCTCGGGGCATACCATCCGTCGAGAAGCGCGCCGGAAAGATAGAGCGGGCTGGTTTCGTCGAGCGCCTTTTCCGCCATGGTGATGGCGCGCGGCGTATGACAGCTGCCGCAGTGACCCGGTCCTTGAACGAGATAGGCGCCCCGGTTCCACTGGTCGTCGCCGGTGGCTTTCGATTGATAGGTTCCACTCTCAGTAAAGACTGCGTTCCACAGCGCCAGCGGCCAACGCATGTTCATAGGCCATGGAATGTCCGAGGGCTGGTCTGCCTGCTGAACGGGTTGGACCCTGCCGGTGAAATAAGCGTAAAGCGCACGAATGTCGTCGTCGCTCATCTTCACATAGGAGGGATAGGGCATGGCCGGATAGAGGCGGTGTCCGTCCCGGGCAACGCCCTGGCGGACGGCGCGGTCGAAATCGGCGAGCGTATAATTGCCGATGCCGGTTTCCTTGTCCGGAGTGATATTCGTCGTGAAGATGGCGCCGAGCGGCGTCCCCATCTGCAGTCCTCCGGCAAAGGGAGCGCTTTTCGGCGTGCTGTGACAGGCGACGCAGTCGCCAAGGCGCGCGACATATTCGCCGTGCTGCAGCAACTCCTCCGAGGGCGGCTGCGCTAAGGCGACATTGTCGAAGGGAGATGCCGGCGTGCGGGTCACGAACCATGCGACGCCGCCGGCTACAAGCACGACAATCAAAAGAAGAACCAGAAGAAATTTCTTCAAGGGTGTGCCCTCATGTCTTTGCTTCGGGATTTCGTACTCGGCTATGGAGGGAGCCAACCACGCCGGCTCTCGGACCAGCAGGGCCGAGAGCCGAAATCATGCCAGGCGCAGCGACAGCTGCGCCTCAGCTTTCAAAGGTGTAGTTGGAGAGGGGCATGCTGCGTATCCGCTTGCCCGTTAGCGTCGAAACCGCATTGGCGACGGCCGGCGGAATAGCCGGAAGCCCCGGTTCGCCGATACCGCCCATCTCGGCGCCACTTTCGATGATGCGGACATGGACGCGAGCCATGCGGTCCGGCGGCAGGATCGGATAGAGGTCGTAATTACGGGCGATGGGCTCGCCGTTCTTATAGACGGCTTCCTCCATCAGCACCTGCGACATTCCAAGCGCCGTTGCCGAATTGATCTGGGCTTCGATGATCGCCGGATTGACGATGCTGCCGGGATCGATCGCTTCCCAGACGTCATGGACGACGACCTGACCGTTGCGGATGGAGACCTCGGCGATCGCCGCCGTGTGGCTACCGAAGGGCGACGCCATGGCCACGCCCCGCGCCCGCTTTGAACCATCGTCCGCCGTGAAAGGACCGCGCTTCCAGCCGCCGGAGAGATCGCCGACCGCTTTCAGCAGGTTGCTCAGCCGCTCGTTCTTCTGCAACAACTTCATGCGCAGTTCGTAAGGGTCCTGCCCGCCCTTGTCGGCCAGTTCGTCCAGGAACGTCTCGTAGAAGAAGTCGTTCATGGAATTGCCGACCGAGCGCCAATAAGCCAGTGTCGTCGGATTTTTGACGTAGATCTGCGCGATGCGGTGGTTCGGGATGTCGTAGGATTTGCCGGTCAACCCTTCCACCGCCATCGGGTCTAGCGAATCCTCCTTATGACCGAAAACGGCCTCCGTCGGTCCCTCGCAGGCACTAATGGCCTCGAGTGCGACCGGCATGCCGCTGGCGTCGAGTGCGCCGCGGAAGCGCACGGCCGCCATCGGGCGCATCGGGTCGCGCAGAAATTCCTCCTCGCGGCTCCAGATAAGCTTCACCGGTCGACCGACCTCTTTGGCGAGCTGGATCGCCTGCGGATAGGGATTGGCGGACGGATAGAGAAAGTGCCGGCCGAAGAAGCCGCCCAGGATCGGGCTGTGGAGTGTTACCTTCGATGGGTCGAGCCCCGTCAGCTTGGCAATGTCGGCCTGGAATTGCTCGGGCGCCTGATTGGGCAGCCAGACTTCCAGACTGCCATCAGGATTGAACCGGGCCAGGGTGGATGGCGGCTCCAGCTGCGCGTGATGCAGATACTGGCTCTTGTAGGTTGCCGAGACAACGGTCTTGGCAGCATCGAACGCTTTGGTAACGTCGCCGACATTCTCCGCCTCCTTGCCGCTGCCCGGCTCGTTGGCGAGCTTGTCGCTGAAAGCAGCGGTGGAGAAATCCGCGGGCATATGGCGGAGGGCGGGATCGGCGTCCGAGCCGGGCTCGCGCCAATCGACCTGAGCCGCCTCGGCCGCGCGCTTGGCATTCCACCAGCGTTCAGCGACAACAGCGACCGCACCGGACAGACTATGGACGGAATGAACGCCCGGCATTGCCTTGAGCTGCTCTTCGTTGCGGATCTTGCCGATTGTCAGGCCGAGGCGCGGCGCATGCTGGACGGCGGCATGCAGCATGCCGTCGACCTTGCAGTCTATCGCATAGACCGCCTTGCCGGTTGACTTGTCGTGCATGTCAAGCCGTTCGACTGGTTTGCCGATCCAGCGGAATTTGCTCGGGTCGCGAAGCGACACGCTCTCGGGGGCAGGTACCGGTAGATCCAGCGCCTCTGCGGCCACTTCGCCATAGGCGAGGCTGCGTCCCGAGGCGGCGTGGATGACGCGGCCGGGCTCTGTCGTCAGCTCGGTGATGGGTGCGTTGAGGCGCTTTGCAGCCGCTTGCAGGATCATGTTGCGCGCCAGCGCGCCGAGCTTGCGCATGGTCTCATAGCTCGTGCGCACCGACATGCTGCCGCCTGTGATGCGCATTTTTCCATTGATGACGAGATAGTCGCCGCCCGCCGGCGCATTTTCGACGACGAAGGTCTTGGGGTCAGCGTCGAGTTCCTCACCGACGATCTGGGCCATCGCCGTGAAGACACCCTGGCCGCCTTCGACGAAGGGGCTCATGAAACGGATGCTGCTATCGGGGCGGATTTCAAGGAACGCGGGAACGCGTGTCCCTGGAGGCATAGGACTTGCCGCCTGCTGGGCTCGTGCCTGTCCAACCGGAACGCCAAAGCCGAGGACGAACGCTCCTGCCGCCGCACCGGCGGAAGTCAGGAGAAAGTGCCGGCGCGAGATGTTGACCGGAGATCCGATCGGGAATTCATCGTCCGGAACGAGGTTGCGGGTGGTTTCGGTCATAGCGTTTCTCCCTGCTTGGAGGAGAGATCTTTGACCGCCGCCTTGATCGCGTTGTAGGTTCCGCATCGACAGAGATTGATCATCGCCGCAGCGATCTCGTCGTCGGAAGGATTGGGCGTTTGTTTCAGGAGCGCGGTTGCCGCCACAACCTGCCCCGATTGACAGTAGCCACATTGCGGAACCTGATGCTTGACCCAGGCGGCAACCACGCGCTTGCCGATCGGGTCTGCCTCGAGCGCTTCGATCGTGGTAATCTGACGACCGGCAACACTATCGAGCGGCGTCACGCACGAGCGCACCACCTCGCCGTCGACAAGGACCGAACAGGCGCCGCATTGTGCCAGTCCGCAACCGTACTTCGTACCGGTCATGCCCAGCTCGTCACGGATGATCCAGAGGAGCGGCGTGTCTCCGTCCGAATTGACCTGATAGGACTGGCTATTGATCTGAAGATTCATGAGGCGCCTCCTGAGGCTTTCGATGGCGAGCCTTCGATGCCAGACGCTGCGCGATGATCTGAATGCTCGACCATCGGATGACGCATAGCTCAGGCTCACAACCCGGGACTATAACACTGAACCCGTCACATCAAAAAGATTAGTGCGTGAATCGCGATAGAACCTAGAAGCCAGGATCATAAATCGGCTCTCAAGGCTCCGTTCCACCTCGGGGAGGAAAGTGGCCGCATCGACCATGACGAGAGACGCGGCTCTTGTGGCGAGCATAAGCCTATGATTTCAATGCATAATCGCGCAGCTGTGGTCCTGCACGTCTTCCCCGCCCATGCCGGTTGTCGCGACGTCCGTCAGGACGATGAATCCGGGTCCGTCAGCGAAACTAGCGCCGACCACCACAAGATTGTGATCGCCCATTTCCTTTGTCGGGTCTTTCAACGTCTTGGCGAGCGCCAGGAATGGATTGAAGTCTCCCAATGTCTCGCCGTTAACCCGCATCGCTACGAACTTGTGGCCAGCAATGGCATCGGGGAGCGGTGACCAGTCGGCACCGATCTTGTCGGCATCGGTCTTTAAGGTTGCGCGCGCATCTGCGCTGAGGCAATCGACATGGATGTGCAGTTGGTTCTGCGAACGCGCCTGCTGCGCGTTGACGGCCAAGCTCAGACCGTCGCGCGGGAGGGCGTGCGGCAAGCGGGCATCGACATCGCCCTGCTCGGCCCAGGCGTCGGCAAAGAAGTTATGTGTTGCAGGATCAAGGAGTGCCGCGCTTTCGATACCGGTGATCTTGTCGGTGGGGATGAGAAGAAATTGGGCAACGCCGCGCAGATCCTTCAGCATCGCATAATGCTCGGCCGTATTGACCGAAATGCATGGTGCGGTCTGTACGACGCACTTGTCATGCACAATCTTCCAGAGCACGTCTGAGTCTGCAAAGGCGGGGGCGAAAAGGAGGGGGAGGAAGGATACGGCGAGAGCCGTGACGCGACGCGAGTATGTCATGGCAGGAAACTTCCCTGGTTCAAACGGTTTGGCACTTTCCGAAATTCCGGAGGGCTTATCATAGGCCTATTAGGCTCATGTGACGGCTTGACGGCGTTCCTCGTCGAATCGGAGCCGATCCACGCCCTAGAGATTGCGCGATATCAGCCTCGCTTCATCTTCGGTTAAGGTCGCCTTCAGCTTGGTTGCCTAAATGGCAGGAGCCGGGGAAAACCATGCCTCGCTCCAGGGAGGAAAAGGCTGCTCGCAGCGACCTTTTAGATATCCGTAGCGAGGCCTTTGCAACGCTCGATCGCCGCACGCCAGCGGCAAAGCAAAGAGATCAGGAGCTTGAAATGGGTATCGGAAAGCTGATTGAAGAAGTTGCAGGCGCCGTGGCTGCCGACGAGGCTGTCGAGGCTGTAGACCCGAATGCCGGTTTCATAACGAAGGCCGCTGCTGCCGTCGCCGGCTTCGAAGGCGTCAACAAGCTGACGGACGTTCTAAAGGAAAAAGAACAGGAGCCGGCCGCCGACAATAGCGGCGACCAGAACGGCTGACTGTGAGCGGCAGGCGCGTCTGCCGAAACGATTTTGACTGTGAAGCTGGAAGCCGGGCATGTCCCGGCTTTCTGATTCTCGGGGGCATGGCTGCCCATCTCCCAGTGACGAGCGATGTCACCATTTGCCGTGGATCCTGACACAGGTCTCGTTGAACCGAACCACAATGAGGTCGGGAAACCGGCGCAACCGTTTCTTGATCATCGGGCATAGGCGAGGACCGCCGGTGCCATCAATCTTCTATCCGCCTTCAGCCATTGACCTCGGCGGAAACAAGGGGACGAAAGAATCCGGTCGGCTGCAGGATCGAACTGGCGATATTGGCAACGATCTGGCCCGGTGCCTCGCTCTTTGCCAGAGCCTCCTTCCAGACCGGATCGGCCACGAATTGCGCCCATTTCCGCTCGCGCTCCTCCAGCGACTGCCATTCGAGGAAATAGATGAGGTCGTAGCTGGAAGGCCCGATCATCGTCGTCCAAAAGCCAAGGGGGCGGATGCCGAGCCGGTCCCAGATCGCCAGCGTCGCCGTTTCGAAACGCTCCTTGAGCGCTGGCAGCTTGCCGGGCAAGCAAGTATAGATGCGCATTTCATGGATCATGGAAAATCCTCCTTGAGTGAATTCAGAACAGGCCGAGCCTGCTCCAGAGAGCGCGATTTAAAAATAGTTGAGCGATAACAGCAGGTCGCGATTCCCTTTGGCGCTGAACCAAAATGGGTTTCCGATGACTTGATAGCTATTGCTCAAATTGAGCATAACAGGGGCGCGCCTCGCTTTTCAAGCGATTTCGCGAGCCGTGAATGGATGTTGATCGATCCCCCGATCCGACTGGCACGCAGTGGTGGGCGACCGAGGGGAAATAGCAGAGGCTCTTTCGGCCCTACCTCTTGCCCATCCTTCACTCGGTTCTACTTTGATTTGCCCGTTTGCCGGGGCTTGACGAAAACACGCCAGGTATTAATTTAAACGGAGGCGCCTCCGTTTATCCGAGGTGTCCCTTGCTTCCTAATTCAGACGAGAGCCGACCATGACGCCAGAACTCCATCGGCCTCGTCTTCCTGAAAGAAACCCATAGCAACCGGTAGACCGACGGATAGTTTCTACTAGATTCCGCAGGTCTCATCTTCGTGACGATGGCAGGAGCTTATCATGACACGAACAATCCAGATCGCGCTCGACATCAACGGGCAGCGCCACGAGCTCGATATCGAGCCGCGTGTAACGCTACTCGACGCGCTGCGCGAACATCTTTCGCTAACCGGTACCAAGAAGGGCTGCGATCAAGGCCAGTGCGGCGCCTGCACCTGTCATATCGACGGCAAGCGCGTGCTCTCTTGTCTGACGCTTGCCGCGCAGGCCGAAGGGCGCGAGATCACGACGATCGAGGGGCTGACCGGCGAGGCTGGCGATCTGCATCCGGTGCAAGCCGCTTTCATCGAGCATGATGCCTTCCAGTGCGGCTATTGCACGCCGGGCCAGATCATGTCGGCGGTCGCCTGCATTCGCGAAGGACATGCCGGTTCGGACACGGAAATCCGCGAATACATGTCAGGCAATCTCTGTCGGTGCGGGGCCTATAACAGCATCGTCGCGGCGGTGCGCCAGGCAGCGGAGGTGGCATGATGCGAAACTTCTCCTATCTGCGCGCCACATCGACAGCCGAGGCCGCTCAGGCGGCACAACAGGCTGGCGCCGTGCTGCTTGCCGGCGGCACGACATTGCTCGATCTCGCCAAATGCGGCGTGGGTGAGCCCGATACGGTCATCGATATCACCCGTCTCTCCGGTATGAGCGGCATCACGGTCGACGCCGCCGGCGTAACGATCGGCGCGCTTGCCAGGATGAGCGAGGTTGCCGACCACGAGGAGATCCGCGCGGCCTTTCCGGCAGTTTCACAATCCCTGTCTCTGGCCGCCTCCGCCCAGCTTCGCAACATGGCGACGATCGGCGGCAATCTCCTGCAGCGGACACGCTGTTCCTATTTCCGCGATCCCGGCGCCTTTCCCGCCTGCAACAAGCGCAATCCTGGTTCCGGCTGTTCGGCGATCGGCGGCGTCACGCGCAATCACGCCGTGCTCGGAACGAGTGAGGCCTGCATCGCCTCCTATCCCGGCGATCTGGCGGTCGCTCTGGTCGCATTCGATGCCGTAGTCGAGACGGATAGCCGCAAGGTTGCTGTCGACGATTTCTTTCTCGCTCCCGGCGACACGCCGAACAGGGAAACGGTCCTGCAGCACGGCGAGATCATCACCGCCGTCACCATTCCTGCTTCCACGGCCGCTCGGAACTCGACCTACATCAAGGTCCGCGACCGGCAGTCCTATGAATTTGCCGCCGCGAGCGCCGCTGTTGGTCTGGAATTGGAAGCCGATGGCAGGACCGTCCGTGATATTCGCGTGGCGATCGGCGGGGTGGCCACCAGGCCCTGGCGGGCGAATGATGTCGAGCAGGCGCTGATCGGCAAGGCGCTCACTCCGGAGGCCGTCAAAGCGGCCAGCCGGCTTGCCATCAAGGGTGCCGTCTCCCACGGCGGTAACCATTACAAGATCGAACTTGCACCGCGCGTTATCGCTCGCGCCATTCTGACGATGGGAGGTCTCGCATGACCATGATGGAACCCCGCAAACGCGGCGATGCTTCCGACGGTACGGTCGGCGGTCGTCAGTCGCGCTTCGAAGGCAATATGAAGGTGACGGGTACCGCGACTTATGCGCTGGAATACCCGGTCGAAAATCTGGCCTATGCCGTCCTCGTCCAAAGCACGATTCCGGCTGGCCGCGTCGTCGAGGTCGATGCCTCGGCGGCGCTGGCAATGCCGGGTGTGCTTCTGGTGCTGACGCCGGAGGATGATCTCGGTCTTAAGCTTGCCGGCGACTGGGGCGGCAACAAGCCCGTCGACGGTCCCTATTATCCATTGCCGCGCGAGGTGCTCTTTAACGGGCAGTCGATTGCAGCCGTCGTGGCGGAAAGCCGCGAACTGGCGGCAGAGGCCGCCAGGCTGGTCCGCGTCACCTATGAAGAGAGCAGCCACGTCGCCGCCCTCAACGACCCGAATGCCGCTGAGGGCAAGCTCATGGAACCCCTCTCTTCCGCCTGGGGCGATGCCGAGGCGGCGCTTGCCGCTTCCCCGGTGCGGATCGAGGCTGAATATTCGACGCCGCGCGAATATCACGTCGCGATGGAGCCGCACGGGTTGACGGCAAAATGGGATGGCCACCAGCTGACGATCTGGGAACCGAGCCAGTGGTCGCACGGTATGGCGCGCATGTATTCCGAATGGTTCGACATGCCCTATGAAAACGTCCGGATCATCTCGCCCTTCATCGGCGGCGGCTTCGGATCGAAAGGGGTGCCGCTTGCCTATGGCGCGGTCGCGGTCGCGGCCGCAAGAAAGCTCGGCCGGCCGGTGAAGCTTGCGGTCACACGCCCGCAGAATTTCACGAGTTATGGTGGGCGTGCCGCGACCAGACAGAAGATCGCGCTCGGAGCGAGCGAGGATGGTATCTTGCAGGCGATCGTCCATCGCGGTGCCAGCGAAACCTCCATGGATGCAGACTGGCCGGAACAGACGGGGGCCGCAACGGCGGTCCTCTACAAGGTCGAGAATTTTTCCTCGCAGCACCGCGTCGTGCCGGTCAATAGCGTGACGCCGGGCGCCTTGCGTGGTCCGGGCAAGAACCCGAGCGCCTATGGCATCGAATGCGCGATCGAGGAACTGGCCTACAAGCTCGGCATGGACCCGCTCGAGCTACGGCTGAAGAACTATGCCGACCACGACTACCAGTCCGGCAAGCCGTGGTCGACGCGCCGGCTGCGCGAGGCGTTGACCGAAGGGGCGGAAGCTTTCGGCTGGTCGCGGCGCAGCCACGCGCCGCGCTCGATGCGCGACGGCAAGACGCTGATCGGCTGGGGCATCGGCTGCGGCACCTTCCCCGTCATCCGCGCACCGAGCGAAGCGATGATCCGCATTCTCGCGAACGGCCGAGTAGAGGTCGTCAGCGGCGCCATCGACATGGGGCAAGGGACCTATACGATCCTCGCCCAAAGTGCTGCGGAAGTGTTCGGCATCCCGGTCGATCAGGTTGAAGTGTATCTCGGCGATTCTCGTCTGCCGGGTGCGGCGATCGCCGGCGGTTCGATGCTGGCCGGCTCGATCATGGGAGCCGTCCACAAGGCAGCGGTCGCAGCCCGCGACGAACTCATCGGCCTTGCGCTCAGCGATGCCAATTCTCCCTTCCGCGAGACGGGTGCGAACACGCTGAATTTCGCCGAGGGGCGCATCGCAGCACCGCGCGGCGAGACGCCATCACTGACGCTGGCGGAACTGATGTCGGCGCTGAAACGCGAGGAAATCGAAGTCCGGCGCAACACCCTGCCTGACGGCGCGAACGCACAGGAGCAACTGCAGGCCTGGACCACCATGGCAAAGGTTCAGGGGCCGACCATGGGCGATTATTCCATGCACAGCTGGTGCGCGCACTTCGCTGAAGTGCGGGTCGACGAAGATTTCGGCACGGTGCGGGTTTCTCGCATGGTTTCCGCCTTCGATTGCGGCCGCCTCTACAATCCGAGACTGGTCGAAAGCCAGTGGCGGGGCGGCATCATCATGGGCATCGGCCAGGCACTTCTCGAGGAAGGCTTGATCGATCAGCGCAACGGCCGCACCGTCAACAACAATGTGGGCGATTACCTCGTGCCAACGAACTCCGACATTCCGGATATCCAGGTGATATCGGTCGGCGTGCCGGATCATCAGGCCTCGGCGCTCGGCGGCAAGGGCGTCGGCGAAGTCGGCATCGTCGGCGTGGCGCCGGCGATTGCCAATGCCGTGTTCCACGCGACCGGCAGACGCGTGCGCGACCTGCCGATCACATTGGAAAAGCTGCTCTAAGGGCAGAAAGGATTGAGCCGCAGCACCGCTTGCGGCTCAATCCCCGTCGCTATCATTTCGATTTCCGTTCGCGCGTGATTTCATCGAAAATATCTGCTCGACGAAATCGGCGAAAGCGCGTGCCTTAGCGCTCGCCAGCCGCCCCGTCGGAAAAAGCGCCCATAGATCGATCGGCGGCAGGTCCCAATCCTCCAGAATGCGGCGAACGGCGCCGGTCTCCAGCTCCAGCTGGAACATCCAGTCCGAAGCGATGGCCAGGCCGATATCGGCAAGCACGGCGGCGCGAATTCCTTCCGCAGCGCTGACGCGGAGGCGCCCGTTGACGACAACGGAGACCTCGGTCCCGCGCTGCTGGAAGGTCCAGCTATTGCTGAGTTGTGTATAGACGATCGCTTCATGGGCGACGAGATCGGCGGGAGCCAGAGGTGTGCCTGCATGTTCCAGATAGGCCGGTGTCGCGATCACCGAGCGCCGCCCGCGTGCGATCCGCCGCGCGATACTCGTAGAATCCGGCAAATCCCCCATCCTGAGAGCGAGATCTATCCCCTCCGAGACGAGATCGATGACTCGATCGTCGAGGATCACGTCGATCTCGAGATCCGGATGAAGCTTCAGGAATGCCGGCAATCGCGGCAAGATGAGCAACCGGGAAAAGGTTGTCGCCGCCGAAACGCGCAGGCGCCCGGAAAGGCCCGCTCCGACGCCACGCGCCTCCAGTTCCGCCTCGTCGGCCTCTCGGATGGCTGCCCGCGCCCTTTCATAGAAACGAAGCCCGGCATCGGTCGGGGTGAGTCCATGCGTCGAGCGTAGCAGGAGGCGGATCTGAAGCCGCTCCTCGAGCTGCGCGATGGTCTTCGATACGGCCGGCTGGCCGATCCCCAACTGTCTGGCCGCGCCGGAAAAGGAGCCGGTCTCCACGACCCGCACGAAGGTGGACATTGCCTGCAATCGATCCATGCCTATTCCTCCTGAGAATAGGCATTATCGCGACAAGCCGCCTGCCGCAACACAATTGGAATGAGCATACTCCTCTCCATCGGCGCACCACTGCACTTCTGGCAAGCCGTCGCCGAAAGCCGGAACAGCAAAGGAGTAGACCCATGTCCCTGCAAGCCAAACTCGACGCATTCAAAGCCGATTTCGAAGCCGGCAAGCCGCCGTACAATGTCCCGCCCGCAGTCATCGAGACCATGCGTCGCGCAACCGCCGAACTGATTGCCTCGGGCGCCGCGAAACGCGCTCTCAAGGCCGGCGACAAGATGCCTGGCTTCACGCTGTTGGACCCGGATGGCAATCCGGTGTCTTCGGCGGACCTTCTGAAACATGGCCCGCTCGTCATCAGCTTTTATCGCGGCGTCTGGTGCCCCTATTGTAATATGGAATTGCAGGCGCTCCAGGCTGCGCTGCCAGAGTTTCAGGCCCTTGGCGCCAGCCTTGTGGCGATCTCACCACAGAACCCCGTCAACAGCCGCAAATCGGTTCGCCAGAACGGCCTGAGCTTCCCGATCCTGTCCGATCCACATAATGATCTCGCTGCCGCCTTCGGCCTGCGCTTCGAGCTGCAGGACTATCTGGTCGAGCTCTACAAGAGCCTGAAGAACGATCTGCCCTCTTTCAACGGCGATCCGAGCTGGACCCTGCCGATGCCGGGCCGCTTCGTGGTCGGCCAGGACGGAACGATCCTCTATGCCGAGGTCAATCCCGACTATACCCGTCGCCCCGATCCCGAGGACATGCTGCCCGCTCTGCGGCGCGCTATCGATCTCGCGGCCTGATCTTCTCCGATGCGGCTCTTCCAGTCCATGGATAGAGCCGCATTTTCGCGCGGAACATCGCCGCCGACCAGAACGAGCGTTGCCTTTTCGGCAATGAAAATGCCGAAAATTGGTTCTTCTTCAGAACGCTTCCATTTGTCATAGTTCGTTGCAAGCGCCCTTGAGAGCGCAACGAGGCGAACGTCATGGCTTACGTAATCACCGAGCCCTGTATCGATACGAAGGATGGCGCCTGCACCGTCGCCTGCCCGGTGGATTGCATCTATGAAGGCGGGCGGATGTTCTACATTCACCCGGACGAGTGCATCAATTGCGGGCTCTGTCTCTCGGTCTGTCCCGTCGATGCCATCCTGTGGGATGAGGAAATGCCGGCGGAGCGGCTGTTCCTGCGTGACGTCAACCGCGACTTTTTCGCTGACGATGTTACCGGCTGGGGTGCGCCCGGCGGCTGGGACAAGAGCCGAACGACCAGCCTCGATCACCCATTCGTGGCCGGTTATGGCGGCACTCCCGGCGATCATTTGTAACGCGAAATAGCGGTTGATTGCGCAGCCTTGCTCGTGCCGGAAGCCCCACGGCCGCTTCTTGCGGCGTCAGGAGAGCCCGGACCACGTGGCGTAATAGGCGCGTGTCGCCGCCGACAAAGCGCCGACGAGAGGTCTTTGCTTCTCCAGTCTCGGCTGATCGGCTCTCGCCTGTGCGAGCAATTCGGCGAGGGCCGCGTCGAAGTCGATGCCCGTCAATTCCCCCCTGTGCATGACTTCCCGCCCGGCGACAAAAAGTCCTTTGGCATATTTTGCGCTCATACGGGTTAGCAGGACCTCCGCCTCGTCGACGTCATCGAACAGCGCCTCGGCAGTCAGGGCCCGATAGTCGATGACGGTGTAGTCTGCCGCATCCGCCGCGTTGACGACCTGACCACCGACCCGGGTTGCGGCATCGAAGATATGCCGAGCCGTCAATCGTCGGGTGAGGCTCCGCCCGCCCTGCAGGAGATAGAGGAGCCGCATCTCCCGCCAAAGATCCTGATCGTCATCCAGCCCGGTGCCGTCGAGGCCGATGGCAAAGGCGAGGCCGCCATTCTCCAGCGTCGATGCAATCGGGGCGACGCCCGAGCGAAGACGGAGATTGGCCGTGGGGTTGCTGACGAGTTGCACGCCGCGCGCGACAAGCAGTTCCAGTTCATCAGGGCGTAGTTGGACGCCATGAGCGACCGCGAGCCGCGGCGACAGGAAGCCAATTTTATCGAGATAGGTGACGACACCTTCGGGAAACCGCTGGTCGAGCCACAAGCGCTGTCGCGGACTTTCAAGCAGATGCATGTGGATGCGTCTGCCATGAAGCACGGAGGCCTCGGCTATCGCTTCCAGAAGTGCATTGGAGCACCATTGCGGCCCGATCGGCCCGTATTGCACATCGATCAATGGGTTCGTGTTTGCAGCGGCCACCGCCTCGACGGCTGAAAGCTGCGCGCGGATGGGCGCATAGGCTGGAATAGTCCCGGCAAGCGCATCCCAGTCCGCGGGGGATAGAAACGGCTGTAGCCGCTGCGGTCCACCGTCATAGGCCCAGGCGTCGTAGTCGAGGAGAGGGCAGGAGAGTGCAAGCCGAATGCCGATGTCGCCGGCGGCCCGCATGACTGCGCCTCCTTCGTCGACCAGACGATCGACATTGAGCGAGTTATGGCAATGCATCGTCGCGCCGACGCCGGTTCGAGCAAGCCGGCCGAAGGCGACAAGCGCTTCAAGATAAGGGTCGGTGCGCGGCCGCAGCCTGAGGCTCGGTATCCACACCTCAAGTGCGTCGTCGACAGCGCCGAAATCGAGAGTGCGGATGCCGTAGCCGTGGTCATGGGCATTCACGGGCGAAGGCAGGACTAGGTCGCCGGGCTCCAGGCGAAGGGATTGGAGCTCCCCCGGCAGATCCACCCGATCTGCGATCCTCTGGGCAGGCGCATGGCCCGGATTGAGCAACAACCGCATAGCCATGAACGTTTCCCTTATCGTGAGACCAGCGTGTTGATCTTGGCGGCGAACTTCGACAGTTCCTCGCCCATCGACTGGGCGACGACCTCTGTCGCATGGGTGAGCTGCCGGCGCCGCGACACGACGATGCCGACTTGCAGATCCTGCAGCTTCGATCCCGCAATCGAAAGGGCGACGGCATCGCCGGCCTCCAACTCGCGCAGCAAGCCAAGCGGCGTGAAGAAGGCGACGCCTTCGCCTGAAAGGATCATAGGTTTCAGCATCATCTGATTGTTCGTAGCGACCAGTGTCCGTCCGACGCGGTTGAGCGCGCCGAGCTCGACTGCGATCATCGAACTCATGACTTCGTTGTCGAGCTGCAGCAACATGTTGAACTGGGCGCATTCCTGCAGCGTCACGGACTTTTGCCGAGCCAGGGGATGGCTTTTGGCGACGATTGCCATCAGCGGCATGCGCACGCCATGGATCAGCTTCATGTCGTGCGGCCGGGCAAGATCGAAGGTGACGCCGATGTCGACGTCGCCTTCCGCCAGAAACCGGAAAATGTTGTTGTAATTATCGGTGCGGATGCGGAAATCCACGGCTGGATGCTTCTTGTGAAAGCCGGAGACGAACTCCGGCAGGAACTGGATTGCGAGACTGTCCAGGGCGGCGATATGGACGCGGCCGGTATTCTTGCCGTGGAGATCGCCGAGGTTGGACTTCATGATCTCATATTCGTGCAGCGTTTCCTTGGCGTGGCGCAGCACGATCTCGCCGGCAGACGTCAGTCGCAACCCGTCGGAAAAGCGCTCGAATAGCGGCGTTCCAAGCTCATCTTCCAATTTCTTGATCTGACGGCTGACGGCGGAGGTTGCGACGTGAAGCTCCTCAGATGCCTTGCGGATTGATCCGGAGCGCGCGACCTCGGCGAAATACTTCAGAATGCTGGCATGCATGAAAAGCCCTCGGCAATCTCGAAGCTATAGCATGCCTATCTGCCGCGCCAAACGGGCGCCCGCTTCTCCCGAAATGCCGATACACCCTCCATGGCATCCTCGCTTTTCAAGGCCTTGATGAGGGCCGGCGTTCTGAGCGCCTGCGCCTCGGCCGGGCTCAAATGCGCGGTGCGATTGACCGTCTGCTTGATCGCCCGCAGCGACAGCGGCGCGCAGGCGACGATGTCTGCGACCCAGCGATCGACCGCAGCGTCGAGTTCGCCGGCGGAGACGACTTCGTTGACGATGCCGTAGCTTGCCATTTCCTGTGCGCCGAACTGCCGTCCCGTCAGCATCACGGCCATGGCGCGGTTGAAGGGGATCTTGCGCTGCAAGAGCACCATGCCGCCATCGAGCGGCATGCGGCCGACACGTGCTTCGGGCAAGCCGAAGCGCGCCGTCTCGACTGCGATGACGATATCGCAGCCGAGTACCATCTCGAAGCCGCCACCTAGCGCATAACCATTGACGCGGGCGACAACAGGCACGTCGAGCGAGCGGCGGAAGGCGAGGCCGCCAAAACCGCTTTCCCGCCCGACGGTCCAGTAATCGACGCCCGAACTGCCGCTTCCGCCCTTCAGATCGGCGCCCGCGCAAAAGGCCTTCTCGCCGGAACCGGTCAGGACAACACAGCTGATGTCGTCGCGCCTCTCGATCTCTGTCCAGATCGCTTCCAGCCTCGCCTCGGTCTCGGCGTCGACCGCGTTCATCCGGTCGGGCCGGTCGAGCGTGACGCGGGCGACGCGGTCCTCTACTGTGAAGGAAACGCTCATGCGGCGTCTCCCTGCACTTCGGAAAGCGAGGCGAGAATTTCCTCATTATGCTGGCCGAGTCGCGGCGGCGAAATCCGCACCGTCACCTGAGCGGCCGACATGTCGATCGGCGAACCGATCAGGCGGATCGGACCAGCGGCCGTTTCGCCCGCCTCGAGGATCATCTTGTTGATGATGGTTTGCTCGTCCTTCAACGCCTCGGGGAGCGAACGTACCGGTGCGCAGAGAATGTCCACGCCCTCCAGTCGCGCGATCCAATGCGCGGTGCTGTTTTTGGCGAAGTTCTCGCGGAAGATCGCCTGCAGTTCCGGTCGCCGCGCCATCTGCGCGTCAAAATCCTTATATTGCGGATATTGCGAGAGATCTTCGATCTCAAGCGCTTCGCAGATGTCGCGCAAGGGATTTGGCTTGAAGGCGCCGACCATGACAATTGCGCTGTCGGTCGTTTCGAAGACGCCTGTCAGCGGGAAGGCGCCCCAGTTCAGGTCCTTCTGGCGCATCAGATGCGTCGTGCCTTCCTGCATCTGCATGGCGATCATGGAGTTGTACAGGCTGACGGCGACCTGCTGTCCTTCGCCTGTCTTGTCGCGTTGCAGAAGCGCCAGGAGAATACCCTGGACGAGGTGCATGCCGGCCGAGTAGTCGGCAAGCGGCGTTGCATAGATCGAGGTCGGGTGGCTATTGTCGGACTTGCGGCGCATGACGCCGGAAACCGCTTGCGCCAACACGTCCTGCCCGCCCTTGTGCTGATAGGGACCGGTCAGCCCGAAGCCCGTGCCGACCGCATAGATCAGCCGCGGATTGATCGTCTTCAAATCCTCATAACCAAAGCCCATGCGCTCCATGACGCCGGGCCGGAAGTTGTTGACGACCACATCGGCTGTCTCGAGCAGCGCCTGGACCGTCTTGCGGGCGTTGGCCTCCTTCAGATCGAGCGCCAGGCTCTTCTTGTTGCGGTTCAGGGAGCAGAAGACCGGGTTGTTGAGCCCGTCCGGATCGGAGCCGAGCGACCAGCGCGATAGATCGCCGATCTTCACCTTCTCGATCTTGATGACTTCGGCGCCATAATCGGCCAGCACCTGCGTGCAGGAGGGGCCGAGCATGACCTGTGTGAAGTCGATCACGCGGATTCCGTCGAGTGGCAAGGTGGTCATTCTGCAGCCTCCAAATATGTCGCGTTCTCCGAGGGGATGTCGCCTGGATCGGCACCCTGGGCTCGCATCTGTTTCTGAATTGCCCGGATATCGGCCTTGCGAACGGTCGTTCCGGCATTAAGTGCGACAGTCGCGGCCACACCCGCAGCCTCGCCCATCGCCATGCAGGGCGGGATTTCGCGGCTGGATTTCTGCGCTTGCGGCGTTGACGAGTAATGACGGCCGGCAACGATCAGCTGGTCGATTTCCTTCGGCAGCATGGCTCGGTAGGGCGTGTAATAATCGCGGCCGCGGCAGACCGTGTCGGCGAAATGGCGGCGGGTCATGACGTCGTCCTTCGTCACGACATAGTCTCCTTGCAGCAGCCGTGTCTGGCGCACGCCGGTCTGCGGCGCGAAATCGACGACATAGGCATTTTCGAAGCCCGGCATCTTTTCTCGGGCGAAATCGAGCAGCTTGGCGATCCGCGAGCGGCCTTCCATCTCAGCCTTGGTCAAGTCATCGACCTTCAGGCCGCTTAAGGTCGGCATGTGCGGGCAGTTCAGCCAGACGACCCCGGGGAGTGGCGTCTTCAGCCACCAGAAGGACCAGCAACCGCCGATCAGCCGCTTGGCTTCATGATCGAGCGCCTTGAACGCTTCCGGCTCCTGCTGCTCGAAACGCTCCGCCGCTTCCGTATCGACGCCGCCCCAGCGCGACACCGTCGTCAGAATGAAGTTGGATTCGACGTGGGAAGCGCCGGCACTCGCGGCCACGTCGAGATCGCCTGTCGTGTCGATAACAACATCGCCGAGGATCGCCTGCATGCCTTCCTTGGTCTGGCAGATGACGCCTTTGATCGCTCCACCTTCGACGATTGCTGAGGAGAACCAGCTGTGGGCTCTGAGCTTGATCCTGGATTCCGCGATCATGTCGTAGGCGGCGCGCTTGAAGGCGTCGGGATCGAAGGCGGCGGAAAAGCAGATCGGATGTGGCATCGATTGCGTGTGGAAATCGAAAAGGCCCCAGCGCGCCCAGCGCTGCCAGGCCTCCGGCGTGTCGCGGAATTCGATCAGCCGGTCACGGTCGGTGGGCGTTACGCACAGATCCCAGCGCTTCATGCGCTCGATCATCTCCATGCAGATGCCGCGCACCGTGATTTCGAGCTCGTTGATCATGTCGTCGAGCACCAGCACCATGCCACCGGCGGCAAGGCCGCCGACATAGGGATAGCGTTCGAGAAGTGTGACGCTCGCGCCATTGCGTGCCGCCGACACGGCTGCGGCAATCCCTGCCGGGCCGCCGCCGACCACGACGACATCGGAGCGATCGACGACACGGATATCCCGTGCAGGCTGGTGAATAACCTGTTCCATTGGAGTTCCCTCGATGTTTTCTTAAGGCTTTAGTGTTGGCCGGCCGGTTTCCAGCGGATCATCTTCGTCTCGGCGATCGAGACGATGAAGAAGAGGATCACGGCAAGCAGCGCGGCAATGACGACTGTTGCGTAAAGCAGCGGCGAGCGGAAATTGTAGGTCGCCTCGATGATGAGAGCGCCAAGCCCGAAGCTGGAGCCGATCCATTCCGCCACGATCGCTCCCATGACGCTGCTTGTGGCGGCGATCTTCAAGGCGGCGAAGAGGAATGGCAGCGAGCTTGGCAGGCGGACTTTCCAGAGGATCTCGGAGTTGCTGGCTGATAGTACCCGCATCAGGTCGAGCATGGCGGGGCTGGCGGAGCGGAGGCCCTGAACCATGTTGACCAGCGTTGGGAAGAAGCAGATCAGGCCGGCGATGATGATCTTCGGGGCGACGCCGTTGCCGAAGATCAAAACGAGGATCGGCGCGAGCGCAATGATCGGGATCGCCTTGACGAAGACGGCGATCGGATAGAAGGCCCTCTCGGCGGTGGCGCTATGGACGAACCAGATGGCCAGCAGGATGGCGATGAGATTGCCGAAGACGAAGCCGAGAACAGCCTCGAGCACCGTTGGCAGGACGTTTCGCGTCAGCGTCGCGGCATTGTCGCGAAAGGCATAGAGGACGTCGAGCGGGCTTGGCGCCATGAAGGTCGGGATCTTGAAGATCCAGATGACCGCCTGCCACAGCACGATGCAGCCGAGTGCGGCAAGGATTGCCGGCATATGCGAGGAAAGGACGCCGACCGTTGCGTCGAGGATGGCGACCTTGCGGGGCGCCTTGGCGATGCGGCCGATGTCGGAGTGGACGGCGTTGCTCATATGCATTCCTCCAGCAGCGCGCGAAGATGCGCCGTCGCCTTGATGAAATCGACCGTGTCGCGCATCGCAAGCGAGCGCGGATAGGGCAGGTCGACCTTCATGAATTCCTTCACCCTGCCCGGGTGGGCCTGCAGCATCAGCACGTGCTGACCGAGGAAGACCGCTTCCGGGATGGAGTGGGTGACGAAGACGATGGTCGTGCCGGTTTCGCGCCAGATGCGCAGGAGCTCCTCGTTGAGCTTATCGCGGGTGATTTCGTCCAGCGCGCCGAAAGGCTCGTCCATCAGCAGGATGCGCGGCTTGGTGACAAGAGCGCGGGCGATAGCGACGCGCTGGCGCATGCCGCCGGACAATTCATGCGGCAGGGCATTCTCCCGTCCCTTCAGGCCGACGAGAGCGAGTAGCTCCATGGGATCCGCATAGGCGCTCTTGTCGTGCTTGCCGACTTCCAGCGGCAGGCGAACGTTGTCGATGACGCTGCGCCACGGCAGAAGCGTCGCCTCCTGGAAGACGAAGGCAAAGTCACGACCCTGACGTGCCTCGCGCGGCGGGCGGCCGAACACCGAAACCGAACCATCGCTGATATGGACGAGATCGGCGATACAGCGCAGCAATGTCGACTTGCCGCAGCCGGAAGGCCCGAGCATCGTGACGAACGACCCCTCGGGAATGTCGACGGAGACATTGGAGAGGGCGGTAAACTCATTGCCCTTGTCGCCGAAGCGGATGTCGAGATTGCGAATGGAAACGGCAAGCCGTGCCGTTTCGACGGCCGGTGCTGGCTGCGGCTGTTTGATGGTAGCGGCGCTCATCATGGCGTTCACCCGATCTGCTTGCGGATTTCAGTCGTCGCGTCGAGGATCGCCATGGTGGCGACATCGTCGACGGTCGGCGTGGCCCCCGTAAACTGCTTGAGATCGGCGTATGCCTTGATCTGGGCGGCCCAATTGTCCTTGTTCATCGCGCCCCAACCGGTCTGCTTGGTGCTATCGCCGAAGGAGAAATCGATGACCGGACGGACGGCTTCGAGTTCGCTCGCCTTGTCGAGATTAGGATAGGCGTCGACCAGCATGTCGACGGCTTCTTCCGGATGGTCTCGCACATAGCCCCAACCCTTGGCGGCGGCCGTGGTGAAGCGCACCAGCACGTCGGAGTGCTTGTCCAGCTGTTCGTCGGTCGTATAGTAGACGTTGGCGTAGAGCTTCAGGCCGGCATCCCACAGCATCATGTCGACGCGTTCGTCGCCAAGCACCTTCAAGGCATTGGTGTTCGTGACCCAGCCGGTGACGGCATCGGCCTGACCGGTGATCAGCTGGTTCATGTCCGAACCCATGTTGACCATTTTCACCTTGTCTTCGGGGATACCGTTTTGAGCGAGCAGCGCGCGCAGCAGGATGAAGGCGGTCGGCTGCGTGGCGATCGTTTTGCCGATCATATCCTTTGGCTCGCGGATCGGCGATTTCTTCAGCGAGAAATATGTAAATGGATGCTTACGATATCCGGCCAGAAACGCCTTGACCGGCATGCCGGCCGAGCGCGCGAGCATAACGGAGGGGCTCGAGGAAATCTGGCCGATCGTGGATTGCCCGGCCGCGACACCGGCGACGCCATCGACATTCGGGCCGCCTGGGACGATGGTGAGATTGATGCCCTGCTCGCTGAAAAAGCCCTTTTTCTGGGCGGCGACTTCGCCGAGCAGGCCGTTTGAGGCGAGCCAGCCGAGCTGCATGCGGACTTCGGCAACATCGGCCGCCTTGCCGGCGCGGATGCCGACGAAGGTCTGCGTTGCGGCAAGACCTCCGACAAGTGCAGCATTGGACAGGAAACGGCGGCGGTTCATCATGAATTGAGACATTCTGACAGTTCCCCTGTTGATTGGGCGATCGGACTTTTCGTCTCGTTATCCACCAATCGCCGGATGATGGGGGAATTCAGCGTTCTAATAAAGAACAATTATGCGCACTATCGATTGCCGAAAAGGCAACGGTCGCCGCGGCGCCGATCATGATCCGCCGTCCGTGTTCACCAGGAAAGGGCTACTCTGCTCGGCCGTCGATTGGGCGGCTCAATGCCGTGCCGGATATTCGAGCTGCAGCGCGACGATGTCAGATGTTCGCGCACCATAACGGGTAGCGATCTCCGACAGTGTCCAATCTAGCGCCCGGGCCGATGGAAGTGCGGGAACCGCTATGACAGAGGCATCGGTGGCGGACGAAAGATCCGGGACAAGAACGAGGCCGTGACGCGAACGGATGGATTTGGCGGTCTCGGCAATGACGGCTTGCGAACGGTAGGTTCTCGACCACGCATCCGCCGTCAGCGCCAAGGCGATTTCGTCGAAGCCATCCTGAGCGGGAAGGCGAATGGTCTCGTGGTTCCAGAAGGCAAGGGTGTTGCTCGCGAAGCGCCAGAGGCGGCTCGTGGTCATGTGGAACGGCGCGGAATCGTGCATACTGTTCCAATCGCCGACGCCCATGCGGGCAGCTAGCGAGCGCGCCTGCTGCGGGCCGGCAATGGCCTCCACGAGCGCCAGCGAGGCGGGGATCGAGGCCGTGACGCCGGTGGTACTCATGACATTGCCGTCAACGACATAGCGCTGGTCATGAACCCACTGGGTTTGCGCGAAGGCAGCGCGCAGCTTGTCGAAGGCATACCAATGGGTGGTGGCGCGCTTGCCGTCGAACACACCGGCCCTTGCCGCAAGCCATGCACCCTCGCAGATCGAAACGATCATTGCCCGCTTGGAGGATTGTTTCCGGACCCAGGCGATGACCTCGCGGCTGCTGTCATCATGCATGGCGGGAACGATGACGATATCGGCGCCCTCGGGATGGTCTCGGTCGAACTCCGACATCGTCGTGTCGGGGTTGATCTTCAACGCCGGCATCAGGTTTACGATGCCGGCATGTGTGGAGACAATTGCCACATCAGCAACATCGGCGCTGCGGATGACGCCGTAGGGGATGATGAGGTCCGTGGTCTCCGTGCCTCTGTTGTCGGCGATGATCGCAACGAGAGGTCGCGTCCGCCCGGCTTTTAATGGAGCGAGCCGAATGACATTTTCCGCTGCTATGGCGGTTCTCTCCGAAGCCAAAATCATGGCCGAGAATGTAAGCAGGGCGAGAAGCAGAATTCTGAAATAGATGCGATACATGGCGTTTGTCCGGAATTGTGATGACGCACCTCGAAAAATATCGGCCGCCCCGTCTGGCGGAAATGTCAAAGATATCGCATTTTTCGCCAATGTCGGATTCTGGACTTCTCCCAAGGCGCATCGCCGTCATCGGCTATGATGGTGTACAGGCGCTTGATATCGTCGGGCCGATGGAAGTTTTCGCGATGGCGAATTTCCATTTGCCGGAGGGCACGCGGCCCTACGAGGTTCTGCTAGCCTCGCCGGCGGGCGGTGCGCTGAAGAGCAGCTCTGCGGGCGGGTTGGTGTTCGGCGAGACCATAGGCCTTGAGCAACTGCCTGCCGATCTGGATACGATCATCGTCGCCGGCGGCAGCGAGGACGGCCTTCGCCAGGTCATATTTCAAACTGGCCTGCTCACCTGGCTGCAATCGCGCGTAAAGCCCACCAGACGCCTGGCGAGTGTTTGCACCGGTGCATTCATACTGGCGGCTGGCGGCTTTCTCGATGGCAGGCGTGCCACCACCCACTGGAACTCCTGCTCTCTGTTGAAGGAGTTACGCCCGCAGATCGACGTCGAGCCCGATGCCATTTTCGTGGCGGCGCCACCGGTTTTTACCTCTGCCGGAATTACCGCCGGCATAGATCTGTGTCTGGCGCTGGTCGAGGCTGACTGTGGCCCCAAGACGGCTCTGGCCGTTGCGCGGCAGATGGTGTTGTTCATGCGTCGGCCGGGCGGACAATCGCAGTTCAGCACCGGTCTCGCGCTCCAGGCAAAAGCGACGCCGCGTTTGCGCCAGCTTCTGAGCGAGATCATCGACGATCCCACGGGGGATTTATCTGGCTCTGCTCTTGCCAGCCGGGTGGGCATGACGGAGCGCACATTTTCGCGCAGCTTCCGCAAGGAAACCGGAACCACGCCGGCGCAATTCGTGGAAGCTGCACGGCTGGACCGGGCCAAGGCGCTTCTCGAGAACTCTGACTGGCCGCTGGCCCGCATCGCCGAGCGCTCCGGATTTTCAAGTCTCGACACCCTGCACAGGGCATTTCTCAAGCATCTTGCCGTAACGCCCGGCTTCTATCGGGCGCGTTTCGGGGTAGGAGCAGGCGTGTAGATCAGGCCTTGCCCCGGCCGATCCCATAAGTCAGCGCCAGCGCACCGACGAGGACGGCGCCCTTGATGAAGTCCTGGGTATAATAGGGTGCATTCAGCATCGTCAGGCCATTGAGAAGCACGCCGACGAAGACCGCGCCGATTGTCGTGCCGAGCACGTTGGGGCGACGCAATCCGAGTACGGCAAAACCGATGAGCGAGGCTGCAACGGAATCCATCAGCAGCGAGGCGCCGGAGGAGACATCGCCGCGACCGACGCGGGCGGCGATGATGATGCCGCCGAGCGAGGCCAGTACGCCCGAGAGGACATAGGCAAAGGTCTTCAGGCGCGCGACATTGGCGCCGGCGAGCCGCGTCGCGGTTTCATTGCCCCCGGTCGCGTAGAGAAGGCGGCCAAGACGCGTGCGCTCGGTGAGGACATGGAGCACGAGGGCCACGACAAGCATCAGAATGACGGGAAAAGGGATCGTGCCGAACAGGCTTGAACGTCCTATCGTCAAAAAAGCCGGATCGACCTTGCCGGTTGCCGTCGTCCCATCGGGAAGGATGAGGCCGACGGAGATCGAGCGCCCCGCCGTCGGGATCAGTTGCAGTCCCGTCAGGAGGAACATGGTGGCAAGCGTCGCCAGCAGGTCTGGAACCTTCAGCCTGACGATCAGGAGCGCGTTGGCGAGCCCGACGATCGCACCGAAGGCAAGCACCAGCGGCACGGTTTCATAGGCGTTGAGATTCCATACGATCATGGCATAGCTGGCGGTCATGACGCTGGAGGCGGCGACCGCGCCGACGGAAAGATCGAAGCCGCCGATCGCAAGCGTCACCGTGACGCCGGCACCAATGATGGCGACGACTGAAACGGCCTGCAGAATGCTCATCAGGTTGTTGATGTTGATGAAGGCCGGCTGGGTGAAACCGAAGATGACGACAAGGGCGAAGAGGAGAAAAAACACCGCTCCCCGCCGCACGAATTCCTGCGGCGATATCGCCCGGCTCGCTGGCTTGATCTGTTGCGGAATCTCCGCTGTACCGTCACTCATCGGGCATATTCCTCGTTCTGTCGACCATCGGCCTTCGCGTCGGTGACATCTTTCAGGCCATGACGTTCCATCACCAGCACCCGGTCAGCGACTTCCAGCGCCTCTTCCGGGTCGGATGTCGCGATCAAGGTGGCGCGGTCGGTATAGGCGCGGATGGCGGCGATAATGTCTTGGCGGGCGCCGACATCGACGCCCTGGAAAGGCTCGTCGAGCAGGAGCAGCCGGCTCGGCTCGGCCTCCCAGCGGGCGAGCACAACCTTTTGCTGATTGCCGCCGGAAAGCGACCAGACCGACGTCTCGGGGCCAGGGGCCTTTATGCCGAGTCGCCGAATGGCCTTTTCTCCCTCGCGGCTTTCTCGCCCGGACAACAGGAAGCTCCAGGGATACCAATGCTTCAGGTGTGGTAGGCTGATCGTCGCCGCAATGCTCTCCCCCGGCCAGTCCGACGGCATGAGCGACGAGCGATGTCGGTCGGCGGCGGCCATGACGACGCCCCGCGCGATCGCATCGGCAGGCGAGGTGGGTCGAAACGCCGTGCCATCCACAAATGCCTCGCCTGCCGCAAAACGTTCGAGGCCGAAGAGAGCCGACAGAAGTCGGCTCTTGCCGGCGCCGAGAACGCCGGTGATGGCGACGACTTCGCCGGCATGGAGCTTGAGATCGATCGGCGGACTGTCGGCAAGCAGTCGCGCAGCCCGGAGCTCCAGTACGGTCTGGTCGAACTGTTCGCGGCGATGGGGGCGGGCCGCTTTCATGGAGCGGCCGATCATTGTCTCGATGGCGGCCTCGAAGTCGATCGGATGCGAGAAGGCACCGACATTGCGGCCGCCGCGCAGGACGACCACACGATCGGCAAGGGCATCGAGATCCGCTGTGCGGTGCGAAATATAGAGAATGCCGAGACCGCGGGCTTTCAGCCGGCGAACAATATCATAGAGGCGGGCCGTTTCGCGCGCCGAGAGGCTTGCAGTGGGCTCGTCGAGGATCAACAGCTGCGCGTTGTTGGAGAGGGCGCGTGCAATGGCAACCATCTGCCGGTCTGCAATGCCGAGATCGCCAAAATCCCGGTCGAGCGGCAGGTCGAAACCGGTCTCCGACAGGATGGTTTCCGCCTTTCGCCGCACCGAACGTCTTGAAAGAAAGAAGGCTTGGCGCCCGTCAACGAATTGGTTGAGCAGCAGCGCGTCCGCGACGGAGAGACCGGCCACACCGACGACGTCGGTCGATTGATGGACGGTGACGATGCCCCGCGCGGTTGCCTCGGCCGGGTGTTCGGGGCGATAATCATCGCCGTTCCATATGATCCTGCCAGAATCGGCATGGTGAATGCCGGAAAGAATCTTCACCAGCGTCGACTTGCCTGCGCCATTCGCGCCCATCAGCGCGACGACCTCGCCGCGATCGACGGTCAGCGATGCTCCCGCCAAAGCCTGTGTCGAGCCGAAAGCAAGCGAGAGATTTTGGGCATCCAGCAAGGTCATGAGCAAGGGTTCGATGATCGTTGCGATACTCGTAAGCCACTACCGGCCGATCACAAGGACAGGCCTTTCTTTGTTTACTTATTCTATAGAATATATTTTTATCTGGTTTCGTTTCGGTTTGGTACTCGTCTCGATGAGGTCGGCGACGAGCTCAGATGAGCGATCTCCGATGATGTCGCCCTGAGTTTAATTTGTCCGAAATATCCGGCGAACCGGAAAACTCTTTCTTTAATCTACTAATTTTATAGACAATATAAAACCATTAAATATCAAGAATTTCTGTCGCGGCAACAGCGTTCGTGTCGCGCGTGCAGATATGCGCCAGGAGTTTTCATGGACACAGTGCTCTACCTTGCCTCCCTTGCAACGCGACCCAGTCGCGCTGTAACCAAACGCATCTGGTCGATCCTGCAGCATTTCCTGGCAAGCCTGATGGTGCTGCTTTCCCTTTTGCTATTGCTGCATGCTCTTTGTGGAAGCTGAGAGCCCACGCTTTGATCATCAGGAGGCGACTGAATCAAGGCAAAGAAAAAGCCCGGCGTACCGTTTCTGAACGCCGGGCCTTTAAGCTGTTACTTGATGCTGTTCAGATCGACACCCTTGGTTTCGCGAACGAAGATAAGGCCGATGACGAGGGTCATCGCGGCAATCGCGATCGGATACCAAAGGCCATAGTAGATATCGCCCTTGGCAGCACTCATGGCGAAGACCGTTGCCGGAAGCAGGCCGCCGAACCAGCCGTTGCCGATATGATATGGCAGCGACATGCCGGTATAGCGGATGCGGGTCGGGAACATCTCCACCAGGATCGCGGCGATCGGTCCGTAGACCATGGTCACGTAGATCACGAGGATCGTCAGGATCAGGATGGTCAGCGGCCAATTGATAGCCGCGGGATCGGCAACCATCTTGAAGGCACCGCCATTGGCGATGGTGTAGACCGGCATATCGGTGGCGCCACCAGCTTGATCCGCCGTCAGAAGCTTCGCCTTGACGAGATCCGCGACCGGGGTGACGGTCTTGTCGCCCGCCCGCACAGTTGCCGCGTTTAGCCCGAGTTCGGGGTTGGCGGCGATGAAGGCATCGAGCTTCGCGTCCGGTACCTTGGCCGGATCGCGTGCCAGCGGGAAACCGGCCTTCTGCAGGGCGAGGTTCATGTCATGCGTGAATGCTGCGCTCTTGGCCGCTGCGCCGGCGCCGGCCGCCGCTGCGTCGTACGACGTTATCGTTGCGTCGCCGACCTTGATGGTTGCTGGCTGGCCTGCCGGACCTTCGGCAACCGTATAGGGCACGGACGTCCTCGAGAGGAAGGACGTGGCAATGTCGCACGAGTTGTTGAACTTGGCCGTTCCCACAGGATTGAACTGGAATGTGCAATCGCCAGGAGCTGCCGTCACTGTGGCCCGGACCGTTTGTTCGGCTTGGGCGAGTGCCGGGTTTGCCGCGTTGGTCAACGCCTTGAACAGCGGGAAGTAGGTCAGGATTGCCAGGGCAAGTCCGGCCATGATGATCGGCTTGCGGCCGATCTTGTCGGAAAGCCAGCCGAAGAACACGAAGAAGCCGCTGCCGATCAGGAGCGCGATAGCGATCATGATGTTGACGGACTGGCCGTCGACCTTCAGCACGTTCTGTAGGAAGAACAGCGAATAGAACTGGCCCGCATACCAGACAACAGCCTGACCGGCGGTAAGGCCAAGCAGTGCGATCAGGGCGATCCTTGCATTCTTCCACTGACCGAAGGCTTCGGAAAGCGGCGCTTTGGAGCCCTTGCCCTCTTCCTTCATTTTCTTGAAGGCCGGCGATTCACTAAGGGATAGCCGGATCCAGACGGAAATGCCGAGGAGGATGAAGGACAGGATGAACGGGATACGCCATCCCCATGCGGCAAACGCGTCCTTGCCCAGCCAGTTCTGTACCACCAGGATCACGATCAGCGACAGGAACAGCCCGAGCGTTGCCGTCGTCTGGATCCAGGAGGTGTAGAAGCCACGCCGATTATTGGGCGCATGTTCGGCGACATAGGTCGCAGCACCGCCATACTCGCCGCCGAGGGCCAGGCCCTGCAGCATGCGCAGTATGATCAGAATGACCGGGGCTGCGAGACCCCAGCTCGCCGAGCCGGGCAGGATACCCACCAGGAATGTCGACAAGCCCATGATGAGGATCGTGACCAGGAAGGTATATTTGCGGCCGACGAGATCGCCGATCCGTCCGAAAACCAGCGCGCCGAACGGCCGGACCAGGAAGCCTGCTGCGAAAGCGAGCAATGCGAAAATGTTGCGGGTTGCTTCAGGATAGTCGCTGAAAAAGGTCGCGCCGATGAAGGCGGCCAGAGATCCATAAAGGTAGAAGTCGTACCATTCGAACACGGTCCCGAGGGAGGAGGCGAAGATGACCTTCTTCTCTTCCCTGGTCATGCCTTGACCATTCGTCTCGGCCACGGACGTGGTTGCCATTAATCAGTCCTCCCAATTGCACCAGGGACATGGTCAAAAGACCCGTGTCATGTCCCCCTTAATGACATTACGCAGGACTTTCCCGCCGATGGGCGCGGAAAGTCGCGCCAGTGGATGCTCTCCTGATTTCCTCCCCCAGGAGATCACGCACCTGATGCACGAGCGAGTTTTCGCTAAAAATTGAAAATTGCAATGCCTGCAACCGGTGCGGCTCATGGAAATCTGTGTGTAAGTATCAAGAAATACGCATATGTCTTCGACCGGTATCGCAACGACGGTCCGGCACCGGCAAAAGCCGTGCCGGGAGCGGGGAAACATGACGCGTCCGCTACCGTTTGCTGATGTGATTCCGGAGCCTTTCATGCCTGTTTCAGGCCGCTTGTAGCCGCAGGCGCCGCATCGGCGGAAAGGCAAGCGCGATGGCGGCTGCCCCGAGCCCCACCATGGACGAGCCGATGAAGAGCCAGGAATAATTGGCGAAGGTATCGAATATCCAGCCGCCGATCAAAGGTCCGGCTGCCATGCCGATGCTCGAGAGCATCGATGCCGCGCCGAAGACGGTACCGATGACGCGAGGCCCGAAATATTCGCGCGCCAGCACGGCATAAAGAGGCATGACGCCGCCATAGGCGCTGCCGAAGACGACCGCCAGCGCATAGAACTCGCCGAGTTCGCTGACCAGGAGATAGGTAGCGAGTGCTGCCGCCTGCACCAGAAGGCCGGCGACTAGCACCGGCTTGACGCCGAGCCGATCAGCCAGCGTTCCGTAGAGAAGCCGGCCGCCGAGGCCGGCGAGCCCTTCGACGCTATAGATGCTGACGGCGGCCATCGGTCCCACGCCGCAGATGGTGGCGTAGCTGACCATGTGGAAGATCGGGCCGGAATGAGCGGCGCAGCAGGCAAAGAAGGTCGCGCCGAGGACGAGGAATTGCGGTGAACGGAAGATACGGCCAAGCGGCAGGTTTTGTTCTTCCCTTTGTCCGTCCGCTCCCGAGGCTTCGGCAAGAACGGGCGCCTGCCGCACCAAGAGTGCCGCCGGTATGAGCAGAACCCACGCCATGATGCCGATGACGAGCATGGCCAAGCGCCAGTCATAGGCCGAAATCAGATAGCGGGCGAAGGGCGACACCGTCATCGGAGCGACGCCCATGCCGGCCGATACCAGCGATACCGCGAGACTTCTGCCCTCGTCGAACCATGCGGTTGTCGCGGCGATCATCGGCGCGAAGAAGGCGCTGGCGGCAAGGCCGACAAGGATGCCATAGGTCAGCTGAAATTGCAGAAGCGAACCCGCCCGGCTCGCCAGGACAAGCGCAAGCCCGAGCAGCAGGGCGCCTGCTATCACCACGATGCGGACGCCGAAGCGATCGCTTGCAGCGCCCCAGGCGAAGGCGCCGAAGCCCATGGTAAGGAAATTAAGCGTCATGGCGGCGGCGATGCCGGCATGCGACCAGCCTGTATCGGCAGCGATCGGCACCTGGAAGATCGCCAAGGAAAACATCGCGCCGAGCGCGACGCAGGTCATCAACGCGCCGGCGCCGACAATCACCCAACGATAGGACGAACTCATTTTGCAGCTCCCTTCATCCGGTTCAGCCCACGACGCGAAGGATCGGGTGGTCACCTTTCGCGGCATGTCTGGAATAAAGACGATTGCATCGGGATGATTTCGACATTGTTGCCCGAAAATGTTGTTCCGCGCGATCCACGGGCCACATATGTCCGTGCCAGATGCCGTTCCATACCTTGAGTAGATCAACACCCCTGCGACGGTTGGTTCTCCAGGGCTTCGGCAGAAGGCCCTGTCTGCGACTGACAGCTGTTTCGCGGGGCAGCGGGTCCAGGCTGATGATCAGCCGTGCTCAGCCGAGTTCCTGTGCTAGTCCGATGAGAACCCCTTCCGGCCCACGGATGTAACAGAGCCGATACGCATCCTCATACTGGACGACTTCGCCCGCGAGCTGTGCGCCGTGCCTGCGGAGCCGTTCAAGTGTCTCGTCGATGTCGTCCACCGCGAACATGACACGGAGGTAGCCTAGGGCGTTGACCGGGGCGTTCCGGTGATCCGCGATGACAGGCGGCCTGAGGAAGCGGGAGAGCTCGATCCGGCTGTGGCCGTCCGGCGTGCGCATCATGGCGATCTCGACACGCTGATCGCCGAGGCCCGTTATGCGTCCGGCCCATTCCCCTTCGATCGTGGCCTGTCCTTCGAGCTCGAGGCCAAGTTCGCGAAAGAAATCAATCGCGCCTCCGAGATCCTCGACGACGATTCCCACGTTGTCCATTCGCTTGAGAGCCATATTCCCAATCTCCAAGGTGCCGTTCCACTCTACAGGCTGTCGCCTGATCCAACAACGGACGAGCGAGGTTTGCCCGGTGCCGGCGGCCATTGGGCTACGGGCCGCCGCCAGCCACCGCGCCACCTGGAATTTAATCCTGAGCTCATATAGGGCTGCTAAGACATCCGCCTCGATGCTGAAAGACCTGCTGCCAAGCCATGAGGCGAACGCAAGCAGCGACGAATGACACGCAAGCTCAAAGCAATACCGAACCAGATCCTCACGTCATGGAGCGGCATATTCAATGGCTCATATCGTCATCATCAATCCGCGTTTCGAAACCTCTTACTGGGGCATGGAGCACGCTCTGCCGCTGTTCGATGTGAAGGCCAATCTTCCGGTGGCCTGCCTGCCCCTGCTTGCGGCGCTGACGCCAGCGGAACATACCGTCACCCTGGTGGATGAGAATATCGAGCCGATAGATTACGGCCTTTGCGAGAAGGCCGACATCGTTGCGCTGACGGGTATGATCGTCCAGCGCTTCCGAATGACGGAAATCCTGACCGAGCTCAAACGGCGCAACTGTTTCACCGTCGTCGGCGGACCTTGGGTCACGGTCAAGGAGGAATATTTCGGCAACCTCGTCGATGTCTCCTTCATCGGCGAGGCGGAGGAGACCTGGCCCAAATTCCTGGCTGAATGGCAGGAGGGTCGTCACGCTCGGCGCTACGAGCAGTCCGACAGGACGGATATGAGCACGGTGCCTGTCCCGCGCTTCGATCTCCTGAAGATGGATGACTATGCGGTCGGCAGCATCCAGTTCTCGCGGGGCTGTCCTTTCACCTGCGATTTCTGCGATATCATCGTGGTCTTCGGCCGCAAGCCCCGTATCAAGACCAGTGTTCAGATCATCGCCGAGATGGAGGCCCTGCTCGCATCCGGAATGGATACGGCCTTCATCGTCGACGATAATCTGATCGGCAACAAGAAGGCCATCAAGGAAGTCCTGCGCGATGTCGTCGCCTGGCAGGAGCGCCATCATTATCCGATGACGTTCCTGACGGAAGCGTCGATCGATCTGGCTGACGATGCCGAACTGATGCAGCTGATGGTCGACGCCAATATCCGCACCGTCTTCATCGGCATCGAGACGCCGAACGAGGAAGCGCTGCGTGAAACCAAGAAGCTGCAGAACCTGCGCAAGGGCGGGACGATGCTGGACAAGATCCACGCGATCCAAAAGACCGGCATGGAAGTCTGGTGCGGCATGATCCTGGGCTTCGACAGCGATGATGCGACCATCTTCGATGCGCAGCGCGTCTTCATTAGGGATGCGCGCATCGTCAACGCGATGATCGGCATGCTGGCGGCGATCCCGAAGACGCCGCTCTATACGCGCCTCGCCAAGGAGGGCAGGCTCGATCACGACGATCCGCCCGCCTACGGCACCAACGTCATTCCGCTCAACCTTTCGCGTGAAACCTTGCGCGACGGATATCTTTCCGTGCTTGGCGATCTGCATCAGCCCGCCGCCTATTTCGATCGGCTGGACGCACTCTACATCGATGCCCGCATCGAACCGGAAAGTACGCGCTTACGCCACCTGCGCCGGCATCCGCTGCGTCTGATCGCCCTCAATGCGACATGGGCGTTCGAGGCTGTGGGGATTTTCGTTCGCTTGATGCGGCGCGTTAAGGAGGCGGATCTGCGTGCCGTCTATCGCGCGCGCCTTTTCAATCTCCTGCGGCACCGGCGCTCCCCTGTGGTTTTGCAGATCTACGCCATCAAGTGCGCCATGCATTATCATGCCCACATCATGGTTCAGCAGATGCGTACGGGTGGCGGGATCGTCAATTCCTTCTGATGCGATTGAGCGGCATCGACTGTTGCTGCGAAGCAACACTGGATGCGGCAAATTTACAATTCGAAATTGTGGGCTTGCCGATTTCATGATCTGGCGTATTATACGCTCGTCCGCAAATTAAACAAAGGAGGCGAGACATGCACTATACTCTAATGCTTACCTGCGCCTCTAGCGGAATGCTCCGTACTGGTTTGGCATGTGCCACTCCAACTATGCGACGAGCAGCTATTTAAAGCCCATAGACGCTTTAAATATAAGCCACTTAGGCGTTTTTATCATCAACACATCATGACTTGCTGAGGGAATGAATCGACGCGCCTTTCGTGCGTCATCTCCTGAAGCCGGTCAAGCTTCAAGAGGACCTGGTTGCGTCATTGCGCCGGGAAAAACGATGACTCATTCACAATTTTTAGTTGCTGGAAACTTAACGGCGACGGTCGATGAACTGTGCCAGGAATTCGGTGCCTGGAAGACGGCGCGCGCCTTGTTGTTCGTCGTCTGGAGGCAACGCCAGACGCGCAAGCTGGTGTCGGAGCTGTCGAACTACCAGCTTCGGGATATCGGTCTGCCCGAACGGGAATACCCTATCGGGCATCCCAGCCACATGCCCCCGCATCTGCGCACCTACAGCTGAATGGGGGCGGTGCAGGCAAATGCCTGGCTCCATGTCGTTCTCGCCCCACTTTGGCGCGGGCATGGCTTTGCGGCAGGAAAAAAGACGGGAAGGGTGAGCTGCTCACGAATCGAACGCACCAAGTTCGTGAGTTATTGCTTACCCATGAACATCCCAGAGGCGAAAGAGGCGGGGGAGGAGGCTATGCATTCTCCCCTGTCGCACCGCTGTCGCTGACGACCGTTCGCAGCGGGTGCGTCGTGAAAAATGTCCCGCGTCCCGGTTCCTCTCTTAAGTGATCGATCTCCATCTGAAGAGAGTCGCAATCTTCCCGCAATCCGCCTATGCAATGCAGCTGTTCCATTTATGGGGATGGTTCATTGCGGATCTTGTTGCTTGAAGACGAGCGGGAAATGGCTGCGGCGCTGAGCGCCGCCCTGCAGGCTCGCGATGCCGTCGTCGATCATGTCTCGATGCTGGCCGATGCCGAAGAGGCCGCGCTAACTTTCCCTTACGATCTCATTCTTCTCGACCGACAGGTTCCCGATGGCGACGGTCTGTCGATCGTTCCAAGGTTGCGCGCGGCCGGTATCGGTACGCCGGTCATTGTGTTGACGGCGCGAGGCGAACTCGATGACCGCATTGGCGGTCTCGATACCGGTGCCGATGATTATCTCGTCAAACCTTTTGCCATAGAGGAGCTTCTGGCGCGGCTGCGCGCCATCCTGCGCCGTCCGGGCGACGTGCAGACCGATGTCGTGAGTTTCGGGCGTTTGTCTTACGACTTCGGTTGCCACGATATCCTGGTTGAAGGCGAACGGCTCGAACTGCCACGTCGGGAAGTGCTGGTCTTCGAGGCGCTGGCGCGCCGGTTCGGCCGCACGGTGCCGCGTCATGCGCTGGAAGAGGCCGTTTACGGATTTGCCGAGGATATCCAGTCCAACACACTGGATGCGCATATCTCCCGCCTTCGCCGCAAACTGGCCTCGGTCGATTCAGGTCTGGAAATTCACCCGGTTCGCGGTATCGGCTATCTGATGAGACTGGCGTCATGAGCGCGGGCCAGCCTTCGCTGCAATGGCGCCTTGTCTTGCGTCTTTCTTTCCTGCAGGCGATTTTTCTGATTCTGCTTGCGGTGCTTATCGTCGCCGCCCTCTGGGCGACCGGCAGTTTCATCTCGCTTCAGCCGGAAGATGAGACTATCGATGCCATCTCGCAGTCCGTCGGGCGCTCCCAGAATGGCGCTCTTGTGCTGAAGGAGACGCCGGCGCTTGCCGCGCGGCGCGAAGATGTGCCGGGCCTCTGGTTCGTCGTGCGGGATCGCAGCGGTGCGACGATTACCGACGGAAATATACCACTGGCCTATACGGCGATCGGCGGTGCGCTCGACGGCATCGGACAGGCCCGTTTTGGCAGCAACCTCGGCGGAAGTATCGTGCCTGCCGCCCGGCTGCAATGGGTATCGTCTCCGGCCGGCGAGGTACAGGTCCTGACGGGCGTCGACGGCAGCGTATCCCTGGTCCGCATCCTTGGCGCGATGGGGATCGTCTTCTTCAGCGCCCTCCTGCCGCTGCTCATCGTGACGGGGATCGCAACGCTGATTGCCGCGCCGCTTGTGGTTCGCCGTACCTTTTCCTCGCTCGATGCCGCCGTTGCCCGTGCCGGGCAGATCGACATCAATCGTCAGGGTATGCGCCTGCCGGTCGAGGATGTGCCACGCGAGATCCTGCCGCTTGTCGATGCCGTCAACGAAGCATTGAGCCGGCTGGACCAAGGCTATGAGCGGCAGAGGCGCCTTTTTTGTCATCTTGCCCATGAATGGCGGACTCCGGTCGCGATCCTGCAGGCACGCCTCGATGGTCTGCCGGCGGGCCCTTTGAAGGAGCGGCTCTTTGAGGATACGGTTCGCCTTGCAACCCTTGCCGAACAATTCCTCGATCTTCAGCGTCTCAATCACCGGTTCGAGCCCGCATCCATCAATCTCGTGGAAATCGCGGAGCATGTTGTTTCAGAACTGGCGCCGCTCGCGATCGCCGCCAATTACGAGCCCTGTTTCATCAGAGATGATGAGGTGGTGGGAATTCTCGGCGATCGGGCGGCCATTGAGCGCGCCGTTACCAATCTTGTGCAGAACGCGATCCAGCACGGCGGCCGCAGCGGCAGGATAACCGTTCAAGTCGGCAGAGCGACCGGCATCACCGTGACTGATGAAGGAAGTGGCATCCCGCGGGAAGAGCGGGCGCGCATCTTCGAGCCGTTTCATCGCCTCAAGGGGCAGGGTAACGGGTTTGGTCTCGGACTTAACCTCGTTGAAGAAATTGTAAGGCTTCATGGCGGAGAGATCTGTGTCCTGGATGGGCCGACGGGTGGCGCAGCCTTCAGATTGAGTTTCCCGATTGCCGGATAGATGGCGTCGGTTTTCCTGTGCAATGTTCTCGCAATCGGCTCCCCGTAGGAAAAGCCTGCTGCGCAGGCGAAACTCCGAAGGCCCTACTGGCGGGAACCCATGTCAAGCTCCTCACTATTTCTGCGAACTCTGCTGACGAATCCGCGCATGGTGGGGGCGATAGCTCCCTCCAGCGCGATGCTGGCCAATCTCATTACAAGCGAAGTCGATCCGTCGGTTGGTCCTGTTCTCGAACTCGGTCCCGGAACGGGCGTATTTACGCAAGCCCTGCTGAGGCGGGGCGTATGCGAAAGGGATATCACGCTGATAGAGTCCGCTCATGGTTTTGCGAGCCTGCTTCGGAACCGGTTTCCTGAAGCCCGGGTCATCTGCGCCGATGCCGCGCGGCTCGGGGCTCACAACTTGCCGGATGGTGTGTCGTTTGGTTGCGCGATCAGCGGGCTACCTCTGCTGAACATGTCGCCGAAGACGGTAATTGCCATTCTGAACGGGGTCTCGTCGAGGCTGCGTGAAGGCGGCGCCTTCTATCAGTTCACCTACGGCTTGCGCTGTCCGGTGCCTTACCGGTTGCTCGACCGGTTCGGCTTCAAGGCGACGCTGCATGGCCAAGTGCTGCGTAACTTTCCGCCTGCCAGGGTCTATAAGATCGTTCGGCGCAGGCCGCTTCATTGCGCGAGTGTCACCGCATGAGTGACCCTTCCTATCTATGGAGCATCCTGCCTGATCTGGCCGAAGGGGGGTTAATCGGACTTGCGTTATGCTCTGCCGTCGAGAAACTCATCCCTGTCATACCCTCCGCCGGCATGTTGCTGATGCTTGGCATGCTGGGTGTCGCCTATTCCGGCGATCTGCCCTTCGCGATTGCCATCACAGCCGCGGGTTCTACGGTAGGCTCGTTGTTCTGGTACGGAATAGGGCGATGGTTGGGGCCAGCCCGCGGCGACGCGTTCGTGTTCAAAATGAGCAGACGCCTGGATATCAAGGAAGAGCGGTATTTGCGGCTGAAGCGCGACTATCGTCGTAACCGGATATGGGTCACATTCCTCGGGCAGCTCGTGCCGGTCGTTAGGGCCTATATGCCGTTTCCGGCAGGCGTGCTTGCCATCCCGGCGCCTGCGTTTGCTGTCGCAACATTCTGCGGCGCGGCGACGTGGAATGCGCCGTTTCTGGTATCGGGTTACTTGTTGCGTAGGCAGATATTGGCGGCAGATACAGCAACACCCGCCGCCGTTGCAGCCATCATTCTGGCTAATCTTCTGCTCTTTGCCCTGTTCAGGCTTTGCCGGCCAAGCCGTAATGCGGCTTAGCCGGTCTTGTCGCTGGCCGCAGACTTAGACGGTCAGGACGGCGTATATGACGCCGCCATTCTCGCCACGAGTGACGGAAACATCGGTGATCGGGTGCTTGACCTTGTCGATGATCGACTGGACATCCTCGTCCGTGCGCCAGATCAAAGGCCAGTTCATGAAGGTTTCCATGTAACCTTCGACACCGATATCCTTGGCGAAGTTCGCCAGCAGGAACTTGCCGCCGGGCTTCAGCATCTGCAGGCAGCGCTCCGTCAGTCGCACGGCGACGCTTTCTGCGAGATAGTCGTAAAGGCCGGCCGCGTAGATGAAGTCGAACGTGCCGAGCTTCTGCGCGCGCCCCAAAATGGTGCGGACGGAGCCGTTGATCGCCTCGATGCAACTGCCGTGGAAGGCCGAGCTTACGGCTCCGACGCTGACCGGGTCCTGATCCAGTGCGATCCAGCGCTTGATCCTGCCGCTCTGCAGAGCCTGGGAGAGCTCTGCTTCGCGAAGGTGGCCCGCCGCAATCGCCAGGATCTCGGCGTCGTCCTTCGTCTCCGCCACCGCGTCGACATGCGCTGCCAGGATCTCGCGCCGCTCACGCACGGCGACGGCGGATGCTGCGCGCCGGGTGAAATCGTAAACTTCGGCGCCGAGCGCTGAAGCTTCCGCCACCTGCGCGGCAACGGCCGGATGCTCATAAATGAAATCCAGCAAATAGGCATCCCCGCTATAGCCGCGCGGCTTTTCGAAGGACCATCGTGTCAAAGGGTCCTGCAGCAAGAAGGACGACACGGAATGACCCTGCGCAACCGAAGCCAAATGAGCCCAGGTCAGCGGAGTTGTTTTGTTTTTCAGCGCCTGCAGACGCTCCGTCAGGGCTTTCATCGTGCCTTGAACGGGTGCGTTCGCCTCGAACGCTTGCTGTGTCATGGAGAGAATGAGGGCGAGTTCGGCTTCGCCCTCCTTTATTTGATCGGTTGCAAGGTCGTTACCGGACGATCTCGTATGTTCCGAGATGGACTGCGCGGTAACCAGGCTGAAGCCATCGAGAGCGGTTTGAAATTGTTTCAATTTTAAATCATTCCGTGAACACTATGCAAACCATATCTCATATAAATATTGAGCGCTATGGTTTTGTTAATGTCGCTGCGGCAACGCTGTCGTTATCAAACGGATCAAATTTGCCGCCTTGGTGAAGCGGATGATTTGTTCAGTCGAGTGACGCAAAGGTAACGCGGTGGACATGAGGTCTCGGCTAACTCGGGTGATGATGGGTATGCGTCGAATGTCGGGGAGAAGCGATCTTGGCCGGAGCGAAGCTCGCAGGACGAAGCGCCCCGACGATCTGCGCGTGCTCTACAAAGCCTATAGCAACGATGCGCGGCGTGCCTTGGCACGCAGCGGTCTGTGGCTTGCCGTGCCGGTCTATGTTCTCTTTCTGATCACCGATCTGATCTTCATTCCCGACGTCTCGCAGATAACGATCCCTGCGCGCTTTCTGATCGGCGGTCTTTCGCTGCTGATCCTGGAAATCCAGTTTACGCGGCAACGCCGCGCCGGCGAGCTTGAGGCGACCTGCGCCACAGCCGTGGTTCTCGGATACGTGGTATGGCTGGTTCCGGCATTGCAGACTGCCAATGCCGAGGCATTCTCCTATTATGCTGCCTTCGGCGCCATCTTTATGATGGGCGTTAACCTATTCTTCAGTCTCGAATTCGGCCTGGCGATCGTCTCGTCGGGCCTGATCCTTGCTTCGTTCCTGCTGTCGCTCGCGGAGTTTCATTACAGTCCTGCCTATTGCCTGGCTTTTGCGACCTTTTATCTCTGCTGCTTCGTGTTTACGTCCTATGTGAACTGGAAACTGAACAAGGAACGTTTCAACGTCTTCCTCAATGCCAGGGAAGCGGAATTGCAGCAGCGCCAGGCGACGGAGCGCGGCGAGGCGCTTTTGCGGCTGTCTATTACGGATTCCCTCACCGGCATGGAGAATAGACGCGCTGCCGATATAAGGCTGAAGCAGTTCTGGGACCGCTGGCGTGATCAGGGGGCACCATTCGCCATCCTGCTGGTCGATGTCGACTTCTTCAAGAAGTATAATGACTATTACGGTCATCAGGAGGGCGACCACTGCCTTGTCACGGTCGCCAATGCCCTGTCGAACATCGTCGCTCCTCTCGGGGCGACTGTCGGACGTTACGGCGGCGAGGAGTTCATCGTCATCCTCGATCTGGAATGCAGCTCGGATGCGCTGGCCCTGGCGGAAGCTATTTGTCAGGGGATTGAGGCTCTCGATATCGTCCACGCGCAACGTCTCGACGGTTTCCGTCATGTGACGGTGAGCGTCGGAGCGACCGTTACGAGAGATGTCGCCGGCGCAAAGTTGGAGAACGTGATCAACGAAGCTGACCGCGCTCTCTATTCCGCAAAGGCCAGCGGCCGCAACTGCGCAAGGATCTTCGATCCGAACGAATTGCCTGGCGGCGATGCGAGTGAAAACATAGCTGCCATTCTGAAGATTGCCATCCAGCAAAACCTCGTCTCGCTGGTCTATCAACCGATCCTATATCTCCAGACAGGAGAGATCGGCGCCTATGAGGCGCTGATGCGTCTGCAATTGCTGGATGGGTCGAATGCTTCACCGGCAGTCTTTATCCCGATCGCGGAGCGTACAGGCGCCATTATGGAGCTCGGCTATTGGGCGATCAGAAGAGCATGCTGCGACCTGCTGACCCGCGATATCGTCGATACGGTCAGCATCAATGTCTCCCCGATCCAGCTGCGTGCACCTGGTTTCGCCGCGCAGGTGGCCACCATTCTGGCGGAAACCGGCGTTTCCGGCCACAGGATCGCATTCGAGATCACCGAGGGTGTCGACATGGAGATACGCCCCGATGTTCTCGACAGCATTCAGGATCTGAAGAAGCTCGGCATCAAATTCTGGCTGGACGATTTCGGCACAGGCTTTGCCGGTCTGTCATGGCTCCGCCTGATGGAATTCGAAACCGTCAAGATCGATAAATCATTCCTACATGATGCCGCAAACAGCGATGGCGCGAAGGTCCTTCTGGAGGATATCATCGGGTTGGTGCGCAATCGCGGGCACCGCATCCTGGTCGAGGGCGTGGAGGACGAAGAGCAGCTCGACCTCGTCAAGTCCTTTGGCATCGACGCCGTTCAGGGGTACCATATCGGCCGTCCGGCACCGCCCCTCAAGCATCCGATTGCCATGATGCATCAGGGGCGCCGCCGTCTGCAGGCGTCAGCCTGAAGAACTGACCGTCACCAGGCCGAGGGCGATGAGAATGGCAGACGTCCATCTTGTCGAGATTTATCGAGGCTATATTGCCTGCCTGAACGCGCAGGACTGGCCGAATCTCGCTAACTTCGTCCACGAGGACGTGCACTACAATGGCGGCTATGTTGGGCTGTCAGGCTATCGAGACATGCTCGAAGGCGATTTTCGCGCCATTCCCGATCTCCATTTCAATATCGCTTTGCTGATCTGCGGACCGCCGCATGTGGCAAGTCGCCTGCATTTTGATTGCACGCCGACGGGAATGTTGTTCGGCATGGCGGTGAACGGCAGGAAGGTGTGGTTTACTGAGAACGTCTTCTACGAGTTTCTGGACAGGCGAATTCGCAATGTCTGGTCCGTCGTCGACAAGGCGGCGATCGCAGCCCAGCTGTAGGTGACAGCA
The DNA here is from genome assembly GCF_003610155.1 of Rhizobium sp. WW_1. Classification (NCBI taxonomy): domain Bacteria; kingdom Pseudomonadati; phylum Pseudomonadota; class Alphaproteobacteria; order Hyphomicrobiales; family Rhizobiaceae; genus Rhizobium; species Rhizobium sp. WW_1. The sequence continues at coordinate 294,362 of NZ_RAIN01000002.1, forward strand.
TCTCTGCTTTAGAATTGGCGGTCGACAATCTGCGCTATTTGGGTCCAAGACGCAGTGCCAAGAAGCCTGCCAGGAGCGCGGCCAGGCCGCTTGCGACTATCGGGCCAAAATAGCTGCCGGTGTGGTCGAAAATGAAGCCTGCGCCCGTGGGGCCGATCAAGGCTGCAATACCCACCGCCGTATAGAGATAGCCGATAACAGCACCGATATTGCGCGTGCCGAACAGATCGGCTGCGACGGCGGGATAAAGGCCGACACAGCCGCCATAGCTCATACCGAATGTCAGTGCGAACAATGCCAGCTGGACCATGCCCGATGCCGTTGCCCACAGAGCAAAGGAGGCGGCGACGGCGAATGTCAGTGATGCCAGCAGCCGGCGGCGCCCAAGGCGATCGCCAAGGCCAGCCAGGAAAAACCGGCCGATGACGTTGCCGACGCCGATAAGGCCGACAAGAGTGGTTCCGTCCTGAATGGAAAGACCGAGGTCCTGGGCAGCAGCAACGATATGGACATAAGGGATAAAGGTGCAAAACGACGACAGAATGAGCACGAGATAGAAAAGATAGAACCGGCTGTCCCGCCATATTACGGAAGCATTTGCACCGCTGTTCGAGGATATCTGGTTATTGTCGCGCCTTTTCCGCATGAGCATTGCGGCGGGCAATCCAAAGCCCGCGACGATGCATGCAAGTGCGATGAAGCATCCCCGCCAGCCGATCGATGGCAGGGCTTGCCCAACGGCAAAAGGCAGGATCAGCGTGCCAAGGCCGATCCCGGCCGTGGCGATACCTGACGCCAGGCTTCGCTTGCGAACAAACCAGGATTGCACAGCGCCAAGGGCCGGCACGTAAGACAGCCCGATCCCGAACCCGACGCCGAAGCCGTACCAGATATAAAGCGACAAGAGTGATCCGGCCCGACTGGCACCGATGTAGCCAAGGATCATGGCCGCGAGCCCCAGAAGATTCAGGTTGCGTGGCGACCATCTATCGGCGAGCGGCCCGGCAATCGCGCCAAGGGAATAGAAGAGGAATGCGGAAATGGAGAAGACGAGGGCGATCTCGCCGCGAGAGGCGCTGAACTCTGCAGCGAGCCCCGGTAGGGTGGCGGAGAAGGAATAGGCGCCTCCGAACGTCACGGCCGTCAGCACATGCGTGGCGGCCACGACTTTCCATCCCTCCCGCGTATCGGCTTCTTCATGGTCACGCGAAAGGGCAAGTTCTGACATCGGGGCGCTCGGTCAAATCATACTGACTGTTGGTAAGTATGGCTTAGTGATCGGCATTGGAGAAATGAATAGCATTGATGCCTTTATTGATTCCGTTGATCCATCTCGTGGCTGATCCAGTTCTGACAGACCTGCCTATTCACGAATTGCCTGGGAGGCGGCGAGGTCGGTCTCGATGAAAATGCAGGATCTGTCGGCCGCCTGCAGCAGCGTGTCGGCCACGCTGCCGTAAGAGAGGCTGCCGCTCGCCCGCTTGCTGACGCCGAGCACGATCAGGTTATATTTGCCGCCGCGTGCATGGCGCAGGATCGACAGTTCCGGTGACGGCCCCTGCTGCACCACCTTTTCGACTTCGACGCCATAATAGTCGGCGATTGCGCTAACCTTTTTGAGAATATCGAGATGGTCGTTGCCGCGATCGCTGATACGCGGAATAGCTCTGACTTGCCGGGGCTCCACGATCAGCAGCAGCGCACAATGGGCTCCGGCCGCCTTGGCGATGGCGAGCCCGAATTCGGCGGCCCGGATGGAGCGCTCCGTGCCGCTGACGGGCAGCAAGATCCTCAGATCCTGAGGGCGATCTGGAAGCGGGCCGCGTGCTGTCACGATGGCGGAGGTGCCCTTGAAGGCGGATGTGATGATTTGCAGATTTTCGCTGAAACGACCGTCATCGCCCATGGATGGTTCGACCCCGGCAAAGAGGAGATCGTGACCGGTGCTCGATATGTCGCCGAGCACGGTTTCGAGTTCGCCGTTTCTCTCCCGCACGGTGATGTGGATGTCGCTTTCGCTGGCGAAGTCGGCATCGGGCGAAGCCGACGACAGCAGATCCGTTGCGCATTGGCGTAGATCCTGAGCGATAGTTTTGACCGGCGGTTGCGAAGGTTGGGCGGTGGGGCTTGCCGTCGCGGGTTCCTTCTCTGCACTTTGCTGTTCCCGCACGTCGAGAACGGTAACCGGCATCTTTCGCGTCACGGCGAAGAAGGCGGCGATCCAGGTCGCAAGGCGGCTGCTGCGCGAGGCGTCGACGGTCAACAGGATGCGTTCGAAATTTCCGAGAAAGCTTTCGTTTTCGAACTCCTCGCGCTCGAGACGGTCGCGTTCCTCCTCGCGCAACGGCAGGCGGGCGAGCGCCCAGCGAAGCGTCGGCGGCATCGCCATCGTGGTGATGACGGCCATGGCGACGATGACGGAGAAAAGCTTCTCGTCCAGCACGCCGACGGACAGGCCTATGGTCGCCACGATAACCTCGGTCGAACCTCTGGCGTTCATGCCGCAGCCGAGCGCCAGAGCCTCCGATCTTGTATAGCCGCTGATCTTGGCGGCGGCGAAAGCTCCGCCGAATTTGCCGATGCTCGCTATGACGACGACGGCAGCCGTCAGCAACAATATCGAGGGATCGACAAGCACGGTCAGATCGGTTTGCAGGCCGGTGAGCCCGAAGAAGACGGGCATGAACAACGCCGTTGTCAGCGCACGAAGCTGCACATCGATCTGGCGCGTCAGGATCGGCGATTCGCCGACAAGAATGCCCGCTACGAAAGCGCCGAGCACGGTATGGACGCCGATGAGATTGGTGATGATCGCCATCGTGCCCATGATCGCGATGATGGCACTGAGCACTGGCAGGTCGCTACGGAAATTGTCGTTGGTCCAGCGGATGATCTCGAAGACGATCCGGCGGCCGACGGTGAAGCTGACGGCCATGAAGGCGAGCGTGCCGATGACGCTTGTCGACAACGTCGCAAGATCTACGGTCCCTTTTTCGGCCAGGCCGAAGGTTATGGCGATGATGACCCAGCCCACGGTATCGTCGATGATGGCGGAGGCAACGATCAGCTGGCCGATGTTTCGCCGCATGAAGTCCATCTCGCGGACGACGGAGGCGACGATCTTGACCGATGAGATGGAGAGCGCGGTGCCGAGAAAGAGGGACGTGACCAGCCGCTTCTCAGGATCTGGAAGCAAGGCGCTCGGTATGAACTCGCCGAGGGCGAAGCCGGCCGCAAATGGGATGACGATGCCCGCCAGCGACACGCCGGCGGCGGATTTGCGCAGCCGTCTTGCTAGACCCAGATCGGTTTCCATGCCCGCGAGCAGCAGGAGAAAGAGGATGCCGAGCTGACCGACCGCATCGGCCATGCTCCTCTGCGCCTCGTTGGAAGGGAAAAGGCTTGCCTGCGCCTGCGGAAACGCCAGGCCGAACAAGGAGGGGCCGAGCATGATGCCGGCAATGATCTGACCCATGATCGACGGCTGGCCGATGCGCACCATGAATTCGCCGAGCAGCCTGCCCGACACGACGAGCAGAACGATCTGGATCAGGAACAGCCCTTCGGAGGGATGGCTGGCTTTCTGCCCTTCAGCCGCGAAGGCGGACGATGCAATCGACGAGGACAGGATGATGGCAATGACAATGATAAGGGCGTTTGATGGAAATGATCTTATAAAATTCTGGCGTGACGGCATGGATCGATCCCACTGAGTAGCAGGAAAACGCGCCAGAGCGTCCGCCGTTCCCGATCAGATGGGTCGTTGCCGCCTTATTTGGTTCTCGGGATAGAGTTTGAGGCAAAAATGGCCCGCCACCGCATGGGTGGCGGGCCATGATAGCTCGAAACGATCAGACGCGCTCCAGCGCGATGGCAATACCCTGGCCGACGCCGATGCACATGGTCGACAGCGAGTAGCGGCCGCCGGTTTCCTTCAGCTCGAGCGCGGCGGTACCGGTGATGCGGGCGCCCGACATGCCGAGAGGGTGGCCAAGCGCGATCGCGCCGCCATTGCGGTTCACGCGGGCGTCGTCATCGGCAATGCCGAGCTCGCGCAGCACGGCAAGCCCCTGCGAGGCAAAGGCCTCGTTGAGTTCGATGACGTCGAACTGTTCCTGGCGCATGCCGAGCCGGGCCATGAGCTTGCGCGAGGCCGGAACCGGGCCGATGCCCATGATGCGTGGAGGGACACCTGCGGCAGCGCCGCCAAGGATGCGGGCGATCGGCGTCAGGCCGTATCTTTTGGCTGCTGCTTCGGAGGCGATGATGAGCGCGGCAGCGCCGTCATTGACGCCGGAGGCATTGCCGGCCGTTACCGTGCCGCCTTCCTTCTTGAAGGGAGTGCCGAGCTTGGCAAGCGCTTCCATCGACGTTGCGCGCGGATGCTCGTCCTTGCCGACGACAACCGGGTCGCCCTTGCGCTGAGGGATCGTGACCGAGGTGATTTCCTTGGCGAGCCGGCCGTTTTCCTGCGCGGCTGCTGCCTTTGCCTGCGAACGAACGGCAAAGGCGTCCTGGTCCTCGCGGCTGACCTTATAGTCTTCAGCGACGTTCTCGCCGGTCTCCGGCATGGAATCGACGCCGTATTGCTTCTTCATGACGGGGTTGATGAAGCGCCAGCCGATGGTGGTGTCGTAGATTTCGGCATTGCGCGAAAAAGCACTGTCGGCCTTGGGAATGACGAAGGGGGCCCGCGACATGCTCTCGACGCCGCCGGCGATCATGATATCGGCCTCGCCGGCGCGGATGGCACGAGCTGCGGCGATGACGGCATCCATGCCCGAGCCGCAGAGCCGGTTGATCGTCGTGCCCGGCACTGCAATAGGCAGGCCGGCAAGCAGGCTTGCCATGCGCGCGACGTTGCGATTGTCCTCGCCTGCCTGGTTGGCGCAGCCATAGATCACATCGTCGATCGCTTCCCAATCGACCGAGCCGTTGCGCTCGATCAGTGCCTTCAGCGGCACAGCGCCGAGGTCGTCGGCGCGGACGGAGGAGAGCGATCCGCCAAAGCGGCCGATCGGGGTGCGGATGTAGTCACAGATGAAAGCGTCGGTCATGGTTTTCTCCCTCATGCATGTCGCGCAAAAATCTGCGGCAGTTTTGCGATAGCGACCTGCGAAATATTATAAGCTTAAAGCATATCGGGCAAATCTGGAAGATCGCGACACACTTTAGAGCGTCGGCACGACGAGTTCGGCAACGGGACCGTCGGTATGGAGCGGAGCACCGGTCATTGCTTGCAGCTCGTCCATTGTCATGCCGACGAGTTTTTCGCGAACGACGAAACCTTGCTTGGCGATGTCGATGACCGCATGGCTCGTATAAATTCGGGTGATGCAGCCGACGCCGGTCAGCGGAAAGGTACAGGCCTCCACCAGTTTCGGCTTGCCGTCCTTGGTCACATGTTCGGTGATGACGAAAACCTGCTTGGCACCGTGCACCAGGTCCATGGCCCCGCCGACGGCGGGCACGCCCTTGGAACCGACACGCCAGTTGGCGAGATCGCCATTCTGCGCCACCTGATAGGCGCCGAGGATCGCGACATCCAGATGACCGCCGCGCACCATGGCGAAGCTATCGGCGTGGTGGAAGAAGGAGGCGCCCGGCTTCAGCGTGACGGCCTTCTTGCCGGCATTGATCAGGTCCCAATCTTCCTCGCCTTCCGCCGGCGGCTCGCCGAAATTCAGGATGCCGTTTTCGGTGTGGAAGATCGCCTGGCGGCCCGGAGGCTGATAGCGGGCGACCATTTCCGGAAAGCCGATGCCAAGATTCACATAGGCGCCATCCTGGATATCCTGAGCCGCGCGCCAGGCGATCTGGGCGTTGGAGAGCTTGATGTCTTCGCGTGTGTCGATGGTCATGCGTATGCCACTCCGGCTCGAATGAGGTTTTCTTCCTGCTGGGGATCGGCGACTTCCACGACGCCGTTGACGAAGATTCCGGGGGTGACGATATGCTCGGGATCGAGCTCGCCTGCCGCGACGATCCTCGAGACCTGCGCGATCGTCCTGGCCGCGGCCATGCACATCAGCGGATTAAAGTTGCGACCGGCCTTGTTGTAGATGAGATTGCCCTGCACATCGCCGACTTGAGCCTTGACGATGGCGAAATCGGCCTTGAGCCAGCGTTCCTGAACATAGTGGCGGCCGTCGAATTCCGCGATGACCTTGCCGTTGGCAAGTTCGGTGCCATAGGCCGTTGGCGTGTAGAAGGCCGGAATGCCGGCGCCACCAGCGCGGATGCGTTCGGCCAGTGTCCCCTGCGGTACCAGTTCAAGCTCGATTTCGCCGGCCAGATAGCGGTCGGTGAAGGCGCGCGGATCGGATGAGCGTGGGAAGGAGCAGATCATCTTCTTGACCATGCCCGCATCGATCATGGCGGCGATGCCGATGCGACCATTGCCGGCATTGTTGTTGATGACGGTCAGGTTCTTCGGGCCTTTGTCGATCAGCGCGTGGATCAACTCGATCGGTGCACCGGAGCCACCAAAACCGCCGATCATGACGGTCGCACCATCGCCGATATCAGAGACGGCAGCTGCCGTGCTTGCGATTGTCTTGTCCATACGGATTCTCCCGTTTGCCATTGCGGGCGGATTGAGACGACCCGTCCTCTTCTCCTCGAATAGATCAGCATGGGCTGGACGGCAATCATTTTGTGCGATATTTGATTTTTGTTCATATATCGCACAAAATGAGAGCGAACTGAGGATCTGCGATGCGCGAAACGGATTTTGTCAGCGGCTTTGCCAAGGGATTGAAAGTCATCGAGGCTTTCGGCGAAACGCAGCGGCGACTGACGATCGCCGAGGCATCGAAGCTGACCGGGCTCGACCGTGCCACCGTGCGCCGCTCGCTGCTGACGCTCTCCGAGCTCGGCTATGCCATCTATGATGGAAAGTTCTTCACGCTGACGCCGAAGATCCTCAGGCTCGGTCATGCCTATCTCGCCGCGACGCCGCTGCCGATCATCATCCAGCCGCATCTCGATCAGCTGGCCGAGCGCGCCGGGCAGAATGCTTCGGCTTCGGTGCTCGACGGAACGGAAGTGGTCTATATCGCCCGCGCCTCGCAGCGTCGGGTGATGTCGATCAACCTGACACCCGGCAGCCGCCTGCCGGCCTTCTGCGCCTCGATGGGCCGCGTGTTGCTTGCCGCCTTGCCGGAAGGCGAGGCGCGTTCGGTGCTTGAACGGACCGAGCTCAAGGCGAACACACCGAATACCAAGACTGATCCGGAGGAACTGATGGCCGAATTCCGCCTGGTGAGGGAGCAGGGATATGCCGTCATCGATCAGGAACTGGAAATCGGCTTATGCTCAATTGCCGTGCCGGTCGAAAACGATCGCGGACAGACTGTTGCCGCGATCAATATCGGCGCACCGGCCGCCTATGTCGCCGCCGCGGACATGGCGGAGCGCTTTCTGCCGCTGTTGAAGGAGACGCAGAAAGCGCTGCGGCTGGTACTGCCTTAACCGTCACACCCCGAGCCTCTCCCGCTCCTCGATGCGCCAGGCGCGGGGCGTCTGACTGGTCTGCTTGACGAAGAAGCGCGAGAAATAGGCGGGATCGGCGAAGCCGAGGCGGTAGCTGATTTCCTGGACGGTCGCGAAGGTGAAGACCAGTTCGCGCTTGGCTTCATCCAGCAGCTTGCGGGTAATCAGCTCGTGTGCGCCATGTCCCGTCCGGCTGCGAACGATACGGCTGAGATGGGCGGGTGAGATGCCAAGGCTTTCGGCATAGAAGGCGGCCGGCTTGTGTGAACGGAAGTGGCGCTGGATAAGGCCTTGCAGCATTTCCATCCGACGCTCGCTCTCGTCGCCCGGGGTGGAACTCTCATCGGCTTTCTGGGCAATGCGTGCCGTGAGCAACAGGGCCGAGGTCAGATAGGCGTCGAGCAGGTCGTTGCGGCCGTTGCGGTTGCTGGCAAATTCTTCGCCCAGGCGTTTTAGCGTGCTGGCTACGTGAGCCGCGTCTTCGCCGCGGGTGTCGAGCAAGGTCAGGTGCGGATCGGCAAGCCATGCGCCCAGCCGGCTGCGATCGCCCGGAGAGGCCTTCAGATGAGAGATCAGCACCGTGATGACGAAACCGTCTATATCGCGCGAAAAGCGAAAGCCGTGGTTGAGATGCGGCGGCACGGTAATGACGGCCGGCGGGGTGATGGCATGGGGAACTCCGTCGAAGACGGCGTCGCCCGAGCCGGCGTCTATGTACAAGATCTGAAAGAAGCTCTCATGCCGATGTGGGCGGATTTCCCAGTGATGGAGGCTGCTGCGGGAGGGAATAGTCTCGCAATGCAGCCAGAAATCTGGCTTTCGGCCGGTGTTTTCTCCGTAGAGCTCATAGGTCGGCACAGTCTTCGTCATGGCTCTCCTCCTTCGCCATGTTCGATTTGTGCAATTTCATGACCGAAATGTCCATTGCGGATTTGCCATGCGCCGAAGAGACTTGAAACAAGATCACGCATGGGAGGATGAGATGCGCACCCAAGTCGCCATTATCGGTTCAGGACCGTCCGGGCTGCTGCTCGGCCAGTTGCTGACGGAGGCCGGCATCGACAATGTCATCCTCGATCGCGTCGGCAAGGATTATATCCTCGGCCGCGTGCGTGCCGGGGTTCTTGAGGAAGGCACCGTCCGCTTGCTGGACGAGGCGAAGGCGAGCGCCCGCCTGCATGCGGAAGGCTTGCCGCATGACGGCTTCTCGCTTGCCTTCGACGGCCGCGATCACCGCATTGACCTTCACGGCCTGACGGGTGGCAAGCGGGTCGTTATCTACGGCCAGACGGAGATGACCCGCGACCTGATGGCACGCCGCGAAGAGCGTGGCGCTCTGACCATCTACGATGCGGGCAATGTCCAGCCGCATGATTTCGACGGCGATGCGCCCTATCTGACCTACGAGAAGGACGGCGTTTCTCATCGCATCGATTGCGACTTCATCGCCGGCTGCGACGGCTTTCATGGCGTCAGCCGCAAATCGGCTCCGGAAAAGGCGATCCGCACTTTCGAGAAGGTCTATCCCTTCGGCTGGCTTGGCGTGTTGGCGGAAGTGGAACCCGTCAATCACGAGCTGATCTATGCCAACCATCCCCGCGGCTTCGCGTTATGCTCGATGCGATCGATGACGCGCAGCCGCTATTATATCCAGTGTCCGCTCGACGAGAAGGTTGAGGACTGGAGTGATGACCGCTTCTGGGACGAGTTGCGCCGCCGGCTGCCGACCCACCATGCTGAGGCTTTGGTCACGGCGCCATCTTTCGAAAAATCGATCGCGCCGCTGCGTTCCTTCGTGGCCGAACCCATGCGCTTCGGCCGTCTCTTCCTCGTCGGCGATGCCGCGCATATCGTGCCGCCGACCGGCGCGAAGGGGCTTAATCTGGCAGCGAGCGACGTGCATTACCTGTTTTCGGGTCTCGCCGAACATTATCAGGATCACTCCAATGCCGCGCTGGAAGCCTATTCCGCTCGCGCGCTTGCCAGGGTCTGGAAGGCAGTGCGCTTCTCCTGGTGGATGACGACGATGATGCATCGCTTTCCCGATACCAACGATTTCGACCAGAAGATCCAGGAAGCCGAGCTCGATTATCTCACCCATTCGCGCGCGGCTTCGACAGCGCTTGCCGAAAATTATGTCGGCCTGCCGTTGTGAGCCGGCTTTAGAGTTTCCTCGCGACCTCGCCTGCCGCTTCCCGGATCGTCTGGATCAGAATCGACAGGGGAAGGGTGGGGATGGCGTCGGTGCGCATGGTCAATCCAACCGGTCCCTTCGTCTCGCTGGTGTCGATCGGCAGCAATGCCAGCAATCCGTCATCGACATCGCCGGCAACCACGCCGGCCGAGATGATCCAGATGGCGTCGCTGGCACGCACGAAGGCGCGGCCGAAGGAGTCGGAAACCGTCTCGATCTCGTTGGGCAGTCCGCCGGCGCCATTGGCGATCAGAAAGCTCTCGACGAAAGGACGGATGATCGAACCGCGCGTCGGCAGCAGTATTGTGTAGCGGTTGAGATCCGAAAACAGCGATTGCCGGGAGGAAAGCAACGGATGTCCCGCCCTGACGGCGAAGACCACTTGCTCGGAATAGAGGTGCTCGAAGGAAAAGCCGGTCATGTTTTCCGGGCTTGCAAGCCGCCCGACAACGAGATCGAGATCGCCGACGCGAAGCTGCTCGAGAAGGACGGCGTTTTCGCCTGTCACGATCTTGATACGGCTCCAGGTCTCCTCCTTCAGAAACAATTCCATCGCCCGCGGCATGATCCGCGTCGAAACCGTCGGCAGCGCGCCGACGCGGATCGGCGGCGCTTCGCCGGAGCGCTCCTGCGAGACGGAATCGAGACCCTGCCTGAGGGCCGTGAGGGCCGCGCCGGCATGACGCAGAAAGACTTCGCCGTAGCGGGTGATGCGGATGCCGCGCCCGTCGCGTTCGAAGACGGCGACGCCGAGCGCATCTTCCAGTTCGCGGATCGTCTTGGTGACCGCCGGCTGGCTGACATTCAGCAGGCCGGCCGCCTTGATCACGCTTTTCTGGCGCGCAACCTCGACAAAGGTCTGCAGATGACGGAATTTGATGCGTGCGTCGAGCATAACAATTCATAACCACAGAGTTATCGCAGAGCGCAGAAATATCATTTTACCTAACCAGATTATACATCCAATCTCACGCCCGAGGAGATTTCCAGTGCAGTTTGCCCGCATCAACGACGTCACGATCCACTACCAGATCATTGGTGGCCCCGCCGACAAGCCGGTTCTTGTCTTTGCCAATTCGCTGGGTACCGATTTCAGGATCTGGCGCGATGTGATTGTGCGTCTTGCCGGCGATTTCGCCATCGTGCTCTACGACAAGCGCGGCCATGGCCTCTCCGACCTCGGCCAGATGCCCTATTCCATCGAGGATCATGCAACCGATCTTGCCGGCCTGCTCGACTTCCTCTCTGTCAAGAATGCGATCATTTGCGGACTTTCGGTCGGCGGTTTGATCGCGCAATCGCTCTATCAGCGGCGCCCGGATCTGGTGCGGGCGCTGATCCTCTGCGACACTGCCCACAAGATCGGCACGGCCGAGAGCTGGAATGCCCGCATCGCACAGGTCGAAGCTCATGGCATCGAATCCATTCTCGATGCCGTCATGGAGCGCTGGTTCACGCCCGCCTTCCGCCGTCCGGAAAACATCGCATTCGCTGGCTATTGCAACATGCTGACACGTCAGCCTGCCGCAGGTTATGCCGCAACATGTGCCGCGCTTCGCGATGCCGATCTGACCGAGGCCGCTGGCAAGATTGCCGTGCCCACCGTCTGCATTGTCGGCGATCAGGACGGCTCGACCCCGCCCGAGCTGGTGCTCTCGACGGCAAAGCTCATTCCGAATGCGCGCTATGAAGTGATTAAGGACGCAGGGCATATCCCCTGCGTCGAGCAACCCGAGGCGTTGACCGAAGTCATCCGTGCCTTCATCGACGTCGTCCTGCGTGGAGAACAAGCCCCATGAATGAAAATGCCACGCCGTCCGAGCGTTATCTGCAGGGCATGGCGACGCGCCGTGCCGTGCTCGGCGACAGCCATGTCGATCGTGCCCAACAGGGCGTGACGGAGTTCGACCAGCCTTTCCAGGAGCTGATTACCGAGGCAGCCTGGGGGCATGTCTGGTCACGCCCGACGCTCACCCGCCGAGAGCGCTCCATCGTGACGATCGCGCTGTTGGCAGCGCTCGGACAGGACGATGAGGTGGCGATGCATGTGCGCGCGACGCGCAACACCGGTGCTACGCGCGACGATATCTGCGAGGCGCTCCTGCATGTGGCGATCTATGCCGGCGTGCCGGCGGCCAACCACGCGATCAAGATCGCCAAGCAGGTTTTTGAACAGATGGACGCCGAAAGGGCGGCATGAAGCGAGGCAGACATGTCCGATAGAAGCAACAGCAAGCCCGAGACGGGCGCCTTTTTTGCGAGAGATCGAGCCTGGCATCCGCTGGCCTTTGCGCCGGGCTACAAGACCTCGGTCCTGCGGTCCCCACAGCGGGCATTGCTCTCGCTCGACGGCACGATCTCCGAGATCACTGGACCGGTGTTCGGCCATTCCATATTGAACGAGCTCGACAACGACCTGATCCACAATTTCGCCAAGCCCGGTGAAAGCGCCATCGGCGAGCGGATCATCGTGCATGGCCGCGTGCTCGACGAGCGCGGACGGCCTGTTCCGGGTGCCCTGCTCGAATTCTGGCAGGCCAATGCCGGCGGGCGTTACCGCCACAAGAAGGAAACCTATCTGGCCGCCATCGACCCGAATTTCGGCGGCTGCGGCCGCGCCATCACCGATGACGGAGGGCATTACGCTTTCCGTACCGTCCGTCCCGGCGCCTATCCCTGGCCGAACGGCGTCAACGACTGGCGGCCGGCTCATATTCACTTCTCCGTCTTCGGCCATGGCTTTGCGCAGCGGCTGATTACGCAGATGTATTTCGAGGGTGACCCGATGATCTGGAAATGTCCGATCGTCGGCACGATCCCCGACAGAGAGGCGATCGAGCAGCTGATTGCGCCGCTCGATTGGGGCAATACGATCCCGATGGATGCCCGCGCCTATAAATTCGATATCGTGTTGCGCGGTCGCCGTTCGACCCTGTTCGAAAACCGGCTGGAGGGCAATTGATGGTACAGGAACTCGGCTATCTCAAGGAAACGCCGTCGCAGACGGCAGGCCCTTACGTCCATATCGGCCTCACGCCAAACTATAGCGAGATCGGCGGCGTCTACGAGAGCGATCTCGGCTCCGCCATGGTCAACGACAAGACACTTGGCGAGCGCATCACCGTGACGGGCAGGGTCCTCGATGGCGGCGGAGCGCCGGTCAAGGATGCCGTTCTCGAGATCTGGCAGGCCGACAGCGCCGGGCTTTACAACAGCCCGTCGGAACTGCGTGGTACCGCCGATCCGAACTTTACCGGCTGGGGCCGTTGTCCGACGAATTCGACCGACGGCGTTTTCCGTTTCGAGACGATCAAGCCCGGCCGCGTCCCCTTCAAGGATGGCCGCAAGATGGCGCCGCATATCACCTTCTGGATCGTGGCGCGCGGCATCAATATCGGCTTGCACACGCGCATGTATTTTCCGGAAGAGACCGCCGCGAACGCGGAAGACCCTTTGCTTGCGCGCATCGAGCATAGGGATCGCGTCGCGACCCTGATTGCAGCCAAGGAAGGCTCGGTCTACACCTTCGATGTCCATTTGCAGGGCGACAAGGAAACTGTTTTCCTCGATATATAGATCATGAGCGTTTCTCCCTTCGACCATCCCTTTCTGTCAGGCCTTCTCGGTGACGAGGAGATTGCCGCTTATTTCTCCGCCAAGGTCGATGTTCGTTCGATGCTTGCCTTTGAAGCGGCGCTTGCAAAGGTCGAGGCGCAGCACGGGGTGATCCCGCAGGCGGCGGCGGAGCATATCGCCGACGTTTGCGCGGATTTCGAGCCGGATCTGCAGAGTTTAAAGACGGCAACAACGTCGGATGGCGTTGTCGTGCCTGATCTTGTCAGGCAGCTGCGCAAGGCAATTGGCGACGATGCGGGCAGGCACGTGCATTTCGGCGCCACCAGCCAGGATATCATCGACACCAGCTTGATGATGCGGCTGAAGGCTGCGACGTTTATCCTGAGCGGCCGTCTCTTCGCCGTTTCGTCCGCGCTTGCCAAACTGGATGAGCGTTTCGGATCGAACAGGCTCATGGGCCACACCCGGATGCAGGCGGCGATCGCGATCACCGTATCTGATCGCCTACGGGCATGGCGCCACCCGCTCGATCAATATCGGGATCGGCTGACGCAGGAGACCTTCCCGCTGCAGTTCGGCGGCGCAGCCGGTACGCTCGAAAAATTCGGGCCACAAGCGGCCGAAATCAGGAGCTCGCTGGCGCAGGCGCTCGGCCTGACGGATGAGCCGCAATGGCAAAGCCAGAGGGCGCGCATAGCCGAACTGGCCGGATTGCTTTCGATGATCTCGGGCAGTCTCGGCAAGATCGGTCAGGATGTGGCGCTGCTGGCGCAGGCGGGCGACGAGATTGAGCTTGCCGGCGGCGGGGGCTCGTCGGCCATGCCGCATAAACAGAATCCGGTTGCCGCCGAGACGCTGGTCACGCTCGCCCGTTTCAATGCGGTGCAGCTTTCGGGCATCCATCAGTCGCTCGTGCACGAGCAGGAACGTTCGGGCGCCGCCTGGACATTGGAATGGCTGCTATTGCCGCCTATGGTCGTGGCAACGGCGGCGTCGCTTCGCCATGCCCTGCAATTGATCGGCTCGGTCAAGCGTCTGGGAACGACAACGGAGTAGGTATCAGTCGATATTCATAACCAAATGAATATGGATGGAAGGCTTTATTTCATTTTACATCACCATTTCCTATGAGAAATTGGGGGTGATCAGGAATTAAACGATCAAGGGCGGCACAAGAAACAGCCGCTGGGAGGAGAAAGAATGAAACGGTTTGTCTTGGCCGCCATCGCGGCTGTTGCTCTTGGCGGCGCGGCCTATGCCGATACCATCAAAGTCGGTGTCATCGGTCCGTTTTCCGGCCCCTTCGCATTGCAGGGCAAGAATTTCAAGGCCGGTATCGACGCCTATATGGCGATCAATGGCAAGAAGGTCGGCAATGACGAGGTGGAGGTGATCTACCGCGATGTGCCGCAGGCCGATCCCGCACAGTCGAAGGCGCTGGCCCAGGAGCTCGTGGTCAAGGAAAAGGTTCAGTATCTCGCCGGCTTCTATTTCACGCCGGACGCGATGGCCGTGACGCCGATCCTCAAGCAGGCGAACGTGCCGATGGTGATCTTCAATGCCGCGACCTCGGCGATCGTCACCAAGAGCCCGCTCGTCGTGCGCACCTCCTTTACCACCTGGCAGACCTCGACGCCGATCGCCAAGGTCGCCTATGACGCCGGCGTGAAGAAGGTCATCTCCGTCGTCAGCGATTACGGTCCGGGCGTCGATGCTGAAAATGCCTTTAAGGCTGGCTTCGAGAAGCAGGGCGGCGAAGTTGTCCAGGCGATCCGCATGCCGCTGTCGACCAACGACTTCAGCCCGATCATGCAGCGTATCAAGGATTCCGGCGCGCAGGGCGTCTTCGCCTTCCTGCCGTCCGGTCCGACGACCCTTGGTTTCGTCAAGGCTTACAACGAAAATGGCCTGAAGTCGGCCGGCATCAAGCTCTTCGCGCCTGGCGACCTCACGCAGGAATCCGATTTGCCGGCGCTTGGCGACGCGGCGCTCGGCATGCAAACGACCTTCCACTATGCGATTTCGCATGACTCGCCCGAAAACAAGGCCTTCGTTGCCGCCGCCGACAAGGCGATCGGCAACCCGGCCGAGCTGACCTTCCCGGCCGTCGGCGCTTTCGACGGCATGCACGTCATCTATAAGATGATCGAGGCGACCGGCGGCAAGCAGGATGCGCAGAAGGCTGTCGACGCCGTGAAGGGCCTGTCCTGGGTCAGCCCGCGCGGGCCGGTCACCATCGACGCGGAAAGCCGGCACATCACGCAGAACATCTATCTGCGCGAAGTCGCCAAGGGCAGCGATGGCAAGTACTATAACAAGGAAATCCAGACCTTCGAAAAGCAGGGCGATCCCGGCCTTGCCGCCGCGAAGTAAGCGCTCCTGAATGTCACACGCCTGAGCGGGAGCTGCCGTTCAGGCGCGTGACGACAGCGGCCGCGCAACAACAACCGGACCAGCAATATCAATGCAAACCGTGCTCAGCATAGCAGTCGATGCCCTCGCTTACGGCATGGTGCTGTTCGTCATCTCCATCGGCCTGTCCGTCACCATGGGTCTGATGCGCGTCGTCAATCTCGCCCATGGCGCCTTTGCTATGATCGGCGGCTACATCGCGTCCTATGCGGCGCGCGACCTGGGACTGGGCTATGGCGCGGCGGTTCTCCTGGCCGTCGTCGGCACGGTCATCATATCCATTCCGATCGAGCGGTTGCTCTATCGGCGCATCTACGGTGCGCCGGAGCTGACACAGGTGCTGATGACGATCGGCATCACCTTCTGCATCATCGGCATTGCCAACTATGTCTTCGGCCCGACCCTGAAGACCATACCGCTGCCCGGGGCCCTGCAAAGTTCGGTCGATCTCGGCTTTCGGACCATCGGCACCCATCGCATCTTCGCGATCGTCTGTGGCCTCATCGTCGCTTTGGCATTGTGGTACACGATTGAGAAAACCTCCTTCGGCGTGAAGCTGCGCGCCTCCGTCGACAATCCCGCAATGGCGGCCGCGCTCGGAGTGCGAACGGAAGTGGTCTACGCAGTCAGCTTCGCCGTTGCCGTCGGGCTTGCAGCCTTCGGCGGCGTCGTGGGTGCGGAACTCCTGCCCGTCGAACCCTACTATGCACTGCGCTACATGGTGACGTTCCTCGTCGTCGTCTCCGTCGGCGGCGCCGGCTCCATCTCGGGCGCGCTGCTCGCCTGCCTCATTCTCGGGTGCATCGATACGACCGGCCGTTATCTCATGCCGGAATATGGAGAGTTCTTCTTCTATCTGGCCGTCATTGCCATCGTCTGCGTCTTCCCGCGCGGCTTTGCCGGGAGAATGAAGTAACATGGCTTTGACCCTTGAAAGAGAGGCCGCGCCGACCGTGACCAGACATCGTACATTCGGACAGGACCTGATCGCGGTCGCGGTCATCGTCGTGGTGGCTGCCGCCGGCTACCTGCTGTTTCCCGACAACCTCGCTCTCCTCACCCGGCTGATCGCGATTGCGCTCCTCGTGCTCTCGCTCGATCTCGTCACCGGCTATTGCGGCGTCGCGACCCTCGGTCATGCCGCGCTGTTCGGCGCGGGCGCCTATGCCGCCGGCATTGTGTCAGCCCATTACGGCATCAACGATCCCCTGCTGATGACACTTGCCGGCATCGTCGCCGGCGCCGTTGCCGGCCTGATCTGCGGCGTCGTTATCCTCAGAGCGCATGGATTGCCGCAACTCGTGCTATCGATCGCGTTGATCTATCTCTTCCACGAATTCGCCAACAAGGCATCGAGCTGGACAGGCGGCAGCGACGGCTTGTCGGGCATATCGGCCGATCCGCTATTCGGCACCTTCGAATTCGATCTCTATGGGCATACCGCCTACATCTATGGCGTGGCGTTACTGCTGATTACGCTCGTGCTGCTGCGAATTCTGGTGCGCTCGCCCTTTGGCATGCTCTGCCGCGGTATTCGCCAGGACCCGCTGCGCATCCGTGCCATGGGTGCCTCGCCAAAGATGGCGCTGATCAAGATGTATGTAATTTCCGGCGCTGTTGCCGGCGTTGGCGGGGCGTTGACCGCGATCTCGACGCAGGTCGTAGGCCTCGACAGCCTCTCCTTTACGCAATCTGCCGAAGCACTGGTCATGCTCGTGCTCGGGGGTACGGGATCGCTGTTTGGCGCGCTCGTCGGCACGTTGATCTTCATGCTGTTCGAGGATTACGTCTCTGCCGCCAATCCCTTCCACTGGCTGACGCTTGTCGGCGCTCTTCTCATCCTCGTCGTCCTCTTCGCGCCCAAGGGGATCTACGGCACCGCCGCCGCCTACCTGGCTCGCCGCCGGGAGGCAAGGACATGAGCGCTATTTTCGAGGTCATCAATCTGAAAAAGGCGTTCGGCGGTCTGACTGTTACCAACAATGTCAGCCTGTCGATGGCGCCGGGAGATCGTGTCGCTCTGATCGGCCCGAATGGTGCCGGCAAGACCAGCTTCGTCAACCTCGTAACAGGCAATCTGCCTGCCGATTCCGGTGAGGTCCGCATCGCTGGACACAACGTCAATAAGGTCGATGCCATCGGCCGTGTCAGGCGCGGGCTGGTGCGCTCGTTCCAGGTGACGCGGCTGTTCCAGGATATGACGCCCGCCGAGCATATCGGCATGGCGGTACTGCAGCGGACGGGCCGTTCCGGCCGCATGTTCGGCAATTTTCTGTCCATGGCCGACGTCATGGCCGAAACGGAGGAATTGCTCCGCACGCTAGGTCTTGCGACCCTTGCGCATCGCAAGGTCAGCGAGATCGCCTATGGCCAACAGCGGTTGCTGGAGATTGCCGTTGCCATGGCCCTGAAGCCGAAGGTGCTGTTGCTCGACGAGCCCGCCGCCGGCGTGCCGCAGAGCGATACTGGCCGCATCGAGCAGGCGCTGGCGGATCTGCCCGCCGATCTCGCCGTGCTGATGATCGAGCATGACATGGATCTCGTCTTCCGCTTCGCCAAGCGTGTGGTGGTGCTCGCCGCCGGCACGATCATCTTTGACGGTTCGCCGAAAGACGTGACACAGGATGCGCGTGTGCGCGAAGCCTATCTCGGGAGCTACGCCAATGCCGGCCACGCCGCTTGAAGTCGAAAACCTGTCGGCCGGTTACGGGCCGACGCGGGTATTGGAAGGAGTTTCCTTTTCCGTGCCGGCCGGTGGCCGTCTTGCCGTGCTCGGCCGCAACGGCATGGGCAAGAGCACGCTGCTTGCAACGCTTGCCGGCCAGACTCGCCGCTATGATGGCCGCATCCGGCTTGGCTCTGCAGATATTGCCGGCCTGCCGAGCGCGAGGCGAGCCCATCAGGGCCTTGGCTATGTGCCGCAGACGCGCGATGTCTTTCCGACGCTGACGGTGGAAGAGAATCTCTCCGTCGGTCTGAAGGCGCGTCCGAAGAGCGCCCTGCAAGAGGCCTATGACATGTTCCCGCGCCTGAAGGAGCGCCGCCGCAATCTGGGTGGCCAGCTTTCCGGCGGCGAGCAGCAGATGCTGTCGACTGCCCGCACGATCCTCGGGCGCCCCTCGGTCCTGCTTCTGGACGAGCCGCTGGAAGGACTTGCCCCGGTCATCTGCGAGGAGCTGATGGCCGCCTTCGCCACGCTCGCCAAGACGGGCGACATGACGATCCTGCTGGTCGAGCAGCGCATCCAGAGCGCGCTCGACTTTGCAAGCGACGTCATCATTCTGGAGCGTGGCCGGCTTGCCTGGAAGGGCACACCCGAAGAGCTGGCGCGGGATCATCACGCGGTCGAGAGTCTACTCGGCGTTGGTGGCTTGCATTAACATTAAGCAACCAATGAGAAGTTGACGTATTCTTGGGCCGAGGCCTATCGTTTTACTCCCCTGGATCGCACTTGGCAAAGCATAAGCCGGCCGAGAGGCAATAGTGACGACATCGCTTTCGCGGTGCCGCACCCAGGGGCCTGTTGTCCTTTGATACTGGGAGGAAGATAATGTCTGACAAACCTGCTATCGTATTGGTGCATGGATTCTGGGGTGGGGCGGCTCATTGGTCGAAGGTTATCCTAGAGCTGAAACGACTTGGCTATGACGATCTGCACGCGGTCGAAAACCCGCTGACATCTCTGGCAAACGATGCCGAACGTACCCGACAGATGGTCAGGCAAATTTCCGGCCCCGTTGTCCTTGCCGGACATTCCTACGGCGGCAAGGTCATCACCGAAATGGGAGATCTGCCGAATGTGAAGGCTCTCGTCTATATCGCGGCTTTCGCGCCGGATGCCGGCGAGAGCGCCGGCGGCATCAGCCAGGCAAAGCCTCCGGCCGCCTTTGAAAACATCGCTCCCGACAGCGACGGCTATCTCTGGATCAAGCAGGATAAGTTTCGCGAGAGCTTCTGCCAGGATCTGACGGAGGATGAAGCCCTCGTCATGGCCGTAACGCAGAAAGCGCCGCTTGGCAGCACCTTCGGCAATACCGTTTCCGACCCGGCTTGGAGGAAGAAACCCTGCTATTATCAGGTGTCCACGGCGGATCGCATGATTCATCCAGACAATGAGAGGATGATGGCGGCACGCATGAATCCGGTGAAGCAGATCGAGCTCAATGCAAGCCATGCCTCTCTCGCGTCGCATCCGGTAGAGGTTGCTGCCTTGATTATCGACGCTGCCAAAAGCTAAGGCGCTTAGCGGCGGTTCAAACATTAGATTCGCAGAAAAGCTGCAAGAACGGCGGCGTGTAGGCTCGTCGTTCTTGCTTGATTGCCTATTCGCTCCATTAGCCCGATTGTAACCATAGAACTGCGAATGCCGAGACATGCTCAATTCGCTGGGTATCCAATCCAATTCGGGTTGACGACAAAACGTTGACGATTTATCGATATATTATCATCGTTGTTGGCGTCGTGCTGCTGGAGGCGGGTTTGTCGGAGAACATTTCGGGTCGTTGGGATTTCTGGATCGATCGCGGCGGTACCTTTACCGATGTTGTCGGGCGCGATCCATCTGGCGCTCTCCATGCCCGCAAGGTTCTTTCGGAGAACCCCGAGGCTTACCGTGACGCGGCCGTGCACGGCATTCGGCTCCATCTTGGCCTCGGCAAGGGCGAGCCGGTTCCCGAGGGGGCGATCGGCGAGGTCCGCATGGGCACGACGGTCGCTACCAATGCACTGCTCGAGCGCAAGGGCGAACGTCTTGCCCTGGTGACGACGAAGGGTTTCCGCGACGCGCTGCGCATCGGCTATCAGGAACGCAAGAAGATCTTCGCGACCGAGATCGTCAAGCCGGAAGCGCTTTATGAAGAGGTCGTCGAGATCGGAGAGCGCGTGCTTGCCGACGGCACCGTCGAGCTTGTTTTGGACGAGAAGGCCGCAGAAGTGGCGCTGCGTGATCTCCTCGCCAAGGGCTATCGCTCGGTCGCGATCGTCTTCATGCATGCTTACAAGTTTCCGGCTCATGAGGCTGCGGTCGCTAAAATCGCGCGAGCCATCGGCTTCGAGCAGGTCTCGGTCAGCCATGAGGTCTCGCCGCTGATCAAGCTCGTCGGTCGCGGCGATACCGCCGTCATCGACGCCTATCTCTCGCCGGTGCTGGGTCGCTATATCGGCCAGGTCTGCGATGAGCTCGATGTTGAGCGTACCGGCGCGCGCGTCATGTTCATGATGTCGTCGGGCGGTCTGACGGCGGCCGATATGTTCCAGGGCAAGGACGCGATCCTGTCTGGCCCCGCCGGCGGCGTGGTTGGCCTTGCCAAGACCGGCGAGCAGGCGGGCTTTGCCAATGTCATTGGCTTCGACATGGGCGGCACCTCGACGGATGTGGCGCATTTTGACGGCGAATATGAGCGCGCCTTTGAGACGGAAGTGGCTGGCGTTCGCGTGCGTGCACCGATGATGCTGATCCATACCGTGGCCGCAGGCGGCGGCTCGATCCTGCATTTCGATGGCGATCGCTTCCGCGTCGGCCCAGATTCCGCCGGCGCATTTCCGGGGCCGGCCTGCTACCGCAATGGCGGCCCGCTTGCCGTCACCGACGCCAACGTGATGGCCGGCAAGCTCTTGCCGGAATTCTTCCCCTCCATCTTCGGTCCCAACCAGGATCAGCCGCTCGATGTCGAAACGGTGCGCGCCAAGTTCGCGGCGCTTGCAGCCGAAATCGGCGATGGCCGCAGCCCGGAAGACGTCGCCGACGGCTTCATCCGCATCGCCGTCGCCAACATGGTCGAGGCGATCAAGAAGATCTCCGTTCAGCGCGGCTATGACGTGACGCGCTATGCGCTCAACTGCTTCGGCGGTGCCGGCGGGCAGCACGCCTGCCTGGTGGCTGATGCGCTCGGCATGAAGAGCATTCTTCTGCATCCGATGTCCGGCCTTCTCTCGGCTTACGGCATGGGCCTTGCCGATATCAGGGCAACACGCCAGAAGGCGCTCGGCATTCCCCTTGATGATGCCGCACCGGCAGCGATCGCGGCACTCGGCAGCGAATTGCGCGGCGAATGCGTGCCGGAGCTTGAAGCGCAGGGCGTCGCGACAGTCGAGATCAAGACGGTTCAGCGCGCCCATGTTCGCTATGCCGGTACCGACACGCTGCTCGCCGTCGAGACGACGTTCCCCGAGATCGATGATCCCGCGCGGCTGCGCAGCCAGTTCGAGACGCTGCACAAGCGCCGCTTTGGCTTTGTCGCGGAAGACAAGCCTTTGGTGGTTGAGGCTGTGGAAATCGAAACGATCGGCGGCGCGGCTGCCGATATCGCGGTCGAGCTTGAAGCCGCAGCAGAGGGCGAAGCCGGGGCAGCAAGGCGCACCGCCTTCTACTCGAACGGCGAAAGCCACGATGCGGCCGTCGTCCTGCGCCAGGCGATCAAGCCTGGCCAGACAGTCACGGGCCCGGCGATCATCATCGAGCCGAACCAGACGATCGTCATCGAGGATGGCTGGCAGGCGCAGCTGACGCTCAAGGATCATATCGTTCTCAAGCGCATCAAGGCTCTGCCCGAACGCAACGCCATCGGCACCAAAGCTGATCCCGTCATGCTGGAGATCTTCAACAATCTCTTCATGTCGATCGCCGAGCAGATGGGCATGACGCTGCAGAACACCGCCTATTCGGTCAACATCAAGGAACGGCTGGATTTCTCCTGCGCCGTCTTCGATGCCGAAGGCAATCTGGTCGCCAATGCGCCGCATATGCCGGTTCATCTCGGCTCCATGGATGCGTCCGTCGCAACCGCGATACGCGAAAATGCCGTCATTCATCCAGGCGACGTCTTCCTGATCAATGCGCCCTATAATGGTGGCACGCACCTGCCCGACCTCACCGTCTGCACCCCGGTCTTCGACGATGCCGGTAAGCGTATCCGCTTCTGGGTCGCCAGCCGCGGCCATCATGCCGACATCGGCGGCATTTCGCCGGGCTCGATGTCGCCGCTCGCCACCCATATCGAGGAGGAAGGCGTCTATATCGACAATTTCAAGCTGCTCGATCGCGGCCGCTTCTGTGAAGCGGAGCTTACCAAGCTTTTGACTGGCGCGCGCTATCCGGTGCGCACACTTGCGCAGAACATCAATGATCTCAAGGCCCAGGTCGCCGCCAACGAAAAGGGCGTCGCCGAGCTGAAGAAGATGATCGCGCTGTTCGGCGAAGATGTCGTCGACGCCTATATGGGTCACGTTCAGGATAACGCTGCCGAAAGCGTGCGCCGCGTCCTCGACCGTCTGTCGGATGGCGAATTCAGCTATGAGATGGATCAGGGCTGCAAGATCGTCGTCAAGATCTCGATCGACAAGGACAAGCGCGAGGCGACGGTCGATTTCACCGGCACCTCGGCGCAGCGCCCGGATAACTTCAACGCGCCACAGCCGGTGACGCGCGCTGCCGTGCTCTATGTCTTCCGCGTGCTTGTCGAGGCCGATATTCCGATGAATGCCGGTTGCCTGAGGCCTATCCGCATCATCATCCCCGAAGGCACGATGCTGACACCGAAATACCCGGCCGCCGTCGTTGCCGGCAACGTCGAAGTCAGCCAGGCCGTAACCAACTGCCTGTTCGGCGCGGTCGAGGCGCTCGCCGCAGCGCAAGGGACGATGAACAATCTGACCTTCGGCAACGACGCCTATCAGTACTACGAGACGATCTGCTCCGGCGCGCCGGCAGGCCCAGGCTTCAATGGCGCCGACGCCGTCCACACGCATATGACCAATTCACGCCTGACCGACCCCGAGATTCTCGAGACGCGGTTCCCCGTCGTTCTGGAGGATTTCCACATTCGCCCGAACTCGGGCGGGCGCGGCAAGTGGAACGCGGGCAACGGCACGCAGCGCACGATCCGCACCCGCGAAAAGCTGGAATTCGCCGTCCTGTCCGGCCATCGGCGCGTGGCGCCCTTCGGCGTCAAGGGCGGTGAAGCCGGGCAGACCGGCCGCAATTATGTCCGCCGCAACGACGGTGCGATCGAGGAGCTGATCGGCTCGGCGCATACCGTACTTGAAGCGGGCGAGGCATTTACCGTCGTGACTCCGACGGGCGGTGGCTACGGAAAGCGCGACGAATAGACATATGATACCGGAGCCGAGCGGTCATCGACCGCCTGGCCCGTCGAATCTGCGAGTGCCTAGAGCAATTCCAGGAAAAGTGCGCAGCGGTTTTCCGTCCGGGAATTGCTAGACAACAAAGAGATAGAGCGGTTCAGAGATTCCGTGAAAAGCTGAACCGCTCTAGATCCGGTTCGAAGGAGTTTTCAGGTGACGTCCGAGGAAAAGAGCAAACGGCGTGAATTGATCGTATCGTCGGCCCATCTTGCCGGCGGCAGCTCGCCTGCTTTGTCGGAGCTGGAATACGGGTCGATCCTCTTTTCCCACGCCTTCAATCGATGGCTGGTACGCTGCATGGCGGCTGCCGGTGTGCCCGGTCTTTCACCGGTCGAAATCCTGATCATTCATTCCGTGCGGCATCGCGACCGGCCGAAGACGCTTGCCGATCTCTGCCTCGTCCTCGATATCGAGGATACGCATGTGGCCAATTACGCTATCAAGAAGCTCGAGGCGGCGGGTCTCGTCAAAAGCGGCAAGGCTGGGAAGGAAAAGACGATTGGGGTGACCGACAAGGGCCTCGATGCGCTGAAACGCTATACCGAAATTCGCGAGCGGCTGCTGGTGGAGGCGACCAAGGTCTCCGGTCTCTCGCAGGACGGCCTCTCCGATATCGCCTCGCATCTCAGGACATTGTCTGGCTATTACGAGCAAGCCGCGCGATCTGCCGCCACCCTGTAGGCCGAGGATGGGAGCGAAAGCTTCTCCGAGATCTTTCGCGCGCATTTTAAGGTTCGTATTTAATTTCCGATTAATATAATCGGAACCGCCGAGGCCGTCGGCGAATACCCCCACCTTATCTATTCTGTCATGTCGTACCTATATTAGGTCTGTGCGATCCGCTGGCGGCTCCTCGTCCAGCGATCCGAGTCGGTCATCCGATGAGATCCAGTTTTTACTACCGCACCACTTTTGGAAATTGCTGGCTTCGCACGATAGCAAAAGTGTGCTTTTTTTGACCGAAAGGGGAATGGTGTAAAAACTTCCATGAACAACGATAGTTTTGAGCTGAAATTTTGGGGCGTGCGGGGGAGCATCCCTGTATCGGGACCGGAATTTGAGCGGTACGGCGGCAATACGTCGTGCATTGAGTTACGACATCAGGGCAGGCATATCTTATTCGACGCCGGGACCGGGCTGCGTGAAGCGGCCGCGTCGCTTGCGAAAGAGGGGGTCCGCAATATCGACCTCTTCTTCACGCATTCGCACTATGACCATATCATCGGCTTGCCTTTCTTCAACGCCATCTATGACCCGCGCGTCAGCGTCGATCTCTGGTCGGGTCATCTGGCCGGCAAGACGACGACGCGGCAGCTGATCGGTCAGTTCATGCGGCCGCCCTGGTTCCCCGTCGAACCGGATATCTGTCGTGCCGAAATGAGTTTCCGCGACTTCGCAGCCGGCGATACGCTGAAGCCGCATCCCGGCATCGTGATGCACACGGCCAAGCTGAACCATCCGGGCGGCTGCATCGGCTATCGCATCGAATGGTCGGGCAGGGTGATCGCCATGGTCTATGACACCGAGCACGTCGCGGGCAAGCTCGATGAGGCAGCGCTCGCCCTGATGGCCGGTGCCGATCTTGTGATTTACGATGCGACCTATCTCGAAGCGGAGATGCAGAAATATCTCGGCTTCGGCCATTCCACATGGCAGGAGGGCATCAAGCTCGCCAAGAAAGCCGGCGCCAAGCGGCTCGCCATGTTCCATCATGCGCCCGGTCGCACCGACCGCGAGTTGGACGAGATGCAGCGCGAGGCGCAGAAGAGCTTCCCGGAAGCGTTCTTCGCCTTCGACGGACAGTCGCTGCAGCTTTGACGGCTGGCAGCGACGCGCGAACGATCGGAACAGGGCTAGTGCACGAAGCTGCCGACCGGCCGCCATTCGATGGCGGCATGGCCGGCCGTCTCCTCGAACAGCCCTGCGATGAAACTCCAGGCAAGATCGTCATGGACGAGATGATGCGTCATCACGCCGATCGGCTCGTCATTGCCATCGAAGCGATTCTGGAGCTCCTCCACGAGACGCGCGATGATCTCCGCATGTGGTAAGCCTCCACGCACGCCATGCCATCTCATGATGTCGATATGCGTGTTGACCAGGCCGATGGGCGCCTGCTTTGCCAATCCGAAAACGGAGACGGCGCGATAGCCGAAAGGTGCGAGATGCGGCAACAGCGCGTCGTCGATCCGGTTCCATGGCGGCACCAGCAGCGGAACGAACTGGTGCGGATAAAGCGCCTTGATCTTGTCGAAGCCGCGATGGAGTTCGTCGAGCACGATCGTCTGAGGCCGATGCAAGCCGAGTTCCTGCTTCTTGGTATCGTCGGGCGCATAGTTTTGATGTGTCCAGCCATGCACCGTGGCGGTGACGCGGCCCTCGCTCGCCAGTCGTTCGGCCAGCTGTTCGCCCGAGGGTCCGGGAATGATCGCAAGCGTCATCGGCACGTCGAAACGATCGGAAAGTGACAGCAGCCGGTCGAGCGCAGGGGTCGGCTCGATGGCATCGTCGTCTCGGAACCAGAGTTTCGCCTTTCGTCCGGCCGCGCTCCAGCGCTGCAATTCGTCGCGCAAGGGCTGCCATTCGGTTCTATCGCTCATAATAGCTATCTCCCAGATGGTTTCGAAGAATGGTTTCCAGTCGTTTCGACGCGGCCGTCAGCGAACGCTCCCGATGAACAAAATCATGGGCCGCATTCGCCATCGCTAGTCGTCTTTCCGGATCGGTCAGAAGCTGCGCGACGGCGTGGGCATAGGCCTCGATGTCGCCCTCCGGTGTCAAGAGCCCCGTCTTGTCCGCCATCACCACTTCCGGTACGCCCGCCGTAGCCTGCGCGACAACGGGCAGGCCTGCCGCCTGTGCCTCCAGATAGGCAAGGCCATAGGCCTCGTTGCAGCCCGGCCAGACATAGAGGCCGGCTGTTGCCAGCTCGCTGGCGATCTGGGAAGTGCTGCGTTCGCCGCGCCAGGTGATCCGGTCTTCGCCGAATGTGGAAAACAGCGATTTTATTTCGGTCCGCATCGGCCCGTCGCCGATGACGGTGAGTTTCCAGTCCCGATCGCGGATGCGATCGAGGGCGCCTGCCAGCATGGTGTAGCTGTCGAATTTGTCACCCTTGCGCAGCATCGCCACGGCAATCAGCTGACGCGGATCGGAGATGGAGCGTGCAAAGGGCGTAGTATCGATAAAGGGCAGGAAACGTTCGTAACGGCCATCTGGAATAGCATCTAGGAGGCCGATCCGGTCGCGTTCGGTAAAGCACAGATTGACGGCGGCTAGCCGCACGGCATCCGCGATGAGGCGCTGGTTCTCGCTCCATCCGTTTTCATCGTGGCGGCGCGAATAGGAAGCCTCCGCCGTGACATAGGGAATGCGCAGGCGTCTGGCGACGGATGGGCCGATCAGATCGGGCGTCTTGTAATAGGGATGATAGGTGAACCAAAGATCCGGCGCAGTCTCGCACCGCCAGCGTTCGAGCAGTCGGCCCGTCTCGCTTTGCGCCTGTCCGGCGATCTCGATGCGCTGACCGGCTTCCGGGGTCGGTGTGAAGCTGCGCAATTCGGAAGCGACTTCGACCCGATGCCCCGCCATCTCCAGCGCCGCGATGATCTGTCGTGCCATCAGCCGGTCACCTGACGGGACCGGGTGGTGGGGGGACTTCAATGGAGCGTAGAAGGCGATTTTCATGGTGTCGTCGCATGGTTGACGATTAAGTGATGGTAGGAGCCTGAATTGTGAGAGGATTGCCCGAATTCCGACCGGTTGCGTGACAATAAGGTCCCTGCTTCAAAAAGCCGCATCCTCGACAGCGTGCGGCGTTGCGGCTAGATGAATAGGCGATAGCCGTTTTCCCACCTGTTGTGAACGGGCAATATACATTGGGTTTGATGACCATCGAGGCAAGAAAGCCAATCATTACCGATCGCCTTGTGCGAAAGCTCCGTCTTGGCTCAGGTCTGATCGTTTTTGCCTTCGTGATCATGCATCTGGCCAATCATTCCCTAGGGCTGATTTCGCTCGGCACGGCGGAACGCGCGCAACATTGGTTCATGGCCATATGGCGCAATCCGATCGGAACCGTGCTTCTTTACGGGTCGCTGATCCTCCATATCCTGCTCGTGCTGCGAATGCTCTATAGGCGACGGACCCTGGTCATGCCGCCGGGGGAAGCCTTTCAAATCCTCACCGGACTGCTGGTACCTCTCCTCCTGATCGACCACATCGTTTCGACGCGCGTCATCCACGAGGTCTATGGCTACCACGACACCTACAAGACGATCGTGCGCAATCTGTGGGTCGTTTGGCCCCTCAGCGGCCTGCGCCAGGCGGTCGTGCTTGTGATCGTCTGGCTTCACGGCTGCATCGGAGTTCATTTCTGGCTGCGCTATCGCCCCTGGTACACAGCGATTGCCCCCGTCATGCTGTCGCTTGCAATCGTTCTGCCGGTTCTCGCCCTGCTCGGCTTTGCCGCGATGGGCAAGACCGTGAAGCATGAAGTCGCGCAGGAAGACGAGCGCGGCTATCCCGGAGGTTACTACAGCGACGTGCGGAGTTTCGGCGAGTTCGGTTCCGTGCCGGGCGATCAGATGGCGGCGGCCATATGGCCTTATCGCGCCGGTTTTTATGGTGCCTTCAGTCTGTCGCTCGTCGGTCTTTTCGCCTTTCGGGTGCATCGCAGATTGCGGGAGCGGCAATATCAGGTCGCCATCCGCTATGCAGGCGGCGAGGTCGTCAATGCCCCGCGCGGTTACAGCGTGCTTGAAGCAAGCCGCCTTGGCGGCATTCCGCATTATTCGGTCTGCGGCGGCAAGGGGCAATGCTCGACCTGCCGCGTGCAGATTATCGAAGGCGCCGAAAACCTGCCGCCGCCGGAGCCGCTGGAGCAGAAGACCTTGAACCGGATTGGCGCAACGCCGGATGTCCGACTTGCCTGCCAGCTGCGCCCGACGGGCAATATCAGCGTCGTGCCTTTGCTGACGCCGATGGCGGAGGCGACGATCCCGGTCTATACGCAAGCCGCAAGTCCGGGCCGCGAACGTGAGATTGTCGTCTTCTTCTGCGATCTCCGCCATTTCACATCGCTGACGGAATCGCGCCTGCCATTCGACATCGTTTTCCTCCTCAATCGCTATTTTGCCATCGTCGGCCGCGTTATCGAGGAAAATGGCGGCCGGATAGACAAGTTCATCGGCGATGGCGCCATGGCGCTGTTCGGCCTTCGCACGACGCCGAAAGAGGCCAATCGTCAGGCATTGAAGGCGGCGGCGGCGATCATCCGGGAGATCGACAAGCTCGGTGAAGAACTGGCCGACGAGCTGGCGGCACCCCTCGAAATCGCCATCGGCATCCATACCGGCCTCGCCGTCGTCGGCTCCATGGGCTACGGCAGCGTCAAGAACGTGACGGCGATCGGCGATACGGTGAATGTCGCGAGCCGTCTCGAAAGCGTTGCCAAGGAATTCAACACGGCACTCGTCTTCTCGGAGCCGGTGGCGCAACTTTCGGAAACGGACATCACCGGCACCGAAAGCCGCGAGATCGCCGTTCGAGGTCGTGGCGAGCCCTTGCGCGTCTATATTGTCTCGAAGGAGGCGAGCAGCCATTTCGCCTGATGTCGAGGGACGGGTATCGCCGATCCCTCCTGTTTGCAATGCAGAGGCGCTGGTGTAGGGATGGCGTTCATGTTCGACCGCAAGATCCTCACGAGAAAATACTGGAAACGAGCTTTTCGCCGCAAGCGGGATGCGATGGCGACGCGCCTCTTCGACACGAGGCTTGGCCGCGACATTCTGGTCAGTGCGCTCGGCCCCCGCGTGAAGACGATGACGGTCGATTGCGGCGATCACGTTCTGAGCTTCTCACCGGCCGACTATATCGGCCGCAAGGTGTTCCGCAAGGGGCACTTCGAGCGCGACCATGTCGATCGGCTGTTGAGCGTGCTGCGCGAGCGCGGCCTGCTGCGCAAGGGCTCGGCGCTTCTGGAGCTCGGCGGCAATATCGGCACGCAGACCTGCTATTTCGCCCTGAGTGGCGCTTATGCCCACATCGTCAGCGTCGAGCCTGACCCACGCAATTTCCGTCTGCTGGCGGTCAACATCGCCGATAATGATCTGCAGGAGATGGTAACGGTGGTCAACTGCGCCGCCGGCGATCGCGAGGGCCAGCTCGACTTCTATCTCAACCACAAGAACCACGGCAAAAGCAGCGCATTGCGGCAAAGCCCGACCGACGAGAGGATCTCGGTTCCCGTACGGCCCGTCGCGGATATCCTTTCGCAGGCGGGTATCGATCCTGACGATGTCGGGCTGATCTGGATGGATATCGAGGGCTATGAGCCGGTTGCCTGCCGTTCGATGGAGGTTTTGATGGCCCGCAAGGTGCCGCTCTACATGGAATTCACGCCAGCCTTCTACGGCGAGGACCAGACGAGAAGCTTCATTGCCGATCTTGCCAGGCACTATAGCGAATGTCTCGCCTTCTTCGAAGGCGGCGAACAGGTCATGAAGGTAGCCGAGCTGCCCACCAAAGGCGAACAGTTCGACGTTCTGTTTCTGCGTTGAACCTATTTACGCCGGTAGATGAAATAACGCCCGTCCTTGACGGTCGAGGGCAGAGGCAGCGGCTGCAGAGCCGGATGTTCCAGAGGAAGGCCGCTGACGGCAAGGCCGCCGGCGCCGAGAACACCGGCCATGATCTCCGGCAGCCAGGTCAGCGTTATCGCATCCTTGTCTTCGTAGCCGGTGCCGATATCGGCATGGGCAAGCGATGCATTCGCGCCGACGAAGGTCTTCGCCGTCTCCTTGATCTCTCCGAGAACGAGATTGTCGGCCGTCGGCATGGAAGGACCGTAGGCATTGGCCGCTCGATCGAAGGCGACGATGCGGCGATCGGGAAAGAGTTCGCGCAGATGATCGAAGGTACGGCCATTGCCGAGGCCGAGTTCCAGCACGGGGCCATCGAGTGCTCTCACCTCGTCGGCAACGCCATTGAGGATGTCGCGCTGTGCGCTTAGGCGGCGAATGAAACTATCCAGGCGGCTCATCGTATTTGAAGTATCCTTGGTGTCTTGTGCCTCTCCCTTGGTGGGCGTAGCACGGCCGACAGCGCGGCGTCGACCGCCCGCTGGCTTTTCGATGCATTTGCTGTAGGGATAGATTGTCGCGGCGCTCAATGCGGGGGATATCATGGCCGAGCCATCCAATGATGATTTCTTCCATAAGCTTGCAGGTTTCAACCGTTTCGAGGGAGTGACCGACAGCGGCAATTACCGACCTTTGCCGGATGACTGGCTGATCGCGATTGCCGATATCGTCAGTTCGACGAAGGCGATTGCCGCAGGCCACTACAAGTCGGTCAACATGGCAGGCGCCAGCGTGATTTCCGCCGTGCTCAATGCTTTGGACAGAGGCGACTATCCCTTTGCCTTCGGCGGAGATGGCGCCTTGGTGGCCGTCCCGCCTTCCGGCGAGGAGCGGGCGCGGCGAGCCCTTGCGGCGGTACGGGGCTGGGTGATGGCGGAATTGCAGCTCGAGCTGCGCACGGCTTTGGTGCCGCTGAACGCCATACGCGGCGAGGGGCTCGACGTGCGGGTCGCGCGCTTCAACCCGAGCGACCATGTTTCCTACGCCATGTTTTCCGGCGGCGGGACGAGCTGGGCGGAACGGCAGATGAAGGCGGGCCGCTTCATCGTCGAACCTCTTTCGGCAACGGTGGAACCTGATCTGACGGGCCTTTCCTGTCGATGGAATCCGATCGAGGCGCAGAATGGCGAGATCGTCTCGATCATCGCCATTCCCGGCGACGAAGGAAACGGTCCGAAGTTTCAGCAATTGGTCGCGGATATTATCGCCATTTCTGCAGAGCAGAGCCGCGACAGCCACCCCGTGCCGGAGGAGGGCCCGACACCGGCTCTGATATTCGAAGGCGTCGAGATGGAGGCGCGCGCCCTGGCGTCCCCAGCCAATCGCTGGTGGCGCAAGCTTGCAATCGACGCCCAGATCGCCCTTGTGTGGCTTCTCGACAGGTTCGGCGTCAGGACCGCAACTTTCGATGCCAAGATCTACCGGCGCGATCTCGCGGCGAATTCCGATTTCCGAAAGTTCGACGATGGTCTGAAAATGACGATTGATGTGGACGTCTCGCATCTGGAGCGCATCGAGGCGCGTCTGCGCCAGGCCGAGGCGGACGGCGTCTCTCGCTTTGGCCTGCATCGTCAGGACAGCGCACTGATGACCTGTTTCGTGCCGACCCCACTTATGCGCGATCATATGCATTTCATCGACGGGGCGAGCGGCGGCTATGCGATGGCGGCCCTGGCATTGCGGCAAAAGCGGCCGCCTGCGCTTGCCGCGGGCACGTGATAATAGACGCAATGTGCAGCTGGCTATTGGTTGCAGCCGCGATTTTTATCGCCCCATTTTGTTTTTGACCATTGTTTCAGCTGCATATGCGCCTTATCTGAAAGAGAACAAAACGAGAGCCGCCGATCGGGGTGGCTGTTTTTACTGCATTTCACGAGCGGGGGCGTGAGGAAGTGCAGTTGAGTTTTTTGGTGTCCGCACGATCCAAGGGTAGCAGGGAAACGTGTCGGTGCCGTTGCGTGATTGTTTCATCCAGCCTTGATCGGCAGGCGACAAATCCAGGGCATGGCGGCCGGTGTTTACGGTGCTCCATGATCGGGCCGAGACATCAGGCGTTGCAAGATAGGCCGCGGGAATAATGACTATTCATTCGAGTGTTTCCGATATTCTTCTTGATAAGGTAGCGGAGTGGCTGACGCAGGCTGCTTTGACGGGCGAAAACCTTGAGACCATCGTTCGAGGTTTCTGCGAGCGCATGGCAGCAACGGGTATGCCGCTCAATCGCGTACATCTGACCTTCTCTATGCTCCATCCGCTCTATGACGCGCTCGGATTTACCTGGCGGCGCGCCGGCGGCCTGACGATTGAGGGCTATCGGCATGTCAACGAGAAGCCGGAACGTTTCATGGAGAGCCCCTATTATTATCTTCTCTCCAACAATCTTCAGCACCTGCGTCGCCGGATCGAGGCCGACGGGACCGTCGAGTTTCCGATTTTCGAGGATCTACGCAGGGAGAAGGTGACAGACTACATGGCCTTCGTGCAGACCTTCGGCGCCGGTTCGGTGCAGGGCATGATGGGCTCCTGGTCGACCGACGGCATCGGCGGCTTCAGTGAGGACATGATCGGCGCGTTGATGCGCATGCAGAACCATCTGGCGATGGCCGCGAAGATGGCGGTACTCGGCAGGCTCGCCAACAATATGCTGACCACCTATCTCGGCGGTGATGCCGGAAAGCGCGTGCTGAATGGTCAGATCCGCCGCGGCGACGGCGAGACGATCCGGGCGGCGCTCGTCATGGGCGACATGCGGCAATCCACCGTCTATGCCGAGAAGGAAGGGCGTCAGGCCTATATCGATACGCTGAACGAGTTTTTTGACGCGATTGCAGCGCCGTTCAATCGTAACGGCGGCGAGATCATGAGCTTTCTCGGGGATGGGTTTCTTGCCGTCTATCCATGCGGTCGGCACAAGGACCCGTCCAAGGTGGCTTGCGAGGCTGCGCTTTCGGCTGTCTTCGAGGCGCAGCGCCGAATGAGAGCGTTGAACGTCGATCGCCAGTCGCGCAATCTGAGCGAAGTGCGCTATGGGATCGGCCTCCATGTCGGCAACGTTATGTTCGGCAACGTCGGATTGAAGGATCGATTGACGTTTTCGGCCTTCGGCGCGGCGGTCAACGAGGTCGAACGGCTGCAATCCTTGACCAAGAAGTATTCGACCGAGGTCGTCGCGAGTCAGGCCTTCTCCAGCTACACCGATTGCGAATGGGGAAAACTTGGGGAAGAAAAGCTGCGCGGCGTGCGGCAGCGCTTCACCGTCGTTTCCCCGAAAGCCGCGGCAGCGGCGAATGGCGCGCTGGAGATCTTCCAGGAAGAGGCGGCTGACAGCCTGTCCGAGGCCGAACAAGTCATTCTCCTGCACAGGGATGCCAAGAAGTTCGAGGGCCGTCTTCAAGTCGAAAACGTCACTCCGCAACCGTAGACACCCTACGCTTCAGCATAAGCCGATATATCACTGGAAAGACGACAGTTTTTTTACAGTGGCGGCATTGCTTTGACCAGCTAGACACCCGTTATAGCCTACGTTAGTGTGCCTTGTAAGGCCACAAAGGTCATGTGAGCGGGAAGTAATATGTATGGCGTCAGGGACTGATCTACTGCGTATCGAGAACCTCGACGTCTCGTTCTCGCTTTACGGGGACAGCCTGCGCGTGGTCAAGAATGCCGGCTTGAGAGTGCTTCCCGGCAAGGTGACAGCCCTTGTCGGCGAATCGGGCTCCGGCAAGTCGATCATCAGCCAGTCGATCATGGGTATTTTGCCGCCGGCGGCGAAGGCGACCGGTCGAATTCTTTTCACCGATCCGCTCGACGGCCAGACGACCGATATTCTGCAGCTGCCGCGTGACGGTGCCGCAATTCGCAGGCTGCGCGGCGCGCGCATGGCGAAGATCTTCCAGGAGCCGATGACCTCGCTGTCGCCGTTACACACGGTCGGCGACCAGATCAGCGAGGCGCTCCGCATTCACAGCCTTGGGATGAGCAGAGCCGAGTTGCGCGAGAAGACCGAGGAGATGCTGAACCTCGTCGGCTTCCAGGACCCGGTTCACACCTTCGACATGTATCCTTTCGAACTCTCCGGGGGCATGCGTCAGCGCGCGATGATCGCCATGGCGCTGATCTGCAACCCGGCACTGCTGATCGCAGACGAGCCGACGACGGCGCTTGATGTCACTATCCAGGCCCAGATTCTTGGCCTGCTGCGCAATCTCCAGCAGACATTCAATATGGCGATGCTGCTGATCACCCACGACCTCGGCGTCGTCGCGAACATGGCCGACGAGGTCGTGGTCATCTATCACGGCGAGATCATGGAAGCGGGGCCGGTCGAAACGATCTTCCGTCAGCCGCAGCATCGCTATCTGAAGGCGCTGATGTCGGCGGTGCCGCATTTCGACATGAAGCCGGGAGAGCGGTTGAAATCCTTGCGGGACGTTCCCGTCAATCTCGGCACCTTCTCCGGCAAGACGAAGCTGATCGGTAACCGCGCGGCGGCTGCGGCAGGGACAGCGCCGGATGTCCTGCTCAGCGTGCGCAACCTGACCAAGACCTACACGTCGAAGGCCGGAGGGCTATTCGGAAGGCGGGATGGCACGAAATTCCGCGCGGTCGACGATGTCAGCTTCGATATCCGCCGCGGCGAGTGTCTTGGCCTGGTCGGCGAAAGCGGCTGCGGCAAGACGACGGTGAGCAAGATCCTGATGCGCGCCGTCACGGCCGACAGCGGGTCTGTCAGCTTCGATGATGGCAGCGGCAAGATCGATGTGCTCGCCGTCAAGCGCGATGAATTGATGGATCTGCGCACGAAGATCCAGATGGTCTTCCAGGACCCGGTCTCTTCGCTTTCGCCGCGCATGACCATTCGCAACATCCTCAGCGAGCCCCTGGAAATCCATGGGCATGGGGACAGCGCTGAACGCAAGGAAAAGGTCAAGGCGCTGATGCAGGCGATCGGCCTCGACAAGCATTTTCTCAGCCGCTATCCGCACAGCTTCTCCGGCGGCCAGCGCCAGCGCATCGGCATCGCCCGCGCTTTGGCGCTGGGGCCGAAGCTTCTGATCCTCGATGAACCCGTCTCGGCGCTCGACGTGTCGGTGCAGGCGCAGATCCTGAACCTCCTCAAAGACCTGCAGAAAGAGCTCGGTCTGACCTATCTGTTCATTTCGCACAATCTCGCCGTGGTCGATTACATGGCCGACCGGATTGCGGTGATGGCGCGGGGGCGCATCGTCGAAATCGCGCCGCGCGAGATCATCCTGCGCGATCCCGTTCATCCCTACACACGCTCGTTGCTTGCGGCAGTGCCGTTCCCCGATCTCGACCGGCCGCTGGATTTCTCCGTCCTCAACAATGAAGGTCCCGCAGCCAAGCAGAAATGGGGGCCGCAATTCTCCGAGGGAGCGGATGGAGATCTGGCCTATGCCGATCTGGGCGGGGGACATTTCGTACGTGCCCGTCGCGGTCTCGGTGTCCAGGAGCTGCGCAAATGATCAATCGCCGCGCCTTTCTAGGCCTGCTGGCCTCTACCGTTTTGCCCCAGCCGGTTCTTGCGGCCGACGTCGATAATGAACCGGAATATCTTGCCGATTGGCTGAGGGCCGGCCAGTTGCCGCATCTCGCCAGGCGCTTGCCGAAATTTCCGCGTATCGTCAACGTCGCGGCCATGGGGCGCACGCCGGGGCATTATGGCGGCTCCGTGCGCACCATCATTGGCAGCCAGAACGATATCCGCTTCATGACGATCTATGGTTATGCCCGTCTCGTCGGTTATGACCGCACGCTGTCGCTGCAGGCGGATATTCTGGAATCCTTCACCTCCGTCAACGACATGGTCTTCACCTTCAAACTGCGTGCCGGACACAAGTGGTCGGACGGGCAACCTTTCACGGCCTATGATTTCCGCTATTGGTGGGAAGACGTCATTCTCAACAAGGAGCTGACGCCGGGCGGGGGCGCTCTGGAGCTGCGCCCACATGGCAGCCTGCCGCGCTTCGAGCTGCTCGACGAACTGACGGTGCGTTATTCCTGGGATGATCCAAATCCCAATTTTCTGCCGATTCTCGCCGCGCCGCAGCCGCTCGTCATCGCCGGGCCGGCGCACTACCTGAAGCAGTTCCATAAGAAGTATCAGGACAGCATTCGCCTTTCTTCGCTGATGAAGGAAAGCCGAGTGAAGAAATGGCAGGATCTTCACATCAAGATGGCCCGCTCCTACAGGCCGGAAAACCCCAATCTGCCTGTCCTCGATCCCTGGAAGAACACGACCGCGCCGCCGGCCGAGCAATTCGTCTTCGAGCGTAACCCTTATTTTCATCGTGTGGACGAGAACGGCAGGCAACTGCCCTATATCGATCGCATGATCCTGAATATCAGCTCTTCTTCGATCATTGCCGCCAAGACCGGCGCGGGTGAGAGCGACCTGCAGGCAACCGGCATAGATTTCAACGACTATACCTTCTTGAAGGAGGCGGAGAAGCGCTATCCGATCAAGGTCGATCTATGGAAGATGGCGCGCGGTTCCCGCGTTGCGCTTTTTCCGAATCTGAATAGCGCCGATGCCGTCTGGAGGGATGTCCTGCGCGACGTGAGGGTACGCAGAGCGTTGTCGCTGGCGATCGACCGTCACGAAGTCAACATGGCCGTCTTTTACGGTCTGGGAACGGAAAGCGCCGATACGGTCCTGCCTGACAGCCCGCTCTTCAAGCCGGAATATGCCTCCGCCTGGGTCGCCCATGATCCGGATCAGGCCAACGCTCTCCTCGACGCCGCCGGCCTTGCCAAGCGCGATGAGGACGGTATCCGCTTTTTGCCGGATGGACGGCGGATGGAGATCACGGTCGAGACTCCCGGCGAAAGCACGCTGGATTCCGATGTTCTGGAACTGGTCACCGATCACTGGCGCAAAGTCGGCATCGCTCTTTTCACCCGGGTGTCGCAGCGCGACATCTTCCGCAGCCGCGCCATGGGCGGCCGTATCTTGATGTCGCTCTGGTACGGGCTCGACAACGGCGTGCCGACGGCGGACATGAACCCGGCCGAGTTGGCCCCGACCCAGGACGACCAGATGCAATGGCCGCTCTGGGGCATGTATTACCTCTCGCGCGAGACGCAGGGCGTCGCGCCAGATGTTCCGGAGGCGGCCAAACTCGTCAAGCTGCTTCGCGAATGGGGAACCGCCGCCTCCTCGTTCGAACGCGCCGAGATCTGGCACGAGATGCTGTCGATCTATACGGATCAGGTCTTTTCCATCGGCCTCATCAATGCCACGCTGCAGCCGATCGTCCATTCGGCGCGGATGCAGAACGTGCCGGAAAAGGCGCTCTACGGCTTCGATCCGACCTGCTATCTCGGCATCTACATGCCGGATACCTTCTGGATGAAGGAGGATCGCCGCAATGCTTAGATATATCCTCTGGCGCATTGCCGTGATGATCCCGACCCTGATCGTCATTTCGATGCTGGTCTTCACCATCATCCAGCTTCCGCCCGGCGACTTCTTCGAAAGCCAGATTGCCGAGTTGCGCGCCCAGGGCGAGACGGCGAACCTGCAGGAGATCGAGAATCTACGCCATGAATACGGGCTCGATCAACCGATGCCGATCCAGTATGTCCACTGGGTCGCGGGGATGCTGCACGGCGATTTCGGCTATTCCTTCGAATATCAGCTACCGGTTTCCGACGTCGTCGGCGACCGCTTGTGGCTGACCATTCTGGTGTCGATGACGACGATCCTGGTGACGTGGCTGATTGCCTTCCCGATCGGCATCTATTCGGCGACCCATCAATACAGCTGGGGCGACTACGGGCTGACCTTCCTCGGCTTGCTCGGTATCGCCATTCCGAACTTCATGCTGGCGCTGATTCTGATGTATTTCGCCAATGTCTGGTTCGGCGTGTCGATCGGCCACCTGATGGATCAGAAATATCTTTCGCAGCCGATGAGCTGGGAAAAGGCGCGCTCCATCCTTTCGCATCTCTGGATTCCCGTCATCATCGTCGGCACGGCCGGCACGGCGGGGATGATCCGCCGTCTTCGCGCCAACCTGCTCGACGAGATGCAGAAGCAATATGTCATCACTGCGCGCGCCAAGGGGCTGCATCCCCTGAAGGCCCTGGTGAAGTATCCGCTGCGCATGGCGCTGAATTTCTTCGTTGCGGATATCGGGTCCATCCTGCCATCGATCATTTCCGGCGCTGAAATCACCGCGATCGTGCTGTCGTTGGAGACGACCGGCCCGATGCTGATACGGGCCCTGCAAAGCCAGGACATGTATCTTGCCGGCTCGTTTCTGATGTTCCTCGCCTTCCTCAACGTCATCGGCGTGTTGATCTCGGATATCGCGCTCGGCTTTCTCGATCCCCGCATCCGCTTGCAAGGCAGGAGTACAAAGTGAGCGTATCCCTGCCCAAACCAGGCGCCCCCCTGGAGCATTACGTATCGAGTGCGGATTTCGATCCGGATCAGTTCGAAACCATGTCGGCCGGCCAACAGCGCTACTACATGGCTTCGCAAAAGAAGCTGATGTGGTGGAAGTTCAGGAGGCACAGGCTCGCGCTCGCCTCCGGAATCTTCCTGCTGCTGGCCTACGGCATGATCGTGATTGCGGAATTCCTCGCGCCCTACGGGCTTCATACCCGCAATGTCGACTACATCCATTCGCCGCCGCAGATGGTGCATTTTTTCGATAAGGGCAATTTTGTCGGGCCATTCGTCTATGGCCGCAAGATGACGCTCGATATCGACACGCTGCGCCGGATTTATACCGAAAATCCCTCAGACGTGCAGCCGATCCGCTTTTTCTGTCGTGGTGACGCCTATCGCTTCTGGGGCCTGGTGGATTCGAACGTCCATCTGGTCTGCCCGGCGGTCGGAGGGCAAATGTATCTGCTTGGAACCGACCGTCTGGGCCGGGATGTGCTGTCGCGCATCATCTACGGCGCGCGCATATCCCTGACGATCGGGCTGATCGGCATTGCGATCAGTTTCGTGCTCGGCATCGTCATCGGCGGCCTGGCCGGTTATCACGGCGGCCTCTTCGATCTGCTCGTGCAGCGGGTCATCGAAGTGCTACAATCGCTACCGAGCCTGCCATTGTGGATGGCGCTGGCGGCGATCATGCCGGTGAGCTGGAGTCCGATCATCGTCTATTTCGGCATCACCATCATTCTCGGCATTCTCGATTGGACCGGCCTTGCCCGCGCCGTGCGCTCAAAGCTGCTATCCCTGCGAGAGGAGGATTATGTACTCGCTGCGCAGTTGATGGGCGCTCCCACCCGACGCATCATCGGCCGGCATCTCGTGCCCGGCTTCATGTCGCATCTGATTGCCACCGCGACCATCTCGGTTCCGAGCATGATTTTGGGTGAAACCGCGCTCAGTTTTCTCGGATTGGGGCTTCGCCCGCCCATCACGAGTTGGGGTATTTTGTTGACCGAGGCGAGGAGCGTCAGCGTTATCGCCTTCTATCCATGGCTCCTTTTTCCCATGATCCCGGTGATTTTGGTCATTCTGGCGTTCAACTTTTTAGGAGACGGCTTGCGCGATGCCGCCGATCCCTACAAATAGCAGGGTGAATGGCGAAGATAGGATTGCAATTCGAGAAGCGGCCGCGGCTGTCGTTTGCCGACACACCGCGTATAACTTTCACCCCCAGAGGTTTTGCCTATGAAGCGGCGCTTAGAAGATGCTCGAATCCTCATGTATAGCCACGATACGTTCGGTCTCGGCCATCTCAGGCGATGCCGGACGATCGCGCACGCGCTTGTAGAGGACTATCGCGGGCTCAACGTGCTGATTATCTCCGGCGCAACGATTGCCGGGGCATTCGATTATCGTGCCCGCGTGGATTTCGTAAAGGTGCCGAGCGTCATCAAGCTGCGCGACGGCGAGTACACATCGATGGCAAGCCATGTCGCGCTTCAGGAGACGCTGAAGATGCGGCAGTCGATCATTCGCCACACGGCCGAAACATTCCAGCCCGATGTCTTTATCGTCGACAAGGAGCCGATGGGCTTGAAGGGTGAGGTCGAGGAGACGCTGACCTATCTCAAGGCGCGCGGCACGACGCTTGTTCTCGGCATGCGCGACGTCATGGACGCGCCACACCTGCTGGAAGCGGAATGGAAAAAGAATAACGTGCTGCAGAAGATCGATCAGTTCTACGATCGCGTCTGGGTCTATGGTCCGCCGGATTTCCATGATCCGCTCGTCGGTCTCGATGTTCCCGCGGGCGTGCGCCGGAAGATGGAGTTCGTGGGCTTCCTGCAGCGCAGCGTTTCCACTTTGGGCACGAAGTCCGAACATGTGCCCGACGAGGATTATATTCTGGTGACGACGGGCGGCGGCGGCGATGGCGCCGATCTCGTCAGCGACGTCATCGGCGCTTTCGAGGAGGACAGCTCTCTTACGCAGAAGACGCTGATCGTGCTCGGTCCCTACATGCCGGCCAAGGAGCGCAGCCAATTACTGGAGCGCGCTAGCAAGATCGACTGTTTGCAGGTCATCGAATTCGATAACAAGATGGAAGAGCTGATTGCCGGCGCCAAAGCCGTCGTCGCGATGGGTGGCTACAATACCTATTGCGAGATCCTGTCCTTCGACAAGCCGGCGCTGATCATTCCGCGCACGCGCCCGCGCGAGGAGCAGCTCATCCGTGCGCAGCGGGCAAGCGAGCTCGGTCTCGTCGATATGCTGCTGCCAGAAGAATCGGCCGATCCGAAGCAACTGGCCGCCGCGTTGAAGCGCCTGCCGAACCGGGCGCCCCCTTCGGCGAGCAACAGCAACATGCGCCTGGAAGGACTGGTGCATATCTCGCGCACCGTCGGCGAATGGTTCGATGACCGAGAGCGCTATACGCCGCTGTCGATCGTTGCCGAGTAGATCACCGGAACCTGTTGATGCGCAAGAAAATATTGGTGGTCTTGAAAGGCTATCCTCGCCTGTCGGAAACCTTCATCGCACAGGAGCTGCTCGGCCTTGAGAAGGCGGGCTTCGATCTGACGCTGATTTCGATGCGCAAGCCCACCGACAAGAAGCGCCATCCCGTCCACGACGAGATCAAGGCGCGTGTCGTCTACCTGCCGGAATATCTGCACAACGAGCCGAGGCGGGTGCTGCGAGCCTTCCTTGCGGGCATCGGCAAGCCTGGTTTCAAGCCGTTGCTCAAGCAATTCTGGGCTGACCTGAAGCGGGATATCACGCCGAACCGCGTGCGCCGCTTCGGCCAGGCACTGGTCTTGGCACATGAATGGCCCGACGGCGGCGAGTGGTTGCACGCGCATTTCATCCACACGCCGGCTTCGGTGACGGCCTACGCCAGCATCATGACCGGCATTCCATGGACCTGCTCGGCCCATGCCAAGGACATATGGACTTCGCCCGACTGGGAGCTTTCCGAAAAGCTCGGCCGCGCCCGCTGGACCGTGACCTGCACGCGCACCGGCTTTGAGCATATGCGTGACCTGATCAAGGCGGATGACAAGGTATATCTGAGCTATCACGGGCTGGATCTAGATCGCTTCGCTCCCTTTGCCGGCGAGCACTCCGGTCGTGATGGGGCGGACCGTACCGATCCCGCCTTCATTCTGAGCGTCGGCCGCGCGGTGGAAAAGAAGGGATATGATGTGCTTTTGAAGGCGCTGGCGCTGCTGCCCGGCGATCTCCATTGGCGCTTTACCCATATCGGCGGCGGCGACGGTCTTACGAAGTTGAAGGCGCTGGCCGATACGCTCGGCATTGCCGATCGCATCACTTGGAAGGGGGCGCTGGCCCAGGAGGATGTGCTCACCCATTATCGCCAGGCCGATATTTTCGCGCTTGCCTGCAGGGTCGCGGCCGATGGCGATCGCGACGGATTGCCCAATGTGCTCGTGGAAGCGTCGAGCCAGCGGCTCGTCTGCGTTTCCACCAATGTTTCCGGGGTGCCGGAATTGCTCGACGACGGTGAGAACGGCCTGGTAGTACCTCCGGAAGACCCACAGGCGCTTGCCGCCGGGCTGGAATCTGCCATTCGCAACCCGGCATTGCGCCACAGGCTCGGGGCGGCGGCCGAAAAGCGGGTGCGCGACCATTTCGACTATCACGCCAGCATCCGGCAATTGACCGGCTTGTTCGAGGAGCAATGGCAGAAAGAAGACCAATGGCGGAAATCCGCATGATGGCCTCGCATGTCCCTCCCTTGCGCGTTTTCTTCTACGTTCAACATCTGCTCGGCATCGGCCATCTGGCGCGTGCAAGCCGCGTTGCCAGTGCGCTGGCGAAGGACGGCTGCCAGGTGACGGTCGTGACCGGCGGCGTGCCGGTCAACGGGTTTCCGGGGACGGATGTTACCTCCGTCACATTGCCGGCCGTGGTTGCCAGCAGTGCCGGCTTTTCCGGTCTTGCCGACCAGTACGGCAACCCGGTCGGCGAAGAATTTCTGTCACGCAGGCGCGATCTGCTGCTGGAGGCATTCCGGCAGGCGGCGCCTGACGTCGTCATTATCGAGGCATTTCCCTTCGGCCGCAGGCAGATGCGTTTCGAGCTGCTGCCGTTGCTCGATGCCATCTCCAACAGCGATCCGAAGCCGCGGCTCTATACTTCGGTGCGTGATATTCTGCAGCAACAGAAAAAGCCGGGGCGCGACGAAGAGACAGTCAGGCTTCTTCGCGATCACTTCGACGGCGTGCTCGTCCATGGCGACCCGCATTTTGTCCGGCTGGAAGAAACCTTCCCCCTGACGGAGGCGATCGCCGACAAGATCGTCTATACGGGTCTCGTCGCACCCGCTTTGCCGCCGGAGCCGATCGAAACCTTCGACATCGTCGTTTCGGCCGGCGGTGGTGCTGTCGGCCGTGACCTTATCC
Source organism: Rhizobium sp. WW_1 (assembly GCF_003610155.1). Lineage (NCBI taxonomy): Bacteria > Pseudomonadati > Pseudomonadota > Alphaproteobacteria > Hyphomicrobiales > Rhizobiaceae > Rhizobium > Rhizobium sp. WW_1. The sequence continues at coordinate 337,661 of NZ_RAIN01000002.1, forward strand.
GCGCCTCGCTGGAGGCGGCGAGCCGTGTGGCCACCGATCGGCGCTGGCTGTTGATCGCTGGGCCGAATTTGCCCGAAAAGGATTACGTCGATCTCGCCGAGGACGCGCCCGGCAATGTCGAACTCGTTCGTTTCCGCAAGGATTTCCCCTCGCTTCTGCGCGGCGCCGAGCTGTCGATTTCGCAGGCAGGCTACAACACGGTCGGCGATCTCCTTGTTGCGGGCTGCCGCGCCATTCTGGTTCCGTTCACCGCGGGCGGCGAGACGGAACAATCCGTGAGAGCCGAGCGGTTGGAGCGATTGGGGCTGGCATTGGCCTTGCCGGAGGCGGGGTTGACTACAGATTTGCTTGTCGAGGCCGTGAGGACAGCGCTTTCGAGACCCAGACCGGGCACCCCGGATGTCGATCTCGGCGGGGCCGCCAGGACATCGGCCATTCTGCGCGGGATCGAATAGGAGGCAGCGGCGGGCGTTGATGACGTCCTGTCGTTTTATCTTCCTGGATTCCCGCAATCTTGTGATATAAATCGAGAAATCGATGAATCGGGAGGAGCGTGGACGAAAGACCGGGCGGAGTCCCCTTTCACATATGGGGCCACGTATCCGCAACGAAACCTTCCCGCATCTCTGCAACATCGGTGCCGGCATCGCGCCGGCGCTGGGCGTTGAATTTGAAAGCCTGCAGTAAGCAATGGAAAAAAGCCTAGCGCGCTACATTTGGTCGAATACCCGGCTGGAGCAGATCTGGATACTGCTTGTCGTGGCGGCTTCGATGATTCCCTATTTCCTGTCCTTCGACCTGCCGAAGCAGATCGTCAACGGCCCGATCCAGGGCAAGGGTTTCGAACATCCGGGCGATACGCAGACTTTCATGCACATCGCCTTCGACTTGCCGCTGATCGGCCATGTCGTGGTCTTTCAGGGCATGCAGCTGACGCGCATGTGGATGCTCGTGGCACTGAGCTTGGTGTTCCTGGCGCTTGTCGTGCTCAACGGTCTCTTCAAGCTCTATATCAATACTTACAAGGGGCGTCTCGGCGAGCGTATGCTTCGCCGCATCCGCTTCGAGCTGATCGATCGTGTCTTGCGGTTTCCGCCGGCGCATTTCAAGCGGGTGAAGCCCGCGGAAATCGCCACCATGATCAAGGACGAGGTGGAGCCGATGGGCGGCTTTACGGGCGATGCCTTCGTGCAGCCCGCCCTTCTCGGCGGTCAGGCGGTGACCGCGCTCGTCTTCATCATCATGCAGAATTTCTGGCTGGGCATGATTGCAGCCGCCATCGTCGCCGTGCAGGCGATCGTCATTCCCCGCATGCGCAAGCGGCTTCTGGAGCTTGGCCGCCAGCGGCAGCTGACGGCGCGCGAATTGTCCGGTCGCGTCGGCGAGATCGTCGACGGCATCGGCACTATCCATGCCAACGACACGACGAACCTGGAACGCGCCGATATCGCGCACCGCCTCGGGTTGATCTTCTCGATCCGCTACGATCTTTATCAATGGAAGTTCATGGTGAAGTTCATCAATAACTTCCTGGCTCAGGTGACGCCGTTCCTGTTCTATCTGATCGGCGGCTTTCTGGCATTGCAGGGCCGCCTGGACATCGGTCAGCTCGTTGCCGTCATCAATGCCTACAAGGATCTCCCCGGGCCGCTGAAGGAACTGATCGACTGGGATCAGTCGCGCCAGGACGTTCAGGTCAAGTACAATCAGGTGGTCGAGCAGTTCAGCGTCGATAACCTGATCGATCCGAAGATACAGGTCGTTTCACACGCGCCGGCCGGCCGCATCACCCATTCCCTCGTTGCAACCAATCTGACCGTCGTCGATGACAGCGGCGCGCGCGTGCTCGATCACGTTTCGGTTGAGATTCATCCCGGCGAAAGGGTGGCGATCGTCGGCGACAGCGGTGCCGGCGGCGAGTATCTTGCGGAGGCATTCGGACGCCTGACCTGGCCGGATAGCGGTCGCATCTCGATCGATGGCCGCGATCTGCTGGAATTGCCGGAATCGCTGACCGGGCGCCGCATAGCCTATGCGTCGTCCGAGACGTTCTTCTTCCACGGCACCTTGCGCAGCAATCTCCTTTATGGCCTTAAGCATGCGCCGCTCGTTGCTCCCGTCTACAGCGACGATGAGGCAGAAAAGGTCAAGTGGAGTTTCGCCGAGGCGCGGCGCGCAGCCAATCCGGAACTCGATCCCAACAGCGATTGGGTCGATTATGCCGCCGCCGGCGCGACGGGGCCTGAGGATATCTATTCCGCCATCCGGCCGGTGCTCGATGCCGTCGCGATGTCGCAGGATATTTTCGACATGGCATTGCGCTCGAATGTCGATGCCGTCTCTCACGAGGATCTGACGTCGCGCATCGTCGAACTGCGGCAGGCATTGCGGTCGCGGCTGGAGGAGGAGAAGCTCGAGGACCTCGTCGTCCCCTTCCAGTTCGATAGTTACAATCTACAGGCGACGGTCGGTGAAAATCTGCTTTTTGGCACGCTGAAGCGGCCGCAGATGACCAACCGCAAGCTGGCTGCTCATCCCTATTTCCGGCAGGTATTCGCGGAAACCGGCCTGGTATCCGATTTGTACGACATGGGTCTGGAGATTGCCGAAAACGCCGTCGAACTCTTCACCGATCTGCCGCCGGACCATCCTTTCTTCCAGCAACTGACCTTCATGACGGCCGAGGACATTCCGACTTACGAGGCTCTGCTGCAAAAGCTGAACGGCAAGGGCTTTGAGGCGGCGGCCGACGACGAGCGCGCCGCCATCATCCGGCTGAGCTTCTCCTATATCGAACCGCGTCACCGCTTCGGCCTTCTGACGCAGGTGCTGATGGAAAAGATCGTGCAGGCGCGCGCCAAATTCTATGAGAATATTCCGGCCGATCTTGCCAAGGTTATCGAGCGTTACGATCCGGAGCGCTTTACCGCCTCCGCCACCTTGATGGATAACGTGCTGTTCGGTCGTATTGCCCATCAGCAGGCCAATGCCCCGGAAAGCATCCATCAGATCATGTATGATGTATTCGGCCGTCTCGGCATGCATGACAGCGTTTTGTCGATCGGCCTGGATTTCGATGTCGGCTCCGGCGGCAAGCGGCTGACGAATGTGCAGCGCCAGAAACTCAATCTCGGTCGCGCCCTTTTGAAACGTGCCGACTACCTTATCTGCAATCGCCCGCTGCCGGCGCTGGACCATCGCATTCAGGATCAGATTGCACGGGCGATTCTGGGGCAACTCGACAGCGACGGGTATGCGCCGGCGATTATCTGGGTCCTGTCCAATCCCAGTTTTGCCGAATTGTTCGACCGCGTCCTGGTCTTCGATCACGGTAGCCTTGTCGAAAGTGGTTCCACCACCGATCTTTTAGAGAAAAACGGTATGTTCAAAGAACTGTTATCGTAATATTCTATCTCGACAGTGGCGTCTGGGGCCGAACACTGGGGGTACCGAAGCTCATGCTTCTGAAGGATGAAGTTGAAATGTTGAAGCGGGTGCCGATTTTTTCGCGCATCGCACCCGCAAAATTGAAACTCTTGGCGTTCACGTCCGATCGCGTCAGTTACAATGCTGGTCAAACCCTGTTTCATCAGGGCGATCAGGGTGATGCGGCCTATGTTGTTCTTTCAGGAACTGCTGATATTCTAGTCGATAGCCCAGCCGGCGAGATCAAGGTTGCCGAAGTCGACCTGAACTCCATCGTCGGCGAAATCGCCATCCTCTGTGATGTCTCGCGTACCGCTACGGTAAAGGCAACCTCCAGGCTCGAAGCCCTGAAGATCAGCAAGGAACATTTTCTGAAGCTGCTCAGCGATTTTCCGGAAATGGCCGTCGAGATCATGCGCGTGCTGGCGGACCGTCTCAACCATACGACGTCGGAATTGACGGCCGTGCGCAGCCGCCTCAACCAGCCGCACTCGATGTCCACGCATTGATATCGAAAGGTCAGGCGCCCGTGCTTTCGAGCGGCGGGCGCTCCGTTGCGATATGGCGAACTCAATTCCGAAATATGCACGGCCCGAATATGAGCGTCGGTTTCTTGTCCGCGACATTCCGGATCTTTCAGTAACAGCATTTCGGCTGATCGAGGATCTCTATATCGACGGGACCAGGTTGCGCCTGCGCAAGATCACGCGTCGCGACGGCGATACGCAGCATAAGCTCTGCAAGAAATATCCCGGCGAAGGCGATGGTCCTCTCGCAATCGTCAATATCTATCTGACATCACAAGAATACGATCTTCTCTCTACGTTGGCCGGCAAAGGCGTCCGAAAGAAGCGATACGACATGGTTGCATCGGCACTTTGCATCGATGTCTTCGAGGATCATCTTGCCGGACTGGTTCTATGCGAATTTGAGGCGGAGTCTCTCGCCGCGCTTGATACCTTCGTACCGCCGCCGTGGATCGGTCGTGACGTATCGGACGATCCGTTTTTCTCCGGGGGTCATCTTGCTTCCGTCGATGCCGCGCAATTGGCAACAAAACTGTCGTCTCTTCAGTTTCCTGCTCGCTAGCCAGTGTCGAAATCAATCCAATCCTATGCGTAAGGCTTCACCCACCGAGCCATAGGGGTGCCTGACTTCGGCGTCAAAACGCCGGTCTTGGCTCAATAGCAAGGCCGGCGCTCTGATCGTGCTTTCACTATTTTCCGTAGGTCAGGACCGTGAACGTATTCGGGAAGAAAGTGTTGGCATAGAAGGGAGAGACGGCCGTCAGGATCTTCTTGGAGGCATCGGCGCTGCCTTCGGCCGTGATGGCATAGATCGCCTTGGTTTGACGATCCATCGCCATCGTACGAACGCCGGCGCGGGTGCCGAGCGTTTCCAGCGGCTTGTAAGTATCGGCGCCATCGACCTCGAATACGTTGAGATTGGCGCTCACGCCATTTGCAGTGAAGATACGCTTCAGATCGCCGTCGTAGACGATGCTGTCGGTTCCGCCGCCAATCTCAGCGCTGTAAACTATCTTGCCGCTATCCCCATCAAGTACGGTGAAAGAGGGCTTGATGGCGTCGTGCCCGCGGCAGCTGATGTAAACGCGCTCGTCAGCGGCATTGACGGTCACTGCCGTGGGATGGCCGCAGGCCGGGGCGGTGTCATAGGTAGCAACGATCTTTCCGGCTTTGGTGTCGATCTTGTAGACCTTGTCGAGGTCCTGTGCGGCGAGGAAGAAGGCGGACTTGCCGTCGCTGTCGGCACCTTCGACCTTTTTGCTTGGTACTTTCAGACGACCGACTTCCTTGAGGGAAGGGACATCCAGCATGATGAGTTCGGTGCCGTCTTGCCCGGCGCCCATGTTGAGCACCAAACGCTTGCTGACGGGATCATAATGACTGGTGTCGAGGTCCTCGCCAACCTTGATTGGCGCCTGAGCCTCTAGCGTCGAAAGCTTGAAGGGCGTGATGGTGCCGTCTTCGTTGTTGGAAATGCCGAGATCGAATTCGGGGATAAGCACGGCGCCGTCTGAACTATCGGTGGCAGTCTTGTCAATCACCTTGACGACCTTGTCGGCAGCGGGATCGAAGACCTGCAGACCTTCCTTGCGATGACCCAGGAAAACGTGATGCGTGGCTGAATCGACCGAGACATAGTCATAGCCCGAGCCCTTGCCTTCGATCGTTGTGGCATGTTGCTGGTGCCAACCATCGAATGCGAATGCCGGCGTCATCATGATTAATGCAAGCGCAGTCGTAGAAATTGCCAAGCGCGACCTTATCATCCTATTCCTCCTGATAAGTTTGCCGTTCCCCCCGGGCTCCGCAAACTAACAAATGAAGCTTTCAACCAGCTTTCATCGAGGAGTCCTCGGGTGCCCCATCGCGTCCAAATGCCCGGCTTGATGGTTCTCGGGCGCGCGCGATCCTCCGCCTTCGACCGAGACGATCAAGCGCGCAATCATAGCGGATCAACCGTGGACCATCTGACAATCCCGTGTGCCGTCGACTGTCGAACACTACGGAAATTAAAGAAACCCCACCATAGCGTGCCTGGCAGGCTGAACCCCTGCAATCCGGATTCCAGCGAGGCCTTAAATCAGGCCACGCCGAGCGAGATTGCGCATCAGATGCGACGAGCCGAAAGTCCAGGGTGGGCATTCGGTCGACAAGAGCACGCGGTTTTGCAACGCTCCAAGCTTGTCGTTGGAGATCGTCACGATATCGCCGACCTTGTGGGTGAAGCCCTGACCGGGCGTGTCGCGGTCCTCGACGGGGGCGAAAAGCGTTCCCATGAACAGCACGAAGCCATCGGGATATTGATGATGACGGCCGATGGTCTGCGACACGAGGTCGAGCGGATCGCGGCTGATTTCCTTCATAGACGAGCGCCCATGCAGCACATAGCCGTCCGCGCCTTCGACCTTCAGGTCGAGATCGGCATTGCGTACGTCGTCCAGAGCATAAGTCTCGTCGAACAGACGAATGAAGGGACCGATCGAGCAGGAGGCATTATTGTCCTTGGCCTTGCCTAGCAATAGCGCGGAGCGCCCCTCGACATCTCGCAGATTGACATCGTTGCCGAGCGTCGCACCCCTGACGCGGCCTTGGCTGTCGACCGCCAGCACGATTTCTGGCTCGGGATTGTTCCACTTCGAGATCGGATGCAGGCCGACATCCGCGCCCAGGCCGACCGAGGACATCGCTTGTGACTTGGAGAAGACCTCGGCGTCAGGCCCGATACCGACTTCGAGATATTGCGACCAGACGCCTTCCTCGATCAGCGCGGCCTTGACCTTGGCGGCCTCGGGCGAGCCGGCCTTGAGGTTGCGCAGGCTGTCGCCGATGAGCGCAGTCACCTTGCCGCGGATCGCTTCTGCAAGATCGGGATTGCCGGCCGCGCGCTCTTCGATGACGCGCTCGAGCATCGAGCGGGCGAAGGTCACGCCACAGGCCTTGATCGCCTGAAGATCGATCGGCGCGAGAAGGTGGACGGCCGAGCGATCGGCCTTGCCGACAAGCAGATCGTCGAGCTTTGCGACGGCTTCGCCTTTCTGTGCGCGGACAAAAGCAACCGGATTGTCCATCTCCAGGAGGTCGCGCATGGTCGGCGCTTCCCTCGACGTGATGTCGTAGAGGGTGCCGTCGCGGACGGTGACGAGGGCAGGGCCTTCCACATCCGGACGCCATATGCGGCCGACGAATGTTCCGGTGGTGAATGTTTCCGAGCTCGTCATGTCGTTCGTCTCCTCCAAACTGCGAGTGTTTTCTAACCCAGGCGAATGTGGTTTGCCATCGGTTATCGATGCGACATTCGCCCGCGTTATGGATTTTCATTTTCTTCGACACGGTAAAAATGTAAGGCCCCGCGGCGTCGCCGCGAGGCCTTTGGGCCGCAAGCCGGGAGAGAGTGGCTTTAGGCGGCCTGAACCTTGCGATTGCCGCGCGCCCATTCCGGCAGCCAGTCGCCGTGCGTAACCAGCAATTCGTCGACCAGCGACCAGATCTGGTCGAGATCGAGCTCGGCTGCCGTATGCGGATCCATCATCGCAGCGTGGTAGATATGCTCGCGATTTTCGGTCAACAGGGCTTTCACTGTCAATTCCTGCACGTTGATGTTGGTGCGGATGAGAGCCGTCAGCTGTGGCGGCAGGTCGCCGATATAGGTGGGCTGAATGCCCGACGCATCGACAAGGCAAGGCACTTCGGCGGCGCAATTGTTCGGCAGTGACGTAATGCAGCCATTGTTGCGGACGTTGCCGTAGATGACGGAGGGTTCGCCCGTCCAGACCGAGTTGATGATCGAAGACGCATATTCCTTCGATTGCTTGACCTCGATCTTCTCTGCCGTGCGGTATTCTTCCGCCTGGTTCTTCCAGCGCGCCACCTGCTCGATGCAGCGCTTCGGGTATTCGTCGAGCGGGATGCCGAACTTTTCGATCAGATCCTCGCGGCCCTCCTTGATGAAGTAGGGCGTATATTCGGCGAAATGCTCGGAGCTTTCGGTGACGAAATAGCCGAGGCGCGTCAGCATCTCGTAGCGCACCTTGTTCGGGCAGCGCGGGTTCCAGCCTGGCTTCGGCGCGCGTCCTTCGCGATAGGCGCGCACGAGATCCGGATAGAGGTTGCGATAGGAACCATCCGGCTGGCGATGCTCGAATGCGAGATAGAAGGCCATGTGGTTTATACCGGCCGAACGATAGCGGATTTCATCGTAGGGAATGTCGAGATCGTGCGCCAGTTCCATCGCCGTGCCCTGCACGGAATGGCAAAGCCCGACCTGCTTGATCGTCGGATACTTCTCGCCGATCGCCCAGGTGTTGATCGCCATCGGGTTTACATATTGCAGCATGATCGCGTTCGGGCAGACGGCGAGCATGTCCTCGCAGATTTTCCAGAGGTGCGGAACCGTGCGCAGGCCTCGCATGATGCCGCCCACGCCGAGCGTGTCGGCAATCGTCTGGCGTAAGCCATACTTCTTCGGCACTTCGAAATCCGTGACGGTGCAAGGTTCGTAGCCGCCGATCTGGAAGGCGACGACGACGAAGTGCGCGCCATCGAGCGCCTTGCGCTGATCGGTGAAAGTCTCGACCGTTGCCGAAGCGCCGAGTGTCGAGGCCAGCTTGCGGGCGACGATCGCACTTTCGTCGAGCCGCTGCGGATTGATGTCCATCAGCGCGATCCTGGCGCCGGCGAGTGCCGGTCGCTGCAGGACGTCGCCGATGATGTTCTTCATGAAGACGGTCGAACCGGCGCCGATGAAGGTGATCTTGGGAGTGCTTGTCATTTAAAAATCTCCTGAATGCTATGAAGCTACTTCGAACGCCGCTCTGACAAGGCGTTCGGTGTAAGCGGTCTTGGGATGCGACAGAACCTCTTCGACCGGCCCTTCCTCCATGATCTTGCCGTGCTGCATGACGATCACGCGATGGCAAAGGGCGCGGACGACCTTGAGGTCGTGTGAGATGAAAAGGTAGCTCAGGCCCCGCTCGTCCTGCAGCTTGCGCAGGAGATCGAGGATCTGAGCCTGGACGGAGAGATCGAGGGCGGATGTCGGCTCGTCGAGCAGGATGAATTCCGGCTCGAGCGCGATGGCGCGGGCGATCGCGATGCGCTGGCGCTGGCCGCCGGAAAATTCATGCGGGAAGCGCGAGAGAATGTTGGCGGGCATGCCGGCGCTGACGAGCGCCTCCTTGACGCGCTCCAGGCGTTCGGCCCGATTGGCGCCGAGATTGTTGACCACGAGCCCCTCGGCAATGATCTGGCCGATGGGCATGCGCGGATTGAGCGACGAAAACGGGTCCTGGAAGACGATCTGCATGCGCGAACGCAGCGGCCGCATTTCTGCGCGCGACCGGGCATGGATCGGTTGCCCGTCGAAGTAGATCTGGCCGCTATCGGCATCGATCAGGCGCAGCAGCGCCTGTCCGAAAGTGGTCTTGCCGGAGCCGGATTCGCCGACCAGCCCGAGCGTTTCGTGGCGGCGCAGCTCGATATTCAGGCTGTCGACGGCGACGAGTTCGCGCATTTCCGGCTTGAAGAAGCTGCCGTGACGCAGCATGAAGGCGACCTTGACGGATTTGCCTTCGAGGACCGTGTCGCAGTTCGGCGGCAGCGGCTTCGCCCGTCCACGCGGCTCCGACGTCAACAGATGCCGCGTATAGGGATGCTGCGGATTGGCGAAGAGTGCTTCGGCGGTGTTGTGCTCGCGCATCTCTCCATGCTGCATCACATAGACATAGTCGGAGAACTGGCGCACGACCGTCAGGTCATGGGTGATCAGAATGACGGCCATGCCGAGCTGTTTCTGCAGGTTGCGGATGAGGTTCAGGATCTGTGCCTGCACCGTCACGTCGAGCGCGGTCGTCGGCTCGTCGGCAATCAAGACGTCAGGATCATTGGCGAGCGCCATGGCGATCATCACGCGCTGGCGCTGGCCGCCAGAGAGCTGATGCGGATATTGCTTCAGCCGAGCCTCGGGATCGGGGATCTGCACCTGCTTCAACAGATCGAGCGCCCGCTTTTCGGCATCGCGCCGGCTGACCTTGCGATGAACCCTTATCGCTTCGATGATCTGGCTGCCGATCGTATAGATCGGATTGAGCGAGCTCATTGGCTCCTGAAAGATCATCGAGATGCGGTCGCCGCGCAGCTGCCGGCGTGCTCGCTCCGAGAATTTCAGCACATTCTTGCCATCATAGTGGACGGCGGATTTGTCGGAAACCACGGCGCGTTTGGTGAGCAGCCCCATGACCGTGCGGGCCGTCACCGATTTTCCCGAGCCGGACTCGCCGACGATTGCGATGGTCTCGCCGCGATAGAGCTGAAAGGTAATGTCCTTGACGGCATCGACTATGCCGTCCTCGACCTTGAATTTGACGGCGATATTCCGGGCATCGATGACGGGCGAAGTTGTCTTTTCACCAACATCGTGCCTGACGTCGGGAGCGAAGGGATTGACGAGTGCGAGGGCCATGTCCGTTCTCCTCTCAATAGGGGTCGATCGCGTCGCGCAGTCCGTCGCCGAGCGCATTAAAGGCGAAGACGGTGACGAGAACGAAGGCGACGGGCGAGAGAATCCAGGGATAGGAGCCGATGACCGAATAGGTCGACGTGTCCTGCAGCATCAGACCCCATGAGATCAGCGGCGGTTTGACGGCAAAACCCAGGAAACCAAGGAAGGATTCGAGCAATACAACACTCGGGATCGCAAGCGTCACGGCGACGATGACGTGGCTCATGACGTTCGGGAAGATGTGCTGGAGGATGATGCGCCGGTCGCTTGCGCCGACCGCCATCGCGGCGCGAACATAATCGATCCGGGCAAGGGCGAGCGTCTTGCCACGCACCTCACGCGACATCTGCGCCCAGCCGAGTGCAGACATGACGACGATGACGAAGGCAAGGAAGACATTGGTCGGCGCCGTCACGGGGATCAGAGAGGTCAAAGCCAGATAGAGCGGCACTTGCGGGAAGGCGAGAACGATTTCGACAAAGCGCTGAATCCAGGTGTCGAGCACGCCGCCGAAATAGCCCGATATCATGCCGACCGTGGTGCCGACGATCGTAACGATGGCAACGACCGTCAGGGCGATCATCAGCGAGATGCGCGAACCGTAGATGGCGCGCGACAGCACGTCGCGGCCGAACTTGTCGGTTCCGAGGAAATGCACCGGGCCGCCGTCGGTGGCGCCGAAGAGATGTCGATTGCCGGGGATGAGCCCGAAGAGATAATAGGGGTCGCCCTTGACGAAGAGGCCAAGCAGGCGCGGATGATCGTAGTCCGGTCCGACGATCGGCTGGAAAGTTACGGGATCGAGATCGGTGGTCTCGACGAGCGCGTAGACGCGCGGCAGGAAGACGAAATTGCCGTCCTTGTCGTGAAAGCTGATGACCTGCGGCGGCGCAAAGCCGGTGTCTGTCGCCTTGGGGTCAAGCGGTGCGACGAACTCCGCGAAGACAGCCATCAGCAGGAGCAAGATGACGAGGATGAGGCCGCTCAAACCAGTCCACGAGCGCTTCAGGCGCCGCCAGACGAGGGCGATATAGCTTTCATTGCCGCTCTTTTCGCTGATCTTTTCTTCCGGCGGCGGTGCGGTATTGCTGAAGGCGAGCATCAGTGTATCCCCCCCTGTTGACGGACGCGCGGATCGAGCAGCGCAAGCAGAATATCGGCGATGATATTGCCGACGATGAGGGTTGCGGAAAGCACCATCATGAAGGTCGCGGTCACATAGACGTCGCCGACCGCCATGGAGCCAACGATTGCGGGACCGACGGTCGGAAGCGTGAAGATGATCGCCGTTTCGATCTCGCCCGTCAGCATATAGGGCAGGGCGACGCCCTGATACATGACGAGCGGATGCAGCGCGTTGGGCACGGCATGACGCATGACGACGGCGCCGCCCGAAAGGCCCTTGGCGCGCGCCGTTTCCACATATTGCGCGTTCAGCGTATCGAGGAGATTGCCGCGCATCACGCGCATATTGTAGGCGAGGCCGCCGAATGTGGCGATCGCGACGACCGGCCAGATATGCTTGACCAGATCGACGAACTTGTCCCAGGACCAGGGCGCGCCGCCATATTGCGGCGAAAAGAAGCTGCCGATCTCCGAAACGTTGAGCTGGAAGACGAGGATATAGACGATGATCAACGCCATCAGGAAGCGCGGCACCGTCATGCCGAGAAAGGAAACGCCGGACAGCAGATTGTCGATCCAGCTGTATTGGCGCGTCGCCGCCCAGATGCCGAAGCCGATGCCGAGGATGGATGCCAGAATGTGGCACACCAGCGCTAGGGCGAGCGTCCGCGGCAGGCGCTCGCCGACCACGTCGGCGACGGGTTTGTTATAGACCATGCTGTAGCCGAAATCGCCTTTGGTGACGATGCCGCCGATCCAGTTGAAATACTGCACGATCATCGGCTTATCGAGGCCATGTTCCTTGCGGTAGGCCTGCGCCTGCGCATCGGCTTGCTCGAAGGATGCGCCGCCCTGGTTCATCAATTGCGAACGGATGTAATCGGCATAGTCGCCCGGCGGTGCCTGGATGATAGCAAACGTCACCACGCTCAGGACGAAGAGCACGGGGATCGCGGAGGCTATGCGAACGAGCAGGAATCGTAACATGGAACGGTTCGCTTCTCTTGATGCTGCCGGCAGTCTCGCTTTTTGAAGGCGATATGCGTCAGCGGTTCATTCTTGTCCGGCGACAGCTGGTCGCTGGGATGCTTCGGTTCCCTTCAGCCGACGTCATGCCGGCTGAAGGGAGAGGTTCCTCCGATCTTACTTGATCGGACCGGCGCTGCCCGGAGCACCGGGAAGCTGGTTGGGGAACAGTTCGTACTTGCCCTGCTTGTCCGCGGCGACCCACAGCCGCTCGCGGATGAGGGAATCTTCCGCCCAGTTGAACAGGAAGATCGGGGTGCCCGGAGGAACGTTTGAGAAGCGTTTGTTGATGATCAGAGCCCCAGGATATTCGGTCAGCCCGATATTGTAGAGGTTCTCGGTCGAGATCTTCTGGAACTGCTTCATCAGAGCGACACGCTCGTCATTGTTCTGCGTCTGCGTGAACTTGTTGACGATGTCGACCATGTCCTTCTCGAACGGCATCAGATCTACCTTGCCATCCGAGCCGGCGCGATGGTTCCAGCTCGTGCGCGGACCGACCGGTGCAAGCTGTTCGGTATTCTGCACGACCGAGGCAAGCTCCGTGCTGTTGCGCCGTACCATCCAGTCGAAGCGGCCGCTGTAGTTGGCATCGTCGCGCTGGTTGCCGCTGAGTGCATTGATGACGACGCGCAGCCCGAGCTTCTCCAGCTGGGCGACAACGCCTTCGGCAAGGCTCTTGTCGGTGGTGTAGTCGTTGCTGACCAGAAGGGTGATTTCGACATCCTTGCCGCCGTTAACGCCGGCCGGGAAGTTGACGATGCCGTCGCCGTCGGTGTCCTTGAGGCCGGCCTTTGCGAGTTCGGCCTTGGCGGCGGCGAGATCGAAGGGATAATAGATCGTGGAATTGCGGTCGTAGAAGGTGCTGCCGGACGACAGGCCGCCCGGATAGATCGCCGTGAACGGACCCTTGACCAGCGACTCGCCGATCGCCTTGCGGTCCAGCGCCATGCTGACGGCCTTGCGGAAGTGCTCGTTGCGGTTCAGGTCTCTGACCGCCTGGGCGCGTGCATCAGGATTGCCCCAGCCATTGGCAGAGAAATTCATCTGCAGGTTATAGCCGATGAGGCGAGGGCCGAAGGCGAGACGAGCCGGGGCATCCGGCTGTGCGGCGCGCTTCAGCGAGGCGACGAAGTTTTCCGGCTGCTCCAGGTTCGAAAGGTCGGCGGAGCCGGCGACCGCCTGCACGTCGCGATCCGCCCAGGTCGAGAGCTTGTATTGCAGCTCGTTGAGATAAGGCAGCTGATTGCCCTTTTCGTCGACCTTCCAGTAATAGGGGTTGCGGCGCATGACGATGATATCGTCGGAACGGTATTCCACCGGCACCCAGGCGCCCATGACGGGCATGTTCATGAATTCCGGCGGGAAGGCGTTCTTGAATTGCTCGTAGGTGTTCTTCGAATATTTCGGATGCTGCGGTTTCAGGATATGCGACGGGCCGGGGCAGAAGGTGCCGTAGGCCATGGCATAGAGATATTGCTTCGGAAAGGCGTCCTTGAAGGTCCATTCGACGGTGTAATCGTCGATCTTCTTCAACGTCGTGCCGGCTCCGAAGGTTTCCGGGCTCGCGCCGTTCAACGGCGAAACGTTCGGATCGTGGACTTCGTCGTCCCAATAGAACATCACGTCGTCGGCGTTGAAAGGCACGCCGTCAGACCATTTGGCGCCTTCGATCAGGTGCATGGTGAGCTTGTGGCCGTCCGGTGACCAATCCCAGCTCTTGGCAAGGTTCGGCAACGGCTCGGTATCCTTGGCCTCGACCTGGAAGAGCGGCGCGGTGCGCGTCAGGCATTCGGACAGGCCGATGTCGATGCCACCCCAGCCCTGGCTTTGGCCGGCACCATAGTTCCAGCCTTCCGGCCGGCCGCCGATGACATGGCGCAGCGTGTCGCCATAGACGCCGACGCCGTCGGGCATGTTGCCGGTCTTGTAGACCAGCGGCTCTTTCGGCAGGCGATCCTTGACGGGCGGCAGCTTGCCGGTCTTGACGAAATTGTCGGTGACCCAGGAAGGCTCGTGATAGTCCGGCAGCGCCTTGAACTCCAGGATGGAGCTGCGCGCGACATATTTGATCTTGCCTTCCGCCGGGAAAACCGGTGGGACGGGCGGCACTGTCGGCTCGGCTGCAAAGGCGCTGATCGCGATTGCGGATGTGGCAATCGTCAACGCGGCCAGAAGGCCGATCGGTCGAAAATGTCTCATCTTGTTCTCTCTCCCAAATTCGCGAGCGTTCCGTTCGAGGCCTCGCGTTCCTCCCTTGAAACGAAAGATGGCCGGTCGAGGCGGGATATCCCCTTAAGATCCCGTCTCAACCCTTATCTTTCGGCCTGCATGTCTTTCAGCCTGCCTGCTTCAGAGCGGCCTTTTCCGCGCGCAATTCCTCGATCGAACGGACGTTGCGGCTCGCCGCACCCTTCCAGTCGCGCGTCTTGACCTTGCTGCGCGACAGGCGATCCTGGGCGTCTGCCACTGCATGGGCATATTGCGGCAGCCAGCGAGCTTCGGCGACCACCATTTCATCGACCATCTGCCAGACCTCCTCCGGCGTGGCGATAGCGCCGACCAGCGGGTCGTGCAGGACGGCAAGCTTCAGCAGGTCGATGTCACCGCTGATGGCTGCATGAACAGACATGCGCTGGACGTTGATCGAAGAAATGCAAGTGGCAGCGCAGGCCTCTGGCAGCGTGATGCCCGCCACCATGTTGATGCCGAAGCGATCGACGAAGCCGGGGGATTCGATGATGGCATCGGCAGGCAGATTAGTGATGACGCCGTTGTTCTTGACGTTGAAATGGCCGCGATAGACGCGGTTGGTTTCCAGCGCTTCGAGAATATGGCTGGCATGCTCGTTGGAGCGGCGCGCAGGGTCGATGGGCTGCGATGCGCTGTCGAGGATCTGCGGGAATTCCGTCTCGAACCAGTTACGGGTCTCGGTGGAGTGGCGCAGATAGCCACCGGTCTCGCCATGAATCCAGTTCGACATGTCGATCCATTTGTTGATCTCGTCGGGACGCTTGCGATACCACGGCAGGTATTCGGACAGGTGGCCGTTGCTTTCCGTCGAATAGACGCCGAAACGCTTCAGCACGTCGATGCGCAGCTTCTCCTGCTGTGAGAATACCGGATGCGCTTCGAAGGCAGCGATCAGCTCGTCCTTGCCGATCTTTCGGCCGTTGAGACGCAGATCGACGAACCAGGTCTGGTGGTTGATGCCCGAGCAGACATAGTCGAGTTCGCTCTTGTCCTTGGCACCGAGCACTTCGGCGATCTGTTCGGCACCGTGCTGGACACCGTGGCAAAGGCCGATCGTATCGACCTTGCCATATTCGATCGCCGCCCACGTGTTCATCGCCATCGGGTTGGCATAGTTCAGGAACTTGGCGCCGCTTTCGGCAACCTCGCGGATATCCTTGCAGAAATCGAGGATGACCGGGATGTTGCGCTGACCGTAGAGAATACCGCCGGCGCAGATCGTATCGCCGACGCACTGGTCGATGCCGTATTTCAGCGGAATGCGGATATCTTCGGCATAGGCTTCCAGGCCGCCGACGCGGACGCAGCTGATGATATAGCGCGCGCCTTCCAAAGCTTGGCGGCGATTTGTGGTGGCGGTGACGCGCGTCGGAAGGTTGTTGGCCTCGACGATCCGGTCGAGGATCGCCTTGATCATCGTCAGATTGTGCTCACTCAAGTCCGTGAGCGCAAATTCAACGTCGCGAAATTCCGGCACGCAGAGAATGTCGGTGAACAGCTTTTTCGTGAAGCCGACGCTGCCGGCGCCGATAATAGCGATTTTGAAACTCATGATCCTCACCTTCAAGTCAATCGAACGCGCAACGGCAGGGGAGATGACCGCATTTTCGTCCCGTGATCGCACTGGTAGCGAAACAGGCCGAAATCGTGGGTTTTCCTCCAATCGCCGATCTTCGTCGGCGGACAAGCGCTGTTTTCTGGGCGGGATTATGCCTATAATCACCGAGGCGAACAGAGAACTATTATGCTTTTGAGGGTAATTTTGTGCTGCAGGAATTGATCGACAACGGACAGGTCATGCGGACGGTTTCCCTGCCGCGCGGACGCCATCGGCTGCATGCCATGCCGACCAGCGCCGGCTACGAAGTGAGGCGTGACGAGCCCTATGATTGGGATGGACGCCGGCGCGGCCAGACGCCGTTCACAGTGCTTCAGCACACCATCAGCGGCACTGGCCGGCTGCGCTATGAAAATCGCAGTTACCGCGTGAACGCCGGCGATACGTTGCTGGTCCTCGTTCCGCACAATCATCGCTACTGGCTGGAGAAGGGGGAGCGCTGGGAGTATTTCTGGATCTCGATGAATGGCGAGGAGGCGCTGCGCATCCATCGCCTGATCCTGGCCGCGGCCGGTCCGGTCTTGAAGCTTCAACAGGCGACGATCGATCATCTGGCCGATTGCAGCCTGCGGCTCGTCAAGGGAGCCCGAACACCCGCTTCAGCATCGGCTATCGCCTATGAGGCTGCGATGGCGCTTTACGACGATGTCTTCGGCTCTCATGCTTTTGCCGCGGAGCGCTCCGTCATGCAGATCGTCATCGATCACATAAACGCCAATCTCGACAAATCGCTTCCCGTCGATGAGCTTGCGAAGGTGAGCGGCCTCAGCCGTGCGCATTTCTCGCGCGTCTTTGCCGAGAGCGAGGGCGTGCCGCCAGCTGAGTTCGTACTGCAGCAGCGCATGCAGCGCGCGGCAAAACTGCTGACCAAGGCAGCCTTCATTCCGGTCAAGGAAGTGGCGATCATGTCGGGCTTCGATGACGCCAACTATTTTTCCAAGGTCTTCCGCCGCATCTACGGCATCAATCCCACGGAATTCCGCACAACGGGCATGTATGCCGCAGTGCGCAGCCCGGTCGAGGACGGGAAGGGCAGCCGCAACCGATAGGCTCGGGCGAACAGGCTGCCGTCACTGTTGCTCGGGGCAAAAAGTCGAAATCCGCCAACCGGTCGCATTGCGCGACTGTGGCGAGCCTGTATAGATATCGCCCCGCGGCGTTCATGCCTGCCTTGCCGCGCGCCTGATTTTCCAAGCAGTTTGTGTTCGCCCTGATGCAACGGGCTTAATCGATAGGATTGGATATGCGTTCTGTTGTCGCCTTCAACGAATCCTGGACGTTTCATGAAGGGTTTTCGCCCGAGGATGCCGCCCGTCTGCAGGAAGGGCAGAGCGTCACGCTCCCGCATACCGCCGTTGAATTGCCGTTCAACTATTTCGACGAGAAATCCTATCAGCGTGCTTTCACCTATCAGAAAATAGTCGATTGGGACGAGGCGTTTGCCGGGCGCGAGGTATCGTTGATCTTCGATGCCGCCATGGCCGACGCCGTCGTCTATCTGAATGGTGAGGAGATCGTTGCTCACAAGGATGGCTATACGCCGTTCGAGGCACGGTTGACCGGCCGCCTGCTTGACGGTGAGAACCTCATCACCGTCAAGATCGACGGCAGCGAGAACCCTGAGATCCCGCCCTTCGGCGGCCGCATCGATTATCTGACCTATGCCGGGATCTATCGCGATGTATGGCTGAAGCTGGCCGATCCGATCTCGATCGCCAATATCAAGGTCGAAACGGCAGATGTCCTTTCCGACCGCAAATCCACGACTGTGCGCTGCGACATCGCCAATCCGCAGAACCTCGCTTTCAAGGGCAACGTGAAAGTTACCCTAAGGTCCATCGATGGCACGGCCATCGCTTCGGCAAACGCTGATATTTCCGACGGGAGCGTAAAGCTCAGCTTCAATGGTCTCTCGGGCCTCTCGCTTTGGGAACTCGACAATCCCGTCCTCTATTCGGCCGAGGTGGAGCTTGCGACCGATCACGGAGCGGATCGTCATGCCGCGACCTTTGGTTTCCGCACCGCGAGCTTTACTGCTGAAGGTTTTCTCCTGAACGGCAAGGCATTGAAGCTGCGCGGACTCAACCGCCACCAGGCCTTCCCCTATGTCGGCTATGCGATGGGCCGCTCGGCTCAGGAGCGCGACGCCGAGATCATGAAGCGCACGCTGAAATGCAACATCGTGCGCACCTCGCATTATCCGCAGTCGAAATGGTTCCTCGACCATTGCGACCGCATCGGCCTGTTGGTCTTCGAGGAAATCCCCGGCTGGCAGCATATTGGCGATGAGGAATGGCAGCAGGAATCGATCCGTAACGTCCGCCGTATGATCGAGCGCGACTGGAACCACCCCTCGATCGTCATCTGGGGCGTGCGCATCAACGAATCCCAGGATTCTCACAACTTCTACGCTGAAACCAATCGGCTGGCGCGCGAGCTCGACCCAACGCGCCAGACCGGCGGCGTTCGTTACATCACCGAGAGCGAGATGCTCGAGGACGTCTACACGATGAATGATTTCATCCTCGGCAACGAGGAATTGCCCGGCGCCAATCGGCCGCGCACGCCGCTGAGGCCGCAACAGGAAAATACCGGCCTGTCCAAGGACGTGCCCTATCTGATCACCGAATTCGGCGGTCATATGTACCCGACGAAAATCTACGATCAGGAACAGCGGCAGGCCGAGCATGTGCGCCGGCATCTGGACGTGCTGAATGCTGCGTATGGCGATCCGTCGATTTCAGGCGCCATCGGCTGGTGCATGTTCGACTATAACACCCACAGCGATTTCGGCTCGGGCGACCGCATCTGCTACCACGGCGTGATGGACATGTTCCGCGAGCCGAAATTTGCGGCTTACGTCTATGCCAGCCAGTGCGAAGCTTCCGACGAGATCGTCATGAAGCCGGTAACGATCTGGGCGCGCGGCGAGCGCAATATCGGCGGCGCGCTGCCGCTGATCGTGCTCACCAATTGCGATGAGGTCGAGCTGCGCTATGGGTCGCTGACCAAGCGCCTCGGCCCGGATCGCGAGACCTTCCCGCATTTGCCGCATCCGCCCGTCGTCTTCGATCACCGCTCCTTCACCCCGGATGAACTCGGTGTCTGGGGCATGGAGTGGGAGGACGTACATTTCACCGGCTATATCAATGGGAAGGTGGTGGCTGAGCAGCACATGGTCGCCAATCCGCTACCGACGTCGCTGCAGGTCGAGGCCGATGCCGAAACATTGCAGGCAGGTGAGCATGACACGGTTCGCGTCATCGTTCGCGCGCTCGATCAGGCTGGCTCGCGTCTGGCTTTCCTCAATGAAGCCATCACGATCAAGGTCGATGGACCGGCGAAGGTTGTCGGGCCTGAGACGGTGGCATTTCAGGGTGGAACCACCGGTTTCTGGTTGCAGGCGACAGGCGAGGTCGGAGCGATCGCCGTCGAAATATCCTCGCCGCGCTTTGCGAGCCAGAGCCTTCGTCTAGAGGCAGAATGACGCCGGATTTGGTGATCCGGCCGGCTCCCTAGGCGGCGGATCCGGCAGCTTCCCCTGCACCCTGCGGGATCGACTGCAACAACGTCTGCCGCGCCGAGGCCAGGTGTGTGCGGCAGGCGGCATCGATCCGCTGCGGATCGCGCGATTGCAATGCTGCGATATAGTCGAGATGCTCGGCCACCGCACGGGCATTGCGCTCGCGCGCAAACGCCTTGTTCCATTGAAAGTGATAGTGAAAGACGATGGCGATGACATCGTAGAAATCGGCAATGAAGCGGTTCTTCGAGGCGCGATGAATGAGAAGGTGGAATTTCTCGTCGAGCCGCGAAAAATCGCGGTAGTGCGCGTCGAAATCCTTCAAAAGCTCGTGATGTTCCCGTTCGATCGCCTTGAGGTCGTCCCAGGCTCGATGATTGGCGGGCAGGCGGCCGAATTCAGCCGCTGAATGCAGTTCGAACATTTCTCGCACATCGGCGAGTTCGAGCGCGAACTCGCTGGTGAAACCCTTCAGGATCCAATGGCTGTTCGGTCGCTTCTCGATCAGGCCGAAGCGACTGAAGCGAATGAGAAATTCCCGTACGACCGACGTGCCGGTGCCGATTTCGCGTGCGAGTTCCAGTTCGTTGATCTGCATGCCGGGCTGCGCTTCGTCGGACATGATGCGCATCATGAAGCTGCGCTCGATAATATCGTGTAGTGAATCAGTTTCTTCCTTGGGGAAGAAATCGGCTTGAGTGGGCAGGCGCAGCACGGTCTTCTGCCGCTTGTTCCAAAGAATGATGCCGGCGTCACTGAGACGCATCAGGATCGCCCGCGCCGTGCTGCGGCTGACGCCGAGTTCGGCTGCGATTTCAGGCTCGCTCGGCAGCTCGGTATCGGGCTTCAGACGCGCCGTATAGCGATTATACGCCTCCTTGAAGAGCGTGTTTTGCCTTGCCATTTCCCCCTCGCGTATCGTCGCTGCTCTTTACCGGCGGCGCTGTCTGAACCATGATCGAATGGCAGTCAATTGTAGGAGTGCTGACGAAGCCGCGCCGGCTGCCTTCCTCCAGGGCATGAGGCGATTTGCTCGTTGACACCAAAATGTTTATTGTAGATAAAAAACAAAATCAATTGGCGGATGGACTATCGAGAGCCGGCCGTCGCCAATGACAAAAGAGGAGATGGAGCGGCCGGTTCGGTCGCTCCGATGAGGATCTAGCGCCAGCAGACACTGAATGACAGTCATCACAAGGGAGAGGTGATGCGAAGAAGAGCAATCGGCAGGACGGGCCTGGAGGTCACCGAAATCAGCTTCGGCGCCGCGGCGCTGGGCGGCCTCTATCGTACTTGCCCTCGTGATCAGGCAATGGCGACGCTACAGGCAGCCTGGGACAGCGGCATCCGCTATTTCGATGCTGCCCCCTGGTACGGCTTCGGTCTCGGCGAGCGTCGTGTCGGCGATTTCCTTCGCGACCAACCCGAGGATAGCTATGTGCTGTCGACGAAGGTCGGTCGCCTCATGCGGCCGGTGCCGACCGACAAGGTGCCGAATTACGGCTATGTCGACCCTCTGCCTTTCGATGCTGATTATGATTATTCCTATGACGGCATCATGCGCTCGGTCGAGTTCAGCTATGCCCGTCTTGGGCTCAACCGCATCGATATCCTCTATGTCCATGATATCGGTGGCTATACCCACGGCAAGGCGCTCAACGAGCGGTATCTGGGTCAGCTTCTCGGCTCTGGATTGAAGGCTCTGGACGAGCTGAAATCATCGGGAGCGATCAAGGCCTACGGTCTTGGGGTCAACGAGGTGCCGGTCTGCCTCGACGTCATGAATGCGGCCGATATCGACTGCATCCTGCTCGCCGGCCGTTATACGTTGCTGGACCGTTCGGCGGTCGCCGAGCTGCTGCCACTTTGCGAGAAGAACGGAACGTCGCTGGTCGTTGGCGGCGTCTTCAACTCCGGTATTCTGGCGACGGGACCGGTGCCCGGTGCCCATTTCGATTATCTGCCGGCAACGCCGGATATCCTGGCCAAGGTGGGGGCGATGGAGGAGATCGCCCGCAAGCATGGCGTACCGCTTGCCCAGCCGGCGCTTCAGTTTCCGCTGCACAGCCCTTGCGTGGCTTCGGTGCTGATCGGTACGGCAAAGCCCGAAAGTCTTGTCCGTAACATGCAGCTCGTGGAGCCAAGGCTTCCCGACAGCTTCTATGCGGAATTCGAGGGTTTGACTGTGGTCGCGCCTCCGTTGGGAGACGAGGCGGTCCGGGTCTAACAGTTTGGGAGCTATCGAGCCGTCGGGAGAGGCGGCTTCGAAGAGGAGGAAAGCCTGTTTTGGCGTCGGTGGTCATTCCGCCGCGCGATGCGTGATGCCGCAAAGTGTCGCGATACCGAGCCGTAAGCGTTCAACGGCCGGTGTGCAGGAAGCAGAGCGCGTTGAGAGGAGAAGCAGATGAAAATTGCCAAGTCACTTCTGTCCCGCCGCAGCTTTGCCGGTCTTGCCGGCGCTGCCATCATCGCCATGGCGATGCCCGTGCAGTCCTTCGCGGCCGATGTGACCATCCCGATCATCGTCAAGGATACGACATCCTTCTACTGGCAGATCGTTCTTGCCGGTGCCCGCCAGGCAGGCAAGGATCTTGGCGTGAAGGTGCCGGAACTCGGCGCACAGTCGGAATCCGATATCAACGGCCAGATCAGCATTCTCGAAAACGCCGTTGCCGGCAAGCCGGCCGCCGTCGTCATTTCGCCGACGGAGTTCAAGGCGCTCGGCAAGCCGGTGGATGAAGCCGCGAAGTCCGTGCCGGTCGTCGGCATCGACTCTGCCGCCGATTCCAAGTCCTTCGTCTCGTTCCTGACGACCGACAACGTCCAGGGCGGCCGCATCGCTGCTGACGGTCTTGCCGCTGCCATCAAGGGCATGACCGGCAAGGAAGAGGGTGAAATCGCAATCATCACCAGCCTCCCGGGCGTCGGCTCTCTCGACCAGCGTCGGCAGGGCTTCCTGGAAGAGGTCAAGAACAAGTATCCGGGCCTGAAGGTCGTTGCCGATAAATATGCCGACGGCCAGGCAACCACCGGCCTTAACATCATGACCGACCTGATTACGGCCAATCCGAAGCTCGTCGGGGTCTTCGCCTCCAATCTGATCATGGCGCAGGGCGTCGGCCAGGCGATTGCCGAAAACAAGCTGGGCGACAAGATCAAGGTCATCGGCTTCGACAATGACGACAAGACCGTCGGCTTCCTGAAGTCGGGCGTTCTTGCCGGTCTCGTCGTCCAGGACCCCTATCGCATGGGCTATGACGGCATCAAGACGGCGCTCGCCGCCTCCAAGAAGGAAAAGGTCGAGGCCAATGTCGACACCGGCGCCAACCTCGTCACCAAGGCGAACATGAGCGATCCGAAGATCGACGCCCTGTTGAACCCGAAGGTCAAGTAAGGCTTGAGGCCGCGTCCGGGTGATCGGGCGCGGCCTTTTCGTCTGATCGCCTCTTTGGAGGCGGTTCTACGGCGATGCGAGAGGGAGGAGACCTCATGACGAGCCTTGAAGAAATCAGCCACCGGCATGACGACACCGTCAAAACGGAAGCAAACCGCATTCCGGCGGGCTCGCCGATCCTCGAACTGAAAGGGCTGCATAAGCGCTATGGCTTTGTCGAGGCGCTCAAGCCCGCGACCGTCACCTTTCTGGCCGGAGAGATCCATGCGATCGTCGGTGAAAATGGTGCCGGCAAGTCGACGCTCATCAAGCTTTTGACCGGCGTCATCACGAGGACATCAGGCGAAATCTTCTGGTGCGGTCATCCCGTGGCGCTCGCAACGCCCAATGAGGCAATCGCCCGCGGCATTAATGCCGTGCATCAGGAGGTGGTGCTCTGCCCGCACCTGACCGTTGCCGCCAACCTCTTCCTGGGCGACGAAGTCAATCGTTTCGGCCTGATGCGCAAGAAGCAGATGGTGGCGATGGCGCAGACCGTGCTTGACGATCTCGGCTTCGGACTGCCGGCCGGCGAGCTCCTGAGTTCGCTGACAATCGGCCAGCAGCAGTTGGTCGCGACCGCCAGAGCCGCGATGCGCGGCACGCAGTTTCTGATTTTCGACGAGCCGACCGCCTATCTCACCCGGCAGGAATCGGCGCAATTGTTCAAGCTCATTCGCCGCCTGCAGGGCGAGGGCGTGACGATCGTCTATATCAGCCATCGCATGGAAGAGGTGTTTGAACTTGCCGATCGCGTCTCGGTCCTGCGCGACGGCACCCATGTCGGCACCCGCACGATCGCCGAAACCAATGAGGACGAACTGATCAAGCTGATGATCAATCGCTCCATCGAGCAGATCTACCACAAGGAAGAGATTCCGATCGGCGATACCATCCTCGAAGCGCGGGGCCTGTCCGGTCCCGGCTTCGAGAATATCTCGCTGAGCGTTCGTGCCGGCGAGATCGTCGGCCTTTACGGGCTGATCGGTGCCGGCCGCAGTGAATTCGCTCTCGGTCTCTACGGGCGCCAGCCGCTCTCCGCGGGCGAAATCTATTGGCAGGGGCGCAAGGTCGACATCCGCAACGAGCGTGACGCGATGGATCTCGGCATTGCGCTGGCGCCGGAAAGCCGCCGCGATCAGGGGCTCTGCCTCAATCTGCCGATCGGGCTCAATATCAACCTGCCGGTGTTCAGGCGGCTGAGCCGCGGTCCGGTCATCAACAACAAGAGCGAAGCGGCCAATGCCGACAAGCAGATTCGCGATCTCAGCATCAAGACGCCGAGCCGGCGGGTTCTGGTTTCGGCCATGTCCGGCGGCAACCAGCAGAAGGTGGTCATCGGCAAGTGGCTGAGCCATGGCGCGAAGCTCTTCATCTTCGATGAGCCGACGGTCGGCGTCGATGTCGGTACAAAGGCGGAGATCTATCGGCTTTTTGCCAAGCTGCTTCGCGATGGCGCCGGCATCATCGTGATCTCATCCTATTTGCCCGAGGTCTACGAGCTTGCCGATCGCCTGCATGTTTTCCGCCACGGCCAGCTGGTCGCCAGCCATGATTTCCATGCCGCCACGCATGAGGAAGTCCTCGGCGAAGCGATCGGCGTCTGAACAACAACAACAAGTCGAAAGAGGGAGAGCAAAAATGGCCGCAAATACGACTGAAGGCCCGACCGTTGCGCCCAAGCGCAAGATGAACATCCTCTTCAGCTTGACGCTGATCCTGCTCCTCTTGGCGCTGTGGATCGTGCTCGGATTGTGGACCGACGTGTTCTGGACACAGCTCAATATTACCAATCTCATGCGGCAAGGGTCGATGACGGCCATCCTCGCGCTTGGGCAAACCTTCGTCATTATCACCGCTGGCATCGACCTTTCAGTTGGCGCTATCGTCGGCTTCTGCACCGTCATCATCGCCTGGCTGCTTCAGGCCGGGTTTCCAGTTTGGGCCGCTATCCTGATAACCTTGCTGTTCGGGGTGTTGATCGGCGCGTTTCACGGCTTCGGCATCGTGCGCATGGGCTTGCCGCCGTTCATCATTACGCTCGCCACGTTGACCTCGCTGCGCGGTATCGGTCTGCTGATTACCAACGGTTCGACCATTAATATCGTCAATGAGGGGTTCACCAACTTTGCCGTTGCCGATTTCCTCGGTATCCCAAGCTTGTTCTGGATGGTGATCGTGGTCGCGATTCCAGCCGTGATCTTCCTGCATCTCAGCCGCTGGGGTCGGTATCTTTTCGCGGTCGGTTCAAACCGCGAGGCGGCACGCCTCTCCGGTGTCAACGTCAACGGTATGATCTACCTTGCCTATATTCTGTCGGGAACCTGCGCGGCCTTCGTCGGCGTCCTGCTTGCCTCGCGCATCGCCATCGGCAATGCCACCCAGGCCGATGGCTGGGAGCTGCAGGCGATCGCCTCGTCGGTTATCGGCGGAACCAGCCTCTTCGGCGCCATTGGCACGGTCTATGGCCCGCTGATCGGCGCCTTTATCCTGGCGACCATCAACAACGGCGCCAATCTGCTGAACCTCAATTCCTTCTGGCAACGCATCATCACAGGCGTGCTGATCATCGTCATCGTCTACTTCGATCAGCTGCGCCGCCGCCGGGCCTAATCGGGCTCCGGAGCGAAGCCCGTTCCGTTCAAGCTGGCGAGGGGCGAGCTCTTCGCCAGCTGAAGTTCCGCAACAGGTTGCGCAGCGGCTTTTCGACCAACTCATAGGCAAAGACGCCGAGCAAGGTGCCTGATATCATGGCGATGAAGGCGACGACGTCGGACGGGATCGGCATCGTCGCGACAAGTTTTACGATCACTGATATCGCCAGCGTATGCCAGAGATAGATCGAATAGGAGGCGTTGCCGAGATAGGTAAGCGGCGCAATCTCCGGCAGCCTGCCGCTGCGCTCGACGGAAACCATGCCCAGTACCAGTGCAACGGCGAGGGGTCCGCAGGTCAGCTCGTTGAATTCCAGGCCTAGAACCTCGATGGCGGCGAAGCCGGCGATCGAGGCAATTATCAGGGCGAGGCCGAGTGCAAATCCGGCAACATTCCCCTTCAGCCAAAATTGCCCGAGGACGGCACCTGCCACGAATTCAAGAATGATCGGTCTGGTATAGGTCATGAGCAACGCCGATTGCGGGTCGATGATGACGCCAGCGATGACGAAGGCGATAAACACGCCGATCAGGCCGCCGAGGCGCAGGCGTCGCGGCAGAAACAGGCAGGCTGCGAAGATGACATAGAAGAACATCTCGAAGTTCAGCGTCCATCCCTGCACCAGAACTGGCCAAATCTCGCCATTGCTGGGCGAGCGGAGGGGAATGAACAGTAGCGAGCCGAAGATATGACTTGCCGTCAGTTTCATGTTTGGAAACAGGCCGACAACAGCGCCGCCGATCATGATGGCGGTGACAATCCAGTAGGACGGCGCGATGCGTTGCAGCCGGTCCAGCACGAAGCGCAGCGGCGTCACGGGGCGGCGCTCGCTCATGGTCCACATGATGAAGCCGCTGATGACGAAGAAGACGTCGACGCCGGCTGCACCGATACGGAAGTGACCGCCGCTACGCTCGGTAGCGTGGAAGAGAACGACCGCGAGGGCGGCAAGGGCGCGCAGATACTGGATACCGTAAAGTGTCTTCATTGACCCGTTCGCGGCTCCCAGTTGACAGGCGGCGCGAATGGCAAGGGGGCATCCGTTCGCAATGGTGTCTTGGCGGGCCTGCGCACTCGCATGGAAAGCTTGCCTGCCGTGAAATAGAACAGGAAGGAGCCGACGTGGTATGGATTGAGAATATCGATCTCCACGAATGATCGGATCAGCAACAGCGTCGCGACACCCAGCAAGACGTAGGACTCGTCATTTCTGATATCACTGAGGAAGCGGCTGATATGGCCGACGACGGCCGTCAGCAGGATCGAAGCAAGCAGGAATACACCGACGAGGCCGGTTTCAACCGCGGTTTCGATATAGGTATTGTGGAAATGGAAACCGGCGCGAGAGGCGATGTAAAATTCCTCCCACAGTCGCTCGGGCTCGGAAAAGCCCTGGACCCAGTAGGCCTGATAGCCGACGCCGAAGAATGGATTCTGCTGCGCGGTCGCAATCCCCTGCTGCCAGAGGTAGGTTCGCCCGGTGAGCGTGGAATCCTTGCCGAAGGCGCCGAGGATGAGGTCGACCGCACCAAGATAGACGCCGGCGACCGCAAGGATGGTTCCGCAGACGGCCACTGTCACAAACAGTCTTTTACGCTGCTTGGGCGATAGATAGAGGATGACACGCAGGCTTATGCATAGCGCTACGACCAGTCCCGTCGTCAGCACCGACGTTGCCGAAGATGAAGCATGCAGGCAATAGGCGGACAACAGGCCGGCAAATCCCGCGCCCAGCATCCAGATCCGCCGTTCACCGAGCACGAAGACGGCGGCAAAAGCGAAATAGATGCCGAGCGAGGCATAAAAGCCGAGCTGGTTCTTGGAATCGAAGGCGCCGACGAAGCTGTAGGTCCCATCGATGGGATCATAGGCATAGTAGCCGAACAACATCGAATAGATGAGCACGATGCCGGTGCCGGCAATTGCGCCGCGGGTCAGTGTGCGGATGTCGAGCGTGCGCATGGCCACGAGGGCGCAGAAGATGTGCGTCGTATACTGGACTGCGGCGCGCGCCGTCACGGCGGGAACGACGGACCAGAAGATCGACAGGCAGGTGAAGACGCCGAAGGCGAACAGCCAGAGCTGCCTGTGATAGCTGCCGAGCACGTTGCGATAGTCGATCAGCACGAGCGGGAACCACAAGGCGTAGTAAAGCAGAATGGAAGGCTGGCCGAAGCGGGACGAGTAGGCAAAGACAAAAAAGGAAAGAGCAATCGCCACCATGCCATAGGTGGCGTTGCTGCCTGGACGGACAAAAATCGATTTGGCTATCCGCATCGACTTTCCTATCGCATGGCAAGGCCGGTATTGACCTTGATGAGGTCGCCCGGCAATACCTGCGTGTTTTCCTGAGCCTGGATTTCCTTCGATTGGCCGTTCTCGTCGCGAACGATCGTGTAGGAGATGCTCACACTCTGTCCGCTGGGATCGAGGTTGCTGGCATCAGCCGATTGAGCCACAGCTTCCTGCATCAGTGACTGGCTGGTTGACAGCTTGAGCTGCAGCGTTTCCAGCTGCGTGTCGGTATCCTGCATGTCCTGTGCCAATGAGCTCTGCCAGTCATTGTGCAGGGTGATCTCGTCCTGGTTGGCCTTGTTTATATCCTGCTTGGCCTTCAGCGACGCGGTCTCCGTATCGAGGAGCGTCGCCTCCAGATCCGAGGCGCGCTGTTCGGCGGAGATGCGACGGGAGGCAAGTTCCAGTCCCCGTTCGGCGAGGCTTTCGACCTTGTCGCGGTCCGCCTTGGCGAGATCGAGCTGACGGCTCTGCGTGTCGTTCTTCTTCGAGAGCGCCTCGACTTCGTTCTGCAGGAGTGTCTTTAGATCTTCCAGCGATTGCAGCTGTGTTTTCATGCGCTGGCTGCGCGTATCCATCAGCGCCCTTTCGCTTGCAAGCAGATCCGCCACATGCGGCAATTGCTTGAGCTCCGCCGGGACGTCGATCTCGTCCTTGCCGGCCAATTCGGCGAGCAGGCGTGCCTTGCGCATCAGCAGGCGTCCACGCTCGGCCATATAGACGACGGCGTCGCCCTTGGCGTTGATGAAATCGCGTGCAAAGCGCTGTCCGGCATCGGCGCGGCGCATGCCGCCGCCGAGGCTGACGGCTTTGAGCACGGTCAGGTTCGGTGCGAACGGATATTCGCCTGGATTCTGGACTTCGCCGGAAAGGTAGATCGGCCGAAACTGGGACATTTCGACGGAGGCCGAGGGGCGATCGCGCAGGCCGAACTGCTTCTGCAGCCCGAGGCCGATCGCGGCGGCGATCTGATCCGTGGTCTTGCCGACGGCAGGCATGTCGCCGATGAAAGGAACCGAGATCGAGCCGGAAGGCCCCACGGTATAGTCGCCGGTAATCACCGACCAGTCGCGGATGGTGCCTTCGGCGGTCTGCCATTCGGCAACGCGCACATGCAGCTTGTCCATGACGCCCAGATGATATCCGGGGAGATTGTCGGCCGAGGCCGAGACGGAAGCGGTGCAAAGGGCAAGAGCAACGATGGTTGCGCACCGCAGCGACGTGTTGACGCGAACAAGCCTCTTGGAAGGCCGAAATTCAATCATGCAGGATCTTCCCTGTTATTGGTAGGCAATCCCGCAAGGCGCGGGAAAACCGCAGGAGATATCCCGCGGTATCTGCCAGTCATCATCAATAGCTGCCGCGCGAGAGGCAGACCGCAGGAATGGTTTTGGCGATGATCATCATGTCGCTGCTGAGCGACCAGTTCTTCACATAATGCGTGTCGAAAGCGACACGGCTTTCATAGGAGACATCGTTGCGGCCGCTGACCTGCCAAAGGCCGGTCAGGCCGGGACGCGATTGCAGGTAGTAGATCGCAGCCGTCTCATAGAGCTCAAGCTCGTCTTCGACGACGGGGCGCGGGCCGACGACGCTCATTTCACCGCGGATGATGTTGATGAGCTGCGGCAGTTCATCGAGACTGAGTTTGCGCAGGACGGCGCCGACGGCGGTGACGCGGGGGTCGTTCTGCAGCTTGCGCGTCGCTCGCCACTCCTCCATCGCCTTCGGATTGGCCTGCAAATAGGCATGCAGGACCTTGTCTCCGTCAACGACCATGGTGCGGAACTTCAGGCAACGGAAGTATTTGCCATTATGGCCGATACGGCGATGGCCGTAAAAGGCAGGACCGCGGTCTGTAAGCTTCACCAGCAGCATCAACATCAAAAAGAGCGGGCTGATGAAAACCAAAGCGGTCAAAGCGGTAGAGACGTCGAAAACGCGCTTCAGTACTCCACCAGTGGGCGGAAAGACGTCGCTTTCCGCGGCGCTGAAAAAAGCCGATGTGGCCGATCTCGTCGCAGACTTCATAGAGAAAACTCCATTCATGTTGACGATTGGTCGGAAATTCTCGGACGCGTAATTAGAGCCGGGATGGTGGGAGTGTAGGTTTGGATTTGGACTTTTTAAGCCAAACTTTTGTAGCGATATGACATGACGGTATACATTTACCGCATCAATGGTGACTTGGTTTAAATCAGTGAGCGACTATAGGTGGGTTCTACTGTATCGCGTTGCGTATAATGGCAGGGTTGGTAGCTCCGCCGTGTCATAGTCGACGATTTCCAAGGGTGTTATAGGCATCGAAGGCTAAGTTGTTCATTATCATCGGCTTCGATAGCCTCTGTTCCGGTTCCCTTCAGCTACCCGGCGTCTCGATTTCTTCAGACGATATATTGCGTTGCAGCAAGATTTTGCGGCGCACATACTGGGATCTGGTTTTTCAGGACTTTGTAATAAAAGTTGATTGAATTGATGGTGAAGCGAGAGGGTTCGCACTGACACCGCATGTCGCAAAGATTGCATCATTTCATTATATCTCCATATAATTGCAAAGAGAAAGATGAACAAATTCAATTGTAATTATAATCGAGGTGTAGTTTTAACAGGCCCGGCGGTAGGGTCGTCTCAAATCGCAACGGATCGTCTGAACTTGGTTGAATCTCAATGAATCATAAAATATATTTGAGTTTCAGGTCTGATAAGGGAGGAAAGACCTTGATCGTTTTTCATGTGATGGTTGAGCGGGCGAGGTAAGATTATGTATGCGCCGCGCGTCTTCATCAGCATGCTGGGCACGCTGATCGTATTTGCTATCGCAACATATTCTCTGACGAATTCTCTTTCGACCACTCTGATCGAAACGGTCATCTGTGCCGTTCTCCTGCAGATCGGTTATTTCCTGGGCGTGCTCTACCTTGTCTGGAAAGAGCGCAAGTCGCGCGATGCCTTGCTGAATGAAGACAAGGCGACGACGACGGGCCAGGAAGAAAGCAAGGTCGGCGGCCTGTCCGCGCCCAACCTCAATCGATCCGAGCCTTTCAACCCTTAGGCCGGATCGGCAGCCAGATCTTTTGACGGTCCGATGGTTGTCGGATTGGTGCCATGTCCTAAGTCTCCGGCAGAACCATTGGAGGCTGACGTGACCGACAGTGCAGAAAAAGGCGTCTGCGTAATCATTGCCGCGAAGAATGCCAGCGGCACCATTGGACTGGCCGTCGCTTCGGCCCTCCGGGAGCCGGAAGTGGCTGAAGTCGTGGTTATCGACGACGGTTCCACTGATGGGACGGCCGCGGCTGCGGCCAAGGCTGATGACGGCAGCGGCAGGCTGTCGATCCATGAGTTCCAGAAGAACCGCGGTCCTGCCGCAGCGCGTAATCATGCAATCGAGGTATCCAAAGCCCCGCTGATCGGCATTCTCGATGCCGACGATTTCTTCTTTCCGGGTCGTTTCGCCGCCTTGCTGGCCGATGATGATTGGGATTTCGTGGCCGACAACATCGCCTTCGTCAGCGCCGATACCGTTCCCGATGCCCATGCAAGGCTCGATCACTTCGATGCGAAGCCGCGCTTTCTCGATCTCGTTGCCTTCGTCGAAGGTAATATTTCCAAGCGTGGCGTGCGCCGGGGCGAGATTGGTTTCTTGAAACCTTTGATGCGGCGTTCTTTTCTGGATGCGCATGGTCTGCGCTACAACGAGGCGCTGCGCCTCGGCGAGGATTACGATCTCTATGTCCGCGCGCTGGCCAAGCGCGCCCGCTACAAGATCATCCACAGCTGCGGCTATGGCGCGGTCGTCCGCAGCGATTCCTTAAGCGGCCGGCACAGGACAGAGGATCTGCGCCGCCTCTATGAGGCTGACCGCGCCATTCTGGCCAAGGGTGGGCTTGCACCAAGAGACGCAATGGTGATCGGCCGCCACGAGCAACATATCCGCGACCGTTACGAGCTGCGGCATTTCCTTGATATCAAGTCACAATCGGGGCTCTTGTCCGCAGCGGCTTACGCGCTTTCGCATCCGTTCGCCGTTCCGGCGATTGCAGGCGGTATTCTGGCGGATAAGAGCGAGCGCTTCCGCAAACGGGACGGCGCGCCCATCGCCCATTCCGGTGCAAACGGCCTGCGCTATCTTCTGCAGGCCGCGCCGAAATAGAGGTCTCTCAGCCTACAGATAGTCGCGGCGAATGCCGTCGATCACACGCAAGAGCCGCTCTTTGCAGGATGCGAGCGCTCCATCCTTGCTCAATTGCGGCTTGGCCTTGCTCGCCTGCCACAAGGCCAGGGCCGAGGGCGCGGCAAGCGCCTGTTTGGCCATGACGCGGAGCGTCGTCTGCTCGGGATCGGCGAGCATGACGTTTTCGCCGTAGCGCTGCTTTTCGAGTTCTGCTGCCGCTTGCTTGCTGCGTTCGAAGCCGACGCCCCAGAATTTGGCGCCCTTGGCGATCGCCTCGGCGCGGGTAGAGACGGGGATATGCCTCGGCTGGTAGGTGACGCCGAGCGAGCGTGCCCAGTCGTTCCACTTGAAGCTGTTGATGGAGCGCGACGAACTGACCGCAATCCACGGAACACGGAATGCGTCGGCAAGGATGGCGCCATGCATGGATTCCGCAACGATCAGCTCGGAGGCGGCAATCTCGCGGATCACAGCCTTGGCTTCGCCGCGCGGATCAAGATAGGAAAGGCCGACGGTCTTGCAGATCTCAGGCCAGAGGCCGGCAGCAGCCGACTCCCAATGCGGGATGAAGGTGCGCTTGCCATTTTTCGAAACATTCTGGAATTCAGGCATTTCCGTCACCAATACGGCGGGATCGACTATGCCCATTTCGGTGGGCAGGCCGACTTTCTCGGCCGTCAGCGGGCCGCGTACGCAGCGGACATCCCAGAGCGAGGTGTCGCGCATGTCGGGAAGGGAGCCGTAGCCGAAGCCGCTGCCAATGACGAGCTTGCGTCCATCGGCGGGCAGGATCTCCGTGTTGAGCACGGTTCCGACGCCGACCAGCAATGTCTCCTCGTGAGCCTCGCGAAGGCCGGGAAGTAGGAAATCCCAGAGCCAGAGATTGAGATCGTCACCGAAATTGCCATGGGTGGATTCCCAGTGGAACGGCTTCATGCAGGACTCCTTGCTGATCCAAACGAAAAGGGGAACATGCCGTGGCTCCTGGGGCGGCATGCGCAGTCTATGCTGCGCTGCAAAATCTAGGGCGCGAGTTTGCCCACGGCAAGCTGCATCGCGCTTTGTAAAATTGCCGGGTCGCGCAAGGCCCATTTCGCCAGCAATCCGAATTGAGGCATACGCCGTTGCCGCATCTGCCGCGCCTGGCTCCAGAGCGCCTGCTGCCGGGCACGGTTTTTATACCGACGGATAGACTCGACATCCTGTGGCCGGCGCGAAAACCTTTGTTCCAGAGTGTTCAGCGCCGTCCAGGTATTGAATTGCTGGCGCAGGAACTGCGGGGAATCGTTGTCGATGCTGTGAAAGATGTTCACGCCTTCGCCGCGCAGTGCGCCGGCATTCTCGCACAGCAAGACGCGCTTGGCTCCGAGAATGCAGTCGCAGAAGAACAGGACGTCTTCCGCGGCCAGCCGCAATGACGGCTCGAAGCGGATCTTTTCGAAGAGCGAGCGCCCGACCACCATGCAAGACATGTGCAGAAAGCTCCAGTCCTGCAGCATGACGCTGGCGATGTTGGGGATTTCCACGACGGCCGGCCTGTCCGACAGGCGCACCGTGTCGGTCGATTTCCCGAGTTCCGCGATGCTGAAGTGATAGTAGAACTCCTTGCCCCCATCGATGGAGTCCCAGTAACAATCGGCGTTGTAATGGGTCAGCGTCCCGAAGGCGTTGCTGAGATGCTCGGGCGCCCATTCGTCGTCGGAGTCCAGGAATGCGACGAACCGGCTTTCGGCCGGCACGCTGTTAAGGCCGGTATTGCGTGCACCGCCGGGGCCGGCATTCGCCTGGCGGATCACGCGAATGCGCTTTCTTTCCTCGCTGCTCAGCGATTGCAGCTCGCCTTCTGCCGGAAGCGGTGATTCATCATCGACGATGAGCACATCGAAATCCTGAAATGTTTGCCGGGATATCGATGCCAAAGCGCGCTGCAGAACGCCGGTTTGCTTCTGATAGAACGGAATAACAATCGTGATAGATGCCATTTTCCCGCCTTTACGGTTTTGATTCAAGGGCTTGCGGTTTCATCCCCGGAGGCATGACTATTGGCTTTGCGGCGACATCCGCGGCAATTCTTGGGTCGATTGACCCGCCGGTGGACGCCGCCGTGACGCCAACAGGTAGCGTCCAATCGATGCGGAGCAATGTTGGAAAATGAGATTTCTGAAACTTTATCTGTCGGCAGCGCGAGCCTGAGACCATCCCGTCGCTGAGCCATTGTGACACATTGCGGATCGTGCCCGCACATCGTCGCAGCCATGAGAGGAGCGCAGCGGATCGCCTTTCTCACAACGATTGAAATACTGTCGCATTTTGGTCATGGTTCGCCTGTCAAACTCTGCTGCGCTGCAAAAAATCTTCACCCTCCAGCGAAAAATCCAAGGCAAGTTGAGCCGCCCGCCGAATGCTGGCGATGAAAGTGCGCGCGGGTATCTAAGTGCTTTCCGTTAAAGCGCTTTTCTTGCGTCTAAATCGATTGTTGCACCTTTCAGGCAACGCGAAGCGGTCGATTTCGAGCAGGATGGCATATCGGATTTCGCTTATTTTTGCTGCGCTGCCGTATTCCCTTTCCGAAGAGTGCCCTAGGTTATCTCTGCGAGCTTTGCTCTGTTTGAAATGGCTGCGAGGGGGGAATGCAGCCCGAAGAAGGGGTGACAGACATCGTGAATGTGACTGCCAACGTGTCTTCGCGGATAAACCTCATGCGTATCGTGCTCATCTCGGGCATAGTTTTTGTCCACATACCGTTTGATCCGCATACCAGCCCGTTCAATGGTGCCTATGGCGTCTTTGATTGGCTGCGAGTGTTCCTGCGTGACAGTTTGTTCCGTGTGGGTGTTCCTTGCTTGAGCGTGATCTCTGGTTACTTGCTTTTTCGTAATGGAGCGGCACCACTAAGCTATACAAAGACAATTAGCCGGAAGACAAAGACCGTTGTTTTGCCATTCATGTTATGGAATGGCGCATTCTTCCTGTTTGTTTTTCTTCTTCAGTATTACGGTATAGGCGACGGATATCTGCCGGATTTGTCGAAGGCAAATCCGCATACGCTCTCAAATCTTCTACTTGCCATCAACGGTGAGCCGATAAATCTGCCACTTTATTTCCTGCGCGATCTCTTCGTCTGTATTTTGTTGTCTCCTGCCTTGGCTTTTCTTATTCGTCAAGCTCCGTTGCCGACCTTGGTCTTCTTGCTTTTGCTCGCAGCTTGGCCAGTATCTATCGGTATTGTGCTGCGTAACTCGATTTTGTTCAGCTTCAGCTTCGGAATCTATCTGAGCCTCTACCGTATCGACGTGACGATCATGGATCGGTATGCCGCTTTGATCGCGCCTGCCTTCGTGGCGCTCGCGGCGCTTCTGGCAACAGCTGCCTATATGACGGGGCCTGGATTGCCGTTGTGGCTCGAAGTTTGCCGTAATCTGATGGTGCTCGTGGGCATTCCCGGCTTCTGGGCGCTGTCTGCGATCTTCATCCGCAGCCGGATCGGTCAGGGCTTGGCGGGAACCGGCAGCCTCAGCTTCTGGATCTTCTGCGCCCATTATCCACTACTCTTCTGTCTCTGGGTGCTGTGGAATCGCGGCGGCAGCGAGCTCTATCCGATTTTCTATCTCCTGGCGGCGGCGCTTGCCCTGTCGCTGCTGCCCTTGACCAACGGCATGGCGCGCCACGCCCTGCCAAGCTTCTATAACCTGCTGACCGGCAGTCGGGCTCGCCCGCAAGCCGCAAGCCGTGCTGTCCAGAACCGCGCCGCCGAGGATCGGCAAGCGCGTTCCGAGCAAAGGTGATGCCATGACGACATCGAAAAGCTGCAAGCAAAGACTTGGTCTTGTCTCAATCGCTCTGATGAGCATCTGCTTCCTGCCGCAAATCGTCTCCGCACAGGACGACCAGGCGACGGGTGGGTCCTTCGTCGACAATTTCGAGCACCTGGACACTAGCCGCTGGTATATTTCCGATGGCTGGAACAACGGGCCGCATCAGAATTGCACCTGGTCGAAGAAGCAGGTGAACATCAAGGACGGAGCGCTGCAACTACAGTTCATCCAGTCCAAGTTGGGTGAGCGCAACTATGCCTGCGGCGAAATCCAGACGATGAAACGTTATGGCTATGGCACTTACGAGGCGCGTTATCGCACAGCAACGGGTCCTGGCCTAAACTCCGCCTTCTTCACCTATATCGGACCGACCGACAAGAAGCCGCATGACGAGATCGATTTCGAAGTGCTCGGCAAGAATCCCGGCCAGGTTCAGGTCAACCAATATATCTCCGCCAAGGGCGGCAACGAGAAGCTGGCGCCGGTTTCAGGCGGCGCCGATCAGGGCTTCAACGATTATGCCTTCGTCTGGGAAAAGGACCGGCTGCGCTATTATGTGAACGGCAAGCTCGTCCAGGAAGTCACCGATCCCTCGAAGATACCGACGAATGCGCAGAAGATCTTCTTCAGCCTCTGGGGCACCGATACCCTCAGCGGCTGGATGGGCAAGTTTGCCTATCGCGGCGAGCCCGCGACCATGGAAATCAAGCGCGTCGCCTATACCGCACCGGGCCAGAAGTGCCTGTTCCCGGAATCGATTACCTGCAAGCTCGATTGAAGCCGGCCGGCCGCGCGGCGTCTCTCGCGGCTGGCTGTAGTGCCACCATGCAACACCGACCACACAAGGCGCCCGGTTTCGGCCGGGCGCAAAAGCGGAAGTTTTGATGCTGCATATTCTGTATTTCGTCCATGATCTTGCCGATCCGGCCGTGCGCAGGCGGGTGCTGATGCTGCAGGCCGGCGGGGCAATCGTGACGCTCGCGGGTTTCCGTCGCGACGACAATGCGCTGGCTGCTGTCCATGGCGTCGAGCCGATCGAACTTGGCAAGACGCAGGATGCCCAGTTTGCGCAGCGTATCGCGGCGGTGGCCAGATCGGCGGCGAAGCTGCGCACCGCCTTGCGTGCGGTCGCAAGACCGGATGTCATCATCGGCCGCAATCTCGAAATGCTGGCGCTGGCCAATCGCGCCAAGTCCGTTTTCGGCGGCGATATGCCGATCGTCTATGAATGCCTCGATATCCACCGGCTGTTGCTGCGCGACGATGTGGTGGGCAGCGCACTTCGCAGCGCGGAGCGCTACTTCGGCTCCGAGGCGGAATTGCTGATGACCAGTTCGCCTGCTTTCATCGAGCGTTATTTCCGTCCACGCTCCGGTCTCGACGTGCCTGTCATGCTGCTCGAAAACAAAGTGCTGGCGCTTGAGCCCGCGGCCCGCGCCGCCGCGTCGGGCGCCAGGCTGCCTGCGCCGGGCAAGCCATGGAAGATCGGCTGGTTCGGCGCGCTTCGATGCCGCAAGTCGCTGGCAATGCTCGATCAATTCTCTCGCCGCATGGAAGGCCGCTTCGAGATCGTTCTGCGTGGCCGGCCCGCTTACTCCGAATTTGACGACTTCGATCGCACCGTCAGCGATGCACCTTTCATGCACTTCGCCGGCGCCTACAAGAATCCTGAGGATCTTGCGACGATCTACAACGAGGTCCAGTTCTCCTGGGCGATCGACTTTTTCGAAGAGGGGCTGAATTCGAGCTGGCTGCTGCCGAACCGTCTCTACGAGGGCGGCCTCTATGGTGCCGTGCCGATCGCGATCGACGGCACTGAGACGGCACGGTTTCTGACAAGCCGGAAGATCGGGCTCATGCTCGATGCGGCCGATGCCGGACGTTTGACCGCGCTTCTGGGTGCGATGGACGAGACGCGCTATCTCGCCGCTTTCGAGGCCGTTGCGTCCCAGGATCGCAAGCAATGGATGATGGATCGCGCCGATTGTCAGGGGCTGGTCCAGCGGCTCGCGTCGCTGACGCGCGCCAACGAGCAGATTGCCGAAATACAGGCCCTCCCACAACTGCATCGCAATAGAGGTGGATTGCAATGACGACCGTAAGTTCAGGGGATATGCGTTGCATAATTATTATTCCTTGCCTCAACGAGGAAAAGCATATCGAGCCGCTGATCGACAAACTCGGACAGGCTCTGGACGCACTCGATGCGAGGATCGTGGTAGCTGATGGCGGCAGCACCGATCGCACGCGCGAGATCGTCCGGGATATAGCCGTCAGAGATCCGCGGGTTCTGCTGCTGAACAATCCCAAGCGGTTGCAGAGCGCTGCGATCAACCTCGCCATCGAGACCTTCGGCGACGATCATGAGTATTTCATCCGCATCGACGCCCATGGCGACTATCCCGACGATTACTGCCAGACGCTGGTTCAGGAGGCCGGCGAGACCGGCGCGGATTCCGTTGTCGTTGCCATGCGCACCATGGGTTTCAGCGCCTTCCAGAAGGCGACGGCCGTGGCGCAGAACTCCAAGCTCGGTAATGGCGGCTCGAAGCATAGAGAGGGAGCGAAGGGCCATTGGGCGGAGCATGGGCATCATGCGCTGATGCGCGTCGCCGCCTTCCGCGCCGTCGGCGGCTATGACGAAACCTTCAGTCACAACGAGGATGCCGAGCTGGACTACCGGCTGCACAAGGCCGGGTATCGGATCTGGCTCACCGACAAGACGGCGATGACCTACTATCCCCGCTCCAGCATCCCGACGCTCTTCAAGCAGTATCTCGGCTACGGCCGCGGCCGCGCCCGCAATATCCTCAAGCATCGCAGCATGCCGAGCCTGCGCCAGATGCTGCCGCTGGCGGTGGTGCCGATCTTCATCGGTGCCTTCCTGGCTGTCCTCAACTGGATTGCGGTTATTCCCGTCGGCCTCTGGGCCGTTGCCTGCATAGCCTATGGCTTCTGGATCGCGCTTGGCCAGAAAAACCCCTACGGCCCGCTCGCCGCCATCTCCGCCATGGTCATGCATTTCGCCTGGTCGATGGGGTTCTGGATGGAGGTCTTAAGCTTCCGCAATCGCAGGGTTGCGTCATGACACAAGTCCATCGACGCCCGATAAAGATCGATATCGCAGTCTGCACGTACAGGCGAGCAGAGCTCGATCAGACATTATTGTCGCTTGCGGTGCTCAGCATCCCCACAGGCGCGATCGTCCGGATCATCGTTGCCGACAATGACGTGGCGCCGAGCGCGCGCAGCCGTGTCGACGCCATGCGTTCTGCCGTGCCCTTCGAGATCGCTTATGTCCATTGCCCGGCATCGAATATCTCGATTGCCCGCAATGCCTGCCTGGATCAGGCGAGCGGCGACTTCCTTGCCTTCATTGACGATGACGAGACGGCATCGGAAGACTGGCTGACGGAAATGCTGATCATGGCCGATACGACCGGTGCCGACGCCGTTCTCGGCCCTGTTCAGGCGGTCTACGAAAATGTCGCTCCAGCCTGGATGCAGCGTGGCGATTTCCATTCGACGTTGCCAGTTTGGGTCGCCGGGGAAATTTTGACCGGTTACACCTGCAATGTGCTGCTGCGCCGAGGCGCACCTTGCCTTGCCGGGCGGCGCTTCAATGTCGCGCTTGGGCGCAGTGGCGGCGAGGATACCGAGTTCTTCAGCCATATGCACAAGGCCGGCGGCAAGATCGCCTATGCCGAGGATGCGCTGGTCTACGAACCCGTTCCCAACAAGCGCGCCACGGTTTCCTGGCTTTCGAAGCGGCGGTATCGCATGGGCCAGACGCATGGCCGCATGCTGCTGGAAGCCAAGGGTGGCTTCGGACGCTGGTGCGCAATCGCGCTTGCGGGCACGAAATCAGCCTATTGCTTTGTCGCCGCCGCCCTGCTCTCCGCATCTCCCGTCAAGCGCCATCGCTATGGCCTGCGCGGCGTCATGCATGCCGGCGTCGTCAGCGGTCTCTTTGGAGTTCGCGAAATCGAACAATACGGAAACCTGGAGAAGGCACCGCAATGACGGATTTCATCCCCGACGTCAGCTTCGTCATTGCTGCCTATAATGCCGAGGAAACGCTTGAGCGCGCCATCGACAGCGCACTGGCGCAAGGTGCCGTCAGCATGGAAGTGATCATCGTCGACGATTGCTCGACGGACGGCACGCGCGAGATTGTCGCAAGCCATCCCGATCCCCGTGTCCGTCTTGTGGCCATGCCGCGCAACGGCGGACCGGGCGCTGCCCGAAATGCCGGACTTGATGCTGCTCGCGGTCGGTGGGTTGCCGTGCTCGATTCCGACGATGCCCTACGCCCGGATCGCATGGCGCGTTTGATCGCCCGGGCGGAAAAGGCCGAAGCACAGATTGCCGTCGATAATCTCGACGTCATCCGCGAGGACGTCGGCACGATGCTGCCGATGTTCCCGGAGCCCATGCTCACGCGCATGCCGTTGCTGACGCTGGCAAAGTTCATCGCCTCGAACATGATTTTCCAGTCGGAGCACAATTTCGGCTACATGAAGCCCGTCTTCGAGCGTGCCTTTGTCGAGAAGCATCGCCTGCGCTTCGACGAGACCCTGCGGATTGGCGAGGACTACATCTTCCTCGCTTCCGCACTTGCCCGGGGCGGCGTCTGCGTCGTCGAGCCGACGATAGGCTACCTCTATTATATTCGCGATGGATCGATTTCCCGTATCCTCAGACAGGATCATGTCGAGGCGATGCTTGCCGCCGATGCCAGATTCTTTGCCGAACATCCCTTCGGTGCCGCTGCCCTTGCCGCACAGCGGCGGCGCACACGCAATCTGAAGGATGTCATCGCATTCCTGAAGCTGGTCGACAGCATCAAGGAACGCGAATTGCAGGCGATGCTGAAGATCGCATGCCTCAATCCGCGGGCGGTGCGCCATCTCAGCATGCCGATCGCGGCACGTTTCCGTCGCCTGGCCGCTTCACTCAGGAGCGGTCGCCAACCGACGTCTACCTCTCAACTTTCCTCCCCCCTGCCAAATATCGGCGCAGGCCCTCACTCTAACAAAGGATAGAGCCATGGACCCCAAACA
The DNA here is from genome assembly GCF_003610155.1 of Rhizobium sp. WW_1. NCBI lineage: Bacteria > Pseudomonadati > Pseudomonadota > Alphaproteobacteria > Hyphomicrobiales > Rhizobiaceae > Rhizobium > Rhizobium sp. WW_1. The sequence goes on from NZ_RAIN01000002.1 coordinate 379,090, forward strand.
TCGCGTGAGAAAAGCAGTCATCCCGGTTGCCGGCAATGGAACGCGCTTCCTGCCCGCCACCAAGGCGATGCCAAAGGAGATGCTGACGATCGTCGATCGTCCGGTCGTGCAATATGCCGTCGATGAAGCCATCGAGGCTGGTATCGAGCACATCGTCTTCGTCACCAGCCGCAACAAGTCGGCGATCGAAGATCATTTCGATGACACGCCGGAGCTGATTTCCTCGCTGCGGCTGGCCGGCAAGAGCCATCAGGTCAGCGAGCTGGAACGCCTCCTGCCGCGGCCGGGCGCTGTCAGCTTCACCCGTCAGCAGGCTCCGCTCGGCCTTGGCCATGCCGTCTGGTGCGCCCGCGATCTGATCGGTAACGAGCCCTTCGCGCTGCTTCTGCCCGACATGCTCTGCTACGGCATGCGCGGCTGCATGGCCGGCCTGATGGAGCTCTACAACGAGACCGGCGGCAATATCGTCGCCGTCGAGGAATGCGCGCCGGAAGAGACCTCGAAATACGGCATTATCGGCAAGGGCGAGGCCGTGCGCCATGGCTTTGCCGTGACCAAAATGGTCGAAAAGCCGCATCCTTCCGAGGCGCCTTCAAACTTTTACCTCAATGGCCGCTATATTCTGCAGCCCGAGATCTTCGACATTCTGGCCCGCCAGGAGCGCGGTGCCGGCAATGAGATCCAGCTGACCGATGGCATGCTGCGCCTCTCCGAGACGCAATCTTTCCATGCCCAGGTCTACAACGGTCGCACGTTCGACTGCGGGTCCAAGCACGGCTTCATCGAAGCGAATGTCGCCTTCGCGCTTGCTCGCTCCGATATCGGCGGCTTGGTCTATGACTCGATCCGCAACCTGGTCGTCTCGCACGAATCGCAGATGACCGCTGCTTAAGCCTGTCACATTGTGACCTGCGGCCGGCAAGGCCGCGGGTCATGGCTATTGTTCATTCGGGCTTCTCCGACAAGGTGGTCGCCATGCATCAGAAGAACTTCACTTTCCACAGCGCTCTTCCGCAAGAGGAAGCGCAGGATAGCTTTATCGATCTCGACAGGCTCATGGCCGTCGTGGTCCGGCGCATCCGCACCATCATTTTTGCCGTGGCCGCCTTCGTCATTCTGGCTGTCGCCTATCTGCTGACTGCCACGTCGAGCTACACCTCGATGACGCAGATATTGCTCGACGAAAGCATGACGAAATATGCCGAGGACCAGCCGCCGGTGGCCAGCAGCCAGCAGGCGGACATGGAGATCGCGAGCGCCGTCGAAATCCTCAAATCGAACGAGATGGCGCTGCGTGTTGTCGATACGGCAGGGCTTGCCGACAACGAGACGTTGCTTAACCCGCCGATGTCTCCGGCTGCACTGCTCAAATCCGGCGTCAGCCTGATTGCGAGCGCCTTCACGCCTGGCCGGCCGCCGATGACGCCTGAGGAGCAGCGCGAAGCCCAGCGCCAGAAGGTTGCCGCCGTCCTGCAGGACAATCTGAAGGTCGAGCGCGTGACGCGAAGCTCGGTCGTTGCCGTTTCCTACAGCTCGACCGACAAGCGTCTCGCCGCCAAGGTCACGCGCGCTTACGCCGATGCCTATCTGACCGATCAGTTGAACGCCAATTTCGATGCGACCGAACGCGCTTCCGTCTGGCTGCAGGAACGCTTGAACGATCTCCGTCAGCGTGCGCAGGAGGCTTCGCTCGAAGTCGAGAAATACAAGGCCGACAATGGCTTGACTTCGACCGGCGGCGAGCTGATGTCGGAGCAGCAGATTTCCGACTTAAACAAGCAGCTGATTATCGCCCAGGCCGATACGGCCAGCGCCTCCGCACGCTACAACCAGTACAAGTCTATCATCGATCAAGGCCCCGACAACGCCGTCAAGAACGCCACCATTTCGTCGAACACGACCGACAACTCGGTGCTGCAGGATCTGAAGACGAAATATCTCGCCGTCGAAAAGCGCGAGCAGGACGTCACGCAGAATTTCGGTGCCGACCATCCGCAAGCCGTGGCGCTTCGTGCCGAACGGCAGGACATCACCCGGCAGATCTATCAGGTACTTCAGCAATTGACTGCCAGCTACAAAAACGAGCTTGATGTCGCACAGTCGCGCGCGGAATCGCTGCGCGAAAGTATCGACAAGGTCGTCGGTAAGAATTCCGAGGCTAACAAGTCGCTGGTTCACCTCAATGAGCTGAACCAGAAGGCATCGGCGCTGAAGACGCTTTATGAATCCTATCTTGGCCGCTTCGAACAAGCGACCCAGCAGCGTTCGTTCCCGATCGCCAAGGCGCGTGTCATCTCGGTTGCCGGCGTGCCGACCTCGCCGTCGAGCCCGAAGAAGACGCTCGTAATGGCGCTTTCGGTGATCCTCGGCCTGATGGCCGGCGCCGGTATTGCCGCTTTCCAGGAATTCCGCGACCGATACTTCCGTGTCGAGGCCGATGTGCGCGCCGCGCTCGGGCTGAAGTTCCTAGGTTACCTGCCGCTGCTTGGCCAGCAAGGCAAGAACAAGGGCAAGAAGAAGTCACGCAAGTCTGATGCGGGAGCGGAACCCATGACGGCGGAGGATGGCGAAAGCGGCGTCGCCTTCGAGCGCATGATGCGTATCTCGGTCGAAGCGCCGCGTTCGATCTTTGCCGAAACCTTGAGGAACGCCAAGCTTGCCAGCGACGTGATGCTGCAGGGCCGTGCCGACCGCGTTATCGGCGTCGTCTCGGCGCTGCCGGGCGAAGGCAAGTCGACGACGGCTGCGAATTTTGCCGCCCTGCTCGCCAGCAGCGGCAAGCGCACGCTGCTGATCGACGCCGACTTGCGCAATCCAGGCCTGAGCCGGACGCTGAAGACGCCGCCGCAGGCGGGCCTGATCGAGGCCGTTCTCGGCGAGGTTCCGTGGACGAATGTCGTCAAGGTCGATCCGCGTACCAAGCTCGCGATCCTGCCGGTTGCGGTGCGCGATCAACTGCTGCACACCAGCGAGCTTCTTTCGTCGCAAGGCATGCAGCAGCTTATGGAAAATGCGCGCAAGATGTTCGACTATATCATCGTCGATCTGGCACCTCTCGGTCCGGTCATCGACGCAAAAGCCTTCGCGCCGCAGGTCGATGCCTTCCTGCTCGTAACAGAATGGGGAGCGACCCCCACCAACCTCGTGCGCCACGTGTTGGAGCAGGAGCCGCAGATCAATTCGCGCGTCCTCGGTGTCATCCTCAACAAGACCGACATGTCGGAATTGCCCCGCTACAGCGACTTCGGTGGCACGGAACGCTACCGGCAGAAATATGTCAGCTACTACACCGAAGCGCAGCCCCGCGCTGAGGTGGACGCCTAGGCTGCCGATGCCTTGCCGGCTTTAAGTCGGGCCCTAGCCAGAGCATGTTCGCGCCAGATTGTGAATATGCCCGCCGCAACAACGATGAGCGCGCCCAGGATCATGGGCGCGCTCAGCTTTTCGCCGAATATGGCAACGCCGATAATGGCGGAGAAGACGAGCTGCAGATACGTCAGGGGCTGGATGACCACCGCGTCGAGCATGTCGTAGGCGCGGATGAGGAAATAGTGGCTCGAAACGCCCGTCAGGCAGAGGATGCCCATAAAGATCCAGTCATGTGGCGCAAGCGTTGTCCAGAAAAATGGGCCGATACAGCTCATGGCGACCGCGCCGACGACACCGGTATAGAAAAAGCTGGTCATGGCGCCGTCCTCGCGGCTGACATAGCGGGTAAGGACGACGTAGAGCGAAAATAGCAGCGCGCCGAAAAGCGGTATCAGGAACTTCGCATCGAAGATGCCGCTCTCGGGTTTCAGGATCAAGAGAACGCCGACGAAGCCGAAACTGATCGCCAACCATCTCCGCCAGCCGACCTTCTCGCCGAGGATCGGGATCGAGAGCAAAGCCACCATCAAGGGCCCCGATGACAGGATTGCCTGCGAGCGGGCAAGGCCGACGATGACGAAGGACGAAATGACGACGACGATCTGTGCGGCGAGGAGCAGGCCACGGGCGATTTGCAGGGCGGGCCGCTTGGTCCTGACATTGCTCCGCAGGCCGCCCGGCGCGCGCGCGGCCATTGCGACGGCAAAGAGCATGAAACCCCAATAGCGGATCATCGCCACCAGAAGCGGCGGATAGGCGCTGACGAGGTGTTTGGATATGCCGTCCTGTATGGCGAATATGCTGATTGCCAACAGCGTGAAGACGTAACCGGTACTATTGGATTTCATGGCTTTTCAAGGAAGAAGATGTAGGGGGGCCGAAGGCGCCGGATGCCGGCGCCGCACTCACATTAAGCTGTTCATCGATTCAATCACAGGCCTGCGCTCCGGCCTATCCGGACAGCGCGCATCAGCCCTTTTTGTGATCTGACACGAAAGCACTGAACCCTTCGATGAAGGCCGCGAGATTGTGCTTTACTTTCTCGTCGACGATCGAGCCGTTCGCATCAAAAACGCTGCCGGCCCGTGACACCATCAGGCGGCCACCAAACCATGCTTCGGCGCCAAGCGTGCGCAATACGGTCAGCCACGCGTTCTGGCTGAGGATGGTGCCGAAATTGCCGGGCGATGCGCCGAGAACGGCGATCGGCTTTCCGCCGAAGACTTGGGCGATGTCGGTGGAGGGGCGGCTCATCCAATCAATGGCGTTCTTGAACACGCCAGGAAGCGAGTTGTTGTATTCTGGCGTAAACAGGATTAATCCATCGGCCGATGTGGCCAGATCCTTGAGTTCCTGCACTTTCTCCGGAATACCGTCCGCCGCCTCGAGATCAGCGTCATAGAGCGGCACGCCATGGATGGTACGGGCGATCAGCTCGACGCCATCCGGCGCCAGTTCGACGGCCGCGTGCAGCAGGGCCGTGTTGAAGGAGCCTTTGCGCAGGCTGCCCGATATGCCGAGTATCTTCATTATTTCCCCCATTCGTCATGACTCGAAGACATTTATGGTTCGGCGTCCTGCGTCAAGGTCTGAGGGCGATCTTATGCGGCGAGTAACGATTTCAGTTTGACGCTGCTCGCCGCAAGGGCGGTCTGATCCGGATATGCGCGGGCAGTGATCAGCATTTCGGCGAGGCGAATGTCGCGCGCGATGGCATTGCCCCGCCCGATCCCGCTCGCGGCCAGCAGCCGCCCATCGGCACCTAGATGGAAGAGGATGAAGGCCCCATCGTCCAGATCGCGCCTGACGTGAACGGTTGCATCGTCGGCCAGGCCGGCGATCTGCAGCGTCAGATCATATTGGTCGGACCAGAACCAGGGGACGGCCGATATTTCGGCACCTTCTCCCAGCATGTTTGCGGCGGCGAGATTGGCCTGCTCGTGCGCATTGCGCCAGGATTCAAGGCGGACGCGGCGCCCGCCATAGAGCGCCAGTGGAAAGGAGCAGCAATCGCCTGCCGCATAGATATCGGCAATGGAGGTCTCCAGCCGCTCGTTGACGGCGATACCGTTATCGAGTGTAAGTCCCGCGTCCGCTGCAAGTGCGACGTTCGGCTGGGCACCGATGCCGACGAGCAGCAGGTCGGCAGAGATGGCTTCGCCGTTGACGAGACGAACAACCGCCCTGTTGCCCTCCTCTCTAACAGCTTCGATGGCCTGGCCGCAGCGTATATCGGCGCCTTCCAGACGATGGCGTGCGGTAATCGCTTCGGCGATCGCTTCCGGCACGCCGCGCTTCAATACGCGCGGCAAACCTTCGATGACGGTGACGTCCGCACCGCGTGTGCGCGCCGTTGCCGCCAACTCCAGACCGATGAAGCCGCCGCCGATGATGGCGATATGGCGTCCGGGGTGGAGCGCAGCATGCAAGGCCACCGCATCCGCGTGGGTCCGCAGCATGCGGATGCGGTGGGAGGCGCCATTGGCGCCGGGAAGGTTGCGAGCCGATGCTCCGGTTGTGAGCAGGAGCTTGCCGTAAGCGAGCGTCTGTCCCTCTGAAAAGCCGATCGTCTTCGTGGCGGGATCGATCGTCGTCACAGTCGTATCGAGCTTCAGGTCGATCGATTGCTCCCGATAGCGCTCCAATGCGGCGATGAATTTCGGTTCCGGTGCCGCATTTGATCCGCCTTTCGAGAGTGGCGGACGTTCGTATGGGGCGAGCGGCTCGCTTCCGACCAGGGTGATATCGCCGTCAAATCCCTTTTCGCGCAGCGCAAAGGCGGCGCGGGCACCGCACTCTCCGGCCCCGACGATGACGAAATGCGCCATGCTTGCCTCCTCAGAGCCCGATGAAGACGGTGCCGTTCTCGACCTTGACCGGATAAGTCTGCAGGTTGACACAGACCGGCGCGCCCTTGGCTTCGCCGGTGCGATAGTCGAAGCGGCCATTGTGCTTGGGACATTCGATGATGTTGTCCATGACAAGGCCGTCGGCGAGATGGATCTTCTCGTGCGTGCACAGGCCGTCGGTCGCGAAATAATCGTCTTCGGGGCTGCGGTAGACGGCAAAGGTCCGTCCTCCATGGTCGAAGCGGATGACATCCTCTTCGTCGATCGCATCAGCGGCACAGACTTCGATCCAGTTGCTCATGTTTTCCTCCCTTTACGCTGTCGGTGTTATTGGGCGGCTGCCGCCGGCAGTTCGCCGTGGAATTCCTCGCGATAGGGCCGTGCCGTCGGCGGCAGCTCGCGCTTCAGGAAATAATCCTCGTTGCGTAGCTGCCGCAGGAACGCCGGGATCATCTCGCGATAGCCCGACCACATGGACGGATTGGGTGCCGGCAGGTCGTGCTTGATCATCGCATGCAGCTTCGGCAGTGCGTGATAGGGCACCATCGGGAACATGTGATGTTCGACATGGTAGTTCATGTTCCAGTAGATGAAGCGGCTGATCGGGTTCATCATCACGGTGCGGCTGTTCAGCCGGTGGTCGATGACATTGTCGGCAAGGCCGCCGTGTTGCAGCAGCCCGGTCAGCACGTGATGCCAGGCGCCGTAGAGCCGGGGCAGGCCGACCAGCATCAGCGGCGGGATCGAACCCATGGCAATTGCCGCTGCAATGGTCACGATATAGATGGCAAGCCATATGCGGGCGATGCGGATGGCCTTCGGCTGCTCCATCTCGGGAATGAAGGTTTTTTCCGCGGCGCTGACAACGCCGCAGGCATTGCGCAGCATATCGACCATCGCGTACCAGGCATCGAGGATGCCGAAGAAGTTCAGGATGAGGCGGAAAAGGTCCGGCGGCCGCATGACGGCGATTTCCGGATCACGACCGACGATGACGGTATCGGTGTGGTGGCGCGCATGGCTCCAGCGCCAGGTCACCGGATTGCGCATGATCATGAAGCAGGCGATCTGGTAGACCGCGTCGTTCATCCAGCGCGTCTTGAATGCCGTGCCATGGCCGCATTCATGCCAGCGGCTGTCGGAAGCCGAGCCGTAAAGCACGCCATAGACCAGGAAGAAGGGGATGCAAATCCACGACCCCCAGAAGTAGATGCCGAGTGCCGCGAAGACCACCATGCTGCCGAGCCAGATGATGGTGTCGCGGATCGCCGGCGCGTCCGAACGCTGCATCAGCGCCTTCATGTCCTTGCGCGTGATATCCGTATGATACCATTCGGCGGCGGCAAGCCCCGTTTCCACCGCCAGCCTGCCGCTTGCGCCTAGCAGATCATAATCACGCTTGATTGTCGTCGTCATCCCTGCCTCCCGCGATGTGCAACAGCACGCCGCCCTCGATGTCAGAAACGATAGATCGACTTTTTGCTTGCCTCAATGCATGAATGATGGAATCTATCAAAACCTATCAAATTCTGATGTCACCAATGATGGCATATCTCAGGAGCAGCCATGCGTCGGCCCACAATTGCGGATCTTGCCAAGGCATCCGGTGTCAGCGTTGCCACCATCGATCGTGTGTTGAACGGACGTCATCGCGTGCGGGAAGAGACGGCGCGCCGCGTCTACGATGCCGCGCAGGAAATCGGCTATCATGCCGTTGGTCTCCTGCGTCAGCGGGTCTTTGAAGATCTGCCGCAATATCGGTTGGGCTTCGTTTTGCAGAAGCCTGTTCAGGCTTTCTACCAGGCCTTTGCCAGGGAGATCGCCGTGGCGGCGCAAGCGGTCACGACAGCGCGGATCAATGCCCAGATCGATTTTGTCGCGGCCTCCACGCCGACGGCGATTGTCGAGAAGCTGAAAATGGTCGCCGCACGAAGCCAGGCAGTCGCGCTTGTCGCGCCGGATTATCCGGCAGTCACGGCTGCAATCGAGGAATTGAAGGAAAGAGGTATTCCGGTTTTTTCGCTGCTCTCGGATTTCTCCACCACGGCGCGTCAGGGCTACATCGGCGTCGACAACCGCAAGGTCGGACGCACGGCGGCCTGGATTATCGCGCGCTCGGCGCGCCGCCCGGGCAAAGTTGCCTGCTTCGTCGGCAGCCATCGTTTCCTGGGTCACGAGCTGCGCGAAATCGGCTTTCGCTCCTATTTCCGCGAAAATGCGCCTGACTTCGAGGTGCTGGATACGCTTATCAATCTCGACACGCCGGAGATCACCCATGAGGCGACGCTCGATCTCCTGCAGAAGCATCCCGACCTCATCGGCTTTTATGTCTGCGGCGGCGGCATGGAGGGGGCGATCTCTGCCATTCGCGAGGAGCGTCTATCAGGCAAGCTGATCGCCGTCGTCAACGAATTGACACCGGAATCGAGGGCAGCGCTCGCCGATGATGTCGTTACCATGGCAATCGGCACGCCGTTGCCGGCGCTCTGCAATGAATTGATGAACTTGATGATCAAATCGGTCGAGAGCGACGAGGCCGCCGTTCCCGGACAAAGCTTCCTGCCGTTTGAAATCTTCCTCTCGGAAAACATCTGACTGGCATGATGTAATTCTATCATTCAACCGAGAATTCTATCAGGAATGATGGCTGACGCCGATGGAAGAAGGGCATGAATATCGCTAGTCCTTCGCAAGCAGGCGCGGCGGATTTGGAATGTCTCTGCGGCCGAACGCCTTGAGGAGGAGTGCCTATCATGAGTTCCATTCGTTTCGCGCTCAATCATATGTGTGCGCCGTCCCTGAAGCTCGAATCGTTCTTTGCTGCCGCAAAGGAGCTCGGTATCGACAGCGTCGAGATCCGCAACGATCTCGCCGGAAATGCGATACTGGATGGCACGCCGGCAAAAGCCGTCAGGGAATTGGCCGAGCGCCAGGGGCTGACGATCATCTCCATCAACGCGCTGCAGCGCTTCAACGAATGGAACGACGAGCGCGCCCGCGAAGCGGCTGAGTTGATCGACTATGCGCGCGATTGCGGCGCCAAGGCCCTTGTCCTCGTTCCGGTCAATGACGGCAGCGGTCGTGAGCCGGAGGCGCGCCGCGCCAATCTCCGCAAGGCGCTATCCGCCCTGAAGCCGATGCTGGACGCGGCCGGCATTATCGGCCTCGTAGAGCCGCTCGGCTTCGAGATCTGCTCACTGCGCCTGAAGAGCGAAGCGGCTGATGCGATCGAGGAGCTTGGCGCAAAATCTACCTTCCGTCTCGTGCACGATACTTTCCATCATCATCTTGCAGGCGAGACTGCAACTTTCCCGCAATTGACCGGACTGGTTCACATTTCCGGTGTCAGCGATCCCGAGGTTTCCGTCGCCGACATGCGTGATCCGCATCGCGTTCTGGTCGACGCGAAGGATCGTCTCGACAATCTCGGGCAACTGAGGGCGTTGCTGTCAGCCGGCTATACCGGCCCCGCATCTTTCGAGCCCTTTGCTCCGACGGTGCATGCCTTGAAGGAACCGGTCGCTGCTCTCAGGGAGAGTATGGCTTATATCGCCGGTCAGCTCTGACTGACATAGTAGTCCGCGGGCAACTTACCTGCTCAATCGTGCGAATGCGTTTCGGGATGATTTGCGCCATGATCCGACGGGATGAGGTGCAGGTTGCCGAAACGCACGCCGCGCTGCGTTACCACGCTGTCGGCAAAACTCTTGATTTCGTCGGCCTTGCCTTTGAGCACTGAAACTTCGAGGCAATCATGTCCGTCGATATGGACATGAAGTGTCGAGACTGAAAGATCGTGGTGATCGTGTTGCGCGATCGTCAGCCGACGCGACAGGTCGCGGGTTTCATGCTCATAGACATAGGTCAGCGCTGCGTAGCATCTGGTCTCGCCGTCCACCGTCGGCTGCGCGCGCGTGACGGCATCGCGGACGAGATCGCGCAACGTCTCCGAGCGACTGGCATAGCCGCGCTCCGCGCTGATCTTGTCGATCGTCTCCAAGAGATCGTCGTCAATGGTGATGGTAATCCGTTGCATGTCGTGATCCTCGTTCCCCGCGGTTTGTTGGCACCGACTAGAGAAAATTTCGAGGGGATTTGCAATGGTTCCCGGCACTATTGCCGGCCGCGGAAACGACGCTGGTAGGTGGGATCGTAGAGCGCACTTTCTCGAAAATCGCTGGCGGAAAGCGACGGCCCGACGAAGATCAGGGCGGTGCGCTCGATCGGATCGGCGGCCACCTGCGCTTCGATCGTCGCGAGCGTGCCCCGGATGATCCGCTCGTCTGGCCATGAAGCCTTGACGACGATCGCAACCGGGCAATCCCTCCCGTAGAGCGGCGTCAGGTCTTCGACGACTTTTTCAAGCGCATGGATCGCCAGATGGATGGCAAGCGTTGCGCCGGTCGCCCCGAATTTCTCCAGCGTTTCATTGTTCGGCATCGGCGAGGCGCGGCCAGAAACGCGGGTCAGCACCAGGCTCTGGGCAACCGCCGGAATGGTCAACTCGCGTCCAAGTGCCGAGGCTGCGGCTGCAAAGGCGGGAACGCCTGGCGTCAGCGTATAATCGATGCCATGCTGTTCCAACCGGCGGATCTGTTCGGCGACCGCACTCCAGACCGAGAGGTCGCCGGAATGCAGGCGCGCGACGTCCTCGCCCGCGGCGGCCGCCTTCAGATACTCCGCCTCGATCTCATCGAGCGACATCGGCGCCGTGTCGATAATGCGGGCACCAGGCGGGCAATATTGCAGCAGTTCCGGCGAAACGATCGAGCCGGCATAGAGGCAGACCGGGCATTTGCCGATCAGATCGCGGCCGCGCACCGTGATCAGGTCGGCGGCTCCTGGGCCTGCGCCAATGAAATGCACTGTCATCGCTCTACCTCATTCTAAATTATGGTTTCACCCACGACCATTGCGTCACCGGCATGGCTGGCCGCCATCCGGTCATGCGGCCGACGGGGGCGGCGCGGGCAATATCGATGCGGATCAGCGAACCGCCCCGGCGCGCCTGTTCGGCCAGCAGCAGCGCTTCCATTTCGGTCGTGACGGCATTGGCAACGAGCCTGCCACCGCTTCTCAATTGGCCGATTGCGGCGTCGAGCACACCGGCATCACTGCCGCCGCCGCCGATGAAGATCGCATCCGGTGCCGCAAGACCGGGAAGAACCGCTGGCGCCTCGCCTTCGACAATCACCAGGCCCGGCACGCCGAAAATTGCGGCATTGCGGCGGATTCGCGCCGCACGTTCAGACGATGCCTCGATGGCAATGGCGCGCAGCGAAGGATCGGCCAGCATCCATTCGATGCCGATCGAACCGGCGCCGGCGCCGATATCCCAGAGCAGCTCGCCATGGCGCGGTGCAAGAGCAGATAGCGTCATCGCGCGTATCTCGCGCTTGGTGATCTGGCCGTCATGTTCGAAAAGCTCGTCAGGCAGCCCCGCGCTTAGCGGCAAGATCCGAGCTCCGGCTTCCGCCTTGACCTCGACTGCGCAAATATTCAGATCGTTGACGCATGAAAGGGTGAAATCAGCCGCAATTTGTCGGGAGATCCTCTCGTGCGGGCCGCCAAGCGCCTCCAGAACCGCAAGCTTAGAGGGGCCAAAGCCTGAGCCTTGCAGTAAGGCGGCCAAGTCGGCGGGGCCTTTGCCATCGGATGTCAGCGCCAGGATCTTGCGGCCTGCATGGAGATGCGGCCGGATAAGATCGATCGGTCGCCCGTGGACCGACAGGACCGTCGTTTCCTGCAGAGGCCAGCCGAGGCGCGATGCGGCAAGGCTGAAAGAGGAGGGCGCCGGAATGACGGTCATTTCAGCGACTGGAATGCGTCGTGAAAGTGTTACCCCGACACCGTAGAAGAAGGGATCGCCGGAAGCGAGAACCACCGTCGGCTTGCCCTGGCGGGCGAACACTGTCTCGACAGACTTTTCGAATGGTGAAAGCCAGGCCTGCGTTTCGCCCGTTATCAATGGGCTCATCAGGTCAAGATGTCGCGCTCCACCAAAGACCATTGGCGCTGTAGCGATCAACCGCTTGGCCTCGTCGCCGAGCCCCGCTGGACCGTCCTCGCCGATGCCGATAAGAGTGAGCCAGCGTTGAACGGAAGGTGTCTCAGCCATGGGTAAGATCCGCATTCTGATCCTTGGCGGCACGACGGAGGCTCGCGCTTTGGCCGTGTCGCTTGCAACTCGCGCCGAACTTGACGTCGTCCTGTCGCTCGCCGGCAGAACCGCCGATCCGGCGCCTCAGCCTGTTCCAGTTCGCAGCGGCGGCTTCGGTGGTGTCGATGGGCTTATCCGCTATCTGCGGGATGAAGCAATCGACCTGTTGATCGATGCTACCCACCCGTTCGCCGCCCGCATTTCCGCCAATGCCGCGCGGGCGGCCGATCAATGCGATGCGACCGCCTTTGCCTTGCGCCGTTCGGCCTGGGTGCCGGTCGAGGGCGATGACTGGCTCCCGGTGCATAGCGTTTCGCAGGCTATCGCCGCGCTTGGCGCCGCACCGTTGCGCGTTTTCCTGGCAACCGGCCGGCGGGAGGCGCATCAGGCGAACGCGGCGCCGCAGCATCATTACTGGGTCCGCAGCGTCGATCCCGTCGAACCGCCGCTGACGGTGCCTCATGTCAGCTACATTCACAGCCGAGGTCCGTTCCGACTGGCCGACGAACTCGACATGCTGCAACACCATCGGATCGAGGTCGTCGTCGCCAAGAACAGCGGCGGTGACGCGACCTACGGAAAGATCGAAGCGGCAAGGCAGCTCGGCATCAAGGTGATCATGGTCGAGCGCGCGGAGACCGCCGGCCTGCCGGTGGTCGAAACAGTGGAGGCTGCGCTCGATCGGATCGATCATTTCGTCTCTTCCCTGATGAACCGCGGGGTATAGACGAGATCCGGGCGTCCTTCGCGCGCAATGACGCGAGTCTCGGCCGAGCCGATGATGACGCAGGTTGCCATATCGGCCTGCGAGGCCTCTGCATCGGCAAGTCGTGCCACCGTGATACGCTCGTCGGGCCGGCCGGCGGCGCGTCCGAAAATGATCGGCGTGTCGGCAGGCAGGATGTCACGGACGATTTCGAATGCCTTGCCAAGCTGCCAGGGCCGCGCCTTGCTGATCGGATTGTAAAGCGCAATGACGAAGCCGGCATCGGCGACCGCACGAAGCCGGTTTTCGATGAGCGGCCAGGGCTTCAGATTGTCCGATAGCGAGATAGCACAAAAATCGTGCCCGAGTGGGGCGCCTATGCGCGCAGCCACCGCCAGCATGGCCGTGATACCAGGTACGATGACAAGGTCCACCGAGCGCCACTCAGCGGGGCCGTGATCGATCGCCTCGCAGACGGCGGCCGCCATGGCAAAGACGCCGGGATCGCCGCCGGAGACGACGCAGACATTGATACCGGCCGCCGCCCGCCGCAGCGCCACCTTGGCCCGGTCTAGTTCCTCGCGATTGTCTGAGGCGTGGCGGATCTGGTCGTCGCGCAGTGTCAGGCGGTCGAGATAAGGACCGTAACCGTAGAATTCATGGGAATCCGCGACAGCAGCGAGTGCCTCCGGCGTCGTCTGCTCAGGCTTGCCGGGACCGGTGCCGATGACATAAAGACGCCCGCTCATGGCCTGTTTTCCCAACCGGGGACAAGAACCAGCGAGAAATAGGGCGCCTCGGCATCGTCGCGGCTGGCAAGCGGCGTCATGGCGCCATTCGCCATCGTGCCACGCTCGACATAGATCGCTTCCTCCAGCCGGCCGGCAGCATCAAGCGCGCGGCGGATCTTTGGCAGATTGCGGCCGACCTTCATGATGACGGCGGCCTGTGTGTCGCCAAGACGCCGGGTAAGCTCGGCTTCAGCCATCGTTCCCGGCAGCACGGAGAGCACATCGTCTCCCTGCACCATGGGCAATCCGGCGAGCGACCAGCAGCCGGACATGGCCGTCACGCCCGGTATGACTTCCGTCGGGAAGCGCTCGGCAAGGCGCACATGCAGATGCATATAGGAGCCGTAAAACAGCGGATCGCCCTCGCTGAGCACGGCAACCGTCTTTCCCTCGCGCAGATGCGCCGCCACCATCTCGGCCGAGGCGTCGTAGAAGGCGGTGATCTGACGAAGATATTCCGGTGCGTCCTTGTCGATCTCCGTCGTGACCGGATAGTAGAGCGGCAGCAGTTTTACATCTGCTCTCAGAAACTCGCCGACGATGGCCTTGCCGTTGCCGCCTCGTCCCTGCTTGGCGAAGTAGGCGACGATATCGGCGCGCTCCAGCGCTTTGACTGCCTTGACCGTCAGCAGTTCGGGATCGCCGGGCCCGGTGCCGACGCCGATCAGCTGTCCATTGGATGGCGCGCTCATATGCCCGGCCTCGCCAAGGCATTGAGCGCGGCTGCCGTCATCGCGCTACCACCAAGCCGGCCGCGGACGATGGCAAAGGGGACGCCATAGGAATTCTCGGCGAGCGCATCCTTCGATTCCGCCGCGCCGACGAAGCCGACGGGCATGCCGATGATGGCGGCAGGCTTCGGCGCGCCGTCGCGCAGCATTTCCAGGAGGTGAAAGAGGGCCGTCGGCGCATTGCCGATGGCGACGACCGAGCCGGCAAGCCGGTCCGTCCACAGATGCATTGCTGCGGCAGAACGCGTGTTGCCGATGGTCTTGGCGATATCCGCCGTACGCGGGTCCTGCAAGGTGCAGATCACCTCGTTGGCGGCCGGCAGGCGGGCACGGGTGACGCCGCGAGCGACCATTTCAGCATCACAGAAAATCGGCGCGCCCTCGGCCAGCGCCTTGCGGGCCGATGCGACGAAATCGGGAGAGAACAGGAAATGCTCTGCCGCTTCCACCAGTCCACAGGCGTGGATCATACGGACGGCGACATCGGCTTCGGCTTCAGGAAAACGCTGGAGATCGGCTTCGCTGCGGATGATCGCGAAGGAGCGTTCGTAGATCGCATCTCCCTCGCGGATATAGTCATAGTCAGGCATTTTTATCCCTGTCGTAAAGCCGTCGCGATTGCGTCCCGGCCGAGCCGTTTAAGACACTGCTGCGCCGATTCGCCAGCAGCTTTGTTGTTTCGTACCAGTTCCCCGAGCGTGGCCAGTGCCGATTTCAGTCTTTCCTTGCCGATGTAAGCCACGGGCTCTGATGATGATGACCCATTTACGACAATAGCATAGCCTGTTGCAGCACCGACGATGGTGAGCATTGCCGGGGACGGGTGGGCGCAGCCTTTCATGCAGCCGGACAGATGCACCTTGAGCGAACCGTCAAGCAGTTCGGCTCCTACATCGACCAGATCGACGGCTGCCTGCTTTGTTGCATAGTGGGCCGAGGCACACGCACCGCTTCCCGCGCAAGGGATCGCATAGTTTGCGGGATCGTCTGCACGGGTCTGCAAACCGCAGGCGGCTGCGACGGCCACGATGTCCTCAAGGCGCTTACGGGGCAGGCCGAGCAGCAACAGGCTGTGTTCGGGTCCCGTCCGGATTTCGTGCACTCCGGCCAGCTCGGCTACGTCGAGAAAGCGGACGAGGTCTTGGGCGTGGATCTGACCGAAGGCGGGACGTAGGCCAAGAGCGAATTGTTCCTTGCCGAACGGGATGATGCCGACAGGTGAAGCAAGCGGGATGGTTTCGTGGTGGGTAGGGCCGGGAGGGGCGGAAAACAGTGCTTGCAGGGATGCGGCATCGAGATCGCGGCCGCGGGCACGAGGTCCGATTGCGGCGAGAGCCTTGATCAGCGCGACGGCTCCGGCAATTGCCTGCTCCGGGGACAGAGTGGCAAGCGGGGTTGCGGATGCCTGCGTCCCAGCGATGCAGAGCGTCCACATTTGACCCACAGCGATGTCGATGGCCTTCAGTCGGATATCCGCCGTAAGTTCGTCGAGCGTGAGCCGGCCGCCGCCATCGATGATGATGGCGAGCTTTGCCGCCAGCAGCGGTTTGGGATGAAGAGTGTCAATGGCGTTCCGCAGGCGTTGAGCCAGCGCGCGCGCATCAGAAATTTCCGAGGGATCGACGCCGCTGAGCGGCGGGACTTCGATGGCGACGCCGCTCTCCGGCACGATGCCGGTTCGGTCGATGTCGGCAGCCAGTCCGGCCATGCTGTCGGGTGTCATGCCACGCAGTTGGAGATTGCCGCGAGCGGTGATCTCGATCAGGCCGTTACCGTGCTTTTCGGTCGCTTCGGCCAGGGCGCGAAACTGCTGAACCGTCAGGCCTGGCGTCGATGGCCGCAGGCGCACCAGCAGACCGTCGCCCGTCTGCATCGGTGCGCTCAAGGAAGGACAGGCACCGCGAACCGTGGAAGGCAGAGCCGATGTGACACCGTGACGATCGGCCTTCTCCCGCGAGAGGCTCACCTGTTCCATCATTGTCTCAGCATCGGCCGCAACCATAAGACTGCCCTTCATAAGGGACATTTCCTTGCACAAACCGGATCGGCGGGCAAACGATTTGGCATTTGGCTTTTATGCGAGGTCGTCGAAATCCTGCCCCTTGCGCATGAGGTAAATATCCATGATCCATCCGTGCCGGGCGCGAGCCTCTGCCCGAACAGCAAGAATGCGCTCGGAAACGTCGGCAAGTTTGCCAGAGATAATAATCTCATCCTTGGTGCCGAGATAGGCTCCCCAATAGATATAGGCGTCGGGGTCTTCGATCTTGCTGAAGGCCTGCTCGCCGTCGAGCATGACGACTGCCGTTTCGGCAACGCCTGGAAAGCTCTCGGCCAGGCGCCGGCCGGTGGTGATCTGCACCGGCTTGCCGACGAGGTTGAGGGGGATGCGATGGCTCGCTGTCAGCGCCTGGATGCTGGTGATGCCGGGAACAACACTGTAATCGAGGGCAACATTTCCCCGAGCGACGACGCGCTCGAGAATGCGCAACGTGCTGTCGTAAAGGCCCGGATCTCCCCAGACGAGGAAGGCAGCACTCTGGCTTTCCGTCAGGTGCTCCAGAAACAGCCGCTCGTAGGTCGCGGAAATCGCCTCATGCCACTCATCGACGCTCTGCACATAGCTGCGGTCCGTCGTCTGGCGCAAGGGCACATCGTAATCCACGAAGCGCGTGGCTTTATTGGTGACATAGCGCTGGCAGATCTCGCGCCTGACATCGGCAAGCTCGCTCTTGGTTGCGCCCTTGCTGGGGATGAGGATGACATCGGCTGTATTCAGCGCATTGATCGCCTGCACGGTCAGATGTTCGGGATTTCCCGTGCCGATACCGACGATATGAATATGCCGCATATGCTTCCCCTCATTCCTAGGCGCTGTTTGCCGGAAGCGCCCGATCATTTCAAGAGCGGCCGTTCAAGCGGATGGCCGGTCGAAGGTCCAGCGATTGGCCATGTAGGTGCGCGGCGAGGTGCCGAGCATGCGCCGGAACATGGTGGTGAAGGCGGCCACACTTTCATAGCCGGCTTCGAGGGCCACATTGGTCACGGGCTGGCCCTCGGCAAGCTGCGGCAGGCAGGCAAAGACGCTCGCCTGCTGGCGCCATGTCGTGAAGCTGATGCCGGTTTCCTTGCGGAACTGCCTGGTGAAGGTGCGGCGGCTCACGGAAAGCTTCTCGGCCCAGTCGTCCAGCCTGGCGTTGGGCGATGGATTGGCGAGATAGTCTCGGCAGAGTGCCGTTAGACGGCGATCGGACGGGAAGGGGAGGCCGAGCGGACGTTCCTGCAGGGTTGCTATCTCTTCGACGAGCAGGGAGAGGACGAGCTTGGCCTTGCGATGGCTGACGGGTGCTTCCCGCAGCCGAATGGCCTCCAGCAGCAGGCTGCGCGCGAGATCCGTCACTTCGACGACGCGCGGCGCTTCATCCTTCGGCGGCTGGCTGCGTGGCGTCACGTAGACGGATTTCATGCTGACATCGCTCAGAATCTCGATCGAATGCTCGAGCCCAACGGGGATGAAGAGGGCATGGCCCGGCGGCACCATCCAGCGGCCGCGCGCTGTCATGATCAGCGCGACGCCTGAGAAAATGCACAGCAATTGCGTGCGGCGGTGATGATGCCAGGGAACGATGTAGCCCTGCGGCGGCTCGGCACTATGGACGAGCACATCGGCAGGCGACTCCTCCATCCAGCGCATGTTGCGAACATGATCGTCGTCGAGGGTCGCCAGCAACTGTTTCGATAGCTTTTCCATTTTGGCCCAATCGAGAAACTATTGGACCAAAACACGAAAGAAGGACACTCGCAAGACGTGTTAAAGGCGGAGCAAGTCATATGCTTGGCAAATCTTGCCGGCACAGGAAGGATTCCCCCTCATGGTTGCGGAAGTTTCGGGCACGCAGGCCCGATATCAAAAGACGACGATGTCGATCGTTATGGCGGTCAGCACCTGCCATCTGCTGAACGACACGATGCAGTCGCTTTTAACGTCGCTCTACCCGATGTTCAGGGAGAATTATGCGCTCGATTTCGTGCAGATCGGCCTGCTGACGATGATGTTCCAGATCACGGCATCGCTGCTGCAGCCGGTGGTCGGCATCGTTACCGACAAATGGCCGATGCCCTATTCGCTGCCGGCCGGCATGGTCAGCACCTTTGCGGGCCTGCTGTTGCTCGGTTACGCCAGCAGTTTCGGCGTGCTTCTGATCGCCGCAAGCCTGATCGGCTTCGGCTCGGCCATCTTCCATCCGGAGGCATCGCGCGTGGCCCGTCTGGCGTCCGGCGGGCGCCACGGTCTGGCGCAATCGCTCTTCCAGCTGGGCGGCAATGCCGGTTCGGCAATCGGGCCGTTGATTGCCGCCTTCTTCGTTCTCCAGCACGGTCAGAAGAGTGTGGCGTGGCTTTCCGTGCTTGCCGTTATCGGCTTCATCGTTTTGAGCTGGGTCGGCACCTGGTTCATCAATCATCGACGTCAGCAATCGGCTCGCCCCGCACCGAGCCGCGCCTTGCCGATCGCGCGCAACAAGGCAATGTGGGCGCTCGCGATCCTCATCCTGCTGACGGCGACGAAGAACGTCTATATGGCGAGCATCTCCAGCTACTTCACCTTCTACGTTATCGACAAGTTCCATCTCGATGTTCGTGACGCGCAGCTGATGCTGTTCCTCTTCCTCGGCTCCGTCGCTGTCGGCACGATCATGGGCGGTCCGGTGGGCGACCGGTTGGGTGCGCGCTTCGTGATCTGGTTCTCGATCCTCGGCGTCATCCCGTTCGCGCTGCTGATGCCCTATGCGAACCTGTTCTGGACCTGCGTCCTGACCGTTATCATCGGCCTCGTGCTTGCCTCGGCCTTCCCGGCGATCGTGGTCTTTGCGCAGGAGTTGATCCCCGGCCGTGTCGGCCTTATCGGCGGCATCTTCTTCGGCTTCGCCTTCGGCGCCGGCGGGCTTGGCGCGGCGTGGCTCGGCGATTTTGCCGATGCGCGCGGCATCCCGTTCGTCTACACGATCTGCTCTTATCTGCCGCTCTTGGGATTGTTCACGATCTTCCTGCCGCGAATTCCGCGGCATTGATCGAAAGCGGCGGGCAATGGGCCCGCCGCCTTTCTCATGGCTCATCGAAAATCCTGCTTGTCAGGCGTAGCGGCTGATGGCGAGGTCGGTCGCGTCGATATCAGGTTTGCGGCCGCTGACGAGGTCGCTGATGACGCGCGCCGAGCCGGAGCTCATGGTCCATCCGAGCGTGCCGTGGCCGGTATTGAGGAACAACCCCTTGATCTTCGTCGGCCCGATGACCGGCGTCCCATCCGGCGTCATCGGCCGCAGGCCCGACCAGAAGGAGGCCTTGGCGACATCGCCGCCGGGGAAGAGATCGGTGACGGAATGTTCGAGCGTCTGGCGTCGGGCAAGGCCGAGATCGTTGGTATAGCCGGAGATTTCCGCCATGCCGCCGACGCGGATGCGATCGCCGAGGCGAGTGATCGCGATCTTGTAGGTTTCGTCCATGACGGTCGATTCCGGTGCGCGCGAGGCATCGGTGATCGGGATCGTCAGCGAATAGCCCTTGACCGGATAGACGGAGAGGCTGATGCCGAGCGGCTTCAGCAGGAGCGGCGAATAGCTGCCGAGAGCGACGACGATCGCATCGGCGTCCACGCGTCCGCGATCGGTCATGACGGCGCGCGATTGCCCGCCCTGGATGTCGAGCGCCTTGATCGTCGTGCCGTACTGGAAATTCACGCCGAGCTCGACCGCCTTTGCCGCAAGCGCGTTGGTGAACTTGAAACAGTCGCCGGTCTCGTCCTTCGGCGTCAGCAAGCCGCCGACGATTTTCTCCCGGACATGCCTGAGTGCCGGCTCGACGCGAATGCAGCCATCGGGATCGAGCACTTCATAGGGGATGCCGTCGGCGGCCAGGGCTTTGACGTCCTTGGCCGACGCGTCGAGCTGATGATGCGTTCGGAAAAGCTGCAGCGTGCCCTGCATGCGTTCGTCATAGGCGATGCCGGTCTCTTCGCGAACCTGGGCGAGCGAAATGCGACTGTAATCGGCAAGGCGCAGCATGCGGCTCTTGTTGATCGCATAGCGCTCCGAGGTGCAGTTCGACAGCATCTTGACGAGCCAAGACAGCATGGCGCCATCGACCTTCGGGCGCAAGATGAGCGGCGCGTGGTGCATGAACAGCCACTTGATCGCCTTCATCGGAATGCCGGGAGCGGCCCAGGGCGAGCAATAGCCGAAGGAGACTTCGCCGGCATTGGCAAAGCTCGTTTCCAGCGCCGGCCCCTGCTGCCTGTCGATGACCGTGACCTCATGGCCCGCCTTGGCAAGCTGATACGCAGATGTCACGCCGATGATACCGGCACCCAGAACGACGACTTTCATGATGTCCTCAGAGAAATGAGCTTTGGAAGGTCAGCGATATTGACGGTGGAAGCGATGGCCGAGACTGGTCAGGATTTCATAGGAAATCAAGCCGGCATCGCGCGCGAGATCATCCAGGGTCTGATGGTCTCCGAGAACCTCCACCATGCTTCCGAAGGAGAGAGTGCCTTCGGGCAGAGCGCTGATATCGATTGTTGTGCTGTCCATCGACACGCGGCCGACGATCGGTAGGCGAACGCCGTTGTAATAGACCGCGCCGCGATCGCTGAGGCTGCGCGGAAGGCCGTCGGCATAGCCGGCGGCGATCGTCGCAAGCCGGGTCTCGCCCTTCGTCACATGCACGCCGCCGTAGCCGACGCGGGCGCCTTCCGGAACGGTTCGCGTCTGCACGACGGCGACATCGAGCCGAACGACGGCTTCCATAGGGTTGGCAACGTCACTCGTCGCGGTGCCGCCATAAAGAGCGATGCCCGGCCGGGCCAGCACGCCGTGAAAATCCTCGCTGAGGAAAATGCCGCCTGAGTTCGCGAAGGAGACATCGTAATCGGGGAATTCGGCCGAGACGCGATGCATTTCGGCAAGCTGGTCGGCATTTTGCGTGTTGTCGACTTCATCCGCCGACGCGAGATGGCTCATGATGAACAGGATCTCGAGATGCTCGGATGTCCGCAAATGATCCGCGACCGCGTTTCTGTCTTCCGGCTGTATTCCAAGTCGCGACATGCCCGTGTCGAACTGCAAGACCGCCGGAAGCTTGCGCCGCAGCGCGCATGCGGTTTCGGCCCATTGCTGCAGCTGTTCGAGAGAGTTGATGACAGGCACAATGCCGCCATCGGCACATGTGGCTTCGTTGCCGGGCAGCAGGCCGTTCAGCACGAAGATCGTTGCGTCGCCAGGCAGTTGCGGACGCAACCGCAACGCCTCGATGAAATGAGCGACGAAGAAATGCCGGCAGCCACGATCATAAAGGGTTCTGGAGACCTGCGCGGCGCCGAGGCCATAGGAATCGGCCTTCACGACCGCGGCTGTGCGAGCGGGCGCGACGATGGAGGAAAGCGTCTCATAGTTGCGGCACAAAGCGTCGAGATCGATGGTCAGATAACCACAAGCCCCGCTCTCCAACGCCAGTTTGGGCGCCCGGAAATCCATCATGCCGCCGTTCATATCAACCTCCATCTTTCCGGCGCAGATTATTGAAACGATCGTGAAATTGCCTAGCGAATAGTGATTGATTATTGTGTAGTTGCGTTCATATTGAAATTATCGGCGAATTTTTGAAAGAATCTGCATGGCTGCTCTCGATGCGATCGATCGCAATATTCTCCGCCTGCTTCGCCTTGATGCTCGCGTCAGCAATGCCAAACTTGCAAGTGAGGTTGGGCTGTCGCCATCGGCCTGCCTGCGGCGTATCAAACTGATGGAGCAGGCGGGTGTGATCCGGGGCTATACGGCGCTTGTGGACACTTCCCAGGCGGAGGCGTCGATTGCTGTCATTATCAACATCACGCTCGAGCGGCAGACGGAGGAACACCTTGATCGCTTCGAGGCGGCGGTACGCAAGCATCCCGAGATCAAGGAATGTTTTCTGATGACGGGCGGCTCCGACTATCTGTTGCGCGTCGAGGTTGCCAATCCCGGCGATTTCGAGCGCATTCACAAGGATATTCTGTCGACCATGCCCGGAGTGCTGCGGATACATTCGAGCTTCTCGATCCGCAATGTACTGGCGACGCGGCCCAAGGGGCCGCGTTAAATGTTGCCTATAGTGTCAGGGCCCGGGGCGATCTCACTCCGCCGTGTTGCGCGTCTGATCCCAGCCGATGCCTGCGGCAGCATCGACCTCGCAGATCAAGCCGCTCGGCTCATAGCCGATATGGACCTTGCCGTTCAATTCGGCCGCCAGCAGGCTTTCGATCAGCCGGGAGCCGAAGCCCTTGCGGGTCGGCGGCTGTACGATCGGCCCTCCCGTTTCCTGCCAACGCAATTTGAGACGGTCGGCCTCGCCCGTTTCCACGGACCAGGTGATCGCAACGCGCCCATCCGCCACTGAAAGTGCGCCGTATTTGGCGGCGTTTGTCGCAAGTTCATGCAGCGCAAGCGATATCGAGACGACGGCTCTTGGCGCAAGCTTGATCGCCGGTCCGGAAATCTCGAACCGATCCTTCGGATAAGGAGACAATGCCTGGGCGATGACAGCGGTCAATTCCGCCTGCTCCCATTGGCCGTGGATCAGCAGATCATGGGCACGCGCCATCGAGGCGAGCCTTGCTTCGAATGTCTCGACGGATGTCTTGTCCACGTCGTCTCGGCCGAGGGTCTGACGTGCGATGGCCATGACGGTCGCAAGCACGTTCTTGACGCGATGATTGAGCTCGCCCGCCAGCACCGTCTGCAGGCGTTCGGCTTCCTTCTTGGCGCTGATGTCATGCGCGATCTTCGATGCCCCGATGATGCGCCCATAGGCGTCGTAGATCGGGGAAACACTGAGGAGCACGTCGACAAGCTCGCCATTCTTGCGGCGGCGCTTGGTTTCGTAGGGTTCGACCTTCTGGCCTGCGCGGATCTGGGCGAGGATTGCCGGCTCCTCTTCGCTACGATCCTCCGGAACGAGCATCATCACCGATTGGCCGATGGCCTCTTCGGCCGAATGGCCGTAAAGCCGTTCGGCCCCGATATTCCAACTGGTGATCACCATTTTGAGGTCGGTGCTGAGGATCGCATCGTCCGACGAGGCGATGATGGCCGCCAGCCGCCGTTCGACCTCCTGAATGCGTTTGCGCTCGCTGATATCGGTTATGACGCCGGCGACCCGTTCGATGCGCCCCGAACTGTCCCGCACGCCGGAAACGGAGTTCGCTACCCAGACGAGGCTACCGTCCTTACGGACATAGCGTTTCTCGATTTCGAAGTTTTCGCCGGTCGCCATCATCGTTTCGAACATGCGGTTGTTCTCGCGCAGATCGTCCGGATAGGTGATGTCGTGCATCCGCATTTCGAGAAGTTCGGTCTCGGAGTAGCCGACAATCTCGCAGAAGCGCTCGTTCACAAGAACGAAGCGGCCATCGAGCTCGCATTGCGCAATTCCCGTTGCCGATTGCGAGATGACGGCGCGGAACCGCTCCTCGCTTTCACGCAGCGCCTGTTCCGACCGAACACGTTCCGTCGTTTCATTGACGATACAGAAGACGCCCAGCGCCTTGCCGTCGATATCGCGAACGGGCGAGTAGGAAATGTCGAAGTAAACCGTTTCGGGGTAGCTGTAACGCTCGATGTAGAAGGGGCGATCCTTGGCAACGACCGTCTGGCCTTCATGAAGCACGGAGCGCAGAAGCGGTTCGAGATCGCTCCAGAGTTCAGCCCAGTTTTCTCGTGCGGGATGCCCCAGGGCCTGAGGATGCTTGTCGCCGATCGTCGGTGCATAGGCGTCGTTGTAAAGAGCGACGAAATCCTCGCCCCAGAACATGACGATCTGGGCTTGGGCGGAGAGCATGATATCGACGGCTGCTGTCAGGCATGCGGGCCATGCCGATTTTGGCCCGAGACTGGTCGCCGCCCAGTCGAAGCCAGAGATAAGCGCTGCCATCTCGTTGGTGTGACTTGCCAGTTCGGGCACGATATTCAGCATGCATCCTCTCTTGAGCGACAGTCATCCTTTAAAGGATGCTTGGGTTCCGCCCATGCTCGCGAGGACTCATAGCATATTCCCCGTCGCGGAGTGCAGAGAGAAAATTCGCCGATTCTAAAGTATTTTAAATAACATAAGAAGATACTACAGTAGATCGTTCGCTGCGATCGCAAGCCCTAGTAAATCGCCGTTTTGACTTTGCATGAGCATCGATTTGCTGCCGGTCTGCCCGCAGCGATCAGGTGTCCGGTCGTGCGTGCATTTCCGCTGTCAGCCATTTTTCGAGCGCCAGGGCATCCGGCCTGCCGGCAATATGCGGCGCGATCCAGAGCACCATGCGACGGGGGCCCGGTAGGAAGCCGAAAGGCGCCACCAGCCGTCCGGAGGCGAGCTGATCCAGGACCAGCATCTGCGGCACCACCGCCATGCCGAGGCCGCAGGCGGCTGCCTGGATCAGAAGATAGAAATGATCGAATGCGGCTTGGGGCGTCAGATGCAGGTCCGCCTGTCCGGCAATGGTCTGCCAGTCATTCCAGGCTTGCGGCCGCGTTTGCGTGGAAAGAATCGCCGCACGCTGCAAATCATCGGGACAGAGAATGCCGGAGCGGCTCAGATATTCCGGCGAGCAGACCGGGCCGATCGCCTCACCACCCAATTCCCGGATGATCGCATCTTTCGGCGGGTCGATGACGCTTGAGCGGATCGCAAGGCTGATCTTGTCTCGCACAAAATCGATCTGATCGTAGTTCATATTGAACTGAAGGGCGATGTGCGGATGCCGTTCATGAAACTGTCCGATGCGCGGAATGATCCAGCCCATCATGATCGAGGAGGAGCAGGAGAGCGTCAGCGGGCTCGGGCGGACGCGCTCGACACTTGCCTGCATCAGGCCAAAAGCGCTCGCAAGCCCTTCGGCCAGCCGCAATCCTTCGGGAGTCGGTTCCGTCGAATGCGCCCGGCGGGTGACGAGGATGACGCCGAGCGTCTCCTCGAGGCCGCGTATGTGCCGGCTGATTGCGCCATGCGTGACGCAGAGCTCGTCGGCCGCCAAGCTCATCGACCTGTGCCTTGCGGTCGCTTCGAATGCCTTCAGTGCGTTCAATGATGGAAGAGGGCCGCTCACTATTCGATTCCGCTATTGGTGATGTGATTTTTCCTCACATGATGGGGAGATTAAATCGTTTGCTTGCGGCTTGTCCATCCCGCTAGAGATCAAGGTCACTCGAAGGCGCATGCGGCCGTGGGCGGGAATTGGAGGGGAAATCGGAGTTTCCGTTCTGTCCGCGACGCAAGCGGATCGCTGTGCCGCGAAGATTTGAGGACGGGGGAGGGATTTCCATTGCAGCCCAAAATTCAGGAAATGTCACAGGTCGAGCGCTCGGCCATATCAAAGGTTTCGAAACGGCTGGTGCCGTTCATCGCCTTAATGTTCTTCATCAACTTCCTTGACCGCACGGCGATTTCCTTCGCCGGGCCGAACGGCATGACGACGGATCTGGCGTTGACGGCTGCGCAGTTCGGCTTTGCCGCCGGCATCTTCTTCTTCGGCTACATCGTTCTCGAGATTCCTAGCAATCTCGCGCTCCACAAATATGGTGCGCGCCGCTGGCTTGCCCGCATCATGGTCAGCTGGGGCATCGTCGCGCTGCTCTTCACCTGGGTATCGAGCGCAACGGAGCTTTATGTACTGCGCTTCCTGCTCGGCGTTGCCGAAGCCGGTTTCTTCCCCGGCGCCATTCTATTCTTGAGCATGTGGGTGCCGGCCAAGCATCGCAGCAAGATCCTGGCCCTGTTCTATCTCGCCCAACCGCTCACGACGGTCATCGGCGCACCCTTTGCGGCAATGCTGATCCAGATGCACGGCCTGTTCGGGATGGAAGGCTGGCGCGTCATGTTCTTCGGCGTTGCAGTCCCGGCCATCGTCATCGGTATCGTCACCTGGTTCTATCTTGCAGATCGGCCCGATGATGCGAAGTGGTTGACGCAGTCCGAGAAGGATTGGCTGAACAGGGAGCTTGCCGGCGAGGAAAAGGCAAAGGCGGCCGCGCATGGCAAAATGACCGGTCTTGCCTTGACGGATGGTCGGGTGTGGCTGCTATCGGTCATCTATTTCGGCCTGATCTACGGCCTCTATGCTCTGGCCTTCTTCCTGCCGACGATCATTGCCGGCTTCGAGACGAAATTCGGCGCCAAATTCGATGTCTTCGACAAGGGGCTGATTACCGCCGTTCCCTATCTGCCGGCGGCGGTTGCCTTGTTCTTCTGGAGCCGTGATGCATCAAGGCGCGGCGTGCGGCCCTGGCATATCGGCATTCCCGCCCTGATCGGCGCCTTCAGTATTCCGGCTGCCCTCTATATGGGCTCGCCTGAGGCGACGATCGTCATGATCACGTTGACGGCCTGCGCGATCTTTTCAGCACTACCGAATTTCTGGGCCATTCCCTCCCGCTTTCTGACCGGGCCGGCGGCTGCGGCGGGTATCGCCCTGATCAACACGATCGGCAACATCGCCGGCTTTGCCGCACCCTATGTGACCGGCGTCGTCAAGGATGCGACCGGCCTTTATGAATTGCCGATGTTCATCGTCGGGGCGTTGATGCTGCTGTCGGCCCTGCTGGCCTTCTCGTTGAACGGCCGCGTGCGCGAGCCGGAGTTCGTTGCCTCCGGCAGCAAGGGCTGAAATCAGCCGATGTGAAGAATGACAGGTGGTGGCGGCGCGAAGGCGGCCGCCACTGCTTTTGATCAGGCTGCGCGCTGAAGCATGCCGAAGAGATCGCGCGGGTCGTCCGGATCGGCGATGATATCGAGCTTCTGGAAGTAGTCCGTGCCTTGAAGCTTTTCGCGGACATAGCGCAGCGCGGAAAAATCCTCGATCGCAAAGCCGACGCTGTCGAACAGCGTGATCTGCCTGTCGCTGCTGCGGCCCTTGGCACGGCCGCTCACAACCTGCCAGAGTTCGGTGACGGGATAGTCCGGGTCCATCTGCTGGATCTCGCCTTCGATGCGGGTCTGCGGCGGATATTCGACGAAGGTATCGGAACGCAGCAGGATGTCGCGGTGAAGTTCCGTCTTCCCGGGGCAGTCGCCGCCGATGGCGTTGATGTGGACGCCGGCGCCGACCATGTTGTCGGTGAGGATCGTGGCGTACTGCTTGTCGGCCGTGCAGGTCGTGATGATGTCGGCGCCTTCGATGGCAGCCTGGGCCGAAGTGCAGGGCACGAGCCGCAGTCCCGTCCCGGCAAGATTGCGAAGGGTCTTTTCCGTCGCCCGCGGGTCGATGTCGTAGAGGCGGACTTCCTCGATGCCGAGCACCGCCTTCATCGCCAGCGCCTGGAATTCGGCCTGCGCGCCATTGCCGATCAGGGTGAGGCGGCGCGAATTGGCGGGTGCCAGATGTCTTGCCGCCATCGCGGAGGTTGCCGCCGTGCGCAGTGCCGTCAGCAGCGTCATTTCCGTCAGCAGCACCGGGTAGCCGGTCGAGACTTCCGCCAGCAGGCCGAAGGCAGTTACCGTCTGCAGCCCCTGCGCCATGTTCTTCGGATGGCCGTTTACATATTTGAAGCTGTAGACGGCCCCATCCGAGGTCGGCATCAGTTCGATGACGCCGTCATGCGAATGGGAGGCGACCCGGGGCGTCTTGTCGAACAGGTCCCAGCGACGAAAATCCGCTTCGACGGCGTCCGTGAGTTCGACGAGCACCGTTTCGATGCCAACGTGATGCACGAGCCGCATCATGTTCTCGACACTGACGAAGGGGATGAAAGCTCTTTCCGATGGGAGCGGTGCGGGCATTCTCGTATCCTCGATAAGATTATTTCCCATAGGGTACCAAGCGGATCGATTGACTGAAATCGCAAAACTGTGCCAGTTCTGGTATGGGTTTGCACAAATTGCCCAGAAATTTTGACGAAATAGACAAGACCAGGATTGCGATGACCCTCGCCAAATATATTCCCGACGACCTCGACCGGCGTATCATCGCCCATCTGCGCGCCGATGGCCGTGCTTCGCTCTCCAAACTGTCGGATGCCCTGGGGGTGGCGCGCGGCACGGTGCAGAACCGGCTGGACCGGTTGATCGAGACCGGCACGCTGCTCGGCTTCACCGTACGGGTGCGCGAAGACTATGACGAGCAGACGGTTCACGCCGTCATGATGATCGAAGTAGTCGGAAAATCGACCACCCAGGTCATCCGCAAGCTGCGCGGCCTGCCGGAAATCTATTCGCTGCATACGACCAACGGCAATTGGGATCTGGTCGCCAATATCCGCGCAACCAGCCTGTCGGACTTCGACCGTGTGTTACGCGAGGTGCGGATGATCGATGGTGTCGCCAACAGCGAAACCAGCCTGTTGCTCAGCAGCCTGTGATCGGCTGCAGCTTCAAGGCTGCCGATCGTAACGGGTTGGTCGGTGCAGGGCCTGTTTACGAGCGGCGCGCGCGTAGTATCCTCTTCCATAGGGTACCGCCCAGAAAGCGGTTGAACAGGATGAAATAGGCGATGATGAGGGCAAAGAGCAGCAGGGCTGGAAGGCCGTTGAGCTGGAAGCCGCCCTCCGTCCTGCCGCCGAGGACCGACGCAATGCCATAGCCAAAAACGAAGAATGCGGTCAGGAAATCGAGGACGGCCGCCGTTACGATGCGCCAGGTGGCTGGCTGCGGCGCTGAATTGGTATCAGACATTGTTTGACCCTGTGGCGTTTGTTGGGGGATGTCGGCAAAAGTATATTACGCTGTTAGCTGCCGGCGCCACGGATATATCCAATGCGGCCTGGCTTTGTCATTCGCGGTAGACACTGTCCTTGTTGAGGTATGGCTGGATACTGGGCGCTATTTTGACGTTCTTTTAGACGAAGATGGATCATCAGCCAACAGAGCCGTGCGGTACGTGACGCAGGTCGTGCCGACCAGCTTGAAAACTCGCGGCTTGTTGTTATGATTTCGCATGGACCTCACACTGCTAGCTCACACTCTTGCATGGATTTTTCTCGGCCTGGTTGTCGTGACAACAGTCGTGCCGGTGAGGACGCGATATCCGTTCATGGCGCTGGCCAGCATCGACAGCATGGTTCCGTTTGGCCTGCTGGGTTTCCTGTTCGTCATGGCTTATCCGGACGACCGCCGGATCGTCGCCCTGGTGTGCATAGCGGTTGCGGCGGCGAGTGAAGCGCTTGCATTGGTCTTGCCGACGAAGAATGTGCGGATCGAGCGTGCGATCCTGAAAGTGCTCGCCACGGTTTCGGGCCTGCTGTCGGGGGCGGTCTTCATGGATCTCGTGCAGCACCTTATCTCGTAGTTGCCGCAGACGAAACGTGGCGAAACGGGCGTGCCGTTGCGAATGACAGAAGAGCAGTATGCTTTTCTTCCATATACAACTTACCGATCCGCGGGCTTGCCGCTCTGGCTCTCCAGTCGATAGCGATGTCCGGGATAAACCAGCCTTGCGGTCGAAACGACGCCGCGCGCCGACCACGTGCGCCTCCTGATCGTCAGGCAGGGCTCGGTCTTCAGGATCGTCAGCAGCTTGCACTCCCAGGCCTGCGGCATGATGGCCTCGACCACATGTTCCGAGCCGCTCAAGGGGGCGACGGACGAAAGATAGGCGTTCGGCGTCATGTCGGTGAAATCCTGCTGCAGATAGTCGGGTGCGGCGTCCGGGTGAACATGCCGGTCCTCGATCTGTACGGGCACGCCGTTCTCGCTATGGACGATCAGCGAATGGAAAACCGGCGATCCGATATCGAGTTCCAATGCGTCGGCAACGTCGGGTGATGCGGCTTCCCGCGCCAGCACGATCACCTTTGCCTGGTGGGAATGGCCGCGTTCGGCGATTTCCTCGGCAATGTTGCGGACCTCGAACAGGGCCGATGCGCCTTTGCGCTCGGCGACGAAGGAGCCGACGCCCTGGATGCGGACAAGCTCACCCTCACTGGCCAGTTCACGCAGGGCGCGATTGGCCGTCATCTTGCTGACGCCAAGCTCGACCACCAATTCGTTTTCGGATGGAACGCGATATTTTGGAGGCCACTCACCGCTATGAATGCGATCGAGTATCATCTGCTTGACGCCGGCATAAAGGGGCGCGGCATCGTTTTCCGCCAGTTCGCGTCTCATCTCGCCGGAACGCTTCATTGCCTATTCCCTTTGCACCGGGTGAATCTGCTTCGAAAACAACTTTCCCACTTGCATATCATAAATTATCTCATATGGTACCCTATACAACCTCGCAATCAATCCTAAAAATTAGTTGGGATAGCGGGCAAGCCGGCGAAGATCGGTAGGAAGTGCTGCAAGGCCTACTTTAACCTCAGAGGAGCTCTACACGATGAAATTCAGTGCAATTCTCTTGTCAGGCGTCATGGCTGCGGCCGCTCTTGCGGCTCCGGCAGTTGCCAAGGACTGGAAGACGGCGACAATCACCCTGGAAGGTGCCTACGCCCCCTGGAACATGACGAATGCCGACGGTACGCTCGGCGGCTTCGAGCCGGAACTCGCCAAGGTTCTGTGCGAGCGCGCCAAGATCGACTGCAAGCTCGTCGCTTCCGACTGGGACGGCATGATCCCGGCTCTCAACGCCGGCAAGTTCGATGTGATCATGGATGCGCTGTCGATTACCGATGAGCGCAAGCAAGTCATAGGCTTCACCATCCCTTACGCTGCTACGCCTGCTGCCTTCGCAACCGCCAAGGATAGCCCGCTCGCCAATGCCGCCGGCACCGGCGCCACGATCAAGATGACTCCCGGCCAGACCGGTGTCAAAGAAGTCGACGCTCTGAAAGAGGCCTTCAAGGGCAAGACCATCGGCATTCAGGCCGCGACGATCTATGCGAAATTCATTTATGACAATTTCGGTTCGGTCGCCACGATCCGCGAGTACAAGACCGGCGCAGACCGCGATCTCGACTTGCAGAATGGCCGTATCGATCTCGGCTTCGACGATGCCGTGTACTTCAGCAATACTTTCGCCAGTGCAAACGACACGCTTGCCTTCACCGGCCCGGAAATCGTCGGCTCCATCTGGGGCGAGGGCGAAGGTCTCGGCGTCCGCAAGGCTGACACCGATCTGCGCGACAAGTTCAACGAAGCGATCAAGTCGGCGCTTGCCGATGGTACCGTCAAGACCCTGTCGATGAAGTGGTTCAAGGTCGACGTCAGCCCGCAATGATAGGAGCGGCCTTCGGGCCCTTACTATCGGTCTCCGGCTTTGCGGCCGGGGACCGCATGATATCCTGACGCTTGAAACTGCCACAGACAGGGATTGGATCT
The DNA here is from genome assembly GCF_003610155.1 of Rhizobium sp. WW_1. Taxonomy (NCBI): domain Bacteria; kingdom Pseudomonadati; phylum Pseudomonadota; class Alphaproteobacteria; order Hyphomicrobiales; family Rhizobiaceae; genus Rhizobium; species Rhizobium sp. WW_1. The sequence goes on from NZ_RAIN01000002.1 coordinate 410,967, forward strand.
ATGGCAAGCTTGCAACTGCTGGGCTTCGGCTCGAACGGGTGGGGTGCGCTGCTGCTCGTCGCCACCTTGATGACGCTTGCCGTCACCGCGAGCGCCTTGGCCATCGGGGCCGTGCTGGGCGCGATCATTGCTTTCGCGAAACTTTCCGGAAGCCTGGTGCTGAAAACACTCGGCAATATCTACACCACCATCTTCCGCGGCGTTCCCGAGCTTCTGATCATCTATCTGATCTATTTCGGCGGCTCGTCGGCGGTGACATCGATTGGCAAGTGGTTTGGTTATGACGGCTTCCTCGGCCTGCCATCCTTTGCAGCAGGTGCGCTCGCCGTCGGCATCATTTCCGGCGCCTATCAGGCGGAGGTCTTCCGCGGCGCCTATCTTGCCATTTCCAAGGGCGAACTTGAGGCGGCTTCGGCTATCGGCATGCATCGCGGCTTGCGCCTGCGGCGCATCATCATTCCGCAGGTCATACGCTACGCCATTCCTGGCCTTGGCAATGTCTGGCAGCTGAGCCTCAAGGATTCCGCGTTGATCTCGGTCACCGGTCTTGCCGAACTGATGCGCACCAGCCAGGTAGCGGCGGGTTCCACGCGCCAGTATTTCCTCTTCTTCATCGCCGGCGGCATTCTCTATCTCATCCTGACCAGCCTGTCGGATCGCATCTTCAACAGGGCCGAACGTCGCGCCAATCGCAGCATGCCGGCTGCGACGATCGGCCAGGCCTGAGGAGGAAGACATGGATTTCGATTTCCTTTCGAGCACGATGGTCACGCTGCTGAAGGCAGTGCCAATGACGCTTCTGCTTTTCTTCCTGTCGATCTTCTTCGGCGGCCTTCTGGCGCTCGTCATCGTCGCCATGCGCGTCAGCGGCAACCCGATCCTGTCCGGCTTTGCCAAGGGCTACATCTTCGTGTTCCGCGGTTCGCCGCTGCTGATCCAAATGTTCCTGGTCTTTTACGGGCTGGCGCAGTTCTCCATCATTCGCTACTCGTTCCTCTGGCCGTTCCTGCGCGAGCCAGTGGTCTGCGCGATCCTGTCGCTGGCGCTTTGCACCGCCGGCTATTCTGCCGAAATCTTCCGTGGCGGCATCCGCGCCGTTTCGCCGAAGGAGATCGAGGCAGCGCGATCCATCGGCATGTCACGTTTCCTGCTCGTTCGCCGTATCATTGCGCCGATCGCCTTCCGCCACGCGCTGCCGGCCTATTCGACCGAGATCGTGCTGATGATGAAGTCGACGGCGCTTGCGAGCCTCGTCACGGTCTGGGAGGTTACGGGCGTTGCCCAGCGTCTGATCTCGCAGACCTATCGCACGATGGAAGTCTTCATCTGCGCCGCGATCATTTACCTCGTGCTGAATTTCGTCATTCTGCAGGCCATGGCTCTGCTGGAATATTCCTTGTCCCGCCATCGCCGTGCCGTTCCGCCGGCGCTGAAGGCCTAAAGCTTACTGGAGCAGGCAAATCATGCCAGGTGTCACCCGACTTTCCGTCCGCAACATCCGCAAGAGCTTCGGCAACCATGAAGTCTTGCGCGGCATTTCCCTCGATGCCCAGGACGGCGATGTGATTTCGCTGCTCGGTGCTTCCGGCTCGGGCAAATCGACCTTCCTTCGCTGTATCAACCTCCTCGAAATTGCCACGGATGGCGAGATCTGGGTGGATGGCGAGCAGATCCGCATGATCCACAAGAACGGTCGCAGCTATCCGGCAAGCCACAAGCAGGTGGATCATATCCGCTCGGAACTCGGTATGGTGTTCCAGAGCTTCAATCTCTGGTCCCATATGACCATCCTGCAAAACATTATCGAGGGACCGGTGCATGTCCTGAAGCGGCCGCGCGCCGAATGCATCGCCGAGGCAGAAGCGCTTCTGGAGAAGGTCGGGATTGCCGACAAGCGCCATGCCTATCCAGCCCATCTCTCCGGCGGTCAGCAGCAACGCGCGGCAATCGCCCGCGCGCTTGCCATGAAGCCGAAGCTCATGCTGTTCGACGAGCCGACGTCGGCGCTCGATCCGGAGCTTGTCGGCGAAGTGCTGCGCGTCATGCGTTCGCTTGCCGAAGAAGGCACGACGATGCTTGTCGTCACTCACGAGATGAGCTTTGCCCGTAACGTTTCCAACCGCGTCGTCTTCATGAAGGAAGGCCTCGTGGAAAGCAGCGGCACGCCGGACGAAATGTTCGGTGGCGGTGCCTCGCCGGCCTTCCGCCAGTTCATCGGCCATTTCGGAAACGGACAATGACAGTCACCATCGACAAGCCTCTATCCTGGCGCGATGTCGCGCGCGTTAGTGGTGGCGAACCGCTTTCCCTCTCGCAGGCTGCCTGGGAGCGTGTTGCCCAGGCAAGCCGCATTGTCGAGCGGATCGTCGAAACGGGCGCGCGTGCCTATGGCGTCAATACCGGTGTCGGCGCCTTGTCCGATACGGTTGTTGACCGTGACTCGCAGAGCCGGCTGTCGCGCAACATCATCTTGAGCCATGCCTGCGGTGTCGGCGTGCTGTTGCCGGCCCGTGAGGTGCGCTCGATCATAGCGGCGCAGATTGCCAATTTCGCTCATGGCCATTCCGGCGTGCGGCCCGAGATTGTCCGGCATCTGGCTGCATTCCTCGAACATGACTGCATTCCCGAGGTCCCGTCGAAGGGATCTGCCGGCTACCTCACGCACAACGCTCACGTGGCGCTCGTCCTGATCGGTGAGGGCAGGGCCGTCGTGAAGGGCAAGTCGATGAGCGGTGCCTCAGCGCTTGCAGCGATCGGCCTCAGCCCCCTGGTGCTCGGCGCCAAGGAAGGACTGAGCCTCGTCAACGGCACGGCCTGCGCCACCGGATTATCCGCGCTTGCCGTTTCCCGCGCCGAGCGTCTGCTGGATTGGGCCGATGCCATCGCCGCCCTGACGCTCGAAGCCGTGGGCTGCCAAATGGCGGCTTTCGATGAAAACGTGCTCGCGCTGCGCCCATCGTCGGGCATCGCCAAGGTTGGCCGCAGATTGCGCAATCGTCTGAACGGCAGCGGCCTCGTCGCTGCCGCCCTTGGACGGCGGACGCAGGATGCCTTGAGCCTGCGGTCGGTGCCCCACGCGCACGGCGCGGCCTGGGATGTCTTCGAACAGACGGCGCGCATCGTCGATCAGGAACTTGCTTCGGTGACGGACAACCCAGCCGTTTCGGGTACTCCCGAGCAACCGATCGTCTCTTCCGAAGCGCACGCCGTGGCCCCGGCCCTTGGACTGGCGGCGGATAGTCTGGCGATCGCCATCGCCCAGATATCGGCGATGAGCGAGCGCCGCATGGACCGTCTTGTCAATCCGCTGGTCAGCGGCCTGCCGCCGTTTCTTGCGAGCGACGCCGGCAGCCATTCAGGCTTCATGATTGCGCAATACACGGCTGCCGCCTTGAGCAACGACAACAGGCGTTTGTCCGCGCCCGCATCGCTCGACGGCGGTCTGACCTCCGGTCTTCAGGAGGATTTTCTCGCGCACCCGACCGCTGCCGCGAACAAGCTGCTCGCGATACTCGACAATGCGGAATATATCCTGGCGATCGAACTGATGGCGGCGGCGCAGGCGCATGATTTTCTCGTCTCGCAGGGCACAAGGGCGCCGGGAACCGGGCGCATCTATGCTGCTGTTCGTTCGTGCCTGCCGATCTATGGCGACGATCGTCCCTTGAATGCGGATATGGAAGCGTTGCGGACGATGATTGCGGGGTTCGCGCCGCCCGCCGAAATCGAGAGTGGAGCATAAACATGTCTGCGGAATTCGACGTTGCCGTCATCGGGCTTGGCGCGATGGGCAGTGCTGCCTTGTCTTTCGCCGCGGCGCGCGGCGCAAAGGCGATCGGCATCGAGGCGCATTTCCCGGCCCATGCGCTCAGCTCCTCGCATGGCGATAGCCGTCTGATCCGCCTCGGTTACTTCGAGGATCCGTCCTATGTGCCGCTGCTGAAGCGCGCCTATCAGAACTGGCGTTCGCTTGAGGAGAGGCTGCGCGCCGAGATCCTGACGGTGACCGGCGTTCTGCAGATCGGCGCACCGGACAGCAAGATCGTCAGCGGCACGCGCGCCTCCTGCGACCTGCACGGCCTGCCGCATGAGATCCTTGATCGGGACGCCATGAAGCGCCGCTTTCCTGCCTTCGCACTGGAGGAGGGTGAGATCGGGCTGCTCGATCCGCAAGGCGGTTACGTTCGCCCGGAAGCGGCGATCATGGGTTATCTGAAGCTTGCCGCGGAAGATGGCGCGGTCCTGCATTTCGGCGAGCGTGTGATCTCCATCGAACCCGACGACAAGGGTGTAACCGTGGTTTCCTCGACGGGACGATATCGCGCCCGCAAGGTGATCGTCGCAACCGGCGCATGGATTGCCGAGCTTGTGCCGCAATTGAAGGCACATGCGCAGCCGATCCGGCAGGTGGTCGCCTGGTATCAGCCAAAGGACGGCTTTGTCGCCGAACCGCGACGAATGCCCTGCTTCCTGCGCGACGAAGGGGCTGAAGGTTCCTATTTCGGCTTCCCGGCGATCGGCATCGATGGTGTGAAAATCGGCCGTCATGCGCATTTTCGGGAGCCGATCGACCCCACCGCGCCTAATCCACCGGTCAATGACACCGACACCGATCTGCTCGACAGCTTTGCCCGCAAGCGTCTGCCCAATGCAGCCTCGTTCCGCGTACGGGCGACGACCTGCCGTTACACCATGCTGCCGAGCGAGGATTTTCTCATCGACAGCATACCGGGACAGCCGAATGTGGTGGTGTCCTCGGCCTGCTCCGGCCACGGCTTTAAGTTCACCAGTGTTGTCGGCGAAATCCTTGCGGACCTGGCGCTTGACGGCGGGAGCGCATTGCCGACCGCGCTGTTTTCCTTCGAAAAGCACTTTGGCGGCCAGGCATAGTCGCCAATCTCTTGGGCGCGCTAACCGATCGTCATGCGTCGCAGTACATCAGACTTGAAGAAGAAGTGCTGTGCGAAGGCGCCGAATATATGAAGCACGATCACAGCCCAGAGCAGGATCTTGATCGGGCCGGCATGGACAAAGGCGGCAGGATCTATCCCGAGGTAGTAGGCTGCGACTCCCGATAGCGGCATTGCGAAGATCAGCGCGTAGAGCAGGAAGTGTGTCGCGCTGGCAATGTGATGCAGGAACGCAGGCTGATCGTCCGGGCGCGGGGGGACATCGTACACCAATCTCAAGCCAAGGCGAACGATAGCCAGGAGCAGGATAGCGATCCCGGCATAGGCATGAATATTGGCGCTGGAGATGTCGGCCGGCGTCGGCGTCTGCCCATGGCGCACAAGACGACGCCAGGCATTCATGCCATCGGGAAACAGGAGATTGAAGAAGATGAGTACGGCCATAAGCCAGTGCAGGACGCGTTGCGGAACGGAATAGGTGGATCTTGCAGGCATCGGCTCTCCTTAGATTGGAATTGTTCTAAAGGTAGAGCATGATTCTAACGAGAACCTGAAGGCTGCCGCGGGCTGTGCCGGATCGCCCGGTGGTCTGAATGGCAGAACCGCCATCGGCGTTCGCAAGCATGCCCCGGACAACCCTATGAAGATCCTCCGGGGCTTATGATGATATCAGCTCAACACGGCGCGCGGCTCAAGAAATGATTCGAGACCGTAGACGCCGAATTCGCGGCCGACGCCGGACTGCTTGAAGCCGCCGAAGGGGGCAAGCGGTTCATGCGGCGCGCCATTGATGACGACGCGGCCTGCTTCGATGCGATCCGCCATCCGCTTTGCCCTGCCGACATCGGAGGAGAAGATGTAGGCCTGCAGGCCGTAGACAGTGTCATTGGCGATTTCGAGGGCGTGCGCATCATCGCGGTAGGGGATGACGCACAGCACCGGTCCGAAGATTTCCTCGCGTGCGATCCGCATGTCGTTGTTGACACCGGAGAAGATCGTCGGGCGAACGAACCAGCCGTGATCGACGCCGTCCGGGCGTCCTTCTCCGCCGACAACAAGCCGGGCGCCTTCCTCCTGGCCGAGGCGGATATAGGACTGCACGCGATCCCATTGCTTCTGGCTGACCATCGGGCCGACGCTGACGGCAGGATCGATGGCGTCGCCGACCTTCAGCGCCGCAATGGCTTTTTCTAATTTCTCGTGGATTTCAGCGAGGCGCTTTTCCGGTGCAAGGATGCGGGTGCCAGCGATGCAGGCCTGACCGCTATTGGCAAGGCCGACGCCGAGTACCTGCGGAATGACGACATCGAGATCGGCATCGTCCAGAATGATGTTCGGGCTCTTGCCGCCAAGTTCGAGCGTCACGCGCTTCAACGTCGCCGACGCGGCCTGAAGGATCGCCTGCCCTGTTGCCGTCGAGCCGGTGAAGCTGATCTTTGCAATATCGCGATGGGCGCTGAGGGCTGCACCCACCACATGGCCGTAACCGTTGACGATGTTGAAGATACCATTCGGCAGGCCGGCAGCGTGCAGGCATTCGGTTAGGACCTGCGTCTGGATCGCGCTCATCTCGGAGGGCTTGATGACCATGGTCGTGCCGGCGGCGATGGCGGTCGCAAGCTTGTTGCAGATAAAGCCGTAATTGCTGTTCCAGGGCGTGATGGCGGCAGCGACCCCGGCCGGGCGCATTTCTATCTCCGCGTGGCCGATGCGGCGGCGGAATTCGTAATCTTCCAGCGTCTTCGCCATTTGGAGAAAGCTGGTCGCGGCGTGTGGCACCGAGAAACCGATAAAGGGCGCCGGCGCGCCATATTCCTCGCGCATGGCGTCGGTGAGATCCGACGCGCGCGCGGCGACGGCATCATGCAGGCTTTGCAGTATGGCAATGCGGTCGGCCTTCGAGCTGTGCGACAAGCCGGCAAATGCCGCCTTGGCGGCGCTGACGGCATTGTCGACATCCTGTTCGTCACCGAGACGTACGATGCCGATCTGTTGTTCGGTGGCCGGGTTGAAGAGCGGAGCTTCTTCCCTGCCGTGAGGCTGAACGAAGCTGCCGTTGATGTAGATGGTATCGATGATGCGCACGAGCGTCTCCTTTGTCTTCACGGCCAAGATAAGATGCGCTATTTGTTCGATCTAGCAGGACAAAAATTGACAGCTTGATAAGGGAAATTGCGCAATGAAGGCCAGCCTGGCAGAACTCGAGGCGATCGCCGCCGTTGCGCGTCATGGCGGCTTTCGGGCGGCCGCACGCGAGCTCGGCATGTCTTCCTCCGCACTCAGCCATGCGGTTGCCGCACTGGAAGAGCGACTGTCCGTGCGAATATTCAACAGGACGACGCGCAGCGTAAGCCTATCGGATGCCGGCGAGCGTTTGGTGGCTGAAGTGGGGCCGGCGCTAGCAGCGATCGACAAGGCGATCGAAAATGCCGGTATGTCTTCCAGCGCGGTATCGGGCACTCTTCGCCTCAACATGGCGCCCGGCGCCGCCCGCATGCTAATGGTGCCGCTGATACTCGAATATGGCCGGCGATATCCCGATGTCGAGATCGAGATCGTCACCGATAATGCCTTGGTCGACGTCATCGGCAAGGGGTTCGATGCCGGCGTGCGTCTCGCAGATGCGGTTCCGACGGATATGGTCGCAATCCCCATCGTTCCAAGGGTACGCTCGCTCGTCGTCGGTTCGCCCGCTTATTTCAGCAGCAGGCCGCGCCCGCGTGTCCCCGGCGATCTCCATCAGCATCGCTGCATCCGCGCCCGCATGGCGAGCGGCCGGCTCTACCGTTGGGAGTTCGAGCGACATGGACAGTCCATCCTCATCGATGCGCCGGGAAGCCTGACCCTTGATGCTTCCGACCTGATGCTGAGCGCGGCACTCGACGGAGCGGGGCTTGCCTATATCAGCGAGGCGTCCATCATCGAACACGTAGCCGCAGGCAATTTGATCTCCGTGCTGGAAGATTGGAGCCCGCCTTATTCCGGGCTTAGCCTGTATTTCGCCCAGCGACGCCAGATGCCGGCGCGGCTGCGGGCCTTGATCGAGCTGATCCGCGAGCAGAATGCGTCCCGCTGAGCAGCGTCGAAGATTAAGTTTCAGACAGGAACGTCCCTGGCGCTTGAGTGGCGCCGTATCGGGATGTAGCCATGTTGGCTGAGATATCGTCGAGACGATTGCAGGGAAGGTGAGTTTGCTATGGATCAGAAGATCGAAGCCGTTCTCGAAGCCTATCATGAGCTTATCCGCGAGGAGCAGAGTAGTCCGAGGGAGATGCCGCCGGGCGGGCGCGATGGCGGCCAGGATCGCCGGTTGAGGGCGGTCGGACCGGAGACGGGTCGCTTCATCAACATTCTGGCGAAGAGCCTGAAGGCGCCGACCATTCTCGAACTCGGCACGTCCTTCGGCTATTCCGGCATCTGGCTTGCGGAAGCTGCGCGCGTCAGCGGCGGCAAGCTCGTCTCCATGGAGCTGCACGCCTATAAGACCGAATTTGCGCGGGAGATGGCCGGAAAGGCAGGGCTGTCAGAACATATCGACTTTCAGATCGGCGATGCCGTTGAGATGATCAAAGCGCTTCCAGTCGGCGTCGACTTTGTGCTCGTCGACCTATGGAAGGATCTCTACATCCCCTGCCTGGAAGCTTTCTACCCGAAGCTCAATGCGGGTGCGATCATTGTTGCCGACAATATGTTCATGCCCGGCAACGAGGATGTGAAGCGTTATGGCGAGGCCGTTCGCGCAAAACCGGGTATCACGTCCGTTCTGCTGCCCGTCGGCTCCGGCATCGAAGTCAGCCGCTACGATCCCGTATAAGCGGCAAGCGGCAGCCTCCTTTGTGAGGCCGCCGCCCGTTTAACCTTACTTGCCGGCTTCCTTGGCAGCCTTTTCGATCACGGCTGCGACCTTTTCCGGCTGCGAGGCGAAGACGGCATGGCTACCCTTGATTTCGGTGACGTCGCTGCCGGCGCGCTTGGCCATGCTGCGCTCAAGCTCGGGGTTGATCGAGCGGTCGTTGGTGGCAACGACGACCCAGCTCTTTTTCGCCCGCCAGGCGGGATCGCCGACCTTGGCGGTAAAGGCGGCCTTCGCTGCAAAGACCTGCGATTTAGCCAGGAAGGCGGCCTCGTCCTTCGGCAGGTCGGCGGCAAAGTCGGCTGCGAATGTCGCCGGATCGAGGTAGAGATACTGGCCATCCTTGGTCTCGCGAATGTTCATGCTGCCCGCCGGCTTCGAGCTTGCAAGGCTGATCAGGCTCTCGCCCTTGTCCGGCTGAAACGCCGCCACATAGACGAGGCCGGCAACATCCGGGCGATTACCCGCTTCGGTGATGACCATGCCGCCATAACTGTGGCCGACCAGCAGGCTCGGTCCGGTCTGAAGGTCGAGCACGCGGTTGGTGGCGGCGACATCGTCGGCAAGCGAAGTAATCGGCTCCTGCACCACAGTGACCTTGAAACCGTCCTTCTCAAGGATATCGGCTGCCTTGCGCCATCCCGAACCATCGGCAAGGGCGCCGTGGACGATGACGATGTTCTTGATCTCGGCTGCCTGCGCCGCGAATGCGATAGTGCTTGCGGCAAGGCCGAGGGCGATAATGGAAAGAAAACGGGTCTTCATGAAAGTAACTCCTGTCCGTTGAGGTTCATGCTTGGGGTGAAGGGGGAATTTCAGCCGAAGGTGAAGGCGTAGGCCTGGACCCCGGGGTCGAGGAAGCGGATCTCGAAGTTGCGTGCAGTGACGTCACCGGATTGGCGGACGAGCTGGTAGAGCTTGGTTGCCGTCACGGTGCCATTGCCGTCGGCGTCGATATCGGAGCCGTGATTGGCGCCGGGCGCCTTTCCGTCCACGGTCACCTGGAAGCGGATCGGTTTGCCGTCAGCCGAGGGTCCGAGGACGAGGTGCAGGTCGCGGGCGCTGAAACGGTAAGTGATGCCGCCGCCTGCCTTGCTGAGCGATGCCTCTTCCGGGCCGACCGTCCAGGTGCCCGTCAGGCCCCATTGGTTCAGGCCGGGATTGGCAACGGAATAGTCGGCGGCCGTACCTGCCTTCAGGCCTTCCGGGGAGACGAAACCTGTGGCCTGGCTATAGCCGATATAGGTTTCGCCGGAGCGGATATGGCCGAGGTCGGGGCTTGCTTCCGCACCCTTCGCATCGGGCGCGACCGTGCCGCTTTGAGCCATGTCGCTGCCGGCTTCGCGCAGCAGATCCTGGATTGCCTGTTCGGTCTGGCGATAGTTGCCTTCGCCGAAATGCTGGTAGCGGATCTGCCCGTTGGCATCGATCAGATAATGGGCAGGCCAGTAGTTGTTTTCGAAGGCGCGCCAGATGCGGTAGTCGTTGTCGATCGCGACGGGATAGCCGATCTTGAAGTCGGCGATCGCCTTCTTGACGTTATCGACGTTCTTCTCGAAGGCGAATTCCGGAGCATGGACGCCGATCACGACGAGACCCTGATCCTTATACTTTTCCGCCCAGGCACGAACATAGGGAATGGTGCGGATGCAGTTGATGCAGGAATAGGTCCAGAAGTCGACGAGCACGACTTTGCCGCGCAGTTCAGCTGTGGTCAGCGGCTGCGAATTCAGCCAGGTGACGGCGCCATCGAGGGAAGGGGCTGGGCCTTCGATCGGAAGGTCGCTGTGGAAGGGGCGGGTCGCGTCGGTTGCAACCTTCATAGCGCCATTGCTGGCAACTTCGGTTTCCGGAGCGATATCCTTGCTATGCAGCTTCTCGAGCAAAGCCTGTTCGAACGAGCCGGTGCTTGCATAGGAAAGGCGGGCGAGCAGGCCGGTATCGAGGCCAAGCGCGATGGTCGCGACGCCCGCGAGGACGGCGGCTCCTGCAAGCTGACGGATGCGTTCACTGACGCCGAGGGATTGCTTCATACGGGCAAAGATCTTGCCGCCGGCAAAGAGTGCGACGGCAAGCGAGGTCGCGGCACCGGCGCCATAGGCAAGCAGCAGGAATGTCGTCTGCAGATTGGCACCCTTCAAGGCGGCACCCGTCAGGACAAGCCCGAGGATCGGGCCGGCGCAAGGCGCCCATAGCAGGCCGGTTGCAATACCGAGCACGAAGGAGCTGCGGACGCTCGCAGTCGCGCGCTGAGCGCCGGCGGCGTTCAAGAGATTGTTGCCGAGATCGACCACCGGCCGGGACAGGGCACTGGCGATGCGCGGCGATATCAGGCTCAGGCCGAAGAGCCCCAGCAGGACGATTGCTGCGAGGCGACCATATTCATTGGCGCGGATGGCCCAGGCGCCGCCGACCGCGGCAAGGGTTGCGACAACGGCAAAGGTAAACGCCATGCCAACAAGCATCGGCAGCGTGCTTCTGACGAAGGGCTGTCCGGCGCGGGCAAAGACGAAGGGGAGGATGGGCAGGATGCACGGACTGAGGATCGTCAGCGCACCGCCGAGATAGGCAATGATGAGAAGCGTCATCGTCTTGTTCCTTTAGAAGCGATTGACCGGCTGCTAACGGCGACGTGCCGTGCTCAGCAGTGACGCCATCTGCCGTCGACGACGTATCTCGAATGTGTCCGGCGGAACGGGAGAATGTACCGAAACGTCTGTGCCTGCGGCTTCGATACATTGCGATACAAACTGGGCGATTTGGATGCGATTTCGCTAGTGGCTCAGCTGCCTGCCGACGCGGTGGGAGAAAAGGGACCGGATTGTATCAGACTGTATCTGTGCGGCCTGAAGCTACACAGGCATTCAAAAGGCTGCCGCCTGCGACACATCGGCGATACATGCGGCTGGTTTTGTCAGCCTCACAATCCAATCGACAGGAGAGACAAATGTCCGAGGAAATCAACCACACCCGCCGCCGCTTTTTCGGCATTGCTGCAATCGCCGTTGCCGCCGCCGAATTCGGCCTGCCTGCCATCGCCGATGCTGCGGAAACAAAGGCTTCCGCTTCGACGCTCCCCGGGGTCAATGCCGGCACCCACACTTCCTTTGGCGCTCTGAAGCAGATCAATGCGGGCGTGCTTAATGTCGGCTACGCGGAAGCCGGCCCGGCCAACGGTCCGGTCGTGCTGCTGCTGCATGGCTGGCCCTATGACATCTACAGCTTCGTCGATGTGGCGCCGCTGCTTGCCGGTGCCGGCTATCGCGTCATCATTCCTTATCTGCGCGGCTACGGCACCACCACCTTCCTTTCGAAGGACACGCCGCGCAACGGCCAGCAGGCAGCCCTTGCCGCCGACATGATCGATCTTCTCGATGCGCTGAAGATCGACAAGGCCGTCATTGCCGGCTACGACTGGGGTGGCCGCACCGCCGATATCATGGCCGCCCTTTGGCCCGAGCGTTGCAAGGCTCTGGTTTCGGTCAGCGGCTATCTCATCGGCAGCCAGGAAATCAACCGCAAGCCGTTGCCGCCGAAGGCCGAGCTTGCCTGGTGGTATCAGTTCTATTTCGCCACCGAGCGTGGCCGTCTTGGCTACCAGGAAAACCGCCACGATTTTGCAAAGCTGATCTGGCACACCGCCTCGCCGCAATGGGCGTTCGATGACGCGACCTACGATCGCTCGGCTGCAGCCTTCGACAATCCCGACCATGTCGAGATCGTCATCCACAATTACCGTTGGCGGCTTGGTCTCGTCGAGGGCGAAGCGAAGTTCGATGCCTATGAGAAGAAGCTTGCCACCGGGCCGGTGATTTCGATCCCGACGATCACCATGGAAGGCGATGCCAATGGCGCGCCGCATCCGGAACCGTCGGCCTATCGCGGCAAGTTCTCGGGCAAGTACGAGCACCGCACCATCACCGGCGGCATCGGCCATAACTTGCCTCAGGAAGCCCCGCAGGCTTTCGCCCAGGCCGTGATAGATGTTGATCGTTTCTAGTTCGGCGGTAGCGCGCGGGAAGGCGCCGGCGTAAGCTGGCGCCTTTAGCTGTTGGCGCCGTAAGGGAAGAATATTCGTAGCTTGATGCTTACGATGGTGAGTGGGAATTCGAAATGGAACATGTCGACCATATTCTGATCGTGGATGACGATCGGGAAATCCGTGAGCTGGTGTCGAGCTATCTGAAGAAGAATGGCTTGCGGGCGACGACGGCTGCCGACGGCCGGCAGATGCGCAGCTTTCTCGAGGCCAATTCGGTCGATCTGATCGTGCTCGACGTGATGATGCCGGGAGACGACGGCCTTGTGCTGTGTCGCGAGCTTCGCTCCGGAAAGCACAAGGCGACACCCGTCCTCATGCTGACGGCGCGCGATGATGAAATGGATCGCATTCTCGGCCTTGAAATGGGCGCAGACGACTATCTGGCAAAGCCCTTCGCCGCGCGAGAGCTGCTTGCCCGTATCAAGGCGGTTCTGCGCCGCACCCGCATGCTACCACCGAACCTGCAGATCAGCGAAGCCGGCCAGATGCTGGTCTTCGGGGATTGGCGACTAGATACGGTCGGCCGCCATCTGCTCGACAAAGATGGAACGGAGATCACGCTCAGCGGCGCGGAATATCGCCTGCTGCGCGTCTTCATCGATCACCCGCAGCGGGTGCTCAATCGCGATCAATTGCTGAACCTGACGCAAGGGCGTGACGCCGATCTTTTCGATCGCTCCATCGACCTGCTCGTCAGCCGACTGCGCCAGCGTCTGGGGGATGATGCACGCGAGCCGATGTACATCAAGACGGTTCGCAGCGAAGGCTATGTCTTCTCCGTTCCGGTTGAGATCGCGGAGCTTCGCTCATGAGCATGGCGGGCTTGTCAGCGCGGGGTTTCTGGTGGCCCAGCACCTTGCGCTCGCGCATCTTTCTGATTCTGCTTGCCGGGCTTGCGATCGCCTACGGCCTGTCCTTCAGCGTACTCTACCTCGAGCGCTACATGTCGGCCAAGGCCATCATGCTCGGCACACTGGAGAATGACGTCGCGACCTCGATCGCCGTGCTTGATCGCCTGCCGGCCGATGAAAGGGCAAATTTCGTCGATTGGCTGAGCCGCGGCAACTATACTTTCGAGCTGGGCAATGGCCTGCCCGGCGTGCCCGATACCTCCGAGCATGGCGCGGAAATTGCGGCGAAGATCGAGGATGCCGTCGGCCATCGATTTCCTATCCGCATGGAATCGATACCGGGTCCGATCTCGCGGCTGCAGGCGCATCTCAATTTGAGCGATGGCAGTCCGCTGACGATTGACGTCACGCCGAAAGGGATCATGCCGATCGCGGCGTGGCTACCCTATGTCTTCGTCGTCCAGATGCTGCTGATCATTCTCTGCACCTGGTTCGCCGTGCGCCAGGCGATCCGGCCTCTCGCCGAATTTGCCGCCGCCGCCGATGCCCTCGACCCGAACAAGAAGGGGCCGGCATTGAGCGATCGGGGGCCGAGCGAGGTCGCGCACACGGCCAAGGCCTTCAACGCGATGCGTGACAGGATCGCGCATTATCTCGAGGAACGCGTGCAGATTCTGGCGGCCATCTCGCACGATCTGCAGACGCCGATCACCCGTATGCGCCTACGTGCCGATATCGCCGACGATTCGCCCGAGAAGACCAAGCTCTTGCAGGATCTCGGCGAGATCGAGCGTCTGGTGCAGGACGGGATCGCCTATGCGCGCAGTGCCCATGGCAATGGCGAGAAGAGCGCGCGCATCGATCTTGCATCCTTCATCGAAAGCATCAGCTACGACTATCAGGACACCGGCAAATCCGTCGAGATTCTCGGCCTCATCCAGGGGACGGCGACGACGAAGCCGCATGCGCTTCGCCGCATCCTCACCAATTTCATCGACAATGCCCTGAAATTCGCCGGCGCAGCAGAAATCGCCGTGGAGCGCAGGGATACGGGTGAGATCACTATAACGGTGCTGGATCGCGGTCCCGGCATTCCGCAGGACCAGATCGAGGCGGCGATGCAGCCCTTCTTCCGGCTGGAACAGTCGCGCAACCGCAATACAGGCGGCACCGGGCTTGGCTTGGCGATTGCCCAGCAGCTCGCCCAGACACTGGGCGGTTCCGTGAGGCTCTATAACCGTGATGGCGGTGGTCTCGCGGCCGAGGTCGTCATCTCCTGATCGCTCGCGGAAAGGATTTTTAGGTAGCTGGCCTTCTGTTGGCTGGATGGAAGCTAAATCCAGCCAAGTAGCCAAGCTAATAGCAACAGGACCACAGCTAGCGCCAGCCAAAGCAGGTATCGCTCGTTGGATAACCGCTTGGCATCCTCGTTGGAAACAACTTGATAGGCCTCCATCCGAGTCCTCTGCGCGTCTCCGTCGAGATCGCGCGTCTCGAAATGTTGTTTCGTCTCGCTTTGCATCAGGCGTATCTCCGATCATCTATTCGCCTTTTTACTCTACTGACACTTACCAGGATCTTTGTAAGCGTTTGTATCCGGCTTGTTAGGCCCTACGTTTTGTGACACTTCCGGCTTTTCCGGAAACATGCCGGATACGTCGATCGATCAAAAACAACTCCGTCAACAGACGTTGCCTCTCACGACCCATCGAGCGGGCAACGCAACAAAGGAGTGTTCCATGACCAAGATCGACAAGGTTCTCTATACCGCCAAGACCCACACAATCGGCGGCCGCGATGGCTCTGCCCGCAGCGATGACAACCAGCTGGATGTCAAGCTTTCACCTCCGGGCAGCGCCCATGCCGGCACCAATCCCGAGCAGCTCTTTGCGGCCGGCTGGTCGGCTTGCTTCATAGGCGCAATGGGTCTGGCTGCGGGCAAGCGCAAGATCAAGCTTCCGGCCGATCTTGCTGTCGATGCGGAAGTGGATCTCGGCACCACGGAAGGCGCCTACTTCCTGCAGGCGCGCCTGACCGTCAGCATGCCCGGCATCGAGCCGGAACTCGCCCGCACGCTGGTCGAGGAAGCTCACCAGACCTGCCCCTATTCGAAGGCGACTCGCGGCAACATCAATGTCGAGCTGAAGCTCGCCTGAGAATCACCCGTGCATCGACATTGCGCGCCGCGCCAGAAAGGTGCGGCGCGCAGAATCGTTAATTTTTATCACATCGAATTTCAGGCAGGGCAGGTCATGCCTTGCGCATGGAGGATCACATGAAGGCTATCATTCTTCTCCTTGCAGGAGCTGCGATTTTCGCCGCTCCATGCGTCTACGACCCCGGTTCGAACGAGCCTTCGGCGCTTGCAAGCATCGCTGTTTTATGGGGCGCTCCGGGCTCGAATGGAGTCCCGCGTTAACCACTTGTTAACCATATCAACGGTACACAAGATCAACGATTTATTCACATAGATGACCAAAGTGCTAACAGACGCTCGTTCGATCCGTATCAAGGGCCGCTCATTTCTCGCGGTCATGCTTTCGCCGGATCTTCCGCTGGATCAGTGGTTGACAAGGCTTGACGATCTAGCAGCCCGTTCGGCCGGCTTCTTTCTGGGGCGGCCGGTCGTGCTCGACATTACTGATCTGCCGATCGACAAGGCGCAGCTCAAGGAGCTGATATCAGAGCTTTCGGCCCGCAATGTCAGCATCATGGGCATCGAGGGCGGCCGCCCGTCGATATCAGGGCCTGGTATGCCGCCGATCCTGAAGGGCGGGCGCCCTGCCGCTGATTTCGAGGTTTCCGAGGCCGAGCCGGTCGTGGAGCGCCGCAACAGCGAACCCAAGGCGCCGCCGCCGGAAATCCGGCCGGTCACGCAGTCGCTGATCATCCGCGAGCCGGTGCGTTCCGGCCAGTCGGTGATCTTTCCCGAAGGCGATGTCACCGTCATCGGTTCGGTGGCATCCGGTGCTGAGGTCATCGCGGGCGGATCGGTCCATATCTACGGCGCCCTTCGCGGCCGCGCCATGGCAGGCTCGATCGGCAATGCCTCGGCGCGAATCTTCTGCCGCAAGCTCGAGGCCGAGCTTTTGGCGATCGATGGAATTTACAAAATGGCGGAAGACGTATCACCCGGCCTCAGGGGGCAAGCCGTTCAGCTCTGGCTGGATGGTGAAACGATCATGGCCGAAAAACTAATCTGAGCCGAAGCCGGCCAAAACAGGAGAGCAAGATGGGCAAGGTAATCGTCGTCACATCAGGCAAGGGCGGAGTTGGAAAGACGACTTCGACGGCCGCATTGGGGGCGGCTCTGGCACAGAGAAACGAAAAGGTCGTCGTGGTCGATTTCGACGTCGGCCTGCGCAACCTCGATCTGGTCATGGGCGCGGAACGCCGTGTCGTCTACGATCTCGTCAATGTCATTCACGGCGATGCCAAGCTGCCGCAGGCGCTGATCCGCGACAAGCGGCTGGAGACGCTCTTCCTCCTGCCGGCCTCGCAGACCCGCGACAAGGACAACCTGACGCCGGAGGGCGTCGAGCGCGTCATCAACGAACTCAAGAACTATTTCGACTGGGTCATCTGCGACAGCCCGGCCGGCATCGAACGCGGCGCAACGCTTGCCATGCGTCACGCCGATGTCGCTGTCGTCGTTACCAACCCGGAAGTCTCGTCGGTGCGCGATTCCGATCGCATCATCGGCCTGCTTGATTCCAAGACGCTGAAGGCAGAGCGTGGCGAGCGCATGGAAAAGCACCTGCTGCTGACCCGCTTCGACGCCGCCCGCGCCGAACGCGGCGACATGCTGAAGGTCGATGATGTCCTGGAGATCCTCTCCATTCCGCTGCTCGGCATCATTCCGGAAAGCACCGACGTCCTGCGCGCTTCCAACCTCGGTTCGCCTGTGACGCTTGCCGATGCGCGCTGCGCGCCGTCGCTTGCTTATTTCGAAGCCGCACGCCGTCTTGCCGGCGAACAGGTGCCGATCACCATTCCCGGCGAAAAGCGGGGTATCTTCGGCAAAATCTTCGCAAGGAGGGCCGCATGAGCATTTTCGGACTGTTTCGCAAGCAGAGATCTGCACCGATGGCGCGTGAGCGCCTGCAGATCCTCCTTGCCCACGAGCGCGCCTCGGTAGGCTCGGATCTCGTATCCGTGCTGAGGGAGGAAATTCTCGCTGTCATCGCCAAGCATGTCCAAGTCGATCGCGACAAGGTGCAGGTAAAGATGGATCGCGACAAGGACGTCTCCATGCTGGAGATCGACGTCGAGATCCCGCGCGACGCGAGCTTGCAGGCCGCCTGACGGTCACTGATATGTGCGAATGGTGCCACATGGGTTTTCCATGTGGCAGAACTTCGAATTTTTTCGAAGTTAACCCTTGCAAAGACGATGATTCGAGATTATCTGCACGCCATCACCTGTATCGATGGCCTGCCGTGCTGACATCTCTGTGTCGAGCCGGTGTTCGCTGTCCGGGTTAAAAAGCAAGGGCGCTCCCCAGAAATGGGTAGAGCGCCCTTTGCTTTTGTCGCATTCGCGGCGCTTTTCTTGTCCAATGCGATATGCCAGTTTGCAGCGATAATGCGGGAGGCGGCTGGCTTGGACGGATTGAATCATCAGTGGAATGCTGTCTTCAGATGCTTGCTTGGCGGCCTCTTCCTGATTGTCTGTGCCATCTCTGCCCAGGCGGCGGACAAGACGATCTATCTGACTTTCGATGACGGTCCCCTGCCGGGGACGCAAAATGTCCTTTCCGTGCTGAGCGAGGAAAATGTTCCAGCCGCCATGTTCATGGTCGGCCTGCATGTCGAAACCATCCCTGCCGGTCGTGACCTTCTGGCCGAAGCCAAGGCGATGCCGCTGGTGACTGTTGGAAACCATAGCTACAGCCATGCGAACAACCGCTATCGGCGCTACTACTCCAATACACAGGCCGTGGTTGCCGACATGCTGCACGCCAATGAAGTACTTGGCCTGACGCCGATGGTGAATGCGCGGCTGCCGGGCAGGGACGTCTTTCGGCTGCCGACCGTGTCGAGAGAGGATCTCTCCATCAATGTCGCCCAATGGGAGCGCGAGTGGCTCGACTACGAGCTTGTCGCCGAGGCGGGCTTCTATCTCTACGGCTGGGATTTCGAATGGGTGCACAGCGATGATGGCAAGCCGGTTCAATCGGTGGACCATCTCGTCAATGAAATCGACCATCTGTTTCAGTATGGCCGCTTCACGCAACGCGGAAAGATGATCCTGCTCATGCACGATCAGATGTTTCAGGACCAGTTCAACGGCCGCGAAAACCTGCAGTCGCTGATCCGCAAGCTACGTGATCGTGGTTACGCTTTCGGCGACATCAGAAATTATGCGCCCTCGAACCCGTAAATACCCCTGCGTCGTCATTTTCGAATATGCTTGCCTTACATATTCGCGCGAGCGTCATAGCTTTCCTGTGCTTCTTCGATGTGGTGCAGATGGTTGATCGCCCATTCATAGACCGCGCCGAACGGCACCTGAAGCGTCCGGCCAAGATCGGTGATCGAATATTCCACCGCGACCGGTGACGTCGCCAGCACTCTGCGCGAGATCAGCCCATTTCTTTCAAGTCGTCGCAATGCCTGGGTCAGCGCCTTGTGCGTAATTCCCTCCAGCCTGCGCATGAACTCATTGAAGCGGGTCGGCTTTTCCTCAAGCACGGTCAGTATCATGACGGACCATTTGTTGGCGACCTGATCGAAGAACGAGCGTGCCGCACAGTCCGCGAAGAAGACGTTGTCTACCTTTCCAGGCATCTGGATATCCTCCGGTATATCTACGCACTTTAAGGTGCGTAATTGATCGTAGATTTACAACGTATATCTAGAAGTCACCGAGCCATCAACGCCGGGCCGCCGAGCGGCAAGCCGGCGGACGTGCCAGAGATCTCAAAGGAGACAATCAGTGGCAGAGAGCAACTTCGATCTATCGCGGCGGGGTCTGATGACCATCCTTGGAATGACGGTGGCGGCGGTTGCGGCGGGCCCCAATCCCGCCCTCGCTGTGCCGGCGAGCACCGCTAATCTTTTCTACACGGTCTCGGGAAAGGGCCGGAACGTCATGCTGCTACATGGCTGGACGTGTGATTCCCATGACTGGAGTTGGCAATTGCCCGCGCTTGAAAGCCGCTATCGGGTCGTTGCCGTCGATCTACGCGGCCATGGTCGGTCCGAGATCATGCCATCAGGCAGCTACATGCCTGGCGACTATGTCCGTGACATCGAAGCACTGATCGAAAGGAAATTCGAGGGTGAGAAATTCATATTGATAGGACATTCCATGGGTGGGCAGGTCGCCGCACGCCTTGCGGCAAAGCGGCCTGATCTAATCGACGCGGTCGTGTCCGTCGATGGCTCCCTCGGCTTTGCTGACAGCCTTGGGCCGATCTTCAAGAAAACCGTCGACGGTCTCAAGACCCAGAATCCTGGCGTTGTTGGTCCGGCCCTGTTCGAAAGTGTCTACGACCCATCGACCGATCCCGCACTCAAGCGCTGGCATGCAAGACGACTTCAGGGAACACCCGAGCATCCTGTTCGAGAATCCTTCGGACCGCTATTCTTCGGATCTGATCAGGTCGGTCTTGGCAGCAATAGCGAAACCTTCTGCAAGACGATCACAGTTCCTTTCTATCATCTCTGCCGGGACGAGAGCCAGGCCGCACGGATGCGCACATGGTTCTCGAACGAGAAGTCCAAGGTCGACGTCTGGAAGAACGCCGGGCACTGGATCATGCAGGACCGCAAGGACGATGTGAACTCGGCGATCGTGTCTTGGGTAGAGGCGCTATGAACGACGAGGCGAGTTTCCTTTACAGCAGGTATTAGCCTTGTCTCGCCGCGGCCCCGGTCGCAACCGTCAGGATGAAGTCGTCGAGCTCCTGTTCCAAGCTCTCGATCGGCAGGCCGACGAACCGCCCCTCGAGGCTGATGCTGACGACACCATGCACCGCGCCGAACAGGGTTCTGGCGCGGATGGCGCGGGCCGTCTCCGACATGTTCGGCTGCAATTCGGCCAGTGGCTCGGCAATGACGCCCATCAGGAACATATGCTCCTCCAGGTGCCATTCGGGGCTGGGGCGGTCATTCGGCGGTCGATGGTCGAAGAGGGCCTTCCATAGATTGCGATGGGTGACGGCGAATCTGAGATAGCCGCGGGCGAGGTTGCGCAATCGGTCAGTCGGCGTGTGATCTTTAACCTCCGCCAGTGTCAGGGAGGCTTCGAGCCCCTTCAGCGTTGCCGAATTGACGTGAATGACGAGATCGTCGAGATCGGCAAAGACTGTATAGAGACCACCAAGGGCGCAGCCGACATCCTGCGTGACATCCCGCGCCCTGAGGTTGGAAAGGCCATCGGCCGCTATGCGATTGCGCGCCGCCTCGATCAGTCGCTGCTTGAGATCCTCGCGCTTCTCCAGGGTTTTTTTCGCCATTAACTATTCCAATCCGATTTTTTGAACGTTGTTCAAAATTTTTCTTGAACGCCGTTCATGATTCTGGCATACATCAGTTCATGAACAGTGTTCATAAACGGGAGACGACAAATGTTCAATTCAATTCTGACTCTGATCCGCGGTCGGGCCTTTGAGGCGGAGCAGGCGTTCATCGATCGCAATGCGGTTCCCCTGCTGGCGCAGCAGATCCGCGACGCGGCCGGAGCCATCCAGTCGGCGCGCCGGGCAGTGGCCATCGCCATCGCGCAGAATGAGCAGGAGAAGAACCGGCATGCAGCCATCGTCGGCCGGATTGCGGATCTGGAGAGCCGGGCCGTTGCCGCGCTTCACAAGGGCAGCGACGAACTCGCCCGGGAAGCGGCCGAAGCGATCGCTCAGCTCGAAGCCGAGCGCGACGCATCCGAAAAGGCGCAGGCGCAGTTCAACCAGACGATCGGCAAGCTGAAGGCAACGGTTCGCGCATCGGAAGCGCGGCTGCAGGAATTGCAGCGCGGTGAGCGTCTGGCGCGCGCGACCCAGCAAACCCAGAAGCTCAACGCCGTCTGCGACGAGAATTCCGGCCTTGCGACGCTCGATGACGCCGAGGAAACGCTTGCCCGCCTTCAGGCCTATCAGAGCCGCTGCGAGATCGCAGCTTCGGCCATGAAGGAAATGGATGCCGCCAGCCGGCAGGCACATATCATCGAAAAACTCGCCAATGCCGGCTGCGGCGCACCACTCGGCCCTTCGGCCGACGAGGTGCTTGCCCGCCTGCGTCAGCGCATGAATTCAGCAGCCTGAAACCGAACACACCAGACAAACGAGAGAGGATACGATCATGAACGACAGCTTCCAGAAACATTCCCAGGCTTGGGTCAGCTTTTCCTATATTTCCTTCGCCGCCGCCGCATTTATGCTCCTGGTCGGCCTTTACATGATGCCGATCGATCTTTGGGGCAAAGGCTACCTTGCCATGGGCATCCTGATGCTGGTGCAGACGGCGGTCAACGTTACCAAGACGATCCGCGACAACAGCGAAGCCGAGAAGCTGATCCGCAAGGTGGAGGATGCCCGCACGGAAAAGCTTCTGGTTAAGTTCAATCGTGACGGTCAGGACTAATCTTTATTAACGACGCTGCAGAGTTGTATCCGCGCTCAACCTTTGCGTAACAACTCTGTGGCGTCTTGTTGGCTGAATGAGGGATACGCCATGCAAAAGCACCTGATGAGATCGAGGAAGTTCGCGCCGCTGTTCTGGACGCAGTTCCTTACCGCCTTCAATGATAATTTTCTGAAGCAGACTCTGGTTTTCGTCATTCTCGCCCAGATGGCGACGGAGGGAGCGGCCCTGGTGACGCTCGCAGGCGGCATCTTCATCGTGCCGTTTCTGCTCCTGTCGGCGATTGCCGGCGAACTCGCCGACAAGCACGACAAGGCCAAGCTGGCCGAGCTTCTGAAGCGCTGCGAGCTTCTCGTGGCGGCGATCTCGGTCGTCGGCATTGCCTTCTCCTCCATCTGGATATTGATGCTTGCCCTCTTCGGCTTCGGCGTCATTTCCTCGCTCTTTGGGCCGATCAAATACGGCATCCTGCCGGATCATCTGGAAAACCGGGATCTTCCCAAGGCCAATGCCTGGATCGAGGGCGGCACCTTCATCGCCATTCTGACTGGCACCATGGTCGCAGCGGTCGCTTTCCGCGAAGGCGAGAATGTCTGGATCTTCGGACCGATGATGATGGGGTTGTCCCTCCTTTGCTGGTTCTCCGCCCGCATGATCCCCGCGACCGGTTCCAAGGCGCCGGACCTCGTCGTCGACAAGAATGTCGTGCGCTCCAGCTACAGGCTGGTCAACGAGCTTCGCGCCGACAGCCGCATCTGGCGCGCCTCGCTGATGAACTGCTGGTTCTGGTTCGTCGGCGCCTTCATCATGTCGATGCTGCCGGTCATGGTCACCGATATTCTCGGTGGCTCGGAAATCGTTGTTCCCGCCTATCTGGCAATCTTCGCCATTTCCGTCGCCATCGGCTCGGCCATTGCCGGATGGATGGCTGCCGGCCGCATCGTGCTTTTGCCGGCGCCAATCGGCATGCTGATCGTCGCGCTCTTCGGTCTCGATCTCGGCTGGAACCTGTGGGGCCTTCAGTCGACCAGTCATGCCGAAACCATTCTTGCCTTCTTCGCCGGGCCGAAAACCATCCGCGTCGCTATCGATCTCGCCGGCATGGCGATCGGTGGTGCTTTCCTCGCCGTCCCCACGTTTGCTGCCATGCAGAGCTGGGCAAACGAGGATCGCCGCGCCCGCGTCATTGGCGCCTCGAATGTGCTCTCTGCTCTCTTCATCGCCGTGGGCTTGGCGCTTGTCGCCGTCCTGCAGGCAGTGGGCCTGTCGATCCCGGTTATCATCCTCAGCATCTCCGTGCTCAACATCGCGATTGCTTGGCTCATGCTGAAAATGCTGCCGACCAATGCCTTCCGCGACCTCATCTCCATCATCTTCCGCGCCTTCATGCGGCTTGAAGTCGAAGGCCTGGAAAACATCCGCAAGGCAGGTCCCGCACCGATCATCGCGCTCAACCATGTGAGCCTGCTCGACGGCGCCCTGGCGCTCGCCATCACAGAGGAAGAGCCAGTCTTTGCGATCGACACTGCATTCGCCAAAAAATGGTGGGTGCGGCCGCTTTTGAAGATGTGCAAATTCCTGCCGCTCGACCCGACGAAACCGATGGCGACGCGCTCGCTGATCAAGGTGATCCAGGATGGCAGCCCGGTCGGCATCTTCCCCGAGGGTCGCCTGACAGTCACGGGTACACTGATGAAGGTCTATGACGGTGCGGCCATGGTCGCCGACAAGACCGGCGCGATGATCGTGCCTGTCCGTATAGACGGTCTGGAAAAGAGCTATGCCTCCTACCTGACCTCGAGCCATGTGCGCCGCCGCCTCTTCCCCAAGGTCAAGGTGACGATCCTCGAGCCGGTCAAGCTCGACGTTCCCGCAGAACTCAAGGGTCGCAAGCGCCGTATCGCCGCCGGCGCCGCTCTCTATCAGATCATGTCGGCGCTGATGTTCCGCACCGCCGACACGAACAATACGGTCCTCGGCCGCGTCATCGAAAGCGCCCACGAATATGGTGGCAAGAAACTCGCCGTCGAGGACCCGATTGCCGGCAAGCTCTCCTATGCCAAGCTTCTCACCGGCGCTGCGGTGTTGGGCGCGAAGTTCAAGAAGATGTTCCCGAACGAGAAGACGCTGGGCGTCATGCTGCCGAACGCCAATGGCACGGCCGCGACTGTCCTCGGCGTGATGTCGGCGGGTAAGGTTCCGGCCATGCTGAACTTCACGGCCGGTGCTGCCAACATCCTCTCCGCCTGCCGGACGGCTGAGGTCAAGCATGTGCTCTGCTCGCGTGCCTTCATTACACAGGCAAAGCTCGGTCCTGTCGTCGAGGAACTCGAAAAGCAGGTGACATTCGTCTGGCTGGACGAATTGCGCACGCAGATAACCTTCCTCAACAAGATCGTCGGCCTCATGCGCAAGTATCGGCCGCTGGTGAAGCGCACCGCCGATGACGCGGCGGTGATCCTTTTTACCTCCGGTTCGGAAGGGGCGCCGAAGGGCGTGGTGCTGACGCACCGCAATATCCTGTCGAACGCAGCCCAGGCCGCCTCGCGTATCGATTTCCACCCCGGCGACAAGGTGTTCAATGTCCTGCCGATGTTCCACTCCTTCGGCCTGACGGCGGGTACGATCCTGCCGCTCGTCTCGGGCGTGCCGATCTTCCTCTATCCGTCGCCGCTGCACTATCGCATCGTGCCGGAACTCATCTATGTCTCGAATGCGACCATCGTCTTCGGCACGGATACGTTCCTGAACGGCTATGCGCGCACCGCCCATCCCTATGACCTCAGATCGATCCGTTACATCTTCTCGGGCGCCGAGCCGGTGAAAGCATCGACCCGCGAAGTCTATATGGAGAAATTCGGCCTGCGCATCCTGGAAGGCTACGGCGTCACCGAGGCTGCCCCGGTGATCTCGCTGAACACGCCGATGTACAATCGTACGGGAACGGTCGGCAAGATCATGCCGGGCATGGAATGGAAGCTCGAGCCGGTTCCAGGCATCGACGAGGGCGGCCGTCTTATGATCCGTGGCGCCAACGTCATGGCCGGCTATTTGCGCGCCGACAATCCCGGCGTTCTCGAGCCGCTGCCGGAAGGCTGGCACGATACCGGCGACATCGTTACCATCGACGAGGACGGCTTCGTCAAGATCCGCGGCCGCGCCAAGCGCTTCGCCAAGATCGGCGGCGAAATGATCTCGCTGGCTGCTGTGGAAACTCTTGCCGCTCAACTCTGGCCCGGCGCCTTGAGCGTGGTCTCCTCCGTGCCAGACGCCAAGAAGGGCGAGCGTCTCGTGCTTCTCACCGATGCACCGGATGCGACCCGAAGCGATTTCCTGGCCTT
This sequence comes from Rhizobium sp. WW_1, assembly GCF_003610155.1. Taxonomy (NCBI): domain Bacteria; kingdom Pseudomonadati; phylum Pseudomonadota; class Alphaproteobacteria; order Hyphomicrobiales; family Rhizobiaceae; genus Rhizobium; species Rhizobium sp. WW_1. The sequence goes on from NZ_RAIN01000002.1 coordinate 436,546, forward strand.
CGCCAAATCGAAGGGTGCCACCGAAATGATGGTTCCGGCAGAAGTGACCGTCGGCAAGGTGCCGGTCCTCGGTTCCGGCAAGGTCGATTTCGTAACAGCCCGCGCGATGGCCTTGGAAGCTCAGTCTGAGTCACAGGCGGCGTAGGCTATAGATGCTGAAGTAGTAAAGCGGCCGATGGTTAGAGCCAGCGGCCGCCTTTTGTTGCCGAAGCCTGATGTTGTGGATTGGCTTAGGAAATGCGCGGCAGGACGATCTGAAACGTCGTGCCAGCCGGGCTACTCTCCAGCAATTCGATGCTGCCCCCATGTGAAGCGAGCATCGCCCTGATGATTCCGAGGCCCATGCCTGTGCCGCCATTGTCGCGCCGTGTCGAGAAGAACGGCTCGAAGATACGGTCGCGATTGCCGTCGGCAATGCCGCAGCCATTGTCGCGCACCTGGATTGTCGTCCTTCGTCCCTCGTTGCTTGCCTCGATTGCAAGCGTCATAGCGCCGCTTTGAAAGGCGTTCTCGGCCAGATTGGCAAAGATGATGCCAGCCGCCTCGTTGGGCAGAGCCATCATCTCTTCTGCACTTTCCTCGTTGATGATGGAAAGTTGGCGAAACTGCATCTCCAGCTGGGCGACAATGTCGCGAAGACTGCTGGAGCCCTGCTCGGATGGCAGTTCGGCTTTCGCGAGTTCGCGCAGACGCGACAACAGCCGATCCAGCCGCTCGGTATCGGCGATGATGTTTCCGAGGAAGCGGCTGCGCTGCTCCGGGCTCATCGGATTGCTGTCGTCATCGTCGCGCAGCAGTTCCGCCGCTCCCTTGATCGAGGTCAAGGGCGATTTCAGTTCGTGGGAAACGTGGGTGGCGAAGGAGCGGACGTAGTCGGAATGGTCGACCAGCTTGCCGGCGAGATCGAGAAAGCTCTGGGAGAGCGTCGCGACCTCGCGCGTGCCGTAGATTTCGAGCGGCCGGATGGCGGAGCGCCCGCCGCGGGCGATCTCGTCCGTACGGGCGATCAGTGCGTTGATCGGCACGGTCAGCGTCCGCGTCAGGACATAAGCGACGAACAGGGTCAGGATCAGAACAACGGCAAGCGTCGCAATTTCTGCCGGTGCCATCGCGCCTGAGGCGGCGCGAACGACGCGAAACCAGATGACGGTCAACACCGGCAGCGTCATTACGGTCAGAAGTACGGCATAGACGATGAGGGCGAGCGGCGGCCGCCATTTCGGTCTCACCCGTGGCGCGCGCATCATGCGGTTCCTTCCGTGGCCGATGTCAGCTTGAAGCCGATGCCATGTACCGTGACGATGACGCCCTTGCCGCCGGCTGCCGAAAGCTTGGCGCGGAGATTGCGGATATGGCTGTCGATGGTGCGGTCGGCCACCTGCATGTCGGCGCCATAGGCTGCCTCCATCAGTTGATCGCGGCTGAAGACGATCTCGGGCCGGGTAAGCAGTGTATCGAGGATCGCAAATTCGAGCGCCGTCAGGCTTAGGGGCATGTCGGCAAAACTCGCGGTACGGCCACCTCGATTGAGCCGTAGCGACCCAACGGACGCGGAGCCGCTGGTTGCATCCGGCGCCGAACCATGGCCGCTGCGCTTCAATATGGTTCTGACCCGCGCGACGAGTTCGCGCGGGCTGAAAGGTTTGGTGACATAATCGTCGCCGCCGATCTCCAGTCCCAAAATCCTGTCGATTTCCTCGTCGCGCGCCGACAGGAACAGGATCGGGAGGTTCGATGTTTTGCGGATGCGGCGGCAGACCTCCAGCCCGTCCATCTCCGGCATGCCGACATCAAGGACGATGAGATCAAGACCGCCCTTGTGAAAAGCCATCATGGCCTCCGTGCCATTGCGCGCGGTCGTCGTCTTCATGCCGGCGCGATCGAGCGCGAAGCAGATCACGTCGCGAATATTGGGTTCGTCGTCGGCAACGAGGATGCGTTGGGCCATGCTGTAGAGGTCCTGGTTCACCCGTTCGTTTTCTTCGTTTCCGTCTCGTCTTGCAAGAGTTGCATCTTCTTGAGGTAGTCGTCGAGGCGGGCGGTGCGATAAGTCCAACTTCGCCAGTCGCGCGAGCGTCCTATGTGCTGCCATTGGAGCGCTTCGCGTACCCGGCGGACATCGCCGTCGGCGGGCAGCGAGGCCAGGTAGGCATCGAGCGCCGGGATGACTGCGGGACCCAGTGTCGAGAGATAGTCGAGGTCGAGCACAACGCCTTCGCCCGATATCTCGCGGCTGTGAGTGACATTGAAGCGGGCAATGAAGGCGGGAATGTCGATCAGCGCGGCGGCGTAAAGCGTGACGACGAGCGTTGCGGAACTGAGTGCGATCAGCCATTCATTGGAGCGGTGAAGCAGGATGCGCAGGAGAATGAGGAAGAGACCGATCGCGACGAGACCCATCCATATGCCGGCGGCAACGCGCAGTTCGGTCAACGAATAAACCTCGACATAGAGATCGAGCCGCAGAATGGAGGAAAAGCAGAGCAGGATGTTCTGCGCGATCCACAGAAGCACGAGGCCGCGCAGCAGAGGGCTTCGATCGCCCGGCCCGCCGCGGTGCATGGCGGCAAGCACGAAGATGGCGGCAAGGATTGCGGTGAGCATCAGCGGATAGGCACCGCGATGGGCATATTCGGCATGGGACATGCCATCGGGCAGGCTAGCTCCGCCCCAGAGATAGGTAAGATCGAGCAGCGTCTGCACGGCAAACAGGGCGTTGAAGACGAGCAGCGAGCGCAGCAGAGCATCATGGCCGAACAGCAGATCCTCGGTTCTCGTGACAATATCGGGGACTTCGCCTCGACGTGAGCGTCTTTGCCTCAGACGCGGATGAAGCAGCAGGGACAGGGAGGCTGCAACGACCAGCCAGAAGCCGATCCGCCATGCGTCCAGCAATTGCAGCAGGAAGGTAAGGTCGATTCTGTGCAGCGTCTTGTCGATCAATGGATTGGCCGCTGCAAAAAGGGCTAGAAAGCCGGCGGCAAAAACAAGCGGGATGATCCAGCCGCGAAGGTGATGGCGGACGCCGCGCGGAGACGGTTTTCTCAGGCGGTGCAGCCAGCGATAGCTTGCGCTGCGGAAAGGCCGCGTGGGCACGTCCACGAGGAAGCGGAGCAGCACGGGCGGTAGGCGGATCCATTGACGCGGGATCAATCCGCTGACGCCGAGCGATATCAGGCAAAGGCCAAGCAGGCCGATAGTCATGCCCATCCAGGACGCGGCCTCGACAAGCGGTGCCGATGCAACGAGGCAGAGGAGCAGAAATGCCGCAACCTTTGGAATGGATTGTCTTCTTCGAGAGGAAATCAGCAGGTTGACGGCTATGATATTGGCGAAGAGGAAGAGATTGAGGCCCGGCGCCCTGTCGAAGAGCAGAAGGTCGGCCAGTGCGACCAGGGCAATGAATGTGAGGAATTTGCGATTGGAGTTGCTTGTGGCGTTTGCAGGAAGGGCGCGGGTATTGGACAGGCTCATCGGTATCGGCTCCGTGCGAGATGTTCGGCGAAGGATATGATCCTGGCCGCCTGAGCGGGCTGATCGGCTTGGGGGTGCCGCCCGTCCTCCAGCCACCAGCCCTCCTTGAGGAGACTGCGTGGCAGGCGGACGGGCGGCGTTTTGATTGTTTCGGGCGTGTTGTTCATGGCGCTACGATGGCGCGCGCCTTTGCAGAATCTGTGCAGAGCCCGAGCAGCTATTCAGGAAAATCTGTCAAGTTGGAAGGTTCGAATTATCTGCGTTGTATGAGATCTGCACAACAAGTGCCGAGGGCAGCGCCAATCTTGGCAGCATAAATTTTAGCATTGCATAATGGATGTCTCAAAACGGGGCAGTCACTTGTGGAACTTAAGCATATGTTTTCCAGCTTCCAGTCAGCCTATGGATTGATGGTCTGAAAATCGATTTGTTGAACCGGCTGTCGTACTCACCCCTGACGACAGCCGGGAATCTCGGAAGTGGTCATTCGGCTACGACCGAGATTCCCGTCAGAAACAGGCGACGCCCATGGCGCTCCGTTTCGTGCGATACAGGCGGACGCGAGGAAGCACCGGAATGCGCCGCTCTGTCGAGGGATGCGGGAGGATTCGCGTCTGTAAGCCTGGAATAAGCTTTCCACGCCGCATATTCTCGCTTGATCCCACGGCTGGATGTCATAACTGAGGGCTTGGTGGCGCATGTAGTTTAGGAGTGCCTGAAAAGGCGCAGAGGGCGGCAGATGAGAATTACCACGATTACGAATTGGGCCTACGGCATCACCGTGGTCCTGACCGTGCTGTCTGCCGTCGCTTTCATCCTCTCGGCCCGAAGCGCCACGCAGGAACGGCAGGCTGTGGAGCAGCATCTGCTGCTGAACAGCATGGGCGAAGAGCTTGCGCTTGGCGCGGAGGAAACGACGGACGAGGCACGTCTCTATGTCATGCGTGGCGAGGAGAGACACCTGGATGCCTTCACCGTCGACGAGGACGAAGAACGCCGCCGTGACACGGCCATCAACGCCCTGCGTGGCCTTGGTCTGCCCGATGCCGAGCTTCAGGTGGTCGAGGAGGTGGCTGTCAATGCGCAGGCGCTGGACAAGGTAGAGGAAGCTGCGGTCACCTCCTATACCGGCGGCAATCAGGCCGGCGCGCGCGACGCGCTGTTCGGCCCCGAACACGAGCGCGTCCAGACCGCGCTCCTCAACAGCGTCAACCAGTTTCGCACTTTGGCAACGGCGCGCACCGAAGCGGCTTTCCGCTCCGCGCAGGCACGCAGCGATCTCTGGGCCAATATTGCCAAGGTGATGCTCGCCTTGACCGCGGTGATCTTTCTCGGCGTCCTCTATTTCATCTTGCGGCGCCGGGTTGCCCTGCCGCTCGTCCGCATGACGGGGATCGTCAACCGGCTTGCCAGGCAGGATTATGCCGTCGAAGTACCGACCGACCGCCGCCGTGACGAGATCGGCGAGATGAACGACGCAATCCAGATCTTCCGCGAGAACGGCCTGGAGCGGAACCGTCTCGACGCCGAGCGCAAGCGCGATCTGGAGACAAAGGATCTCATCCTGCAGATGATGCACCGCCTGCAGGCGTGCTACGCCCAGAACGAGCTTGCCGAAGTCGTTGCACTCTTCGTGCCGCAGATCTTTCCCGGCGTCGCGGGCTGCCTCTACACGATGAATGAGAGCAGGACGACGCTGAGCGAAGTCAGCCGTTGGCTGGAGCCGGAGCATACCGAGCCTTCCTTTGCCGCCGCCGCCTGCTGGGGCCTGCGCCGCGGCCGCCCGCATGTCAGCCATGTGGCCGATACCGATATTCCCTGCCAGCATCTGGATCACTCCGGCGTGCCGGGTCTTTGCGTTCCCCTGACCGCGCTTGGCGAAGCGATCGGCCTGCTTTATTTCGAGGACCGCACGAAGGATGCGACCGCCGCCGATGCGCCGCGGCTCTATCTGGAACTGATCGCCGAAAATATCGGCCTTGCGATCGCGAACCTGCAGCTGCGTGACCGATTGATCAATCTCGCCGTGCGCGATGCCCTGACAGGGCTGCTCAACAGGCGCTCGCTGGACGAAGCGCTCAATAATCTCCACAGGGATCAATCCGCCCGCACGGTCATCTGCATGATGATCGACATCGATCACTTCAAGCGTTTCAACGACGAGTTCGGCCATGATGCCGGCGACGAAGTGTTGCGGCATGTCGGGCAGATCGCCGCCGATACGATCGGCCAAGCCGGCACGGTCTACCGCTTCGGCGGAGAGGAGTTGACTGTTATCGCCACCGATCTCGCCGACGAGGAGGGCTTTGCGCTTGCCGAGAAGCTGCGCACGCGGGTCTTCGGCACGCCCTTTTCCTATCGCGCGCGGATTGTCGGCCCGCTATCCATCTCCGTCGGCATCGCCTCTTCTCCGGTTTCCGGGCCGACCACGACCCTGATCAACCGGGCGGATGGGGCCTTGCTGAAGGCAAAGCTGAACGGCCGCAACAGAACGGAGGCGGCGTTTGCCAAGGAGGCAGAAGGGGAGCTGAAGAGGGGATAGGTCGGCGGAGCGTCTGTGACTATGATGAAAGGGATGATTGATAGAATTCTTCCGTTGGCGCTTGTCGTTTTCATCAATACGCAAGCCTATGCTGAACCACTGCATCGGGATTATCCGGGATGGGGCGCAACTTCGGCTGCGTCAAAGCCCGGCGACGTCGTTTCCGATCTGGTTCTGCGTTGCAGGGGCGAGGGGTGTGCGAAGGACACGCTCGAATGTGTGGCATTTCACCTCGATGCTCCGGCTGGTCTTTCAGACATCAAGTCGCTGGCCAACCCGGAAAAATTCCCCGTGGGCCAACTGAATTTCTGGATGGCGGCCAGCATCATGCAGGAGCGCGAGGATATTCTGCACGGACGCACGGATTTGCAGCCTTCGACGCCTTTCGCGCTTCATTCGTCTAGAATTCTCGACGTTGATATCCTCTCTTCGACATCCGATGTCAGTGACGGGCAGATAATCCTAAAGACATATCTTGCGCTTTGGCTGGACGCTACGCAATTGCGCGGACTTCGTTGTTCCTACATCGAGAACAATGACGAGCAGACCAGTGATCGTGTGATTGAGCTCTTGGGTATGCTGTTAAAGACGTAAATGGCCGAAGATCAGCGACTGCCTTGCAATGGTCGAACGGGAGGACCGAAATGCAGTGCGATCGCCTTGCTGAACACATGCTTAGATTGTAGCCTGCGTTGAAAGTCGCATAACGGAGGGACGTGATTTCATGGCCGTGACGCAGAGCACTTCACCCTTGCCACCGGGTAGCGAAACTTTGCAGGCCATGGGCTTCGACCCCGGGCTCCGCCGCAAGTTTGAAGCCGGTGTCGAATCCGGCCTTCTGCGCGATCTGCATGTCGTGCTTGCCGCCCGTTCGGGGAGCCTATGTCTGGAATACTATGCCGTTGGCCCCGACGAAAATTGGGGAGCGCCGCTCGGAGACGTCGCCTTCGACGCTGATACGCTGCACGATCTGCGCTCGGTCACCAAGAGCATAGCCGGTCTTCTCTATGGCATCGCGCTCGACAAGGGGTTGGTGCCGCCGGTGGATGCCCCTCTTTATGAGCAGTTTCCGCAATATGATGACCTCGCAAGGGATCCCGCGCGTGCCAAGATCACAGTCGGCCACGCCCTGACGATGACGCTTGGCATGGAGTGGGACGAGGATCGCCCCTATACCGATCCGCTGAATAGCGAAATTGCGATGGAGAATGCACCGGACCGATATCGCTTCGTTCTGGAGCGTCCGGTGATCGCCGAGCCGGGAACGCGCTGGATTTACTCCGGCGGCAGTGTTGCGCTGGTGGGGGCGATCATCGAGCGCGGCACCGGCAAGCGCTTGCCTGATTTCGCACGAGAGGTTCTCTTCGAGCCGCTCGGCATTGCGAAGTTCCACTGGTCGGCCGGCCATGACGGCGTGGCATCACCGGCATCCGGCTTGCGCCTGACTGCCCCAGATTTGTTGAAGGTCGGGATGCTTTTCCTGCAGAAAGGCGTGTGGAACGGCCAAAGGATCGTCTCGGAGGAGTGGATCGTCCAATCCCTCGCGCCGGCGATTTCGACCGGGGACGGTTTGAGTTATGGCAGATTGTGGTTCTCAGGCGACGCGCCGGTGCCGGCGTTTGATAGTCCGCGCCCCTGGTATGCCGGCTTCGGAAACGGCGGCCAGAGACTTTGGCTGATGCCCGATGCGGACATCGCCGCCGTCATCTACTCCGGCAAGTATAATTTATGGGATGCCTGGATTACGCCAACCCGCGTCTGGCGCGAGATCATTCTTGCCAACGTCCTGAAAGCGTGAAGATGGCTTCCTTCAAGAGCGAGTTTCCCACGCTTCTGACGGAACGGCTGCGGCTTCGTGAAGCAAGCATGGACGATCGCGACGATTTCCATGCGTTGATTTCGAGACCGGAGGTCACGCGGTTCTCGAACTGGGTTGATGCACCGAAGACGGCGCAGATCGAACGTTCCTTGCGATGGATGATCAAAATCTATCCCAAGGGGAAGGGCTGTTCATGGATCATCGAGGATCGGGGTTCCGGCCGTTTGCTCGGCGCTATCCGCTTCAACAGTATCGACCGGCACGCCAGATGTGCCGAGCTGGGATATGAGCTGCATCCCTCGGCCTGGGGCAAGGGGCTGATGAGTGAGGCGGCGAGAGCAGTCGTCCGATGCGGCTTCGACGATTTTTCGCTCAATCGCATCGAGGCCTGGACGCTCCCGGGAAATACCGCCTCCGACCGGGTGCTTGAAAAGGCGGGCTTCCAATATGAGGGTACGCTTCGACAGAAGGCACGATTCAAGGAGGCCTTCCATGATTTCCGTATGTTTGGTTGTCTGGCCGACGACCGGCAGAACTAGCACCTAGTCGACAGCTAACCGGCCGCATCGGGGCGTGTGACAGACTGAAAATAATCCCGCGGTGAGCGACCAAGCGAGCGCCGGAACATCGCTGAGAAGGCGCTCGGGCTCTCATAGCCGCAATCCATTGCGACTTCGAGAATGCTTCGGCCCTCAGCGAGCAAGCTCAGGGCCTTCAGCATCCGTGCCTGCTGCCGCCAACGGCCGAAGCTCAAGCCGGTCTCGCGTTGAAACAGCCGCATGAGCGTCGCCCGGCTCATATGAAGTCCGGCTGCCGCATCTTCGATCGAGATCGTGCTTGTAAGATTGCCGAGCAGGGTTTCGCAGAATCTCGCAAGGGCTGGATGTTTCGGCAGCGGCAAGTTAAGTGGCTGCGCAGGCTGGAAGGTGAGTTCGAGAAGCAGCAGCCGAATGACCGCCTCTGCAACCTCCTTGTGATCGGGTTTGTCGACAAGGCCGGTGAGGCGCAGGATGAGCTCGCGCAGCAGTGGCGTGACCTCCACCACCATGCACTCTTTCGGCAACGCGTCTTTGCCATCGGGATCGAGCAGCAACGAGCGAAACTGCACGCTCGTATGGCTCGCCGTCACGTGTTCGAGGTTCGGCGGCAGCCAGACAGCGCGGCTTGGCGGCACGACCCAGGTGCCGCTATCCGTGGTCAGGGAGATCACGCCGTTGACGGCGTAGAGCAGCTGTGCCTGCCTATGGCTGTGGCGAGCGCTGGTAAAGCGGCGGTCGTCATGCGTGATAACGGCAATGCCCTCGGCGACATCAGTGCCGTGCTGCAGATAGGCTTGATCCTTTTGCGACGATGATTGATCCATACACGTGAGAATATCAAAGCCCTTGGCGTTAGCCTAGAACTCCTTTCAAGCAGGATATCTCCTTTCGTGTCTGCCCCATCCCACAATCTGCATCGATCAGATCGGCCGCTTCGCGCTGCTGCCGTATCGCTGCGCGGGCGGATGGAGGCCGAAGTTTGGTCCTGTATGCGTGCTTCCCTTCAGCTTTCCGTTGCACTGCGACTTAGCTGCGGTCGTCGGGCCTGACGGCATCCCGGCGACCGTAGGCTGCTGTCTGCTTTTTCCCTGAATTGATCGACATGCAACGGAACGGATCATGCTGAAGAATCCTGAAATCAAATATCGTCCTTTTATCTCGCCCATCGAATTGCCGGATCGGCAGTGGCCGAACAAGCGGCTCGCAAGGGCGCCGCGCTGGCTTTCAACGGATCTGCGCGACGGAAATCAGGCGCTTGCCAATCCCATGGATGTCGAGCGCAAGCTGCGCTTCTACGACATGCTGCTGGCCTGCGGCTTCAAGGAGATCGAAGTCGCCTTTCCGTCCGCCTCGCAGATCGAATTTGACTTTGTGCGGGCATTGATCGAGGAGGGGCGCGTCCCCGACGACGTGACGATCCAAGTCCTCACTCAGTCGCGCGCCGATCTCATCGCCCGGACCTTCGAGTCCCTCAATGGTGCGCGCAAAGCCATCGTCCATCTCTACAATGCGACGGCGCCGCTCTTCCGCCGCGTCGTCTTCGGCATGGAACGGCACGAGATCGTCGATCTCGCTATCAGCGGCGTCACCGCGATGCTGAAGGAAAGCCTCAAGCGGCCGGAGACCGACTGGACCTTCGAATATTCGCCGGAGACTTTCTGCTTCACCGAACCGGATTTTGCGCTTGAAATCTGCGAGCGTGTGCTTGATGTCTGGCAACCGACCGTGGAGCGGCCAGCCATCCTCAATCTGCCGGCAACGGTGGAAGTGGCGATGCCGAATATCTATGCCGACCAGATCGAATGGTTCTGCCGCCATATTTCGCGGCGCGAAGCCGTCATCATCAGTGTTCATCCGCACAACGATCGCGGTACGGCGGTGGCCTCGGCCGAACAGGCGCTCCTTGCCGGCGCCGATCGTGTCGAAGGCTGCCTCTTCGGCAATGGTGAGCGCACCGGCAATGTCGATCTCGTGACGCTGGCTATGAACCTCTACACACAGGGCATCGATCCCGGACTGACCTTTCCGTCGATCCGTAACGTGGTGAAAACGGTGGAATATTGCAACGGCTTGCCCATCCATCCGCGCCACCCTTATGCAGGCGAACTCGTGCATACGGCCTTCTCCGGTTCGCATCAGGATGCGATCCGCAAGGGATTTGCCGCCCATGAGCGACGCAATGACGGCGTATGGGAAATGCCTTACCTGCCGGTTGATCCCGCCGATATCGGCGAGAGCTACGAGGCCGTTATTCGCGTCAACAGCCAGTCGGGCAAGGGGGGCGTCGCCTGGGTGATCGAGCAGGACAAGGGCCTGAAGCTGCCGCGTGCCATGCAGGTGGATTTCAGCAGGCGCGTACAGCTCCTCGCCGATGAGGCCAAACGGGAGCTGTTGGCTGAAGATATCTGGGAGGCATTCGTGGGCGCCTATCATGTCGATGATGTCGAGCGCTTCGCGCTTGTCGACTTTGAAGGAGGCTTTCGCCGCGGTTCGAGCACCGAACGGGTCTTTGCCGGCCGTATCCGGCACCGGGACCAAGACGTCACCGTCATTGGTCGCGGCAATGGCCTGGTTTCGGCCGTGCTCGCCGCGATTTCCGATGCATTTGGCGTGACGCTCAACGTCATGGACTATCAGGAGCACGCCCTTCGTCGCGGAACGGATGCAAAGGCGGCCGCCTATCTGCAATGCGTCCGGCCGGACGGTGGGCAGGTCTTCGGCGTCGGCATCGATGATGATGTTGCAACCGCAACCGTCAAGGCGGTCCTTAGCGCGGCAAGTGCTGCTGGCTGACGATCGTTCTCCTGCGTTCGCTATCGGCCGTATATTGGCCGATAGCGTTGGCATCATGCGAAGAATCCAGATCGGCTCAGTCGATCGGCTCGAGCCAGCCTCGATAGTGGACGACGGAGCCGATGAACGGCAGCGCAATGGGCACGTCGAACTGGAAGCGACCGTTGTCCGCCCATTCGTGGGCGACGCTTTGCGGAGCAAGAAAAAGCGGGAGTGGAAGCCGCAGGAATGACCAGCGCCGTATCTCCATGCAAAACCCGTTGTCGCGCATGGGGAGATCGAAGGAGAAGCGGAAGGGGCCGAAGCGCTCGACGAGGTGACCGTTCTCGTTGCTCAGATGGCTGAGAAAGCGCTGGCCGGAAAAGTCCCTGGTCCATTGCTCGACGCCATTGCGTTCCACGAAGGAGACGTGCAGCACGTGCTTCCCGGCGGCGGGAAAACCGAACACCTTGGCGACCAGCCGAGCAGCGAGGGACTGTCCTCGGGTGACGACGGCCTCGCCCTTGGCGCCGCCATCGCCGAAGACCTCGTGCATGGCGCGCACCGGCTTGGCCAGATGCGCGAATGCAGAACCCATGACGCGCGGGTAGAGCGGCGTATAGGGCGCTTCCGTCACCTCCTCGCTGATTGCCAGATCACGAAACAAGGTCCGGAAATCGGCAAGCGCCAGAAGCCCGCCGGCATGACGGGCGCCGGGCGAGATGTGGCCGTCGCGCAGGGCGCGCGCCAGCAATTGCGCCGGAAGGGTCGGGATTTCCACGCCGTCGCCATTTTCGGCAATAAGCGTCCAGCGGCGCGCTCGCATGGCGCCTTGCTCCGTTCCCTTGATTTCGATCGTCACGGCAGAGCGTGCGGTGCCAAGTCTTGCTGTCAGACCTTGCAGTGGCAGCAGAAAGCGGCTGATCTCGCTGAGCGATGTCAGCCATCCCCAGGCAACTGGCCAGGACAGCAGCCAGAGTGCGAGTGTCTGAAACGCAAATTCAGGTCCGGCCCGGAAAAGTACGCTCGGGCGTCCGACGATGCCTTCGACCAGCAGATCGTGATCCGGCACGTCGGCGAGCGCCACCAGCCGACGCAACGGGCGATGACCTGCAATCGCATATGTCTCGCGCTTCAGCATGTGCCAGCCGATTACGTTCCGCCAGCGCCGACCGCGCCAGAGCCGCACCGGCTTGCCGACATAGCTCAGGATCGCCGATGCGACCGATGCGCCTGCGGTCGCGCGATTGGAGGCGCTGATCGACATCTCTATCGAACGAACCTCCTGCATGTCCCTGGCAAGCTCGGCCACGACGGCGCTCGACAGCGCCGGCACGCTCGATGCGCCGGAAATGACGGCGACGCCTGTAGCCTTGGCCTGTTGATCGAGGCGGCCGATCGCGCCGACAAAATCGCGGGCATCGGCAAGATCGATGTAATGAACGCCGGCCCCTATGCAGCTTCGCGCGACCCTGTCGTCGCTTTGTTGAAAGGGGCCTGCCGCGTCGATCAACAGGAAGGGCTTGTGCTCGTCGAGAATTGTAGCGATATCGCCATTTCGATCGGCTTGCAGCGCCATTGCATTCGGTAAATGGCGGGCGAGTGCCTGCGCGGTTTCGAGATTACGACCTGCGATCAGAACTTGGAAACCGTCGCCGGCGAGACGCCGCGACAGGCGCGAGCCGAACCCGCCATAACCACCAAGCACGAGGATCTTCGTCAAAGGATGCGGCTCGCCTGTTCGGGCGTCGGCAACCAGCATGTCTCGCGTTTGCCGAAAATGCGATAACGGTTGCGGGCAAGCCAGCGATAGGCGGGATCACGCAGCACGCGTGGAACCAGGCGCAACAAGGAGATTGCCTTCCAGGGCCAATCAAGCCCGGCATAGATGCCGAGCACGGCGTCGCTGTCGCGCAGCACTTTTGGGCCATCCACGATGATTATGCTGTCGGGATCGGCGGGGTCCATTCCACAGCGGCGATAGAGGGCCGTGCCGACTTCTCCCTGCATGGAGGCCAGCCGGAAGCGGCCGATACGGTCGTGGCGCAGCACGAATTGAGCGTTGGCCGAGCACAGGACGCACATGGCATCGAATACGATGACAGGCCCCTGATCGTCGCTGATACTGCTTTTGCTCATGCTGGCGTCGGCGCTTCCGTAAACCGGTCTGCCCGCAGCTTTGCCCGGTTGAGCTTCCGCCGTCAATTGTCCGTTTTCGGGGGCTGTCATGTCAGATTGACGCAAGCCCGCCTGCTTGGTGGCGCAGGACCGGCAGCAGAAAGATCGCAAGACACATGGCGATCAATCAGCAGGTCGACACGAGGCCCGGTTTCTTGGACGGGGCCTCGTGTCGCTCATAAGGGCGGCTTAGCGATAACGCCAGCCACCATGCCACCACTCGCGATGCACCCAATAACGGCGACCATCCCAGTAACCGCGGCCGGGATAGAAAATGCCGACTGCCGGACCGGCGGGCACGACGACGACGGGCCGCCCATTCGGGCGGCAATAGCCGTAGGGGCCGCGATGAAAGCCGATGCCGCATCCGTCACGTGCCTCGGCCGGCGAGATGGCTGCAAAGCAGGCGGTCGCGGCAAAAGCCAGCAAAATGATCTTTTTCATGATATCCTCGTTCGTCCTTGAAGAGCTTACGCTGTTATCCCTTCAGTGCTTAAACGCCCACGCTCGGCAAATCCGTCGCTGGACATCGATCATTTTGCATTTGGATGAAAAAGGCGGATTTGCCGCGTAGAAGTCACCCGGCGACGCGGGAGAATTGCGCTGGCGGCCGGATCAGGATCGAATCTCGAGAGCCCTTGCCGGACACGATTTTACGCTGGGTGCCTTCCTTTTGCCGATGACGGGCATGCGTCGCATGAAGGCGCGCAGAATGGCGAGGATCGCCTTGTATTGTTCGCCGGGGCACAGGTGACCATCGGAATCATAGGCAAACAGGAGCCGCCGCCGCGCGAATGCGTGGGCCAGCCACAAGGCGAAGGCGACGCCGACGCCCCAGCCCATCAGTGTGTCGCTTGCCCAATGTGCGCCGACCCATTGGCGCGACAGGCAGATCAGAACGCCGATAGGCATGAAGACGGGGCGGAGGCGGGGTAAGACGAGCGCCAGCGACATCGCCATGGCGCCGGCTGTTGCCGAATGCCCGGAGGGGAAGGACGCGAAGTTTGCATGGAAAGCCAGCGGTTTGAAGAAAAAGGCGCCGTGCGTATCCAGAAGTTCCGGTCTGGCGCGACCGATGATGTTCTTCGCAAGCGAATCGACGATGCCGCCGCCGGCGACCGCGAGGAAGACAAAGGCGGCTGCGGTGGCGATGAGATCTGCACCGCGCCGCATGGATTTCCGCAACTTATGCGCCGGTGCGAAGATCGCAAATATCAACACGGCACCGCTGAACGAGAGCACCAATAGCCCGGTACCGAGACTGCTGATCCATTTTGCTATTCCTCGCAGCTGTGCGGGAAACGATTTCATCCACACGCCCAATGGGTAATCGGCCGTCCACATCACGAGTAAGGACAAGGCAAGGAAGATGGCGATAATGACAAGCGGACGTTCGAGAAAAGCGCGATTTGCCGGAGGTTCAATAGTCGGGCTGTTGAAGAAGCAGCGAAGGCCGCCGGTCATGCGCCTGCGGCCGGTATCGGCGGAGCGCCCCAGCATTTCTTTCATAGCCTGTCGGCCTCGCTGCCATGCCCGCATTAAGCCGACTTTCCAATGCGGCCCGATGCCGCCGCGCGTGGAGCTGGGTTCACCAATCACCTTCCGCTCCGTTTCCCTTGAAAAGGGCTGCTACAGCAACTCGCTGACAGTCGCCTGAAAGGCTGCGATTGACGGGTCGGACATCGGTCGCCGGGATGGCAAGCCGAAATGGAAGGCCTGCGGGTCAGATCCGCTTTCAGAATGTGCTGTTTGGGGCCTGGCGCGCTGCGTGGCGCCGAAAAAGACTTTGCCGCCAACGAGGTAGCTTCGGAATATCGCGATCTCGGGCAAGGGCCTTTGGGAGGATTGCTTCGGCCGCCATTTTTAGCGACAATTGGGGCAGCGTTCGGTGGGAGGAGCCAAATGCAAGAATATTCCGCGCATGCGGACCAAGTGTACGCGTCGGCGCAATCGGCGGCGGCGAGTTCTTCGGTCGTTGCCTCCTGGCGACGATGCATGGTCATGCATCGTCTTGCGCCCGAGGAGACGCGTTTGCCGATGCGTCTGACCGGTCAGGAATTTCAAGCGGCGCTGGAACGCTCGGACCGGCTGGTCGCCGAAGCCAGCAACGAACTCGATCGTCTTTTCCTCGCGGTCGGCAAGGCCGGTTGCTGCCTGCTTCTGACCGATCGGGATGGCATTGCGCTTGAGCGTCGCGGTGCGACGGCTGACGACAAGGAGTTTCACGACCTGGGCCTATGGACCGGCTCCATCTGGACCGAGGCGAGCATCGGCACCAATGGCATCGGCACGGCGCTTGCCGACGAGCGGGCGGTGGCTATCTTTCGTGACCAGCACTTCTTCTGCTCGAACATCAACCTCAGCTGCACCACGGCGCCGATCCGCGACCATCGCGGCCAGCTTGCTGGCGCGCTCGACATTTCCACCTGCCGCGACGATGTGAACGACGCGACTTTGGCGATCCTGTCGCAGACGGTGCGCGACGCGGCGGTGCGCATCGAGCTCAATCTGTTCCGCAGCGCCTTTGCCGGCGCCCGTTTCGTCATGGTGCCGACGGATACGGCATCCACTTCGGCGCTGCTCGCGGTCGACCGTAACGACCTCGTGCTCGGAGCCACGCGGGCCGCGCGCCTCGCACTCAAGCTCGACGATCACAGCATTGCTGCCGGAGTTCCCGCGTCCGACGTTCTTCGCGAGCAAGCGGCGGTGGGCGAAGATCTCGCGGAGGCCGAACGGGCCGCTCTTCTGAGGGCGCTTTCCCGCGCTAACGGTAACGTATCCCAGGCAGCGGCTGCGCTCGGCATGAGCCGCTCGACGTTGCATCGGAAAATGAAGCGGCTCAATCTGCACTGAATTTGGCGGTCGGGCATTTTCGGCGAGGCAGCTGTCGCAGAGTTGCGACACTGTGCGCTGCAGCACGTAAGGCCACCTCTATCGCCCGCAGCTTTATGCACCCAGACTTCTCCCATCCGGTTCGCTTATCGAACCTGCCGACCAAGGGAGGATGGCATGCTGCATCAGAAGATCGTCGAATCTCCGTTCAAGCTGAAATACGGCAACTATATCGGTGGCGAGTGGCGTGAGCCGATCGCCGGCAAGTATTTCGACAACCTGACGCCAATCACCGGTGGCAAGATCTGCGAAATACCACGCTCCGACGAGAAGGATATCAACGCCGCGCTCGATGCCGCCCATGCGGCCAAGGACAAGTGGGGCCGGACATCTACCACCGAGCGTTCCAATATCCTGATGAAAATCGCCCAGCGTATGGAAGACAAGCTGGAAGTGCTGGCGCAAGCCGAAAGCTGGGACAACGGCAAGCCGATCCGCGAAACCATGGCGGCCGACATTCCGCTGGCCATCGACCACTTCCGTTATTTCGCTTCCTGCATTCGCGCCCAGGAAGGCTCGATCGGCGAAATCGATCACGACACCGTCGCCTATCATTTCCATGAGCCCCTCGGCGTCGTCGGCCAGATCATTCCCTGGAACTTCCCGATCCTGATGGCGGCCTGGAAGCTTGCACCTGCGCTCGCTGCCGGCAATTGCGTCGTCATCAAGCCCGCCGAGCAGACGCCTGCCTCGCTGCTGGTATGGGCCGAACTCGTCGGGGATCTCCTGCCGCCCGGCGTTCTCAACATCGTCAACGGCTTCGGCCTTGAGGCCGGTAAGCCGCTGGCGACCAGCCCGCGCATCGCCAAGATCGCCTTTACCGGCGAGACGACGACGGGCCGTCTGATCATGCAATACGCCAGCCAGAACCTGATCCCCGTGACGCTCGAACTTGGCGGCAAGTCGCCGAACATCTTCTTTGCCGATGTCGCGGCCGAAGACGACGACTTCTTCGACAAGGCGCTCGAAGGCTTTGCGATGTTCGCTCTCAATCAGGGCGAGGTCTGCACATGCCCCAGTCGCGCGCTGATCCAGGAATCGGTCTACGATCGCTTCATGGAGCGGGCCGTCAAGCGCGTCGAAGCCATCAGGCAAGGTAATCCGCTCGATTCCGCAACCATGATCGGTGCCCAGGCATCGAGCGAGCAGATGGAGAAGATCCTTTCCTATCTCGATATCGGCAGGCAGGAAGGCGCGGAAGTACTGACGGGCGGCGCGCGCGCCGATCTCGGCGGCGAGCTGTCGAGCGGTTACTATATCAAGCCGACCATCTTCAAGGGCCACAACAAGATGCGCATCTTCCAGGAGGAGATCTTCGGCCCGGTCGTTTCCGTGACGACCTTCAAGGACGAGAAGGAAGCGCTCGAAATCGCCAATGACACGCTCTATGGGCTTGGCGCCGGCGTGTGGACCCGTGACGGCAACCGCGCCTATCGCTTCGGCCGCGAGATCCAGGCCGGTCGTGTCTGGACGAATTGCTATCACGCCTATCCGGCCCATGCGGCTTTCGGCGGCTACAAGCAATCCGGCGTTGGACGCGAGAATCACAAGATGATGCTCGATCACTATCAGCAGACGAAGAACATGCTGGTCAGCTATAGCCCGAAGGCGCTCGGCTTCTTCTGAGTTCTCCCAACGAAGCCAACAAGGCTCCCGGTTGCGGCCGGGAGCCTTCAAGCATTTTCGGACGGTGATGGAGGATCATCATGGATGACGGTGGATCGGAGCCTCGGGTGCTCGCGACCGACAAGGCGCTCGAACTTATCCGCGAGATACAGCAGGACCACCCCGATATTCTGTTTCATCAGTCGGGCGGGTGCTGCGACGGCTCCTCTCCGATGTGCTATCCGGCCAACGAATTCATGATCGGCGATAACGACGTCAAGCTTGGCGAAATCGGCGGCGTGCCCGTCTATATCAGCGGCAGCCAGTTCGAAGCCTGGAAGCACACGCAGCTTATCATCGACGTCGTGCCGGGTCGTGGCGGCATGTTCTCCCTCGACAACGGGAGAGAGAAGCGCTTCCTGACCCGTTCTCGGCTGTTCGGCGGCGGTGAGGCCTGTGCAATCCCGGATATCCGGCCGTCGCCAAAGCCGTAAGCAGGGTCATAAATGGCGTGTAGTATTCGCCTAATACCCGTGACCTCAGGTGCTTTGCTAAAGTGCCATCCGTTGGTTCCAAGGGAGGAAGACGATGCCAGCAGCAAAGATTCTGATGATTACAGGTGATTTCACCGAGGACTACGAGACCATGGTGCCGTTCCAGACGCTGCTTGCCTGCGGCTATACGGTCCATGCCGTCTGCCCCGGCAAGAATGCCGGCGAAACGGTGGCAACGGCCATCCATGATTTCGAAGGCGACCAGACCTATTCCGAGAAGCGTGGCCACAATTTCGCGCTCAATGCCACTTTCGCCAGCATCCGCGCCGAAGACTACGACGCGCTCGTCATTCCGGGCGGCCGCGCGCCGGAATATCTGCGCCTGAATCCCGAGGTCATCAAGGCGGTTCAGCACTTCTTCGAGACGGGCAAGCCTGTCGCCGCAATTTGTCACGGCGCGCAACTGCTGGCGGCGGCCGGCGTTCTCAAGGGACGCACCTGCTCGGCCTATCCCGCCTGCCGTCCCGAAGTGGAACTTGCCGGTGGCATCTATGCCAATATCGCTATCAACGACGCTGTCGCCGACGGCAATCTTGTCACGGCACCGGCCTGGCCGGCACATCCGTCGTGGCTGCGTC
This sequence comes from Rhizobium sp. WW_1, assembly GCF_003610155.1. Classification (NCBI taxonomy): domain Bacteria; kingdom Pseudomonadati; phylum Pseudomonadota; class Alphaproteobacteria; order Hyphomicrobiales; family Rhizobiaceae; genus Rhizobium; species Rhizobium sp. WW_1. Next base: position 455,499 of record NZ_RAIN01000002.1, read on the forward strand.
AATTCATGGCCGTGCTCGACGCCAAAGCGTTGTCGGAAGCAAACGCCGCCTGAAACTGAAAGAGGGGACGCGCATGTGCGAATTGTTCATCAAGGCCGATGCGAAACTATGGGAAAGCACGACGCGCTCCCTGCGCATCGACGGCATGGTGACCAGCGTCAGGCTGGAAAATTTCTTCTGGTCGAAGCTGGAAGAGATCGCACGGCGCGACGGCATGAACGTGGTGCAGCTGATTACCAAGCTGCACCACGAATCGATCGACGCCGGCCACGATCTCGGCAATTTCACCTCGTTCCTGCGGGTCTGCTGCGCGCGCTATCTCGACCTGCAGCTTGCCGGCGATATCTCGAGCGACCTCTCCCAGCCCATCGCCGGCGTTGACGCTCCGGCCATTCTTGGCCGAGAGCGTCTGAAGTATCATTGATCGTGTCGGCAAGGCAGTACCGGTATCGAAGAGCGTTCGCCGGGTATTCGGGTCTCTGTCGTTGGCAGCATAGAGCATCATTTTTATAGTAAAATACAACTTATGGAGCCCATTCTGCGTTGGCGCATATCCTGGGTTATTCAAGCTTTAACTAACTTCAGGTAGTAGTTGAGTCATCGACTATCGCATGAGGCATAGAGCTTTGCGTCAGGCTTCCATGAGGGAGAGGCCGAGGCGCGTGGGGGATAAGCGATGACTTCGATTTCAAATGTGCCCTCGGCGGCTTTAGCCATTCTCCAGCAGCTGAATAAGGGGGCGACGGTATCGCAGCAGCCTCAATCCGCCGCTGATAGTCTCATCGCGGTCGCGACCGGTCAGGCGAATAAAGTGGCCGTTTCCAAGCAGCCGACACAGGCGCAATCTAATGTTTCCGAGGCCATGTTCAGCATGAGCAGCGACAGTATCGCGAAGCAGAAGCTCGACCTCATCGTGCGTACCGGTAGGGCTCTCGGCGTCGAACGCAACAACTACTCCTCCATGAGTGACTTTGTTGCTGCGATGAAAAAGGCCTTTGGTGAGATTAAGGTACAATCGGGCGGAACGGGTGCGCTTCACGCGCTTGAGAGGCAGCTCGGTCTCGACAAGCTTGGCCTGTCGATCGAAGACGTCATTGAGAGCGCTGGAGATGGCGACAGTAACGACAAGGTAACGCAGGCCCTCGAAAGGCAGACGAAGAAGGCAAAGGACGAGACGAATGCCACCGGATCGGATCAGGCTGTCGAGATCGACTCGGCAGCCGCTAATCTCTATGGCCTGCTTTCGTTCAATTAACTTGGTCTGCGGCCATTGCGGCAAGCCTGCCTGAACTGGTGAGGCGGTTTCTGACGAGATCGGCTGCCGCATCCGCCGCAGCGTCCATGTAGCTGGGATCGCGATGGAGCAAAACGACGGCAAAGGAGCCGTCGAGGAGCAGCATGATCTGGCGTGCGAGCGGCAGGGCATCGCATCCCGCTCCTGCCTCCGAGAAGATCGAGCCCAGCCAGTCCTCGACGCGCCTCTTATGGGCGCGTGCCGCTACCAGTGCCGGATGACCGGGAAGGTTGATGAGTTCGACTGAGGTGCGCAGGAAGCCGCAACCTTTCCATTTGGCGTTGCGCGCCGATTGCGCCAGCTGACGGAAGATGCCGGCGACCTTCTCGGCGGTATCGCCGTCCGTCTCCGCGAACCAGCGCTTGAAGACCACAAGATTCGGCTCGTCGCGCGCTTGCAGGTGGGCGGCGATCAGATCGTCCTTGCTGCGGAAGTGATAGTAGAGAGTGCGCTTGGTAACGCCCGCCCTTTCGGCGATGGCGTCGACGCTGATCGCGCGGATACCGTCGCGATGGAAGAGTTTCCCGGCGGCCTGAAGAATGCGTTCGCGTGTCGACTGTGCACTGTCTCTCATGGCTAAATGTATACCGGGTAGTGAATATACACAACGCGGGAATGGCTTCATCTTGGCGGCCATGAGCGAGCGAGCACTTACGATCCCGAATACGAGCAGCCTGCCGATTTCCATTCCCTGTCGGGATGGTGTGATCCTCGGCGGTCATATCTGGACGGCGGAGACGGCCAAGCCGCATGGCAGCGTGATCGTCAATCCGGCGACAGGCGTTCTTGCGCGCTATTATCATCGCTACGCGCAATTCCTGGTCCGGCATGGCTTTGATGTCCTGACCTTCGACTACCGGGGGATTGGCCAGTCGCGTCCGGTTAAGTTGCGGGGAGCTGGCTATCGCTGGCGGGATTGGGGCGAGCGCGATTTCGATGCCGCGCTCCAATGGCTAATCAGTCATCGTCGCAGCGATCCGCTGATGGTGGTTGGCCATAGCGTCGGCGGCTTCCTGCCTGGCTTGGCCGAACACGCACCGATGATCGATAGAATGCTGACGGTTGGTGCCCAATATGCCTGGTGGGGTGATTATATGCCGAGCAGGCGGGCCACCCTGTTCCTGAAATGGCATGTCGCCATGCCGGCGCTGACGGCGTTCTGCGGCTATTTCCCAGGCCGCCGGCTTGGTTGGCTGGAGGACCTGCCGAAAGGCGTCGCAAACGAATGGAGCTTTCGCGGACCGCGGTTCGAGCGCAGTCATCCAAAGAGCGAGCGGGCGGAAGCGTTGCGGCGCATGGCCGCCGTCAAGGCGACGATCCTCGCCGTTGCCGTTTCGGACGATGAACTCGGCACTGTGCCGGCCATTCGCCGTACGCTGGGCTATTATACGGGCGCGCAACGCCAATCGGTTTTGCTTCACCCGGCTGATTTCGGCCGGGATGCGATCGGCCATTTTGGCCTGTTTCACGATAGTTTTAAAAGCAGCTTCTGGACCGATACGCTTTCCTGGCTTCGGGAAGGTCTCAATCCTTGGTCGTCAGCCAAGATTATGGAAACTCAAATAGAATGACCTAGTAGATTCAGGAATGGCAGCGAGTTGAGAGTAGGAATTTATTCAAAGATGTCGCTGTTGAATTTTGTCCCGATTTGCCCCCTATTTCCGTGTGGCAGTTAACCGACGTGTTTGGCGAAAAGGTCGTAGATGGCTTGTCAAAGCTGGACATCAAAATAGCCCCAGGGAAAACCGCTGAGAGTGACAGCTATTACCTCTGGGAGGACATCCATTCATTTCCGGTGAGCCTTATGATCGTCTCTACGGACCAGCCTCGACTGGTGTTGGTAAGGCTTCTTTGTTGGTGACCAAAGCCGTGTTTTCGGATGGCACTGTTGAGAATTACCAGTGAGGGGGCCATGGAGTCGTTGGCACAGGCGGAAAGCGGCCTCAGGTGTGGTTTTCGTCGTTTCAGAATTGCCCCCGATAATAGATGAGCGGGACGAAGCCGCTTTCGCTACCTTGTCACCTTGACGTCTAGTGTTGTGCAAGCGCCATGAAGCTTGCGGCACCAAGGATCATTCCTCCGGCCATGCCGTCGACAAGCCTGCGGCGACCATCGTTCAACTCCCTTCCGCCGATGCGGCTCAAGGCCATGGTGACCGCTGAGTAGACAACCGTGCACCAAAACATGAACACGACCGACAAGACCACCGCTTGAGCGGTGGCATTGCCGCTCTTGTGGTCCATGAATTGGGGTAGGATCGCGATGTAGACCATCATGCCCTTGGGGTTGAGCAGCGAGGTCAAAAAGCCCTTGGTGAGCTGATCTTTGACCGGTCCATGTGCGACAGAAATTCGTCCCCGCTTCAACGCCGCGCGTATGAGCTTGTAGGCGATATAGACGAGATAAGTGATGCCGAGCCAACGGATCACCTCGAACAAGACCGGCGATGCTGCGACCACGGCGGCAAGCCCAAGGGCGACGAGCAAAGAATGAACACAGTAGCCCAGAATTACTCCGGTCGTGGCGCGAAGACCTGCGTTGAGGCCCCCGGATAAAGCCTGCGAGGCAACAAAAAAAATGTCCGGGCCGGGAGTGCAGACCAGCGGCAGAACGGTAATCGAAAAGAGCAAGAGCGTGTTGGTGTCCATATCGACAAGTTAGCGCTGATCGCTCGCAAGGTGTTTCCTATCTCTTGCCAACGAACAGCATTTTGAGGCAACATCTTCTGCATGGATGAAACAGATCGAAAAATCCTTGCTGAATTGCAGCGAGATGGGAGACAATCTCTCACAGAATTAGGAGAGCGTGTCGGAATCTCTCTCTCCCCGGCCCATCGACGGGTTCGGGCCATGGAAGATGCAGGCATCATCACCGGCTATCGCGCGGTGGTCGAGCCAAGTGCCGTGGGATTGGGCTTTGCAGCCGTCATCTTCGTCACCCTTGCCAAGACCGACAGCGAGAGCGTGGCCGCGTTCGAGAAGGCTGTTCCAAGGCTTCCCGAGGTTGTGCAGGCCGTCCGGCTATTCGGTGACCCGGACTTCATGCTTCATGTCGTGACCGTTGATCTTCCGGCTTTTCAGCAGTTCTACGATGAAAGGCTGTCGAAACTGCCGAGCGTGCAGCGATTGACATCCACCCTGGTGATGAAAACGGTTGTGCCAAGCAGGTCACTGCCGCTTTAGGGCTCTTGCGGAAACAGTCCGATCCCCATGAACCTTAAATCCAACGAAATCGACAAGGAGCACAATTCTCTCCTCGTACCCAACGGTCTCGCCGAGGAGTTTCAGCCTTGGCCATATGTTGTCCTTCGAGAACAAGAACGCTTCGAAGGGCCCAACTTGGGAGGTCTCTAATAAAGTGAGTTCAAAGGTCGGACGCACGCCTTCCTCCAGGCATGTCAGGATTTTGGCAACCGAATGCGGCATTCTCTGATTCCACAGGGAGCGCCGTCGGCGTCAAGCTTCCCTTAAGATGCCGCGCTCCTCGGTCTCGTCATTGCCCTTAGCGTTCGGCGCAGCAAACTTCTTCTTCCACTCGTGGAGCGAGTGCTGGTTGACCCTGAGCCGCTGCGAAATCTCTGCAATCGGATAGCCGCGCTCCGTGATCTGACGCACAGCGTCGCGCTTAAAATCTTCGCTGAAATTCGACTTACTCTTAATGCTCTTCTTGCCTCAATTCATGAAAGAAGCCGTCTACAAATCTCTGGAGCTATTCAGTTTGATGCGGTCCAAGCGGGCGGAACGCTCAACCCGGTTTCACGCATGCCCTAAAACTCCTTTGTGAGGGATTTCACTCCATCTGTGCTTGGGTCGTTTCGATGACTTTAGAACATGTTTCATGGATTCTCAGATCGGTGCGAAATACGCATGGTCCATTTATGAATGTCAAATATAGCTTCATGCCGATTATGCCGTCTAATCGTTAGGTGCCGGTGGCCATACCTTATGCGCATCGAACCCGAAACGCTTGTGATAGCAGGAGAGATGCAATGAAGAAGCGTGTACTTGGAAAGAACGGCCTTGAAGTTTCGGCCTTGGGCTTCGGCTGCATGGGGCTGAACTTCGGCTACGGTTATGCACTGAGCAAGGATGACAGTATCAAGCTCGTGCGCGATGCCGTCGAACGTGGCGTGACCTTCTTCGACACTGCGGAAATCTATGGCCCCTTTACCAATGAGGAAATCGTCGGCGAGGCTCTGAGGCCCGTCCGCGACCAGGTGGTGATCGCTACGAAATTCGGCTTCAGGATCGAAAACGGCAAGTCCAACGGCTTCGACAGCCGCCCCGAGAATATCCGCGCCGTTGCGGATGCCTCGCTGAAGCGGCTGGGCATCGAGGTCATCGACCTTTTCTATCAGCATCGTGTCGACCCGGAGGTGCCGATCGAGGATGTGGCCGGTGCGGTCAAGGATCTGATCGCCGCCGGCAAGGTGCGGCATTTCGGCCTTTCCGAGCCCGGTGCGCAGACCGTGCGCCGTGCCCATGCGGTGCAGCCGGTGACGGCATTGCAGAACGAATATTCCCTCTGGACGCGTGGACCTGAAACCAACGGCATCCTGCAGGCCTGCGAGGAATTGGGCATCGCCCTCGTCGCCTACAGCCCGCTTGGCAAGGGCTTCCTGACCGGCGCGATGGGCAAGGACACGAAGATCAGCGAGAATGATTTCCGCCGCATCCTGCCACGTTTCACGCCGGAGGCGATGGAGAAGAACCAGGCGCTCATCGACCTTCTGAAGCAGATTGCGGTCCAAAAGCAGGTGACGACTGCTCAGATCGCGCTTGCGTGGCTCCTGGCGCAGAAGCCTTGGATCGTCCCGATCCCCGGCACGACCAAGCTGCATCGCCTGGAAGAAAATCTTGGCGCCGCCGATGTCGAGCTGAGCCCTGCCGACCTTGCGGAGATCCAGCGCGCCGCGGCGGAGATCGCAATCGAAGGCGAGCGCTATCCGGAACAATTGCTGAAGGCCACGGGCCGCTGACAAGGCAATCGTGTGGCCGTCGATTGGCGGCCATACGCCGATCTGGATTTGCCGATGTGACCCCTCTCACCGGCGTTCCCATGCGTAGTCGGATGGCGTGGATGAATTGCTCGATGAGCCGACCGCCGCCGTCTTGAATGAGTGCCAGACCCTCCAGGATAAATCTTCTTCGTCCTATTTGATGATGCTTCGGCTTGCCGCATGATTGGGGCCATACAATATAATCGGCACCTAATTATATCCGGGGTTCATGAATGCAGCGCGAGGAACTGGTCGATCTCAACGCCTTTGCCGTCGTGGCGGAAGAGAGGAATTTTACGCGTGCTGCGGCCAAGCTCGGTACGTCACAATCATCCCTCAGCCATACGGTCCGGCGTCTGGAAGCGCGTCTCGGCGTGCGCCTGCTGACGCGCACCACCCGCAATGTGGCGCCGACCGAAGCGGGTGAAAGGCTGCTCGCCACTCTCCGCCCGGCGCTTGAAAGCATCGACAGCGAGCTTGCCTCCTTGCGCGAGCTGCGCGAAAAGCCCGCGGGAACCATCCGCATCACCAGCTCGGAGCATGCGGCTGCCACCATTCTCTGGCCTGCTCTTGAAAGGCTCCTGCCACAATACCCGGACATTCATATCGAACTCAGCATCGATTCCGGCTTGCGCGACATCGTCGCCGATCGTTTCGATGCGGGCGTCCGGCTCGGTGAGGCGCTTGCCAAGGATATGATCGCGGTCAGGATCAGTCCCGATGTGCGCATGGTCATCGTCGGTTCTCCGGCCTATCTTGCCCGACATCCCGCGCCGCAAACGCCAAACGAGCTTGCCGAGCACAATTGCATCAATCTGCGTTTGCTAAGTTCCGGTGGCCTCTATGCATGGGAGCTGGAGAAGGATGGGCGGGAGCTTCGCGCCAGGGTGGAAGGGCAACTCACCGTCAACAATGTCGGCATGATCCTGCGGGCCGTGAAGGCGGGATTGGGTCTTGGCTTCGTCATGGAAGACCATGTGGCCGCCGATGTGGCGGAGGGGCGGCTGGTCTGCGTGCTGGAAGACTGGTGCGCGCCGTTTTCCGGCTATCATCTCTACTATCCGAGCCGACGGCAACCTTCGGCGGCGTTCTCGCTGCTGGTCGATGCTTTGCGGTATCGTGGTTGACTGCACCGGTGAAGGCTAGGCAGGAGGCAGCTAAGGTCATGAATGATGCTATCATATGGTCAGTACGCACCGCAGCGGCAGCGAACCGATGCCTCCATGGCCATATCGGCGGAAAATTGATCCATCCGTTGCCGATTATCCGGATTTCCGAATTGTAAAATTGCAAATTGCCGCTTAATTCCTTCCTTGATGCTCTTACATAGCGTGTAAAGTTATGTAGCGGCTTGCAGGCCGGCTGGGGGATAATGCATGCATCTTGAAGATTATGCCGCACTCGGCCGCTCGGCGTTGCGCGTCAGTCCGCTTGCGCTTGGCACCATGACTCTCGACGAGGGTTTCCGCCGACAGTCGCATGAAAATCAGCCCGATGCCGTCCTGGCGCGCTATCTCGAACTCGGTGGCAATTATCTCGATACCGGTAATGGAGCCGCCAAAGCGGGTGGCCAGACGGTTGTCGGCAGCTATGTCGCGAAGAATTCGATCAGACGCGATCGTCTTGTCATCGCCGCCAAATTCAATGTCGAGAGACATGGCGAAGCGCTCGGCCGTAAAGCCATCATTGCCGGTTTCGAGCAGGCTCTCCGACGGTTGCGCACCGATTATCTCGATCTCTATTGGCTGGACAATTGGGATATAAGGGCGCCTCTGGAAGAAATGCTCGAGGCGCTCCACGATCTCGTTCAGTCGGGGAAGCTGCGTTATTTCGGCATTTCCGATACGCCGGCCTGGAAGGTGGCGCATGCGCATCTGCTGACGCAGTCCAACGGCTGGGCTCCGTTCATCGGCTTGCAGATAGAATATTCGCTGGCCGCCCGGTTGTTCGAAATCGAGCTCATCCCCCTGGCGCGCGGACTGGGGCTCGGTGTGGTCTCGCATTCGCCGTTGAGCGGCGGTCTGATCAGCGGCCAATATACCCGTGCCAACAATGCAGGCATCGGGACGGGACATGCGGCGCAATTGGCGCAAAGGCCCGACGCACAGGATCTTGAGATCGTCGATGCCTTGTTCCGCGTCGCCGAAGAGCTCGGAACAACGACTGCACGCGTAGCCCTTGCCTGGGCAATGGCGCGCCTCGGAGTATCCTCGACGATTATCGGCGTTCGCACGCTGGAGCAGCTAAATGAGGACATCGATGCGCTTCAGGTCCGGCTTTCGCCGGAGCAGACGGCGACCCTCGACGCGCTCACGATCCCTAATCCGGTCGTTGCCCTGCCGTTGCCGCTGCAGAATGCGGCGCCACTGTGCTGCGTCGATTGAGCCGTTGCTTGCGAGTGGCTGCCGGTGCCGGCACTTGTCGACACTCGCAATAGCTTCCCTTATCGACTGGCACCCCTATCTAAGGTGCCAGTTGTCTGCATGAGGTATTGCATGAGCGGGGAGCCGCAGCCACCGAATGTCAATCGGAACGTATTGCGCGAACTTGTTGCCGGATTGAGCGACGGCATCATCCTGCTTGACCCTGAAGGCACGATTTCCTGGGCGAACGATGCCGCATTGCAGATGCACAGGGTTTCCGCCATCGAGGAACTGGGCGGCGACACCACCGGCTATAGGCAGGCTTTCACGCTGCGGTACCGCAACAACCATCCGCTGGAAGAGGGCCAATATCCCGGCGAGCGTCTGCTGAAGGGAGAGACGGTTGACGAGGTGACGGTCGAGATATCGCCCGCGGCTGATCTCGATCTTGTCTGGGTTCACACAGTTCGCAGCCTCGTCATCGCCGATGCCGGAGCGCGCCCGGACGTGCTTGCCCTCATCATTCGCGACGAGACGCCGCTTTTCGAGGCGGAGGAACGTTTCGAGCGGGCGTTCAACGCCAATCCTGCCCCGGGCCTGATCTGCCGGCTCGACGATCTCCGCTTTATCCGGGTGAACCAGGGCTTCGTCGAGATGACCAACTATGCCAAGGAAGAGGTCATCGGCAAGACAGTCGACGAGATGGGTCTGTTTGCAAATTGCGATACGGGCGCGGATGCGCTCGCAAAGCTCGCGGACGGTCGGTTGATCCGTCAGCGCGAGACGCTGATCCCGCTGCCTGATGGCGGCGATCGGCTTGCCATCATCGCCGGCGAGCCGATCGCTGTCGGTGAGGAGCCTTGCATGCTGTTCACCTTTGCCGATCTCGATGCGCGGCGAAAGGCGCAGAACGCATTGCGCCAGAGCGAGGAGCGCTTCTCCAAGTCATTCCGGCTCTCGCCGGCGCCGGCAGCGATATCCCGCCTGGGCGATTTCGTCTTCACCGAGGTCAACGACGCCTTTGTCCAACTCTCCGGCTACAGTCTTGAGGAAGTGATCGGCAAGACGGCAGGCGAGTTGCGCCTTTGGGACGATCTTGCCGCCCGGCGGGCGATGGAACGGAAGTTGACGGATAATATGCCGCTTCGCGACGAGGCGATGCGGATGCGGCAGAAGGACGCCGGTCTTGCGGATTGCCTCGTCTCCGCCGAGCGTGTGGAGATCGGCGATCAGCAATGCGTCATCTGGTCGGTGCAGGATGTCACGGAGCGCCGGCGAAGTGAGACGGAGCTGATCGAAGCCATAGAAAGCGTGATGGCCGATACCTCGTGGTTCAGCCGTTCCATCGTCGATCGTCTCGCGACCCTGCGACAGGTTTCCAACGGCAAGGTGCCGTCGGCGCAGCTTCTCGATCTCAGCGACCGCGAAAGGGAAATTCTCGCCTTGATCTGCCGTGGCCAAAGCGATGCAGAAATGAGCGATACGCTGCATCTTTCCAAAAACACGATCCGCAACCATGTCGCATCGCTCTATGCGAAGATCGGCGTCAACCGGCGCTCGGCCGCGGTGATCTGGGCAAGGGAACGCGGTTTCACGGGTATCTCTGCGGTCTCTCGGGGGAGGAAATCGAAATGAGTTGCCGCCAATCCGCTTACGGTTGCCTTCATCCATGGATCAACGCGTCGGACAGCCTCAAAAAGGCTATTTTCTACTAGCATCAATAGTACTTTCTGCTCTGCGCGCCATGCGTTACCGCCCTATTTCATTGTTCATGGCCCCGGTGAACCGCCGGCGCCTGCTCTTTTGAAAACTCAAGGAGATAAGAAATGGACAAGAACCGTGTCAAAGGCGCAGTCAAGGAAGCAAGCGGCTCCCTCAAGGAGGCTGCGGGAAAGCTGACGGGAAACGATCGGCTCAGAGCGGAAGGTGCGGCCGAAAAGATCGAAGGCAAGATCCAGACGCAAGTCGGCAAGGCCAAGGACGCCATCAAGAACGCGCTTCGCTGACGCCAAAGGGCGCGCGAAACCCAACCCTGCGATTTGTCGAGGCTTCCAATGCTTTTCCTGGCCAGGTTCTCATCGCTGACGACATCGTCGGATCGCTACGCAACCTGCGCGGCGATCCGCTGCCTGATCGCTTATGCGGAGGGGCTGGAGGATTGCCGTATCGATGTCAGCGTCACCGAAGGCGCAATCGTCCTGTCCGGGAGTGCGGCCTCTGATCAGGCTCGGCAACGCGCCATCTCGATTGCCGGCGAATATGCCGGAACTCGGATCATCAACAATATCGTTTGTCCAAGTTGATCTCGAACCGTCCAAGTAGGGCGAGATTGACGTGTGGCCGCTCTGGCGCCGACCGCCTTGGGACGGTGCTGAGACGACCGAAGGAGACATCATGAAAAACACTATCATTGCGGCTGCGATCGTCGCTGCGGCTTTTGCTCCCGCGGCTTTCGCCGCCAATAGCCAACATCATCCGAAGAAGCAGTCCGGGCAGGTTGCATCCGAGCCCAAGGAGCGCCTCGGAACGCTTTCCTGCGAAGTTGCGGGCGGCGTCGGTATGATCATCGGCTCGAACAAGGCAGTCAGCTGTACGTTCAAGCAGCGAACGGGCAAAGTCGAGCGCTATACGGGCTCGATCGGCAAGCTCGGCATCGACATCGGCATCACCCGCAAGACCTATCTGAGCTGGGTCGTTGTCAACACTGCGCCCACACGCATTGGCGACGGCGCTCTGGCGGGTACTTATGTCGGAGCGTCGGCGGGTGCCTCTGTCGGTCTCGGGCTTGGAGCAAACGTTCTCGTCGGTGGTAATTCCAAAAACTTCGCTCTCCAGCCTCTGAGTGCGGAGGCGGGCACTGGCCTGAATGTGGCGGCCGGCGTCTCGCGTCTGCAATTGCAGTCTACCCGTTGAGATCAACAGGCAGCGACATTGCCATCTGTAAGTGTCGCTGCCGCCCATCCTAGGTGCTTTCATTCCACGTCGGCTGGTCAGCGATATGCGGCCGGCTCGTGTAAACCTGTCATGAGGTTAGTTCCATGAGTGAATCCGTTAGCTACAACAATGGCTTTTCGTCCTTCCCGGATGCCGTGCCTTTGCGGCAGGCATCCTTGAGTGCCATCCTTGCCGCAAGCGCCACTGCTCTCGGCGTCCAGATTGTGCTCAATCTCTTAGGTGTCGGTATCGGCGCTGCAATCGCCGACCCGGCCAGCGGCCAGAATGCGCCTGGGCTCGCTGCCTCACTCTCCGGGGCTGCCTGGTTCATCGGCTCAGGTCTGCTTGCTTCCTTCGTGGGCGGCTACGCCGCAAGCCGTCTTTCCGGATCAATATCGACTGCGATCGGAATCCTGCATGGTGCTGCAGCTTGGGCCGTCTCGACCCTTCTCGTCGTTTATCTGCTGACCACATCCGCGGGGGCTGTCGTCGGCGGTGCATTCAACGGGGTGACGGAACTGTTGTCGGGAGCGGGCAAGACGGCGCAAGCGGCGGCTATGCCAGCTATCGGCAAGATATCCAATCCAATCGATACGATCACGCAACAGATCCGCAATAGCGGCAATGATCCGCAGGAGCTGCGTCAGGCGGCTGTTGTCTCGGTTCAGGCCGTCCTGACCGGAGATCCCTCGAAGGCTGACGAAGCGCGCGCTCGCGCCGCCGATGCATTGGCTCGCGCACAGAATATTCCGGCTGACCAGGCAAAGAATGAAGTTGCTCAATACGAACTGCAATACCACCAGGCTGTCGATGCTGCCAAGGCCAAGGCGCTTCAGGCCGCCTCGGTCACCGCGAAGGTCATTTCCGTTGGCGCATTCGTTGCGTGCATTTCTCTCGTCCTGGCGATTGTTGCGTCTTGTATTGGTGCGGCTCTCGGGGCTTCTGCCAATCGCAACCAATACTAGGTCGCTAAGAGAGCATGTTCTAAGAGCAGACAAGACGGTGCGCCCGGACGCGATCTGAAACAGATCGCGTCCGGGCGCTTTGCTTGGTTACATCAAGCGATGTCGAAGCGGTCTGCGTTCATGACCTTCGTCCAGGCGGCAACGAAGTCCTGAACGAACGTCTTCTCGGCGTCGGCCTGGCCGTAGACTTCGGCGATCGCGCGCAGCTGCGAGTTCGAGCCGAAGACGAGATCGGCCCGCGTTGCGGTCCACTTCACGTCGCCGGTTGCGCGGTCACGACCTTCGAAGACGTCCTTGGCGTCGGAGACCGCCTTCCACTCCGTGCCCATGTCGAGCAGGTTCACGAAGAAGTCGTTCGTCAGGCTTTCCGGGCGCTTGGTGAAGACGCCGTGCTGGCTCTGGCCGACATTGGCGTTCAGCACACGCAGGCCGCCGATGAGGGCGGTCATTTCCGGTGCCGTCAGCGTCAGCAGCTGGGCCCTGTCGATCAGCAGCTCTTCCGAAGAGACTGTGTAGGCCTGCCGCTGATAGTTGCGGAAGCCGTCGACGATCGGCTCGAGAACGGCAAAGGCTTCGACATCGGTCTGTTCCTGCGTCGCATCGGTACGGCCGGGAGCGAAGGGCACGACGACGTCACGGCCGGCCTTCTTCGCAGCCTGTTCGATAGCGACGGAACCGCCGAGAACGATCAGATCGGCAAGCGATACCGACTTGCCGCCGGTCTGGGCATCGTTGAACTTCTTCTGGATGCCTTCGAGCTTCTGCAGAACGGAGGCAAGCTGGGCCGGCTGGTTGGCTTCCCAATCCTTCTGTGGCGTAAGGCGGATGCGGGCGCCGTTTGCGCCGCCGCGCTTGTCCGAGCCGCGGAAAGTGGAGGCAGAAGCCCAGGCAGTCGATACCAGCTGCGGGATCGTCAGGCCCGATGCGGCGATCTCGCCCTTGAGTGCGGCAACATCGTTGGCATCGATCGACGCATGACTGGCAGACGGGATCGGGTCTTGCCAGATGAGCTCTTCGCTCGGCACTTCCGGGCCGAGATAGCGCACGCGCGGACCCATGTCGCGATGGGTCAGCTTGAACCATGCGCGGGCAAAGGCATCGGCGAATTCGTCCGGGTTTTCGAAGAAGCGGCGAGAAATCTTCTCGTAAGCCGGATCGAAACGCAGGGCGAGGTCGGTCGTCAGCATCGACGGAGCGTGACGCTTGGACTTGTCATGCGCGTCGGGCACCGAGTTGGCGCCTGCACCATGCTTCGGGGTCCACTGATGCGCGCCGGCCGGGCTCTTCGTCAGTTCCCAGTCGTAGCCGAACAGGTTCCAGAAGAAGTTGTTGCTCCACTTGGTCGGCGTCGAGGTCCAGGTGACTTCGAGACCGCTGCCGATCGCATCGCCGCCCTTGCCGCTGCGGAAGCTGTTCTTCCAGCCGAGGCCCTGTTCTTCGATGCCGGCTGCTTCCGGCTCGGGGCCGACGTTGGCGGCATCGCCAGCACCGTGCGTCTTGCCGAAGGTGTGGCCGCCGGCGATGAGGGCGACGGTTTCTTCGTCGTTCATCGCCATGCGGGCGAAGGTTTCGCGGATGTCACGTGCCGCGGCAAGCGGGTCAGGATTGCCGTTCGGGCCCTCCGGATTGACGTAGATCAGGCCCATCTGCACGGCTGCGAGCGGGTTTTCCAGGTTGCGGTCGCCGGTATAGCGCTTGTCGCCGAGCCAGGTGTCTTCCGCACCCCAGTAGATGTCTTCTTCCGGCTCCCAGATGTCTTCGCGGCCGCCGCCGAAGCCGAAGGTCTTGAAGCCCATGGATTCTAGCGCGACATTGCCGGTGAGAATCAGAAGGTCGGCCCAGGAAATGCTGTTGCCGTACTTCTGCTTGATCGGCCACAGCAGGCGACGGGCCTTGTCGAGGTTGACGTTATCCGGCCAGCTGTTGAGCGGTGCGAAACGCTGCGTGCCGGAGGAGGCGCCGCCGCGGCCGTCGCCGGTGCGATAGGTGCCGGCGCTGTGCCAGGCCATGCGGATGAAGAGCGGGCCGTAATGGCCGAAGTCGGCCGGCCACCACTCCTGCGAATCCGTCATAAGGGCGGTGAGGTCCTTCTTCAGGGCCTCCAGATCGAGCTTCTTGAACTCTTCGGCGTAATTGAATGCCGCGCCCAGCGGGCTGGACAGTGCTGAATTCTGGTGAAGAATCTTGAGATTCAGCTGGTTCGGCCACCAGTCGCGGTTCGAACGGGCCGAAACGCTGGTGTTTCCGTGCGGAAACGGACACTTGCCGGTGCTCTCGACTTTGTTATCCATAATTTTTCTCCCTTACGATGATTTGAATTGTGACGACCGGAGATGGAGTTTTGCCAGCCCTCCGGGAAATGGTCCGGCTTGAAGGCGGGCATGGCGGCGACATGTCAGACGCATGAATCTCTCGTTGTTCTGGCCTCGCACGAAACGAGAGCGTGGAAACAGGCAAAGCTTGGGTTCTCTGCCTTACAACGCCCCGCACATCGATGAACCGAACGCAGTCAACGCTCGCAATATGAGCTTCGTATGACTGGCGGCCGCATCTCATCTCTGCGGCGGCACTATAGCTAAGGCCTTTCATTAATTTAAGTTGGATTTCCTGATTGCTGCGATAAGATAAACTTATGACAAACATCACACTCAAACAGCTGCGCTATTTCGAGGCCTTGGCGAAACACGGCCATTTCGGGCGCGCCGCCGATTTATGCGCGATCTCCCAGCCGGCCCTGTCGATGCAGATCAAGGAACTGGAGGAGCAGCTCGGTACCGAGCTCTTCGAGCGAGGTGCGCGGCAGGTGCGGCTGACCAATTTCGGTGAGGCCTTCGCGGTCCGTGTCCGCGATATCCTGCGTTCCGTCGACGAGTTGGGCGATCTCGCCCGTGCATCGCACAATCAGCCCGTCGGCCGGCTGCGCATCGGCATCATCCCCACGGTCGCTCCCTACCTGCTGCCGAGCATCATCGGCAATCTCACACGCATCTACGAGGGGCTCGATATTCACGTGCGCGAGACCCTGACCTCGAAACTTGTCGACGAGCTGGAGGAGGGGAGGTTGGATACGGCAATCGTCGCTCTGCCCATCTCCGAGGCGTCTCTGACAGAAGTGCCGCTGTTTGCGGAAAATTTCGTCCTGGTGCGACCAAGCGAGGACGAGGGCAAGCCGGTTCCCAACCGCGAGGCGCTTCGCGAGATGCGCCTGTTGTTGCTGGAGGAGGGCCATTGTTTCCGCGATCTGGCGCTTTCCTTCTGCAACATACAATCGGCACTGCCGCGCGAACTGATGGATGGCAGCTCCCTGTCGACACTGGTGCAGATGGTCAGCGCCGGCATAGGCGTCACCTTGATACCGGAGATGGCCGTGGCGGTGGAAACCCGTTCGGCCCCGGTCTCGACAGTGCGCTTCCAAAGCCCGCAGCCGTCGCGGACGATCGGCATGATCTGGCGCAGAACGAGCCCTCTCGCAAAGCAACTCCTGCAGATTTCCGAGGTGGTGCGCGAGGCCGCGGACGCGATGCGCGAGCAGCACGATTCAATCTGGCGCGCACAGGATCTGGAACTCGGCAGTCGCCCACGGCGGATAGTCGGAGCGCCGTTAGGCAAGGGTGTTTCGTCCGGTGCGGCCGATGTTCTGCCCTCGGCGGATAGTTCCGCGCGTTCTAATTAACGCTGTCTGCAGCTTTTTCCACAGGCGGATATATTTCAAACGATTGAAAAAATTTTAATCGTTTAAATAGTTTAATGCCTTGATTTACAAAGAAACTCTTCCATGTCATGCCAATACCGCATGACAATGGAGGTCGTGATGCAAGAGTTTGAAAACGTAAGAAATGAAATTCCTACTTACGTGATTGATCGCCTGGAAAATGAATGGCGGCTGGTGCAGGCCCAGGGCGCGCAGGCGGAGGCCGGGGTGTCTTCGGAGGCAGCCACGAAGACGGCGCCTGTCGCATCCGACAAGCTGGCATCCCTCGACAAGTAATCATTTGCGGAGACCGGATCGCGCCGAGCTCATTTGATGACGAGACTTTGGCGAGGTCGATAAGGGTACTCTGCTCCTCCCATCATAAGCCACTAACGGATCAGCCCCGGCTCATCGCCCGGGCTGTCGGTTGCTTGGCTGTCTGCTGGAGAGGCAACCTTGTGGAGTTGCCTCAGGCGTCGAGATAGCGCTCGGTCAGCCGTGCCCACATGGCGGCGCCGGTGGTGAGGCTTTCGTCGGCGAAATCATATTTGGCGCTGTGGAGGATGGCCGAATTCACGCCATTGCCGAGACGAAGGAAGCTCCCGGGCTTGTGCTCGAGATAGTGGGAGAAATCCTCGCTTCCGGGGATCAGGCCGCAGGTGGTGACCTTGTCGGCGCCGACCAGTTCTTCAGCCACCATGCGGGCAAATTCCGTTTCCTTCTCGGAGTTGACGACAACAGGGTGGCCGTAGGTATAGTCGATGTCGACGCTTGCGCCATAGCCGTCTGCGATCGATTCCGTCAGCTTGCGGATGCGGGCCTCGAGCAGCTCGCGCACCTTCGGATCGAAGGAGCGGACCGTGAGCAACATCTTCGCGCTTTCCGGAATGACGTTCGAAGCCTCGCCGGCATGGATGGCGCCGACTGTCACCACGGCCGTCTGCGTCGGGTCGATGCTGCGGGCAACGATCGTCTGCAGGCTGACGACGAGATTGCAGGCGACAACAACTGGATCGATGGTCAGATGCGGGCGCGACGCATGGCCGCCCTTGCCCGTGATGGTAATCTCGACGGTATCGGCTGCCGCCATCAGCGGGCCGGAGCGCAACAGCCAGGTGCCTTCCGCAGCACCGGGGTGATTGTGCAGCCCGTAAATGACGTCGAAGGGAAAGCGTTCGAAGAGGCCATCCTTGATCATGGCGGGGGCACCGCTGACGGCACCCGCCTCTTCGGCCGGCTGGAAGATCAGGTTCACAGTGCCGTTGAAGCGGCGGGTACGGGCGAGATATTCGGCGGCCCCGAGCAAAATGGTCGTATGGCCGTCGTGGCCGCAGGCATGCATCTTGCCAGGCGTCTTGCTGGCGTATGAGGCGCCGGTCTGCTCGGTGATCGGCAGGGCGTCCATGTCGGCGCGGATCGCGATGCTCTTCTTGCCGGCTCCAACAGTCATGCGCGCGACGACACCGTGCCCGCCGACATTGCGCGTGACATCATAACCCCAGCCCTCCAGCTTCTCGGCGACGAAACGCGCGGTTTCCGCCTCCTCGAAGGAAAGTTCGGGATTGGCGTGCAGATGCTGGCGGATGCCGGTCAGTTCGGCCTTCATCGGCTCGAAGTCCGAAAGGCGGGCGAAATCGTTGTCGAGGGTCATGGCTATTCCAATGGTTCGCTTGAGCCGCCATCCGCCATAGAGCGTGCAGGCTGCACTGATGATGGAGCTGTCGCGCTAGATGAAGCGCGACAGGAAGCTTCTGGTGCGAGGATGCTGGGGATTGCCGATCACATCCTCGGGCTTGCCCTGCTCGACGATCTTGCCGCCATCCATGAAGACGACGCGGTCGGCCGCTTCGCGGGCAAAGCCGATCTCGTGGGTGACGACGATCATCGTCAGGCCTTGGCTGGCGAGATCGCGCATGGTCGACAGCACCTCGCCGACCAATTCCGGATCGAGCGCGGAGGTCGGCTCGTCGAACAGCATCAGCTTCGGCTTGATCGCGAGCGCTCTTGCAATCGCCACACGCTGCTGCTGGCCGCCGGAAAGCTGCCTTGGGTAGTTGTTGGCCTTGGCCGAAAGCCCGACACGGTCGAGCAATGCCATTGCGTTATCGGTCGCTTGGCGGCGGCTTTCGCCATGGATACCGATCGGTGCCTCGATGACATTCTGCAGCGCCGTCATATGCGGATAGAGGTTGAACTGCTGGAACACCATGCCGATCTTGCGCCGTTGCAACGCGATCGCATGATTGGATAGTTTTACCAATCTACCTTTGTCCAGCCGGTAGCCGATCTGCTCGCCATCGACTTCGATCGAGCCGCGATTGATCGATTCCAGATGGTTGATGCAGCGTAGGAAGGTCGATTTGCCGGAACCGGAGGGGCCGAGGATGACGACCACCTCGCCCGGCGTCACATCGAGGTCGATACCCTTCAGCACTTCGAGATTTTCGAAGGACTTGTGGACGTTGCGGGCCTGCACCAGCGGGCTCACATTGACGATTGAGTTCACAGGAGCGTTCATTGTCCCGTCTCCTGTGCAGGCACGAGCGCCGGCGCGCTGTCCTTTGCTGCCTTCGTGGTGCCGGTGCGGCGGTCAGCGCGGCTATAATAGCGCTCGATATAGCTCTGGCCGATGTTCAGCACCGAGGTGATCAGCAGATACCAGATGACGGCGACGAGCAGCATCGGGACGACTTCGAAGGTGCGGTTGTAGATCGACTGCACCGAATAAAGCAGATCGGCCATGGCGATGACGCTGACGAGGGAGGTCGCCTTGATCATGCTGATGAGCTGGTTGCCCGTCGGCGGCACGATGGAGCGCATGGCCTGCGGGATGATGATGCGGCGCAGAGCGCGGATGCGCGTCATGCCAAAGGCCTCGGCGGTTTCGAACTGGCCCTTGTCGACGGAAAGCAGGCCGCCGCGAATGATCTCGGCCATATAAGCAGCTTCGTTAAGCGCCAAGCCGGCGATTGCTGCCGTCATCGGGCTGATGACGGAATTCGTGTCCCAGCTGATAAAGGTCGGGCCGAAGGGGATGCCGATCGATAGCGTCGGGAAGAGCGTCGAGAGATTGTACCAGAAGATCAGTTGCACAAGCAGCGGCGTGCCGCGGAAGAACCAGATGAACAGGGACGCGAGCGTGCTTGCCAGCGTGTCCTTCGACAGCCTGGCGATTGCGAGCAAAAGGCCGAACACGATGCCGAGCGCCATGGCGACGACGGTGAGGCCAAGCGAAACATAAAGGCCGCTGATGACGACGGGATCGAAGAAATACTGCCCGACGACGTGCCAGCCGAAGTTTTCATTGTGGGCGACCGACCACGCCCAATAGGCCGCGATCGCAAGCGTAATGACCCAGGCCGCCACACGGCCCTTCGGGAACGGTGTGTGGGCATTCGCCACATCCCGTTCCGACGCATCGCCGGATGGCGATGCGATATCTTTGGCATTCGTGCTCATTTCGGCAACATCCCGCCAAGATTGATACCCGGTTCCTTGATCATGTTGTTCTCAAGGCCCCATTTCTTCATGATGGCGGCATAGGTGCCGTTGTCCATAAGAACCTTGACGGCATCCTTGAGAATAGGTCCGAGCGGCGAGCCCTTCGGCACGACGGCGCCCTGATAGAGATCTTCAAAGCCGTTCTTCTGGCCGACGCCGGTCAGCTCCAGCTGGCCGTTCGCCTGGGATACAAAATAGGTGAGCGGGGCCTGCGAGGAGAAGAAGGCGTCGGAACGCTTGGAACGGACAGCGAGGATCGAGCTTGGCTGGTCGGTGAAGGACTGGACCTCGATCGCGCCCTTGCCGTCGGTCTTGCACTTTTCGGCCTGAACCTGGATGACCTTTTCGGCCGAGCCGCCGGCCATGACGGCAATGCGCTGGCCGCAGGCGCTGTCGAGCGAGGTAATGCCCTTCGGGTTGCCCTTCTGGACGGCGAACACGACGAATTCCTGCACCCAGTCGACGAAGTCGTTGGCTTCCTCGCGGCTCTTGAAATCGCCGATCGGTCCGAAGGCGAACTGGTAGCGGCCCGAATTGATGCCAGCGAGGATGGCGGGCAGGCCGCTGACGCTTTCATGCTCGATCTTCACGCCAAGCACCTCGCCGATCGCGTCGGTCAGATCGGCGCTGGCACCGGTCAGCTTGGTGCCGGTGACGATTTCATAGGGAGGGAAGGAGCCGTTGTTGACGGAGATCATCTTGCCCGATGTGCGAAGAGCTTCCGGCAGCTTGGCCTGCAGGTCCTTGTTGACCGACAGTTTCGGCAGGCTAGCATCCTCAGCGAAGGCGGCGCCCGACATCATCAGGCTTGCCATGGCAACATAGGTCATTTTCTTCAGCGACATGTTCATTCCCCTTTTTGGCTTTGTGTCTCTGATTTGAAGCGATGGTCAGGCAGCGGTCGTCCGGCTGCCGTCGACGTCGAATGGAAACAGCTCTTCCGGCGTCATCAGCCGCGGCAGGATGCCCTGCACATGCAATTCCGAAGCGAAATCACCGATCATCTTGCGGTTGGCGGCAAAGCCGCTCGCGTCCCAACCTTCGGGTAATTCGGAGGCCGATTTCAACAGCTCGTCGAGCATGAAGGGCGTGGTGTCGGCATATTTGCGCCGCTTGCTGAGCCACATGCGCTGCGATTCATCGATGAGGGCGCTGAGTTCGGCCATGACCCAGGGATGCTCGGCGACGAACTCCGCCTTCAATCCGATCAGGTGCATACCCGGTACATAGCCCACATCGGCAAAATAGCGATGTTCGGCGCCGCGGAAATCCGAAAGCACCTGGCGAAAACCGGAATTGCCGGCGAAATAGCCGTCCGGCATGAAGGGCGTGAAGATCGCGTCGAGCAGCCCCTCCTTCAGCAGATCCATCATCGGTCTTTCGCCGGGAGCCGCCTCGATGCGGCCGGGGCGGCCGAAGCCGTCGAGGCGATCGGTGATCGGATGGGCCTCCGTGAGGCGGCCGGCATACCACATGGCATCCTCGACGCCGACGCCTTCGCGCCGGAGTGCTGCCCGCGTCCAAGTGTTGCCGGAGTCGCGCCAGCCGGTGACCCCGATGCGCTTGCCGGCAAGCTGGGCGAAGCTCGTGATCGGGCTGTCCTTGGTGGTAATGACGCAGCGATGGCGGAAGCCGCGCATGATAAAGTTCGGTATGCCGACCACGCTCTCGTCACCATCGATGCGCATCTGCGTGTAACGGCTGAACGAGGTTTCGGCAGCATCATAGGCGCCGCTCTTGCCGACATGGGAGATCAGCGTACCGACGCGATCCACCTTGATGTCGAGCTTAGGAGAAGAGACGTCGCCCAGGACCAATGGCGTCATATAGTCCCAGTCACGGAGAGCAAGTCGAAGAGTAAGAGGCATGAAATTCACTCGCGGGAAAACTTGTTTTCTCAACGACTAAATGTTCAATATGGGTCGATCAAATGTTATTACGTTATTGAACATTAAAAATGGTGCGAAAATGAGCGAAGATCGGGATGCGAAATGGTTTGCCTCAAAATTGAGCGATCGAACCATCCGCGGCATTGCGCTTGAAACGAGCGCGCTCATTCGCGCCGGCGCCCTGCCGGTCGGCACCAAGCTGCCGCCGATCCGCGATCTTGCCTTTGTGCTTGGTGTGAGCCCGGCAACGCTATCCGAGGCATGGAGTGAGCTTCGACGCCAGAAGATCATCAGCGGGCGCGGGAGGAATGGCACATGGGTCAGCGGGGATCGCTTCATCGCCAAGCCGGCGCGGCTTGCAAGTGTCGGTGACTATGGTGGTGACGCGCTGAACCTGACAGCCGCCGTTCCCGATGTGCAGCTTCTGCCAAGGCTTGAGGCGGCGATGGTCTATGGTGCATCGGCTGAAAATCTCAACAGCTACGAGCGCAGCCGTATCCTGCCGGAGCTGGAGGGAGAGGTCAGGAAGAGCTGGCCCTATGAGCCGGAGGCGTTTCTAGCGACCAATGGCGGCTATAATGCCGTTTACACCCTGATCAATGCCCTGGTCATGCCGGGCGCTGCCGTCGCGATAGAAGACCCGACAGGCATGCGACTTCTGGATATTCTGGAGGATCGCGGTGCCCGCATTATACCGGTGAAATGCGACGAGGAAGGGCCGTTGCCGTCTTCGCTGGAGGACGCGCTGAAATACCGCCCGGTCGCCTTCATCTTCCAGCCTCGTATCCATTCCGTCACGGGTCAAAGCGTCAGCGCGGCGCGCATGGCACACATGGCTGAAATCCTTCGCGACAAGGATACGTTGATCGTGGAGGACGATGGCGTCGCCGATATCTCGACGGCGCCGCGCCATTCGATGGGGCATCTCTTTCCCGATCGCGTCATCCATATCCTGTCGTTTTCGAAAACGCATGGGCCGGACCTGCGCTTGGCGGTCTTGTCGAGCTCGCGAGCGATCGTCGACCAGATCCAGTCCTACCGTAGTTTCAGCGCCGGCTGGACGAGCCGAATCCTGCAGGCCGCAGCCGCCTGGCTGCTGCGCGACCCCGAGACGGAAGCCTGCCTCGATCACGCCCGCAGGACCTATCGGGAGCGCCGGGCGGGCCTCATCGATGCGCTCGGCGAGCGCGGCGTCAACGCGCGACATGGAGAGGGTTTGTGCGCCTGGGTGCCGGTCTCGTCGGAACCCTTTGCGATGGTGACCCTGGCTGCGCGGGGCATTGCGGTGCATCCGGGCGCCAAATTCTCGATCCTGCCCAGTACCCATTTGCGCGTCGCCACAGCCAACCTCTCGGATCGGCTTGAGGAGGTCGCGGACGCGATCGCCCTTGCCGCCGTCCACACGTGACCATCTGAACCGGCTAGCCGCGTTGGCTAGCCTCGATGCCTTTGGCGCCGCTTTTCGAGGAGCCGGCATAGCGAACCACGACTTCGGCAAGCTTGGCCGAGATAAGCGCGATGATTGAAATCGCGACGAGATAGATCCCGATATAGATGGGATGCGGCAAGTGAACATTGCGCATCAGATGCCCGTAGACCTCGGTAAAGCCGCGATGGCACATATAGATCGGGTAGGAGAGATAACCGAGAAAGATGCCGAGCTTCTGTAGTTTGGCCGGCAGCTCCAGCATCGTGCCGGCAAGGACGATGAGCGGCGAGATCAGGATGCAGAAGACAAGCGCATATTTCAGCGAATAGGTGGGGAGAAACAGCAAGGTCAGGATCGCCGCGATCGGCAGCAGGGCCGCATAGCTGTTCACGGTCCTCCCAAGCGCGGTGGTGTTTCGCAGCCGATAGATAATCATTCCGAGCGTGAAGGAGAAGAAGACGCGGGCAAAGCCGCCATCCACGGAACGCCATTCCCAGCCGAGATCGAGCGATTTGTGGTAGAAGACCGAGCCGATCAGCATGACAAGCGAAGCCGCGGCGATGAGGATGAGGCTCCGCGTTTTCAGCCTGAAGAGCACGAGCGCGAAGACCAGATTGGCAAGCAATTCCCAAAACAGCGACCATGCGGGGCCATTCAGCGGGTAGAGCGCCCATATGTCGCCGGCCGATCGTGTGAGAAAACTCGGTGAGGGCAGCATGAAGACAGTCGAGACGATGCTTGCTGCAAGATCGGTCCGTCCGACACCGGATGCCTGCCAATGCAGGAGCAATTGCACTAGGCCGTAGACGCTGCCGATCAGAAATAGCGGATAGAGGCGCACGTAGCGCGCCGTCATGAAGGCGAGCACCGTCATGCCGTTCGCGAGCTTCTCTCCGTAGGCCCTGGCGATGACGAAGCCGCTGAGCACGAAGAAGAAATCGACGGCGATATAGGCTGAGGGCGCATAGGGCCTGTCGAGGTGATAGACGACGACGGCCAATGCCGCCAGGCCGCGCATCGCATCCAGCGCGGCATATCTATGTCTCGTTGCATCAGCCGGCATTGATCGAAGCCTCTCGTTGAGCGGAAGGGATGAGCCCGCGCTATCCGGCTGCGCGCGCGCCGAAGAATTCGTTTCTCAAGTTTCGATCGAGCGGACGCACCCGCGAAAGGTTGCCCAGGAACTGGCGGGGGCTTGTCAGCACCGATCGGTTGAGGAAATGGGTCCTGATCAGATTGGAGGACTTGCTGTGCGCTCCGGCATGGCCGACGCGGTAGATCGCCCCGCGAAAGGGCAGCGATCCGAGCGGTGAGCCGGCGTCGGCCAGCAGCTTGCCGATGCGCACGTGGCTGCCGAGCATGGATTTGATGTAATCGACCTCGGCATTCTCGAAGGCTGTCGGTAGTCGGTAGAGGTCGGAGCGGATGATCAGTGACGTGCCGCAGAAATTGGCGAAATCGTTGTGATGCAAAAGCAGCCGGCCGCCTTCGTTCCAGAGATAGCCCCGGTCGATCTTCCAGCCGTTCGCATCGCTATTTCCAGCGGCAAAATCGACGATGTTCGAGCTGACGAAGTCGTCGTCGTCGACGATCATGAAGAAGCGGGTATCGCGCGCTGCAAGCATGCCGCTCAGCACGCGGCGGCCTTTGTCCAGGCGGAAGGCGTCATAGACCTTCTCGCGGTCGGCGCCATCGATGTCGTGCAGCTGGTTCGGCGGGAAGGTCACGCGCTCCGCCGTAAAATTCGGCGGCATCTCGGGCAGATCGGCGCCTTCATTGGCGACGACCACACCCCGCCAGTTGCTGTTGGATTGCCCGGAGATCGAGGCGATCGTCTGTGCAAGCCGTCGTTTCAGCGATGGCCAATCCTTGGAATTGGCCTGATGGCGAACGGGTATGATGAACGTAACCAGTGTCATGAGGCACCTTTCCGACATTTGCTATTGCCATCGCGACGGTCGAAGGGACCCGTATGGGTGCCGCTCCAGTCCGGTGGTCGCGACGGCTCTACTGTGTCCTGGCGCGGCGACCTTGCAGTGTCGTCCGCACGAGGAAGAGGACCCTTTCCCGGCACAAGAGAAGGATGAGGCCCGAATAGGTGAGGCCACCGACCAGCACTTCGCAGATCAGACGCACCGCGAGGGGGCGGTCGTACAAGGCTGACGAGGCTGCCAGAACGACGACAAGCATGCCGAGATAGGCCGCGATCGGTCGCAGGAACTGACCGAAATATTCCGAAATGCTGAGACCGATCAATCGCGAGACCATCCAAAGCGTCACCGGCCAAAGCAGCAGCACTCCGACCATGAGCCCGAAGACGACGGTCGACACGCCATATTTGTGGAGAATGAAAACGGTGAGGATCGAGACGACGTTGCGCACCAGCTGATAATAGAACCACCAGTCGGACCTGCCCTGACTGGTGATCAGCGATGCCTGGATCACGCCGATGCCAGCCATCAGGCCGATCACGCAGAAGAAGCGAACCGGCCAGATGGCGGCCGCCCAGTGTGGGCCGAAGATCAGCGGAATGGCGTCGTCTGCGACCGCTGCCAGTCCCATAAAGGCCGGGAAGGACACCAGCGAGCAGCCGAAGGTCGCCATGAGAAAAGCTTCCCGCACCTTGTCCTTGTCGTGCTGCAGGGAGGAGAGCAGGACGTGGCTCACCGAATTCAGGCCGCCCGCCACGACGTTGTTGAGCATTTCGTAGAGCCGCCGCGCGAAATTATAGATGCCGAGAGCGGCCGGGCTGACCAGCGTGCCGATGATCAACTGGTCGAGATTCATAGTCTGGAGAAAGCGGTTGCCCGAGGCGAAGGCGCCGTAATGCAACAGTTCGCGCAGGCTTGAGAGCTTGACCCTGAAACCGGGCAGCCATTTTGCGCCCCAGAAAGCTGCAATGCAGGCGGCGGCCGGCGCGGCGATCTGGGCGATCGCAAGCGCCCAAAGCCCGAAACCGGCGAAAATCAGCGAAAGGCAGATGGCGGCCGAGACGAAGGTGGCGATCGCGGTGCGGGCCGCCGCCAGATGAAACGACATCGTCCGGCCGATGAGGGCGTTGGGGACGATAATCATCATGTCGAAGAAGATCTTGAGGCCGATAATCAGCAGCAGCTTGACGATGTCGTCATGTCCGACCCAATGGGCGAGAAACGGCGAAAGCAGAAATAGCGCGGCATAAAGAATGGCCGCGGAGACGAAGGACAGCCAGAAGACGGTATCGAGATGGCTGCGTCGAATGGATTTCTGCTGGATCAGCGCCTCGCCGAATGCCGTCGGCCCGAAGCCGGCGGCGAAACTGACGATGGCGAAGGCGAGTGCGACCAGACCGAAATCCTGCGGTAGCAGAAAACGCGACGTGACAACGAAAACCAGGCTGTTGAGCGCCGTCGGGATCAGCGTATCCAGCGCCGACCAGAAGGCACCCCTCAATGCGGCCCGCGATCGGTTTTCGCTCAGATGTTCAAAGACGATTTCATCCGCTTTGGAAACCAGCAAACGCATACCTCGCCATATAGACCGTCATCGGCACCGGAATTCCGGCGTCCGTCATTGCCGCCTCGCCATCATTCGATGGAACAAGACAGCGTGTCGGATGCTTGATCTAGGCCAGCACCTCGATTTGTCTAGGGACGATTGTTGCATTGCAACATAGCGTTGCCGAAAGTGATCTCGCGATCAAGGCAAACGCGAAATCTGAACGCGGAGGACGGCGCGCAACGCGCCGCTGCTATTGCGCGGCCGAGCGGACCCGTGGCTCGTCCCACTCGATTTCGGGAGCTGCATCCGCTTCATCCTGCGGCTCGTCCAGTTCGTAAAGGTAACCCTCGAGCATGTCACAGGCGCGTTCGCTGGCACCGATCTTGGCTTCCGTTTCGCTGATTGCGGTGGCGATCGCCTTGATGCGGGCGCGCAGCATATGGCCGACCACGTCCTTGCCGGGGCGCTTGCCCAGCCGGTCGAGGTGAAGGCCGATGCGGTTCGAGTGACGTTCGAGCTCGCTCTTGCTGAAATTCGCCTTGCGGATTTCCTCCAGCAGGCTTGCACGCATCTTGGCGACCGGATCGAAGCTGCCCGGCTCGCGTTCGTCCAGCACCATCTCGGTGATGAGCTTTTCGATTGCGACCAGCGCCTGCAGGTCGACGGCATCGGTCAGTTCGACATCGTAGCCGGTGTCGTCGAACACCTTGCGGCGCACTGGATCGAGAAGCAGCTGATAGGCCTTCTGCAATCGGGCGAAAGCATCGCTATCGCCGCCGGAATCCGGGTGGGCCGCCTTCGCGCGCTTGCGATAGGCCGCCTTGATCTGCTCTTCGCCCGCATCGCGCGCAACGCCGAGAATATCGTATGGATCAGTCACTCCAACTCCTGCCGCCGCTCATTCCTGTTTCTAAGGCCCTTGCCGCCGATATTGCCGGCGCGGTTTAAACGTCCCGTCTGCCTGTTTCAATCGGGTTCCGCGCTATTTGTACCATCACAAAGGCAGAGTTTGGACAAAAAGAGTTCCATGTCAAAGACGAACTGCCTCTTGCGCGGAAATGTGCTGCTTCAGATCGTCCGGTCGAAGAAGACTGTCGAGCGTGCCTGTTTCAGCCGGTAGAGCTGGGCCGGGCGATTGCTGGCGCGGCGCATTTCACCGGCGATCGGCTCGATGAAATCGACTTCGGCGATACGTTTGCGAAAGGCCGATTTATCAAGCATGCGACCGAGAAGCCGCTCGTAGACGGCCTGCAATTCGCTGAGTGTGAATGCCTCCGGCAGCAGATGCACCGGCAGGGTCGTATATTCGACCTTGTTGCGCAATCTCGTAACCGCTGCCTTCAGAATGGCAGCATGATCGAAGGCAAGAGGCTTTGCTGCCGTTTCACTATCGATCGGATGCCAGGCGGCGTCGGTGACATTGCCGCCATGCTGCAGGATGACGGCATCCTGCGCGATCAATGCCATATAGGTCACGCTCAGGCTCCAGCCGCGCGGATCGCGCGCCGCATTCCCGAAAACGCCGACCTGCTCGAAATAAGGGGCTGCGACACCCGTCTTCTCGCTCAGGACGCGCTGCGCCGCGGCTTCGAGGTCTTCGTCCTCCTCGACGTGAATCCAGCCGCCGGGCAAGGCCCAGCTTCCTGCAAACGGTTCCGTGCCGCGTTGTGCCAGGAGAACCTCCAGTCCATCCGGCGCCAGCGCGAAAATTGCGAGATCGACCGAAACGATCGGTCTTTGATGAAGGTTTTCCGGTTTGTTCATGCCCTCGAACATACCGCAGACGTCCCTTAGTGTAAAGTTTCAACTAACTTAGTTGACAAAATACAATAAGTGGTGTTTGTTCGCGTCATCGCAGTTTGCAACGCCACTTTCAGGAGGCAGTCATGTTCGGATTTCGTTTCATCAAGGCTCAACCGACCCAATATGTGATTCAGTATCAGAGCGGCCGGCCGCAGCGGGAGGGAGCCGGGCTCTCGTTCTGGTACTTCGCGCCGTCGACCTCGCTGGTCGTGGTGCCGACGGCGAGCGTCAATGAGCCGTTCATTTTTCCCGAGGTGACCTCGGACTTCCAGGAGGTGACCGTTCAGGGGCAGATCACCTATCGCATCGCCGAGCCGAAGCGGACTGCGGAGCTGCTCGACTTCTCGCTCAACGCCAAAGGGGTCTATGGCTCGGAAGATCCACAGAAACTGTCGCAGCGATTGATCGATCAGGTTCAGGTCGTCATGCGCGCGGAAGTGCAGGCGTTGTCGCTAAAGGACGTGCTGGCTGCCGGCGAACTGCTCGTGGGCCGCGTTGCCGCCGCGCTGCATGATCATCCGGTGCTGCAGGCACTGGGTCTCGAACTCCTGAGCCTGTCGATCCTGGCGGTGAAGCCGAAGCCTGAGACCGCCAAGGCGCTGGAGGCCGGTGCGCGAGAAGCCCTGCTGCGCGGCGCCGACGAGGCGATTTATGCGCGCCGTAACGCAAGCGTGGAACAGGAGCGGACCATCAAGGAGAACGAGTTGGCGACGGAAATCGCCGTCGAGAACAAGAAGCGCCAGGTTCGCGAGGCGCAGATGGATGCGGAACGCTCGGTGCAGGAGCGGCAACTGCAGATCCGTCGCGAGGAGATGACCGGCAAGATCGCGCTCGAAGAGCAGAACAAGGCGCTTGTCGCCCTCGCTTCGGGCAACGCCCGCGAGGAAGCCGACGCCAAGGCCTATGGTCTGGCCGCCATGATGAAGTCGTTCGGCGATGCCGATCCCAAGATGCTGCAGGCGCTCGCCTCGGTCGGCATGGACCCCGGCCAGTTGATGGCGCTCGCCTTCCGCGATCTCGCCGACAACGCCACCAAGATCGGCCAGCTCAACGTTACCCCCGATCTCCTGCGCGAAATGCTGCAGCCGCAGACAAGGGGATAAGCCATGCCGGGCACTGAAGACAGAAAGATCGTGCTGATCGTCCGCGATACCCGTCTCGACGAGCTGGTGGCGCGTTTCAACACGGTTCAGCAGGCGCAGTTCTATGTCGAACATCTGGGTGCTGATTTCGGCGACTATCTGGCGGAACAGCAGCACTACCGGGCGGCGGTGCGCGATGTCGAGGCCGGCCTGCGCTCCGTCGCGAGGGTGCAGACGCTCAACCGGCGTTATCTCGCAAACTTCATCTTCGGCGTCGATGATCTCGTCGTCGTGCTGGGGCAGGACGGCTTGGTCGCCAATACGCTGAAATATCTCGACGGTCAGAATGTGCTCGGGGTCAACCCCGAT
Source organism: Rhizobium sp. WW_1 (assembly GCF_003610155.1). Lineage (NCBI taxonomy): Bacteria > Pseudomonadati > Pseudomonadota > Alphaproteobacteria > Hyphomicrobiales > Rhizobiaceae > Rhizobium > Rhizobium sp. WW_1. The sequence goes on from NZ_RAIN01000002.1 coordinate 485,298, forward strand.
CCGAAGCGCTGGGACGGCGTGTTGCTGCCGTTTCAGGTGGCCGATATCCGCAGGCTCCTGCCGGAAGCTCTGGCGCAGCGCCGGCCGCTCAAGCGCGTCAGCATGGCCAAGGCTTCGCTCAATACCGGCGAGGTGCTTTATGCCGTCAATGATCTCTTCATCGGTCCGCGCAGCCATGTTTCGGCTCGCTACGATCTGCGGGTCGGCGAGCGGCACGAACGGCAATCGTCGAGCGGCATCATCGTGTCGACGGGCATGGGATCGACGGGATGGCTGAAGAGCCTTTATGCGGGTTGGGCGGGAGCGGCCGTAAGCTGCGGCGTCGAGCTACCGGCGGGGATTGCCGACGCCTCATTTCGCTGGGATGCCGAATTCCTGCACTATTTCGTACGGGAGCCCTTTCCGAGCCGCACGACCGGCGTTTCGCTGGTTTCGGGAGAGATTGGGCCGCAAATGCCGATGACGGTCGTCTCCGAGATGGCCGAGCATGGTGTCATCTTCAGCGACGGCATCGAGGCGGACTTTCTGCCGTTCAATGCCGGGACGCTCGCAAGCATCGGGCTTGCAGAGCGGCAGGGATTGCTGGTGACATAAGACAATCGGCCCGCTTCCTTTCCGGAAACGGGCCGATTGCAGGACGTTTCAGTCTCTTAAAGCGCGTCGCGATCTTTCAGATTCGCTCCTTGCGCTCTAAGCTCTTGATTTTGCGCATGTCGTTCTCGCAAAACCGCTGCGCACTTTTGCGCGACATGCTCTTAGGCGGCAGAGAACGGCACGGCGACGAAGGTCTTGTCGCCATTGCGCTCGATCAGCAGCAGGACGGACTTGCGACCATCCTTACCGGCCTGTGCGACTGCCGTCTGCACTTCGTGAGCGTTACGCACCGGCTGATCGTTGACCGAGACGATGATGTCGCCGGTCTGTATGCCGGCTGCGGCAGCCGTCTTGTCCGGGTTGACGCTGGCAACGACAGCGCCCTCGACGCCACGCGGCAGGTTCAGCTGCTGACGGACATCCGGCGTGAGGTTGGCAAGGCCGACACCGATGCTCGGCTGGTTGGACGGCTGGACCTTGCCGTCGCCACTATCGTTGGCGGCCTGCTTGCTGTCGTCATTGCCGCCGATGGTGACATTGACGTCCATGCTCTTGCCATCGCGCCACAGCGTGACCGCACGCTTGTCGCCGGGTGAGAGATCGGCGACCAGCCGCGACAGGTCCTTCGGCGTCTTGACCGTCTCGTTGCCGACAGCGGTGACGATGTCGCCGCTCTTGATGCCGGCACGGGCAGCCGGCGTATCGTCGTTGACACTAGCGACGAGCGCACCTTGTGCCTCCGAGAGCCCCATGGCATTGGCAACATCGGGGGTCACCGGCTGGATGGCGACGCCGAGATAGCCGTGATCGATCGAGCCGTTCTTTTCCAGTTTGGCGACGATCGCCTTGGCTTCGTCGGAAGGAATGGCGAAGCCGACGCCGACGCTGCCGCCATTCGGCGAGTAGATGGCAGTGTTGATGCCGACGACATTGCCTTCACGATCGACCAGCGGACCGCCGGAATTGCCGTGGTTGATCGGCGCATCGATCTGGATGAAATCGTCATAGGGACCGCTGTGCAGATCGCGGCCGCGAGCCGAGACGATGCCGGCGGTAACGGTGGTGCCGATGCCGAAGGGATTGCCGATCGCGAGGATCTGGTCGCCGAGCTTCAGCTTGTCGGAATCGCCCCAGGCGATGGTTGCGAGCGGCTTCGGCGCTTTGATCTTCAGGACGGCAAGGTCCGACTTGGCGTCGGCGCCCAGCAGCTTGGCCGGAAGCTCGGTGCCGTCATCCAGCGTTACCTTGATGTCGATCGCGTTCTGAATGACATGGTTGTTGGTGACGATGATGCCGTCCGGGCTGATGATGAAGCCGGAGCCGAGCGCCATGGCGCGCTGGCTCTGCTGCTGGCGCGGCATCTGCTTGGGGAAGGGGATGCCCTGATTTTCGAAGAACTGGCGGAACTGCTCGTCCATCGGCGAGTTGCTGTCGGCGCTGGTGTCGGTCGCCTTCATGGTCGTGGTGACGGTGACGACGGCCGGCTTATCGGCATCGACGATCGGTGCGAAGGAGCCGCCGGGCGCGATGATGCCGGCCGGTTCGGCAGCAGAAGCTACGGACGCCGATGTGCTGAAAGCGAAGGGCAGCGCGCCTGCGCCGACGATAATGGCGGCGCCGACAATGGCTGCGGTACGATGTTTGCGGAGGAGAGATGGCATGACAGAAGTCCCTTACGAGATCGTTGACGTTATGGCGCCCTGTCCATGTCCAGGACAGGTGTCGAATGGTCCGCGTCAATTGCTCCGGGAGGCTTTGAGCTTCGTCTTTACTGCTAGAGGCGAAGTATAAAACTGAATTGGCGCTTGTTGGTAATATGATCCGCCAATCGACTTTTACAAATTAAATATCGATCATGTTTTTATTGCAAAATGTTAAGATATTACATGAATTTAATGTTGTTCAGCCGGAATTTTTCCATATTCAGCTCTGCGGTATCGGCCACCGCTTGAGCGCTTCCGCTCCAAGCTCCGTCAGGGCGTAGATGCCCCGGTCGATGCGCTCGAACCAGCCATAGACGTTATCCCTCAGAATTTGCGGAGCCTTTGGCGCTTCTGCGCGCATGTCCTTCGGGCGCTGAACGCCGTTTTCGATGGCGGCAGCGCAGGCAAGGGCCTGCTGGCGATAGGCAGTCATGATCGGCTTGCGCGTGCTGCCGCCAAGGGCCGGATCGCCCTTGCGCCGCCGATGTTCTTCAACAAGGCGTGATCTGCGCCGCACATTCTTGCGCGGCATCGGGGAAACGGGGCTGACGGCGATATCGACGAGATCGTTGTCCGATACCGTCAACATGCCGAAGCCCAGCCTGCGGCAAAGATCGCGGAAACGACGGTCGCCTTCGCGCCCCTTGCCTTTTGCCGAGACACGGGCGGCGATCCAGACCTCGTCGCTGGCGGCGGCGCGATCGACGGCCTGCAGGATCAGCTCGAGGTTGAAGGTCATTTTGAGTTCGCAGATGACGACCACGGGGGGCTCGGCGTCGGTCAGTCCGACAAGGTCGCAGCCGCCGATCTCGCCTTTGACCGCATAGCCGGCCGCTTCAAGAAACGCCTTGATCGGGTGATAGAGCGCCGTTTCCAAATCTGCCTCCGTGCCTTGCACATCCGAAGGAGATTAGCCGATTCGGTTAACCAGAACGTCGATAGCGTTGTTGATGCAAGGGCGTGCCGGAGGCCGGAGGATCCCGCGATGCAGATGCCTTTCCTGCCGCAATTCGCGCAAGCCTGACGCCATCGATATAGACAAGCCAGACCTGCCGTAAAACAATGGCCGCGTTGCCTTGCCCCAGTGCCGGGAAGATTCCGGCCGCGTAATTCTGCAGTATTTCAATGTGATAGCACGATGTAACCGTGTAGCTTGTTGGGGTGGTTTTCGGATGGAAACATGGCTTGTGGTCTCGAATTGTCAGACATTCGGTCTTGCGAATTCCCTGAAGCTTCTTGGACCACGTTTCCATATCGATGCCATGGACATATGGGCATTCAGGAAGAACATCGAAAAATATAAAGAACAGCTGCCCCACTATTTCAGGGTCGTCCTTCATCCGCAGTTCCGCAATATCGCTCTCGATTTCAGCGGCGCCCAAAATCTCGATTTCATTCCCTCGATCAATTTCGACGCCTACCATCCGGATATCTGCTACGCCTTTTCTGATGGTCCGCTCGAAGGACCGATGGGTTCCTATCATTCCATGATCGTTCTGGCGGCATACGAAGCCGGGCTCGGCGTGGAGGCAACCCGCAAGCTTTTCCGGCGCGATGTCTTCGAGGGCTGCGGCTTTTTTGGACGCTGGGAACAAGAGCGGACGCAGCTTCTGGCGCACTTTGCGGACCATGGCCTAGATATCGCGTCCTCGTTTACGCAATGGTCTCGTGGTGATGCCTTCATGTATTCCGTGAACCATCCAAAGATTCATTGCATCCATGACATTGCCCGAGCCTTCCTGACGCGGCTGGGGGTCGATCCTACCGATAGCGAGATCATGCCGGCCGATAATCTCGTGAACGGACCATGCTATCCGGTCTATCCGGAGATCGCCGAGGCGTTTGGAGCCCGTGGTTCGTATCTTTTCAAGCTGCCGAATGACTACCGCCTCATCTCTCTGGAGCAGTTCATCGAGTTCAGCTTCGCCGTCTATTCGCGGCGCCCGCCCCGCTCCATTCTCGTCGAAGGGGCGGTTCATGCACGCTATGAAAATGTCAAAGCAGTCGTGGCGGAGGCAGCCTGATGACAAATCCCTATGCCGACATCGAGAGCTACCAGCTTTGGCGGCGATCCGTGGCGCGGATCGAGACGCATCTTTTCGATCCGGTGGTCAATCCGAAATTCCATCTTGACAGGGCAACCAGGATCGCGACGGCAGGAAGCTGCTTCGCTCAGCACATTTCGCGGCAGCTCCAGCACATAGGCTTTCACTACTTCGTTCCCGAGAATGGTGAAGGGTTGCCGGAAAGTGAGCGCGTCCGCCGGAATTTCGGTGTTTTTTCCGGGCGCTACGGCAATCTTTACACCGCCCGACAATTGCTCCAGCTGTTCGAAGAAGCTTTCGAAGGAAGAGAGCCGGTGGAACGGGCCTGGCTTCGGGCGGATGGACGTTATGTCGATCCCTATCGGCCGCAGATCGAGCCGGATGGATTTGAGTCGGCCCAAGCAGTGGCGGAGGCGCGAAGCCTTCATCTCGCCGGTGTTCGTTCGGTCTTCACGCAGGCTGATGTGCTGGTCTTCACGCTTGGTCTTACCGAAGCATGGCGCTCCAAGGTTGATGGTTCGGTGTTTCCGCTCGCACCTGGCGTTGTAGCTGGTTCCTTCGATCCCGAGCGGCATGAATTCGTCAACTTTAGTGTTGCCGACGTCGAAGCCGATCTCCTGACTTTCCTTGGGAAGCTCAAAGATAAGAATCCACGCATCAAGCTGCTGCTGACCGTTTCTCCGGTTCCACTTATTGCCACCTACGAGAATAGAAGCGTGCTGGTATCGACGACCTACAGCAAATCGGTCCTGCGGGTGGTAGCGGATCAGGTCGTTTCGCGGTTCGAATGGGTCGATTATTTCCCGTCCTACGAAATCATCACGGGGAGTTATGCCGGTGGCCTTTATTACGAGGCCGACTATCGCGAGGTGAATTCGCGCGGCGTCGCCCATGCGATGCGCTGTTTCGTTAAGAACTACACATCCGATCTATCGGCGGCGACCCGGCGGGACGCCGAGGCGCCAGCCATGACGATCGAGCCGACACGTCGGGATATCATCTGCGACGAGGAAGCAATCGACGCAATCCGTGCCTAGCGCCGATAGCCTGTGGCGGGAAAAAGGGCCGAATATGTGGCCCTCTTGCTATCGAGATTGGTTCAGGCCTTGAAATCCAGCTTGGCCTCACAAGCGCCGATCGAGGCCGGCAGCAGCGGTTTGCGGATGCGTTGACCGAACTGCCGCTTGAAGCCGAAGACGTTGCCGATCAGGCTCTTGGTGTAGAGGCCGGGACCGCTGGAATAGATGCGCCAGCCACCGTCGACGGCGATATCGCCCGCCTTGACGCGCGCCCATTCCGACGAAGCCTCATAACGGTCGGCGAAGGCGGCATCGCTGCTGCTGAAATAGGTGTTGCGCTGGCGCAGCGACGCGTGTTCCACCCGGCCGCTGACGGCGATCGGGTTGGCAAGCGCCAGGGCCGCCCATACAGCCTCGGCATCATCGTCGAGCGCGAGGGCTTCGCAATAGCGCAGATGCGCATGCACATACATGAGCCCGATCTCGCGGCCGAAGAAGGACGAGGATTCGGCACGTCGGAAGAGCTTTTCGGGGCCGCCGGAATAGGTCGCCGGCTTTTCCATCAGCCGCACACCATCCGGGAAGAGCAGGTTTTCGCGGATGAGCTTCATGTGGGCGTGGCGCTGATCGGGCGTGAATAGGCCGCCGATCATCGGTTGCGTCATGGCAATCAGCGAATAGTGCAGGCCGGTCCTGGTATCTTCGGGATGCAGCAGCAATTCCACGCCGTCATGGCTCGGATCGAAGACGCCATAGCCGGCGACGATGCCGTCGCGCATCAGCAGACGGTTGAAATCGGCGCGCATGGCGACCGCGGTCGCCTGCAGCGACTGCGCTTCCTCATTGCGGCTGGCAAGCGTCAGGATGCCGGCATAGCGCACCAGCTGTTCGTAAAGCAGGGATACGGTCCAGCTGCTCACCATCCAGTCGCGCAGATGCGGATCGGCCGGTTGCAGGCTGTCGTTCCAGTCGCCTTCACCGTAGCGGATGAGGCTTGTGCCGGGCACGAAGCGGCTGCGCACGGTGTCCAGCAGCTTTTCGACGTGATCGGAGATCGTGGCGTGCTCGGAGGTCAACTGCATGGTGTCGTCGGCGCGCCAGGGCACCGTTTCGGCGAGGAGGGTGATGTCGCCAGTCGCCTCGATATAGTCGCAGAGCGCCTTCAGCGGCCAGACGACGATATCGCCATGTGCTTCGCCGGCGCGGATATTGGCGTAGGGCTCCAGCATGAACCATTGCGGCCAGTCGCCGCGATCGCGGTACTGTTCCGAAAAGAGCGTGGAGAGTATCTGTCGGACTTCTTCGTCATGCTCGTAGGCGAGCAGGAATTCGATCGGCCCCTGGCAGACGTCGCGCGTTCCCCAGGCAGCACCTGTATATTGTTCGAGCCCGTGCGGCACGCTCAGGTGGACGATGGCGTCATGCGCGATCCAGGGCAGCATGACGGCCTGAGCCACCACATCGCGACCATCGCCTTCGATGCGCGCATTGCGCGTCACGTGGCTCCAGAAGCGATGCGCCGGCGCCAGCATCTCGTCGCTTTCGACACCGGCGCTGTAGCGCGCGGCAAGCGCTTCTGCGGCGTCCGGATCGGTCATCGATCCCGTCACGGCAAAGCGCAGGGCCTTCGTCGGGTGCGATCTCAGGGCGATGAACGGGCCGTTGCGGCTCGTGTCGTCGCTATAAAGTAGTTCGTCGCCGCCAATGGCCTCGAATGCATCCGGCGTCGAGGTGACGAGGTGATAGCCGGCCTTCGGATAGCGATCCCAGAGCCAGGACGGCTGCGGGCGGAAGGAGATGCGCTTGGCGGCCGTATCGATCGCTATGTTCGCCATGGCCTCATAGTCGCGCTCGCCGAGCACGATGTGGCCGAACACGACGAAACGGCAGGCATCGCCGTCGACCGAAACGCTCCATTGCATGGCCGGGTCATCGCCGGAGGCGATTGCCGATACCGTGATGGTTCGGCCGGGAAGCTTGTAGATCCAGCGCGTATCGCTCAAGCCCATCTCGAAGGCGGCGGGTACGCCAAGCAGGCGCCAGCCATCGCCGAGGTCGACAAGGATGCGCAAGCCGCTCGACCGCGTCAGATTGTACGGATCGCGGGAAACCGAGAAGAGCTTGTGGAAGGACGTATTGCCGATGGTCAGCTGTGCGGCGAATATGCCCTGCATCCAGCAGGTAGCGGCGAGCGTCTGGTCGTCGAGCAGCATGTTCTGCCCGCTGCGGACGATTGCGCCGTGACGGCGCGCCACAAGCCGCTCTTTTTCGCGCAGCACGATATGCCTGTTGTGTTGCCCATCCGACACGAAGAAGGAAATCAGCTTCCCGTCGACATGTTCTTCCAGCATGCGTTTGGGATAGAGCGCATCGATCGCGGCTTGGTCCAGGCCGTCACTCTCGGCAAGCGGCGCATCCTGCATAAGGCTGCGCGCCGACGGCGCGGCTGATATCGTGCCAATTGCCAACTCGTCCTGTAGCCTCGGCAAGTCGTCGAGGTGGGCAAGGTCGGCATCGCTGGAGGCAGCCGGATGATCGGCGATGAAGAGGCCGAAGAAGGTCGTCGTGCCCGATGCGCCGGGTTCAAGTGAAAGCGGCTTCGACTGGATTGCCGGGCAGGCGACTTCGTGCTGGCGGCGCGTGCTCGGCAGGCTGGTGCCGAAATCCGGCACCATGACGCCATCATTGCCTTTGGACGGCACGAGGAGCTGAATGGCATCGGTGGCGTAAGCCGCGGTACCTTCAAGGCAGCCCTGTGCGAGCCACGGATTTCGTCCGCCGCCCTGCTTTAGGTTCTGCCGGTTCATAATAACAGGGCCGAAGGCGACATGGTCGCCAATGTGATGATCGATATATTGCGAGGCATAGGCTTCGCTGTTCATGAGGAAGCCGCGGTCGCCGATGCCGACATCCTGAACAAGAACGAGATCGGCGGAAAGGGCTGCATTGGTGCTGTTTTCCAGCGACACCTGCCAGAACCATGCGGTCTGGCTCGGATGCAGCCGCAGGCTGACCGTGTGCCGGACGCCAGCCGTCCCTCCGCTCCAGGAAAACCCACCCTTGCCATGCGCGAACTCTACCGCAGCCTTTGGACCGACGATTTCAGCCGTTGCCGGCGTGGCACCGCCGACGCGCAGATAGAGCCGGCCGATGCCGCCGTAAACAGGCGACCCGAGCACCTGATTGATCATGATGCCGCCCTGCTGGTCGGCAAAATCGATCGAAAACAGCGTACCGTTCGGAAGAACCGACGCTGAAAGACCGGCTGTGTTGCCAAGGGTGACAAGGCCAAGTTCTTCGCGACGAGGCGTTTGAAAGCTGCGATTGGTTTCCGAGGGCATAAGCGTGGTCTCGCTGATTCATGGGTCGGATGAGGGCACTAGATCACAAGGCGGTGCCAGATCATAGGAGGCATTTTCCTATTCGCGCGTGCGATCACCGGCGATGGCGTGCGGACGATATCGGGACATATCCGGCGCGATGCGCCGGATATACTGATCGAAGGGATCTCCAGTTTCAGTGATGCGGAGGCTCGGCAATCTGATTGGCCGTCCGCAGGACGGTCGACAGGTCGGCGTCGTCGAAGGCGTCCTTGGAGATGCCTTTCACCTTGAAACTCCTGCTTTCGCCGGGTGCGAGATTGACGAGCATGTCGTCGACCTCGGCATTCGGGCTGATGCGGTCGACGAACAGGCAGACGTCGCGCAGAAGTGACTGGGCAGTGATGGTGACGGTGATCCCATCCGGTGTATGGGCGCTCTCGATGTCGAAGCGCGGCTTCGGATATTGCAGCTTCATATCCTTCTCGAAGAACCACCAGGCTTCGGCATCCCCGAGGCGAGCGCGAAGGAATTCCCGGCGTGGGTCGCCAGGGGTCGCAACCTCCGCCGGGATCTCGATATCGGTGTTCTCGAAGCGATCGCACAGGATGCGCCAGACGTGGTGGCGGGCAAGCAGCGTGCCGTTGAAATCGAAGCGTTCGACGGTGAAGGGCACGCGCCAGAACAGGGTTGCGTCGTTGACGGCGACCGCAGCCAGGCCATCGCCGCGCGGCTGGATGGTGAGAAGATGCGGCGCATAGCTATGCTTCAGGGCATACCATAGCGGCTTCTTCCGGCCGGCGCCATCGACGGCCGCCCAGGAGGTGACGGGCCAGCAATCGTTGAGCTGCCAGACGATGGTGCCCATGCAGGTCGGCCGATGCGAGCGCATGTGATCGATGCCGTAGCTGATCGCGCGTGCCTGGTTGAGTTGGGTGACGAAGAGCCAGTCGTCAAAATTTTGCGGGTGAGGAAACCAGCCTTCCAACCCTTGCAGCAGCTTGTCGTTGCCGCCGGTTGCCTTCTGGTGATGCAGGACTGCAGGAGAGGCCGGCGCGCGGTCCTTTTCGCGCACAGACTGAGCGAGCGTTGCAAAGGTCGGTGGCGCCTGCCATCCGAATTCCGAGCAGAAGCGCGGGAAATAATTGCGGTAGGTCTCGTATCCCACCTCGTTCCAGACATCCCAAATATGTCTGCAGCCATGTTCGTCGGCGTTCGGCGCGATCTCCATCGAGCCGGAATAGGGGCTGCCGGGCCAATAAGGGCGGGTCGGATCGATCTCGGCCACCAGCTTCGGCAGGAGGTCGAGATAATAGCCGGCGCCCCAGGGGCGGTTGCCGAGCACATCCTGCCAGCCCCAGTCGAAATAGCCCCAGATGTTTTCGTTGTTACCGTTCCAGATGACAAGCGAGGCATAGGGCATGAGCCTGGCGATCGCTTCGCGCGCTTCTGCCTCGATCTCGCTGTAGACGGGCTCTTCTTCGGGATAGGTGGCGCAGGCAAACAGGAAATCCTGCCAGACCATGATGCCGGCGGCATCGCATTCCTCGTAGAAGGTATCGGTCTCATAAATGCCACCGCCCCAGACGCGCAGCATGTTCATATTGGCGTCGCGGGCCTGGGCAATCCGTTCCCGGTAGCGTTCGCGTGTGACACGCGGCAGGAAGCAATCGTCCGGAATCCAGTTTGCGCCGCGGGCAAAGACCGGCACGTCGTTGACGACGAGGGTGAAGGCGGAGCCGATCTCGTCCGGCGTCGTATCGAGCCGCACGGAACGGAAACCGACGCGGCGCTTCCAGCCATCGAGTGCTGCTCCATCCGAGCCGAGCAGCTGCAGATCGAGATCGTAAAGCGGCTGGCCGCCCATGCCGTACGGCCACCAGACCTGGGGATTGTCGATGCGGCATTCGATCAGGGCATGGGTCTCCCCTTGCGCGACGCGAACCTCAGCGCGCTTGCCGCCGATGGACAAGACGAGCGCTACGCTGTCCGTGCCCGTCTCCGCCCATTCGACCTCGACATGCAGACGGGCAACGCCCTGACTGCCCTGCAGCGTGATTTCCGGGCGGATGGCTCCGAGGCGCGCCTTCGACCAGCTCTCGATGACGATCGGTTTCCAGACACCCGAGGTGACGACGGTCGGACCCCAGTCCCAGCCGAAATTGCAGGCCATCTTGCGGATAAGATTGCTCGGGCCAGGGTAATTCTGCGGGATATCGGCGGCGCTGCCGAGCTGCTTGCGCACGTCCTCGCCATGCTCGTAGGCCGATTGGAAATCGACGATCAGTTCGTTGCGGCCATTTTTCAGGTGATCGGCAATGTCGAAGCGATAGCTGCGATGCATGTTGCGCGTTTCGCCAAGCACCGTGCCGTTCAGCTCCAGGCGCGCCGCCGTATCGAGGCCGAGGCATGAGAGATCGATGCGTTCGGCGTCCTCGCCGTCCCAGTCGAATGGCAGGCGATAGCGCCAGGCGGAGCGGCCGATCCAGTCCTGCGAGATCTCGTTGACGTCGAGATAGGGGTCGGTGATCAACTGCGCGGCCATCAGATCGAGATGAACGTTGCCCGGGACTGTGGCGGGGATCGAATTGGGGAGCGAAGGAGCGCTGGAGGGTGCGCGCAGCCGCGAGATGGTCCAGCCGGTGTCGAGCGTCTGTCTTTTCATGTCATGTGTCCGTTATGAAATGGATGCCTCAAACAGCCTTTGGCGCGATGAATTGCAGGCCTGCCTGCAGGTGGCGGTTCATGTGATAGGCGTAGGCGATTCGATCCCGTTGTTCCAACGCTTCGATGATGGTGCGATGTTCATCATAGGCGCTGTCCACCGCTTCGCGAGAGCGCTTGCCTGCCTCCATCAGCCGCTGCAACAATGGCTGCAGAATGCCATAGACTTGTGACAGGGTCTGATTGCGGGCAAAGCCGACAAGGGTGGCGTGAAATGTGAAATCGAGTTCGGCAGCCTCAGCCAGTTCCGGCGCGTCTCTCATCCGATCGTTAATCGCATGGAGCTTGCCGATGGCGGCATTATCGATGGTTTCGAACAGAAGGTCGCTGAGATTGACCTCGATCAGGCGACGAAACCCCTGAATGTCGAGAAAGCTTTCCGCCGATATGTCGATGGCGAAGGAGAAGAGATCCATCAGCGCCTGCTGGCGACGGTCGGTAATCACCGCGCCGACCTTCTGGCGGCTTTCGACAATGCCATAGGCCTTCAGGATGCGGATCGCCTCGCGCACCGTGTTGCGGCTGGCGCCGAACATGGAGGCAAGCTCGGCTTCCGAAGGCAGGGCGTCTCCAAGACCGAGATTGCGCTCGCGCATCAACCGCCGCAGCGCGTCGACGACGTGATCGACTGCGGACCCTTTATCCTCGATGTCAGCAGTCTCCGCCACCGGCATTCCTCCGTTGGTGAAATCATATTGTTGGTCAATAAAGGGTGTCAAGCGACACAACATCATAGACTTTTCCCCTTTCGGCGGTATTTTGACCGACAAATGGAGGGATGTCGCATGGAAAGCTGCTGGCGCTGGTTTGGCCCGAAGGATCTCGTTCCACTCTCGCATGCCCGCCAGGCGGGAGCGACTGGCATCGTCACCGCGCTTCACGAAGTTTCGCATTCGCGCGTCTGGACGCCGGCCGAAATCGAGGCGCGAAAGGCGCTGATCGAGGCGGCCGGACTGCGCTGGAGCGTCTGCGAATCGATCCCTGTTCCCAACGCCATCAAGCTTGGCGGCGCCGGGGCAAAGGCGGCGATCGGCGTCTGGAAGGATAGCCTCGCCAATCTGGCACGCTCCGGCATCAGGACGATTTGCTACAATTTCATGCCGGTCGTGGACTGGACGCGCACCGATCTGCGCTTTGCAATGCCGACCACCGCTCTTGCCCTGCGGTTCGATATGGTTGAGTTCGTTGCCTATGACGTCTTCGTACTGGGCAGGAGGGGCGCCGAAGGAAATTATGCGCCGGAGTTGGTGCGGCGCGCCGAGGAGCGGCTGAAGGGGTTTACGCCGGAAGCCGTGCAGACCCTGGAGAACAATATCATCGCCGGCCTTCCCGGCGGTGAGGACAGTTATGGCCGTGAAGCCATCCGTTCGGCAATCGCGCTCTTCGACGGCATGGCGGCTGACGATCTTCAAGCCAATCTCGATGCTTTCCTGCAGGAGGTCGTGCCGGTGGCGGCTGAACTTGGCGCCCGCCTTGCGATCCACCCCGACGATCCCCCAATTTCGCTTTTCGGCCTGCCGCGCGTGGTGTCGACGGCAGCGGATCTGCGCCGCATCCTTGGCTGTGTCGATGATCCTGCCAACGGCCTGACGCTCTGCGTGGGATCGCTTGGTTCGCGTGCCGACAATGACGTGCTGGCGATAGCCCGCGAATTCGCCGCGCGCATCAATTTCGCGCATCTGCGCGATGTTGCGATCGAAGCCGATGGTTCCTTCGTGGAGGCTTCCCATCTGGAGGGGCGCAGCGACATGTTTGCCATTCTTCGCGTGCTGCTGGCCGAGGAGGCGCGTCGCCGCGGAGAGGGCCGCGAGGATCATCTGATCCCGATGCGGCCGGATCATGGGCATCTTATCGGTGATGATATCAACAAGCCGACCAACCCCGGCTATTCCCTCATCGGGCGGCTGAAGGGGCTTGGCGAGCTTCATGGCATCATTCACGCGATCGGCAAAGCGGGGTTTTGAATTTCGGCGCGCATCTCGTGATTTTGGCGATACCTGGTATCAGGAATAAAGCCTGCCGTTGCACACGCGGTAGGCTTTTGCCTAAAGTTTAGTCTTGTTATAATTTTGATTTTATTTAGCTTTTTCGTCTATTACTGTCCAATTCTCAGGTCTTTGAACTCGAATTGGCAAGGTCGACCTTCCTATGCATTCCGTTTGGCTCGACGCCCCGAACGATGATTTTCGGTCGCTATTCAAGACGCATCCGTCGCCGATGTGGGTCTATGATCCGCAGACGTTGCGATTTCTGATCGTCAACGACGCCGCACGCGATCTCTACGGCTATAGCCATGCCGCCTTTGCGGAGATGACCGTGCTCGACATCAGGCCATCCGGGGAGCGGGAGCGCATGCTGGATGCAGTACAGCACCGCACCGACATGGAGACGGCGCAACGTTGGACACACCTGAAGGCCGACGGCGGGACATTCGAGGTTCTGACCTATGGGCGCGAGATCCGCTTCGACGGCAAGGTGGCGATCCTGGCGATCGTGCAGGACCGTACCGAGGTCAATGCCGCGCAGCGACAGGTCGACGCCACTCAATCATTGCTCGACAGCATCGTCGACAATCTCCCCGTCGGTGTCTTCGTCAAGGACATGGAGCGGGATGGCCGCTATATCCTGTTCAACGAGGCGTGTGGCGGCATCGTCGGGCAGGCGGCCAAGGATGTCATCGGCATGTCCGACAGGGCCATATTTTCCGACGAGCAGACGGCGATTTTCCGAGAACAGGACAAGCTTGCCTTCGAGACGGAGGCAACCGTCTACTTCGAGGAAACCATCCATACGGTGGATGGAGCCACACGCATCCTGAAGACGGCGAAGCGGGCGCTTCCCGCACCGTCGGGGCAAGCGTTGCGCTATCTTCTCGGTATTTCCCAGGATGTCACCGAGGAGCGCAGCGTCGAGGCGAGGCTCGCGCATCTCGCCATGCATGATTCCCTGACCGGCCTGCCGAACCGGGCGTTCTTTTCCGAGAGTATCGTGCGGCAGGTGGCGGCCGCGACGCCGGAAAGGCCGATCGCGCTGCTCTACATCGATGTCGATCACTTCAAGCATATCAACGACAGCAAGGGCCATGCGGCGGGCGACATGCTCCTGCGGCAGGTCGCCGAGCGTCTTCAGCAGCTCGCGGAGAAGAGCGATCTGGTCGCGCGCCTCGGCGGCGACGAGTTCGCGCTGGTTCTGCGGATGACGGATCAAGGGCGGGCGCAGCGCTTCGCCGATCTGCTGCTGCTTTCGCTGTCGGCGCCTTTCGATCTCGATGGCGTGCGGGAACATGTGACCTGCAGCATCGGCATTGCCATGGCGCCCGAACACGGGACCGATGCCGATGTCCTGATGCGCGATGCGGATCTTGCGCTTTACGCGGCCAAGGGCAGCGGCCGGTCGACCTATCGTTTCTATCAGAGGGAAATGCGGCTGGAGGCGGAACGGCGCTACCAGCTCACATTGGAGCTGCGGGAGGCGCTGCAGAACAATGAGTTCGAGCTCCACTATCAGCCGATCATCCGGCTGGACAAGGATGCTCTTTCCGGCTTCGAGGCGCTGATCCGCTGGCGCCATCCCAAGCGTGGGCTCATTTCGCCGGCGGAATTCATCCCCGTTGCCGAGGAAACGGGGATGATCGTGCCGATCGGCGACTGGGTGCTGCGGGAAGCTTGCCGGACTGCCACGCAATGGCCTGGAAACCTGAGGGTTGCCATCAACCTCTCGGTCTATCAGTTTCGTCATGCGGCCCTGCTTGCCACCGTCGTCTCGGCGCTGGAGGAGACGGGCCTTTGCCCTGGGCGCTTGGAGATCGAGGTCACGGAATCCATCCTGCTTTCCGAGGTCGAGCAAAGCCTCTCGCTGTTGCGTGCCTTAAAGGAGCTTGGCATCCGCATCGCGATCGATGATTTCGGCACGGGCTATTCCTCGCTCAGCTATCTGCGCTCCTTCTCCTTCGACAAGATCAAGCTCGACCGTAGCTTCGTTGCCGGCATGGATGCCGATCCAGGTAACCTCGCAATCGTCCGGGCTGTGGTCGGCATTGCCTCCGGCTTCAATGCCGTAACCTTGGCCGAAGGCATCGAGACGGAGGCGCAATTGGCGAAATTGCGGGCCGAGGGCTATCACGAGGTGCAGGGCTTCCTGCTTGGACGTCCAATGTCGCAGGAGGATGCTCTGGCGCGAATTCTCTGCGAAATCCCTTCCGTCCGGACTTCGCGCGCCCGAAAGTCGGCGCACGCCTGAGCTTGAAACGGCCGATTTGCGCGGCAAAAAAATAATTCAGAAAAATCGACTCCTGTTGTCGGATCGCGCTATCTATCCGCGTCCTTGGGTCAGCCCCCGACAAGGCGCAATGCGAAAACCGTTCTCAAGGAGACGAATATGAGTGATGCAGCAGATCAAACGCAGTCCCAGCAACCCCGCGTGCCGGTGCGCGGCGGCGTAGTGGCCTATCTTACGGTCGATGGTGCTGTGAAGGCGGCGGAATTCTACAAGCGTGCGTTTGGGGCAGAAGAGGCTTTCATGTTCCCGGTCGATGAAAAGGGCCGGACGATGCACATCCATCTTTATATCAACGGCAGCTCGGTCATGCTTGGCGACGCCTATCCCGAATATGGACATGCACTGGAAAAGCCGCAGTCCTTCGTGATGCAGCTTGTTGTCGAAGATTTCGATGCGTGGTGGAAACGCGCCGTCGACGCGGGCCTGGAAGTCGTCGTCGAACCGCAGGTGATGTTCTGGGGCGATCGCTGGGGCCAGATGCGCGATCCCTTCGGCGTTACCTGGGCCATGAACGCGCCCGTCAACGGCTGACGCCGTCGTGTCCTCGGTGCGGAGAATGCGCCGAGGACATCACCTCGATATGATTTCGGGATTTCTATTCCGCGAGCAGGGTTCGGGTCAGGGAATGGCCGGCATCCATAAGGCCGTCCAACACCGTATAATGATGCTTGTCGGGCTCGACCACCGCCTCCGTCGCGACGCCGAGACCGGTCCAGATATTGGCGAGCAGAGCATTTTGACGAATAAATTCGGCTCGCTCGGCGCCGCCGACCCAGCAGGTGAGACCGATGGCGGCGATTGGCTCCAGCAACGCCGGACTTTCGGCCCCTGCCTCGGCATCGTCGATCCGAAGCTCCTTGTTCATCTTGCGCTTCATAATCGGGCGCAGATCATGCACCCCGGAAATCGCAAGCACATGGCGGATGCGCTTGATGACCGGTTCGCCAAGCGGCGTTGTCGTCGTCATCATGCGGGCGACGAGCTGGCCGCCGGCAGAATGCCCCGTCAGCACAATGGGGCCATCGACCAGCCCGGCGGCTGTGGTAATCGCTGCCGCGATCTCCTTGCCGATCCCACCTATGCGATTGTCCGGGCAAAGCGTGTAGGAGGGGATTGCGACGGCATAGCCGGCGGCGATCGAGCCGGCGGCAAGGTGAGACCAGTAGCTCTTGTCCAGCTGCAGCCAATAGCCGCCATGGACGAAAACCACCAATCCTTTCGGTTGACCTTCGGGCAGAAAGAGATCGAGGCGATTGCGCTCCGCTGGGCCGTAGGCGAGATCGAGCCTTGCGCGTCCGGCCGCCGTCAGGCCGTCGCGGAAGGACTTTGCGGGCTCGACCCAGGCTGCCGGCCATCGGTCGCCGTCGACGATATAGGCGCCGTTCGTATAGGCGCTCTCCCAATCGGTGACCTTGAAATAGCTCATGTCCGCCTCCCGTTTCCGACTGCCGATATTCGATGTCAGGTCACTGCAGAACGCACCGCAAAGCGTGCTTCCTTCCACGATCCGCTGCTGAGGATCTCTTCCAATACTGTAGCCGCCCGCCAGGCATCGCGGTAGGAGACATAGAGTGGCGTGAAGCCGAAGCGCAATGTCGAGGGGGCGCGGAAATCGCCGATGACACCGCGCTCGATCAGCGCCTGCATGACCTCATAGGCATTGCTATGGATGAAAGAGACCTGGCTGCCCCGCTTCTCGCTGTCGCGCGTGGTCTCCAGTTCGACGCCATATTGGCCGCATTTCGCTTCGACCAGCCGGATGAAGAGATCGGTAAGCGCGATGCTCTTCCGGCGCAGCGCGTTCATGTCGACTTCGTCCCAGATCGATAAGGCGCCCTTCAGCGCCCGCAGCGACAGGATCGGCTGCGTCCCGCAGAGGAAGCGCTTGATTCCGGCGTCGCCATCGAAACTCCGCTCGAAGGCAAAGGGGCGGGCATGGCTCCACCAGCCGCTGAGCGGCTGGACGATCGATGCGTGATGGCGCTTTGCCGCATAGATGAAGGCCGGCGCACCCGGACCGCCATTCAGATATTTGTAAGTGCAGCCGACGGCGAAATCAGCACCCGCGCCGTCGAGATCGACGGGCAGGGCGCCGGCGCTGTGGCACAGATCCCAGATGACGAGGGCACCCGCCGCCTGGATGCGCTTCGTCAGCGCCGCCATGTCGCGCAGTTCGCCGCTCTTGTAGTTGACGTGATTGATGAGGACCACGGCGACGTTGTCATCGATCAGCTCTTCGATGGTGCCGGCATCGCGTCCCTCGAGGCGGAGGGTGACGCCCGGCCGGGTCGAGACAACCCCTTCCGCCATGTAGAGATCGGTCGGGAAGCTATCGCCTTCCGCGACGATGACGTTGCGGTCGGGACGCATTGCCAGCGCGGCGTGCAGGGTCTTGTAGATATTGATCGAGGTCGAGTCGGTGACAACGGTCTGGCCCTCGGCTGCGCCAATCAGCCGGCCGATGCGATCGCCGAGCTCGAGCGGCAAATGAAACCAGCCGGCGCTGTTCCAGCTGCGGATCAGGCCATTGCCCCATTCCTCCATGGCGGCCTGGCGCACTTCGGCAAAGACCTCGTGCGAGGCGGCACCAAGCGAATTGCCATCGAGATAGATGACGCCGGCGGGCAGGGCGAAGCGGCTGCGAAAGGCGCGCATCGGGTCGGCCTCGTCCATGGCCTCGACGGCGGCGAGATCGGGTAGGCTATCCATAATGTCGTTGCCTCTTAAATCTTATTCGCGAATGGTTTCTCTGGTGGCCGCCCCGCCGCGGCTGCGGCGGATGCTAGGCAGCGCCAGCATGATGAGCACGAACAGGCCGGTTGCGAGCTTCAGATTCGGCGGTGGCATACCGGCGGCAAGGCAGAGCGATACGAGCTGGTAATAGATGATGGAGCCGACGAAGGGCGCCAGTAACTGCCGGAGCACGGTCTGCTTACCGGTGAAGGCTTCTCCGATCATGAGCGCGGCAAGGCCGTTGATCAGGATGCCGATGCCCATGTTGACGTCGGCAAAGCCCTGCGACTGAACCATGAGCGCGCCGCCGGCGGCGGAAAAGGCGCTGGCGATGCCGACGCCGCCGATCGTGGCTGCCCAGACATTGATGCCCTGCGCCTCGGCCATGTCGGGATTGGAGCCGACGGCACGCATGGCCGTGCCCTTTTCCGTCTTGAAATAGAGATTGAGGGCGATCAGGACGATGACGGCGAGCAGGCCGGCAACGACGATCTTGCTTGCCGGGAAGCCTGCCTCGGTGAAGGGCACCCAGTCGAATACCGTTGGCGAGCCGAAGACCGAGAGGTTCGATTTGCCCATGATGCCGAGATTGACGCTATAGAGCATGGTCGACATCAGAATGCCGGCGAGCAGCGTATGAATGCGGAAACGCAGGTGGATGATGGCGGTGCAGCAGCCAGCCGCAAGGCCGACGACGAAGGCGACGGCAATCGCGAGCGGCGGCGCGACGCCGGCGGCCAGCAATATGCCGCAGACGCAGCCGCCGAGCGGAAAAGCGCCCTCGCTCGTCAGGTCCGGAAAACTCAGCATCCGGAAGGGGATCATGATCCCGAGAACGACGAAGCTTAGGATGAAGCTCTGCGCCAGAGTGACTGGGATGAGCGAGATGAAGCTCGAAGCGGTTGTCTGAATGAAATCCATCATGATGTCAGCTCACCAGCAGCATTCGGTCGGTCTTGACGGCGAAGTGGCCGATGAGCTCGGGCACGGTGATGCGCCGTTTGCCATCCCCGGTAATTTCGAGATGGACGCGGCCGGCGTCGAGCATGATGATACTGTCGCCGAAATCGACGGCGTGCTGCATGTTGTGCGTCACCATCAATGTCGTCAGCTTCAGCGCCTGGACGGTGCGCACGGTTGCCTGCATGACGATATCGGCGGTGCGCGGATCGAGTGCGGCGGTATGTTCATCCAACAAAAGCACGTCGGGCGAGCCGCCGACTGCCATGATAAGCGATAGCGACTGGCGCTGACCGCCCGAAAGCAGTTCAACCTTGGTATCCAGCCGGTTTTCGAGGCCGAGCCCGAGAACGGCGAGGCGTTCCTTGTAGGCGGCGAGACGAGCGGCATTCAGGCCGGGACGAAATCCGCGGCTCTTGCCGCGCAGTTCCGCCAGAAGCATGTTTTCGCCGACCGTCATGCTGGCGGCGGTGCCCTTCATCGGGTCCTGAAACACGCGGGCCAGACGCGCGGCTCGCTTGTGGACCGGCATGTTGGTGACGTCGTTGCCGTTGATGAGGACCTGGC
Organism: Rhizobium sp. WW_1; assembly: GCF_003610155.1. Classification (NCBI taxonomy): domain Bacteria; kingdom Pseudomonadati; phylum Pseudomonadota; class Alphaproteobacteria; order Hyphomicrobiales; family Rhizobiaceae; genus Rhizobium; species Rhizobium sp. WW_1. Next base: position 505,241 of record NZ_RAIN01000002.1, read on the forward strand.
CTGAATCGAGGCTGAGAGCGCCCGAAATTGCATTCAGCATGCTGCTCTTGCCGGCGCCGTTGGAGCCGATGACGACGCCGAATTCGCCAGCCTTGAGGGAGAGCGTCAGGCCATTGAGCGCGATCTTTTCGTCGGGCTGGCCTTTGTAGAAAACCTTGCGCGCGGATTTGATGTCAAGCATCCGTGCCTCCCCTGAAGTGTAGGGTTATGAGATGGCGGCGTCTGTGACGCCGCCATGGATCGGATTGATCCCTAGAAGATGCCGCCTATCACTTCGTGAAGCAATTGCAATCGGCGAGCGAAGCCGGAACTTCGGCGCCGAAAGCCTTCAGCACGGTCTTGTTGATCAGCGGTGCGTGATCCTTATAGGCGGGAACCGAGGGCTTGATCGTCTTCGGATCGGCACCCTTGAGGATTTCCGCGGCGATCTTGCCGGCATTTTCGCCGACCTGCTCGTAGTTGACGGCAAAGCTTGCCGGCACGACGCCGTTGCGGACAGCCGCGTCGTCGGAGTTGACGATCGGGATCTGCGCCTGGCGGGCGGCGGCGGCAACGGCCGGGATTGCCGGCTGCAAGAGGTTGGAAGCGGGCGTGTAGATCACGTCTGCCTTGCCGGCGAGCGATGCGATGCGCTGCTGGATGTCGTTGACGTTATCGACGCCGACTGGAACCACTTCGAAACCGGCTGCCGGAGCGGCGGCCTTGACCTTGTCGATCAGGGCGACGTCATTGGCTTCGCCCGGATTGTAGGGCACGCCGATGCGCTTGGCATTCGGAAGCAGCTTCTTGGTGAAGGTCAGGATGGCGGAGATGTCCTGCAGGTCGCTAGAGCCGGTGATGCCATCGCCACCCGCATCCCACGAGGGAACGAGCTTGGCGGCAACCGGATCGGTGACGGCGGTAAAGACGATCGGGATGCCGGAGCCGGCGAGCGCCTTCTTGGCGATCTGCGACACGGGCGTCGTCACCGTGTACATCAGCTTCGGATGTTCGGACTGCAGCTTGGCGATCATCTGCGGCACGAGCGATGCATCGAAGCTCGTATTGCTTTCGGAATAGACGACATCCTTGCCTTCGACGAAGCCGTTGTCGGCGAGAGCCTTCTTGAAGCCGGCGATTGAAGCGTTGAGCTGCGGATGCTCGCCGAAGTTGGCGATCGCGATCTTGATGGGCTCGGCCGATGCCGTGGCGACGCTGGCCATGAAGGCGCCGGCGACAGCGAGGCCGGACAGCCATTTGGACGTAGATCTCAGCATATTTTCCTCCCGGATGTGACAAGGAGCCGTGTTCCGTCGGCTCTCTTGGGGAGGGATCATAGCGACTGCTGCAAGCCTGTCAATTTGCGATATATGATATTCACGATGGGCATATATAATATATAATTTCCCGACAGGATGATTTTATATATAATCTGGATCTGGGGAGGATCGGGACGAGGACCATGCAGGACAAGGATGCCCTAAGCAAGACGGAGGCAGCTTACTGGCTGTTGCGACGCGACATCCTCAATACCAAGCTTAGGCCGGGCGCATCCCTGCGGCTCAGCGCCCTTCGCGACAGCTATGGTGTCGGCTGGACGCCCTTGCGTGAGGCATTGTCGCGGCTGGAGGCAGAAAAACTTGTCACCGCGATCAGCAATCGCGGCTTTGCGGTCGCTCCCGTATCGCGCGCCGAGTTGGAGGATCTGACGCGGGCGCGCATGGTGGTGGAGCTGCCGCTCCTGATGGAATCGATCGAGAAGGGCGGGCCGGATTGGGAGTCGGCCGTTGTCACCGCGCATTATCGTCTGTCACGCTGCAAGATCGTTGCCGATTCCGCCTCGGAGGAAATGGCTGACGATTGGGACGAGAAGCACAGCGCGTTTCATGCCGCGCTTGTCAGTGCGGCGACATCGAACTGGCTGCAGCGTTTTCAATCCACCATCTCGGACCAGCTTCGCCGGCACCATCGCTTTCTCGGCCTGGCGCCGACACAGCGCGCTGCAGCCGGTCTCTCGATGGGTTATGAAAAGGCCGTTGCTGCCTTGCAGGACGCCATGGCGATCGAGCATCACACGGCTCTGATGGAGGCAGCCCTCGATCGCGATCTCGAGCGCGCCAGAGAGTTGATGACCGAACATGTCGGCTATACGTTGCAGGTTTATATCCGCTCGGAGGATGAAATGGCGTAATGCTTCCAGCCAGATCCACGAGGGCTTCCGCCTACTCGAGATTGCCCGTGATAGCGGCCTGTCGCTGGTATTGGATGCCGATCTCGCGTCGGATGAATGAGAATTGGCTAGGCTGGCAGGACGAGACGAACACTCGCTTCCTGTGGCGGCTGACCGACCGGCTAAAGCCCTGTTCGCCATCAAGCAATGGCGCTTCTGTTTATTCGTCGCGGTTCAAGTCAGTCGGCTTTCGGTTCGGCGTGTCGTTCGATCATCCTCGCGCCCGCCTTGATCAAAGCAGGGACGTTGAAAGTCGATATCAACGACTGCGCGAGGTACAGCAAGATCGTGTCCGACTATCGCGATGCCGACAAGGCGCAGCGGTCGAAATCGAGGCTGATGCGGACGCTGATTGCCGACAAGGGTTATGACAGCAAGCCATTCCGGGAAACGTTGTAAGCCGCCGGCAGATCGATGGCCACAGTTACCAACTTCCCATCCCTTCCAACCCCTGGTAAGCGAGCCTCGTGCCTGCCGGGAGGGACGCGGCGCGAACATAGGGTATTCCCTTGCGAGACGCCGTCCAGCCGATAATCTCCACCTCCTGCGCTTCCCGATCAAAACGCTGCGCTAGCATCAATGACCGGCAGTCGATCGCCGCGATGTCGGCGACGCCCTCGGCGACTGCCTTGATCGACGCACGATGCGCATTGGTCTCGATATGCTCCGAAAAAATCGCCAACGTCTCACTGGCTGCTTGCAGGTCATCCCTCAGTGAGAGATAGCCGGAAAGCGACTGTCTCTCGTTGTAGGCAAAGCGTTGGCCCGCCAGGCGGGAAATCGGGAGCATAGCGGAGCCGTCGACCGAGGGCGCGATTTGTCCACCCTCGCGTCTCCGGGCGATAATGGCGCTTCGGTAATATACGCCGCTTCCGCCAAGGACGGCGTCATAGCTGCTTTGCCCGATGACGCTGACGTGCTGGCTAAGGCCAAGTCCCATCGGCCCCCAGCAAGTCTCCGCCAGGAGCAACGTGGGGTGGCGCCACAGGACGGCGAGATCCAGTTCACCCGGCGGCAGCGTTGCCGGATCAGGCGCGATCACCGTGCCATCCTTATCCCGGATGCCGCCCGGGACCGGTGGCATTTCGTCGTTCCGTCGCACCAGCCGCTCCGGCGCCTCCATGCCGTTCTTACTTAGTTGCTCGCGCATGACGCGCCAGCGTGCATCCGTCTCGTGCCGGACTTCGGGCCAGTCATACATCGGCAGGGCGGCGATCAATGTCATCATGCTGCTCCGGTGAAGAGATCTCGCTAAGGGGTGGAAGGCCGGGGCTCGTTTTCATGACTGTCGTGACTAGATGGGTGTTGCCCAGCCTCAGGCCCGGATGAACAACTGGTTCTTTAGAACGAAACAGGAAAGCCTTGAAGATGTCGAGGTAGCTGCGAAAGACATATCCTTCGTTCATAAGGCGCCACTCCTCGCGCCGCTGCCGATATAGCATCGGCAATCTGTACCAAGGGGCATTCGGCAGCTTGTGGTGGACAAAATGGAGATTGTTGTAGAGAAAAAGTGGTGCGAGGATGGATGTCTCCACGATGATCGTCCGTCCGTCGGCGCGTTCCGACCACTGGTGTTCGCAAAACGAGCGAACCGAGATGAGGGATATGCCGAGATAGGCTGATGTCAAGGCGTAAAGCCAGAGTGGAATGCCAAAGGCAAATTCGATTATCAGCACCGTTGGCAGGAGGCCCGCGGCGTGGAGCAGCCAGGCAGAGGCGACCTTTCTGTCGCCGCCGGCGATCGCTCTCCATTGCGCCATCGTAAATCCGATGACCATGAGCGGCGGCCCTAGAGTGACACGACCCAGCAGGGTATTGTTCCAGCTCAGCAGCTTCCTCAGGACGACAGGATGGGTTCTCCAGTCGTCGGTCGCCTTGTAGAAGCTCTCCGGGTCGTCGTAGGGATCAGTCAGCCGCTCGTCGGCGTGATGCTGCAAGTGCAACTTCTTGTAGCTTCGATAGGGGTAAACGAGGCCGAGCGGCAGAAAGACGAGAGCTTCATTCACGCGCGCGAAACGAGTGGGATGTCCATGCAGCACCTCATGTTGAAGCGATGAATGCAAAGCGATCGCCACGCCGAGAACAACGAGCGCCACAATCGGAGTCGAGGGGTAAAGATAGACACCGGCCGCGAACCAGGTAGCGTAACAGGCGATCAACATAAACAGCGTCGGCCATTCAATTGCGAACCGCTTTCTTTTGCTGCGCGGGAACCGCCCTGTCGCCCCGTCGGAAGGAAAAGTTGTCATGTCCAATCGTCTCTACGGCCCCGCTAATATATTGAAATCAGGCCCCTTTCCGGAACCATCCTGTCATTCGGCCAGGGGCGGAGCAACGTGACTTTGCAGACAGAGTGTTGATTATGCGAACCGTTTAGATAAAGTGGTGATAATTATCACGGAACGAGACTATTGTGGACAAGAGGATTCTCACCCGGCTATTTCGCGACCGGCTTGTTCAGCTCCTGCAGCGAAGCGGTGACAATCAGTCGACCTTTTCCAAGGAAGTCGGTATTGATCGTTCCGCGCTCTCGCAACTCCTGTCGGAAAAATCGGTTCGGCTACCCCGCATTGAGACCCTGCTCAACATCGCCGAGCGCTATTCGGTGTCGTTGGACTGGCTACTCGGCCTGTCTCACGACGAGGGCCTGATCGGCGAACTGCATCCGAGTTTCGAGATAGAGGAGCGGGTGGAGGGCCAAGCCAATACGACCCTGTTGATGCAATGGCATGCCGAGGCGGCGGGCTCAAAGGTGCGCTACGTGCCGGCGCGCATTCCTGACCTTCTGCGTACTCCCGAGATTATCGCCTATGAGGCCAGAAGCGCGCATCAAAGCATTGCGGGCCAGTCAAACGAGACATTGTTTCGGCTTGATTACAACCGTCAACCCGGGACCGATATGGAAGTCTGTATGCCGATGCAAACGCTTGAAGCCCTTGCCCACGGACACGGCATGTGGAGCGGGCTCGACGGGAACACGCGACAACGGCAGCTTGGCCACATGGCCAATCTCATTCACGAACTTTATCCGTCTTTTCGTCTTTTTCTATTTGATGAAAAAGAAAAATTCTCGGTCCCCTATACGATATTCGGCTCACTGCGAGCGGCGATCTTCGTTGGAAGTATGTACCTCATTCTCAATAACACCGATGCGATCCGTAAGATGCAGCTTCATTTCGATGGCTTGATAAGGACAACCCGAATCCATCCCCACGAGGCGGCGGAATTTGTAAAGGCTCTTGCCCGCGTCTCGGACCGTTAGCTTTGTGCTCAAAGCATGCCTCTTCGCCGGCGCTTCCTTCTCCGGCATGAGGAGTTGATGCGGCATCCCGACAGGTGACGGCAAACTCGACATTCGGGATGTGTGCCGGACCGCTGCTCGTTACGTCGGCAAGGCGGCTGATCGAGCAAGCGGATGATCGAGCAAGCGGATGATCATGGGCGATGGCCACGTATGGGATTGTCGCACTATCCCAATAGTCGGCACCACTAAATGTGATTGTTAAAAATTGAACAATTACATTGGTTTATGGAAATCATAGCGCTGATGCACTGTCATTCCATAACCTTTCGCGTCCCGTTTGCGAGCGCTTCGAGCATGGCCCAAAGCTCGCGATCAACCTCGATCCGCGTGCCATTGCGCCTTCGGGCCGCGAGCCGCCGTGCGCCGGGAAGCTGTGCGCCCGGTTCACGCCCGAGCGCGGTCAGCAGGCTGTCGCTGCGTGCTGCGAAGTCCCCGATCCCAAGCCGTTCTGGGCTAATGGCGACGATGCACTGACCGGTGCGCGGTGGGCCGCCCTCGCAATCGCCGAAGGACGAAGCTTCGTGGGAAAAGTGGCTCCCACTCAGTCCTGCGGACAGGAGATCCACCATCAACGCCAAACCGACGCCCTTGTAGCCTCCTATCGCCATCAGGCTCCCATCCATTGCTGCCGCTGCCGAGGTGGTCGGCTGACCATCTCTGTCGAGGGCCCAGCCGCTCGGCAGATCAGCGCCGCGACGGTGTGCTTCTATGATCGCGACTTTTGCAACGACGCTCGAAGACTGATCTATCACAAGGGGAGGGCCGCCAGCGCGAGGGGCGGCAAAGGCAATCGGGTTCGTGCCGAAGAATGGAACCTTTCCGCCATGTGGCGCAATGGAGGGTGACGCGTTTGCTGTCATGAAGGCGATCAGGTTTTGCTCGGCAAGCATCTCAACGAAGTAGCCGAGCGAGCCGCAGGCGTATGAGTTTCCAACGGTTAGTATGGCAATACCCGACTGTAGAGCGGCCTCTGCCAACGGTCCGAGGCCAAGGTCGATGGCGGGGTGCGCAAAGCCTGTCGCTGCATCGACTGCGACGGCCGTCGGTGCAGGTCGGGTAAGCACCGGGACCGCATGGCCGTCGACTTTACCGCAAGCAGCGTGCTCACAGTAAAATGGCAGGTAGGAGAGGCCGACAATTTGCTGGCCGTCGCGTTCAGCTGATACGATGGAGCGGGCGACCGACGCTGCATTGGCGTCGCTCACATTCGCCGCCTTCAAGACCGCGATGGCAAGCGCCTCAATCTCGGAAAGGGAGACGTTGACGGTATCGGTCATGCTGACTGCTCCATTGCTTGATCTGTCACAATTGGATCGAGGGCGGTGAGCAACTGCTCCGAATACCACCGCACGAAATCGCGTGTACCGCCTTCGATGACATCTGAGTAAGGCCCGGAGCGATAGGCGCGTCCGCGAATGCCAAGGTGATTGTTCTCGGCGAGCTTCCGATCCTGTTGATTGGTCTCCGACCACACTTCGATCAATCTCGAGACATCGTAGTCGACGCCTTCAATTGCGTCCTTGTGGACGAGCCATTTCGTGGTCACCAGGGTCTCCTCGGCATTGATCGGAAACACACGGAAGGTGACGGCATGGTCGGCGAGAATGTGGTTCCAGGTGTTGGGAAGATGAAGAAGACGAACCGAACCAAGATCGGCGTTGGTCAGGTCCCCGAGAAGCTTGGTGCAGCCGGGTTTTCCGTCCATCGTCATGGAGAGCATGCCCCCGGTGAAGGGCAGACGCACGGCGCGGTATTGCAGGTTGTTCTCGGTATGGGCATGCGGCAGACCAAGCAAATCCCACTCCGCGTCCTTCTTCTTCAGGAGTGCTTTGTATTCCGGGCTGACATTGGGGTCGTTCGGATCATCAAACTCGGTGATGATATGCATCAGCTCTGGATGTGATCCGGCGCAATGATAGCACTCGCGATTGTTCTCTATCACGAGCTTCCAATTTGCTTTTTCCACCAGAGTTTGGGTGTGTGCGACCTTGGCGTTATCGAGGCCATGCGGCAACAAATACGCTTCCACCAATGCACGGAACGGTTCGAATGATGGCGGGTTTTCCGAGAGGTTCAGGAAAATATAGCCGCCAACGACGCCGACTGCGACGGGTGCCAGGCTGAAGCCATCCTTTTCGAACGCATCGCCCATGAGGCGCGTGCGCAGGAGTCTCCCGTTTAACTCGTAGGACCATTGATGATAGGGACAAACAAGGCGCGTCGCATGCCCACTTTCGGCGAGACAGATGCGCGAGCCACGGTGACGGCAGGTATTGTGATAGGCTGCGATCTCGCCGTCTTTCGTGCGCAGCAGGATGATGGATTCGCGGCCGATATCGACGCGCACCCAATCCCCAGGCGTCGGAATTTCGCAGGTCATGGCTGCAAAAAGCCACTGCCGGTTGAAAAATAATTCCATCTCCATGTCGAAAAAATCGCTGTCGACATAGAAGGGCTGGTCGAGACTCCAGTCCGGCTTACGGGCGGTCAAGAGCCGGTGGGCGTGATCTATAGTGTTTTGTTTCATGGCGACAGGTCCAGCGGGTCAATTGAGCGGTAAGCGTCGGAAGGTGCCAGGTTGCTCCGGGTCGTGATATTTGTTCATGGGACCGTGTTCCAAGAAGTGACGGTGGCACCATTCCAGTCTTTCTTCCGACAAGGTGACGCCGAGACCAGGGCCTTCCGGTACTCGAACAACATTGTTGCGGGGTACGAACGGTCCTTCTTCTATTACGTCAGCGGTCTGCATCCGGAAGAGCGACTGGTTTGGCTCACGGATCCAGCCGAGCGCCGCGCAAAGGTGCAGGTAAACCGCACTGCCGACACCTGAATCGCCGCTGTAGCACCAGAAGTCGATGCCGGCATGCTCGCAGGCGCCGACGAAACGCGTGAGCCGGCCAATCCCGCCGACGACGGTCGGATTGCCACAGATCGCATCCGGCACCTTCAGGGCGATCGCCCGGGCAATGTCGATGTTGTGTGTTGAAAAGGGAATGGAGCAATGCCGGCGCAATTCCACCATTTCTTCGATAGTTGCGACCGGGTCCTCCCAGTTGCGCACGCCGAGTTCTTCGAGCGGCCGTACGAGGCGCCGGGCAGTCGAAAGCGAGTAGGCGTGGTTGGAGTCGATGCGTAGCATCACGTCTTCGCCGAAATGCTTGCGGATGAGCTCGAGCATACGCAACGAGATGCGGGTGTCTGTCGTTGAGAACTTGCCCTCGAAATAGGTCGTGCCGAAGGTCTCATGGAGATAGATGCAATAGTCGAGGATCTCCTCGGGTGTCCGCTCTCCGCGCAATCTGCGTCCGTCAGGCAGAAGAGGACCTTGCGAGCGCAGCGAGAAATAGTCAGTAAAGGGAATATCCTTGCGCACAGCCCCGCCCAGCACTTGGTAAAGCGGCATATTCCAGGCTTTGCCTCTCAGATCCCAAAGTGCTGTTTCAATAGCTCCGAAGGACGTGATGCGGAGCGGATCATTGATACTCTGAACGCCGCGCCAGAATGGCAAACACGCATATTCCGCACCGGCGATATCGAAGGCGTCGCGACCAATGAGCGTCGGGGCAAGTTGGTCACGAATGACTGTCGCCGCCTGCGGCGTTGGCGCCTCTCCATAGCCAACCAGGCCGTCTTCGGTTTCGACCTCGACGATCGTTGTCGAAAAGCCGGGAAGCTCGCCGAAAACCCAGACATAGGGTGCTTCGAGGACAAGATTGATGGGTGTTGCTCGAATGGCCCTGATTTTCATGATGACGATTTCCTGCAGTGCATCTAGAGTGCTCTCCAAGCATGAATGCTCTTCTGCCATCAAATTAAGACACTGATTTTACTTTTTAAAAGAGGATTATTCTCATGAGATCCATGCTTAATACTCATGTGTTGGAGAGTCTGTCCTTCAGTCGGAGACTGCCGCCGCTACATGCGCTGGAGGTTTTTATGACAGCGGCGCGCTGTGGAACCTTCAGTCGGACCGCCACTGAACTATTCGTCACGCAGAGCGCGATAAGTAGGCAAATCCAACAGCTTGAAGACAATCTCGGCGTTCAGCTTTTCATCCGTCACAAGCGCGGTCTGCGGTTGACGCCTGAGGCAGAATCTCTGTTGCCGGTGGTTGAAGACGCCTTCACGCGGATCGCCAGGGCTTGCGGCAACCTGCGAAATTCCGGACAAGTGTTAACTCTTCGAATGCCACCGACCTTGGCGACCCGTTGGTTTTTGCCACTCCTTCCTTCACTACAATCGGCGTTGCCGGATGTGGATGTTCGCCTCACGACATACGACGCCTGGGAACCGAGCTTCGAGTCGAGCGATATCGATGCCGCCATCGTGCAAGGTAATGGTGACTGGCCAGATGTAGAGTCGATACTTTTGTTTCCGGAGTTGCTGACGCCAGTAAGTTCGCCCGCCCTCGCTCACCAACTTGCCGAGCCCGACATCCTGCGAGAAAAACCCCTTCTGCATTGCTATCCGCTGAATGGTTGGCGGCTATGGTTGGACGCGGCAGGGGTGCAAGGAGTTCATTCACATCGAGGTCAGATATTTGATACGCTGGAGCTTGCGCTTTCGGCCGCGACGCGGGGTCAAGGAGTGGCGCTAGGTGACGTCAACCTGATACAGGAGAGCCTCCGTGACGGTGTTCTCGTGCGGCCTTTCAATGTCGTCTTGGATCGCGGCATCTCCTACTATCTGGTGTTCCCCAAAATTCGAGGTCAGTTGCCGAAGATTGCCGCGCTGACGAAGTGGCTCGAGGAGGCGGCGCGAAACCAGCGCACGATTTACTCCTCTCTCAAACTGGTAAGCGTTGCGGCAAAAGAATGAGTGTTGGCGGAATCCTCGTTAAAGGAATGGGCGGACGCTGACCAATCGAGGTCGACTTTCTCCTCCGCAAAGCGCCACAGCCCTGCGAGACTTTCACAGCTTTCAGGCAATTCATTGGGAATTAATCGCCAAATCGCTTCATAGTCTGATGGGGCAATGTCGGCGAGGTATATGATAGCCATTTGAACCTCCGTGAATTTCTAGAGGCCAGTCGTTCCCCTAGCTGGGGGTGGCGTTGCCCTACGCCATGACAATTCGCCGAAAGGCAACGAGCTCGGGAAGAGGTGACATCTATCCGCACTCGCCACGGCGAGGCTCATGGGTTTCGGCCTCCCCGAAGCGATATCGGGAAGGCTGAAGTTCATGGCTTTTTCTGCTTGCTAGACTCGACCGCCTTGGCACCAAGAGTAGGTGCGGCAGCAGGCGCGGCCTTGTCCTTCTTGGGTTTGCGGACCTCTTTGTTGGTTTTAACTTGACCCTTGGCCATCGATTCCTCCTGTTTGCGATAACAGCTCATTACCAAGCAGCCCCGGAAAGAATGCAAGGGGTAATTCTCGGTGGCCATCAACAATGTGAGCATCGTCCCGCGCATTCGCCTCGACCAGTTAGCCGGTTTTCTATCCGCATCCATAAAGTTTTGGCCGCTGTCCGACGAAACATATTGACAAGCGACAGTCCATTCTGACAAATGTCAATAACGGGTGGCAATATTCAAGCGGCCAGTCTGCTAAGGGGTAGCGGACCCGTTGGAGGCGCGAAAAAACGCCTTGGGGTAGGAGGAAAAAGACGTGTCCTTGCATCGTTTGGATCGGCAAACGCTCTTTCTAGCGCTGATCAATTGTGCCGTGCTTGCTGCCGGCGGCTTGCTGGCCGGCGCCAATTTTATGGATAGCTATAATCTGCAATCCATGGCGGCGCAGGTGCCCGAGCTTGGACTTCTGGCGCTGGGTGTCATGCTTGCGATGATTTCCGGCAATGGCGGTATCGATCTCTCTGGAATTGCCCTGGCAAATCTGGCTGGCATCATCGCTTTCCTGCTGATCCGTCATTTCATTCCGGTCGCCGATGCGCCGCTTCTGTTTTCGTGGGTCTTTGCCGGCCTCGCGCTTGCCGTCGGCTTCATCGGCGGTTTGATGAACGGCATCGTCATTGCGTATGCGCGCCTGACGCCGCTGATTGCCACATTGGGAACCCAGCTTTTGTTCACCGGCGTTGCCGTGTTTCTGACCAATGGTTCGGCGATCGGCATAGGCTATATCGAACCGCTCGATAATTTCGGCAACATGCCGATCCTCGGCATTCCAATGTGCTTTGCGCTGTTTCTGGCTATAGCGGCTGCTCTCGCATTCTTGCTGAAATATACGCCCTTCGGCGTGAAGCTGATGCTGCTTGGCAGCAATGCCAAGGCCGCGCGCTATGGCGGCATCAATGAGAAGCGCATGCTGCTTGTTACCTACACGCTCTGCGGCGTTCTTGCTTCGGTTGCCGGCATTATCATTGCCGCGCGCAATTCCTCGGTCAAATGGGACTACGGCGGCTCCTATGTCCTGATTGCCATTCTGATTGCCGTTCTCGGCGGCGTGAAACCGGAAGGGGGATATGGAAAGGTCATCTGCGTGCTGCTGGCTGCAACGGCTCTTCAGATCCTTTCGAGCCTCTTCAACTTCATGAATATCTCGAATTTCTTTCGCGATCTCGCATGGGGCGTCCTGCTTCTGGCTTTGCTGGCCTCGGCGCGCGTGCATCTCGGTTACTGGCTGCAGCCAAGGCGCCGATAGCAAGGTTGCCTGCTTTCAGTGCCGCAATCCCGCACTGCCGAAATCATCCATCACCAAAAAACAATCTGCTTATATCAACGGAGGAAAAATATGAGCACATTTTCCAAACTGATCGCCTGCACCATGCTTGCTGGCGCGGTAGTCGCCGGAGCGGCCATCGCCAAGGACAAGCCGTCCATCGTCACGGTAGTCAAGGTTACCGGCGAAAACTGGTTCATCCGCATGAACGAGGGCGTGACGGCCTATGGCAAGGACAATCCCAACGTCAGCGCCAGCCAGATCGGCCCGGCAAAGGCGGATGCCGCACAGCAGACGCGCCTGATCGAAGACCTTGTCGCCAAGAATGTCTCGGCAATTGCCGTCGTTCCGATGGACCCTTCGGCGCTGGAAGGCGTGTTGCGTCGTGCTTCCCAGCGAGGCATCAAGGTCATCACCCATGAGGGTGACAGCCTGGTCAACACGGATGTCGATATCGAGGCTTTCGACAACAAGGCGTTCGGCGCGCGCATCAACGAAAAGCTTGCCGAATGCATGGGCAAGACGGGCAAGTGGACTTCTTTCGTCGGTTCATTGGGTAGCCTGACCCATAATCAATGGGTCGATGCCGGCGCCGAGAACGCCAAGAAATATCCGGGCATGGAGCTGGTGGCGGCGAAGAACGAATCCTTCAACGATGCCAACCGCGCCTATGAAAAAGCCAAGGAAATCCTGCGGAAGTATCCCGATATCAAGGGCTTCCAGGGTTCTTCCGCCATCGACGTCATCGGTATCGGCCGTGCCGTGGAAGAAGCGGGGCTGCAGGGCAAGACCTGCGTTTACGGTCTTGGCCTTCCGAAGGACACGGGACCTTATCTGGAAAGCGGTGCCGTCAACCAGATCTTCTTCTGGGATCCGAAGGACGCCGGCTACGTCATGAACAAGGTCGCCGACATGGTCCTCAAGGGCGAAGAGATCAAGGATGGCGTCAATCTCGGCGTTCCGGGCTACGAGAAGATGACCGTCATTAAGGGACCCGGCAAGGGCATCATCATGCAGGGCCAGGCCTGGGTTGATGTAGACAAGTCCAACTACAAGAACTTCCCCTTCTGATCACGAGCATAACTCGTTGAGGCCGTCTTCCGGGGATGCGCGCACCACCGCCACCTCGGAAGACAAATACCTTCGGGTTCCAGGAATTCGCCATGCTTACGACCAATGCCTCTTCTGCAGCTCCGCCGCCATTTCTGGAGATTAGAAACGTCAGGAAATCCTTCGGTGGCGTCAAGGCTCTGAAGGAAGTCAGCCTCGTCATCGAGGCCGGACACATCTATCATCTGATGGGCGAAAATGGCTGCGGCAAGAGTACGCTGATCAAGATACTTTCAGGCGCCCAGCTTGCGGACGAGGGTCAGATTCTGATCGATGGCCAGCCGGCGGGCGAGCGTGCCGGCGACTTGGGTGCGATCGGGGCGTTGCGTGCCGGCATCGAGACCGTCTATCAGGATCTCTCGCTTCTGCCCAATCTCTCCGTCGCCGAGAACGTCGCCTTCACCGAGCAACTCGTCGCGGCATCCGGCCGCCTCGCACGCAGATTGGATATGGTAGCGCTCCATGAGACGGCGCGCCGCGCGCTTGCCGAGGTGCATTTGCCGACGGATTGCGCCTTCCTAACCTGCAGGACCGATAGGCTGCCGCTCGCCACGCGTCAGTTGATCGCGATTGCCCGAGCGGTCGCTTCGGAAGCGCGACTCGTCATCATGGACGAGCCGACGACATCGCTCACGCGACAGGAGGTGGAGAATTTGCTTGGCGTCGTCGAGCGGCTGCGCAGCAGCGGGGTGGCTGTGCTGTTCGTCACCCATAAGCTCGACGAATGCAAATCGCTCGGAGGCCGTGCAATCATCATGCGGGACGGCTTGAAGGTCGCGGAACTCGATGTTGCCAGTCACAGCAAGGCGGAATTCAGCCGGTGGATGACGGGTCGCGAGATCAGCGAAACGCGGTATAGAACGGACCCGAAGCTCGGCGACGTGATGCTCGAGGTCGAGAAGCTCGAAGACGATGGCACTTTCCATGATATCTCGCTGAGCTTGAGAAAGGGCGAGATACTGGGCGTTACCGGCCTGCTGGATTCCGGCCGCAATGAACTTGCTCTCGCCCTCGCAGGTATCAGGCCGGCCGGCCACGGCACAATCCGCCTGAACGGCCGGGAAATAGCTCCCCGGTCGGCCGCCGAGGCGATCCGACACGGCATCGGCTATGTGCCCGAGGATAGGTTGACCGAAGGGCTGTTCCTCGAGAAGCCGATACAGGACAACATCACGCTGCCGATCCTCGATCGCCTGCGGAACGCCCTAGGCATGATCAGCCGCCGCAAGGCGCGGCGCGTTGCTGAAACCAGCGTTGCCGATCTGCAGATCGTGGCGCCGGATGTGGCAATCCCGGTTCAGTCGCTTTCCGGCGGCAACCAGCAGCGAGTGCTGATCGGGCGATGGCTTACCATCAATCCGCAACTGCTCATCCTACACGGGCCGACCGTCGGCGTCGATGTCGGATCGAAGGACACGATCTTCCGCATCATTCAGCGCCTTGCCGATGACGGCATGGGGGTCATCATCATCAGCGACGATCTGCCGGAGCTTCTGCAGAACTGTGATCGCATCGCTGTCATGCGCCAGGGCCGCATCGTTGCCACGCTTGAAGCTGACGGGCTGACAGAGGATGTCGTCTATCGCTCCATGGCCAGCACTTCGAAGGAGATCGCGCAATGAGCGATATCGCATCCGCGACGACTTTCAAAAAGCAACGTAACGGTATTGCACCTCGCCTGTGGGATTTGTTCGGGCGCCGGCCGGAGCTTTTCACTCTGCTATTGACCATCGTCACCTGCCTCGTCGTGATTGCCGCCAATCCCGACTTTCTGCAGATGAGCAACATTGTCGACATCCTGCGCGCCTCCGTGGTGAGAGGGTTGTTTGCCATGGGCGTGCTCGTCGTGTTGGCCTCTGGTGGTATCGATGTCTCGTTTACGGCGATCGCCGCTTTTGTGATGTACGCGCTGACGATGCTGATCACGAACTGGTTCCCCGATATGCCGATGACGATCGTATTGATCCTCGCCGCTGTCGGCGGTGCTGCCTTTGGCGCGCTCAATGGGGTTCTCGTGCAGACGCTGCAGGCTCCGTCTCTGATCGTTACTATCGGTACGCAATACGTCATCCGCAGCTTCCTGCTGACGTTTGTCGGCACTGCGCTCTTCATGAACATTCCATCGGCGATGGATGCCTTTGGCAAAGCCTCGCTTTTCACCCATCACGCGTCGAACGGCGTCGTATCGGTATTGCCCGCCTCCGTGCTGGTGCTGGTAATTGCGGCTGTCGTGACATGGTTCATTCTCGAACGGACCTTGATGGGCCGGGCCATCTTCGCCGTCGGTGGAAATCCATCGATCGCCGAGCGGCTCGGCATCAATCTCTTCCGCGTGCGAATCTTCGTCTTTGCCTATGCCGGGTTGCTGGCGGGGATCGCCGGTGTCGTCCATGTGTCAAGCAACCGTCTTGCCAACCCGTTCGATCTAGCGGGCATGGAGCTCGAGATCATCGCGGCGGTGGTTCTGGGAGGCGCGCGCATCACGGGCGGCTCGGGCTCGGTGATCGGAACGCTGCTCGGCGTGCTCCTCATAACGCTCGTCAGCAACGTGCTGATCTTCGTTGGAATTCCAAGCACGCTGCAGCTTGCCATCGTCGGCATTTTCATTCTGCTTGCAGGCGGGATATTCGCCTTGCGCAATCGTAGCTAGTGGGGCGCCTGTTCCGCCGTTTCCCACTGTGGAAATAGCGTAGTATGGGCCTGTTTAGGGGAGGTTCTCTATGTCTCATGACGTGTCGGTCATCGGGCTTTACATTCTGGATGTACTCGGGCGGCCGGTCGATGCCATTCCGCCCGGTGGCAACGTCGAGTTCATCGACGAGATCAGGTTGACCGTTGCGGGTACGGCCGGCGGAACGGTGGTCGATCTTGCCAAGCTCGGCTTGAATTGTCTCGCTGTCGGCGCTGTCGGCGACGACGAGAAGGCGGATTTCGTGCTCGCGACGCTTCAGCGTTTCGGTGTCGATACCGCGCAGATGCAACGGCTGAAAGGGGTGCCGACGTCCTCGACCATTTTGAATATTCGGCGAAATGGCGATCGCCCGGCGCTGCACGCGCGTGGCGCTTCCGATCATTTCGAGATTGCAGACAGCGTTCTCGATGCCGTGCTCGCGCCTCCGATCGTTCATCTCGGCGGGACGGGATTGCTGGCGAAGCTCGATGGGGAGCCGAGCCGCAGGCTGCTTGCCGCGGCTAAGGCGCAGGGACGCACCACCACCTTCGATCTTCTCGGAGCCAATGACGGAACGCTCGATCTCATTGCGCCGCTCTTTCCCTATATCGATTACTTCATGCCGTCGATCGAAGAGGCGCGCCAGATCTCTGGCGCTTCCGACGTCGAGGGCGCCAGCCGCTTCTTCCTGCAGCGCGGCGTCAAATATTGCGTATTCACGCTTGGCGGGGATGGTGTCTGCTTCGCCGAAGCGTGCGGCGAAATCGTACGGCAGCCGGCGTTTCAGATCGATGTCGTCGATACGACGGGTTGCGGCGACGCATTCGATGCAGGCTTCATTACGGCCCTGCACCACAAGATGGATTTGAAAACGTCGCTGAACTTTGCCCAGGCATCCGCGGCTCTCGTGGCGACCGGCCTCGGTTCCGATGCCGGTATCCGGTCGTTTGAAGAGACGCTCGCGTTCATGAACAGCGCGCCGATCAGGCAGTAAGGAAAGGGGCGGGCATTCTGGCCGCCCCTTTCCTCAATCAGCAAGCAAGCGTTCCGCGACCTGCGCATCGGTGACGAGATGGGTTGCATAACCGCCCGCTAGGACGGCGCGGATCGCTTCCACTTTCTGGATTCCGCCTGCCACGCATAGTCTGCGCGGAACGCTGCGCAATTCATCGAGCTCGATACCGATGATGCGACGATCAAAATCGCGAACGATCTGCTTGCCGTCGCGATCGAGAAAGCGACAAATTAGGACGGCGACCGCGCCCTCCCGCGCATAGGCGTCGATTTCCTCGTCGGTGGTGACGTCGGCGATGCGCATCGTGCTTTCAGCGGCAAGTCCGCCGACGCCGTATACGATCATGTCGGCCTGGCCGATCAGTTCGAATTGCCGCTTGAGCACCGGTTCTCCCATGAGGGCATCGCGAAGCGCTGCTGTGCTCAACACGGTCGGCGCAAGCATGTTGATGCTGGTTGCGCCCATGTTGCGTGCCATGATCGAAGTGCAGAGTTCAGCTGAAAACTCTCGCTTGCCGCTCGACGAGCCCGTGACCTGAACCACGGTCAATCCCTCGACCGGCCGGGGAAGGGCAATCGCATCGGCGATCGCAAGCACCGTCCGTCCCCAGGAAACACAGATGGTTTCGCCCGGAGCGACCATACGCTCTATCAAGCGCGCCCCGCCGGCGCCTAGCGACTTGAGGTTCGCATCCGGCGTTGCGGATTTCTCCGTCGGAATGACCAGTGCCTCCGCAAGTCCGAACTTGGCGGCCAGTTTTCGCGCGATGCTGGTGCGCGCGAGGATCTCCGAATTCATCAGAATCCTGACGACGCCCCGCTGCCGCGCCTCCTGCAGGTAATTGACGATCGTGGCGCGCGAGACGCCGATCATCGCGGCAATCTCGTTCTGCGTGAGCTGGTTCTCGTAATAGAGCCAGGCGGCCCAGACGACAGCGTCATCGAATTCGGCGGGAATGGCACGTGTAGACGGCGTCAGATCGTCCGAAGTCATATTCAATTCCTGATGTCAGTGATGTGCCTGAGTTGCACAGAAAATGCTTTTAATCAACAAGTCGCTTAATCGTGTTGACGAATGTCAATTGATGGTGTCAATTGTATATCACGCGAGGGGGAACCTCCGGAAGTCTTTGTTATAGCACGGAAAACTGAGGGTTTCCGTGAACGCATCTTCATGTCTGCCGCCATCGGCCGCAGACTGTCAGCTGGGGAAATGGCAGATGAAATCAAAATGGTCCGAAGCGGATTTCGCCTCGATTGTTGGCGCTTACGAACATGCTGGCGTCAGTCGCGACGTGGCGATCCGTACCTATACGACCCGACTGCTCGGGTCGGAGCCGAAGCTCGTTCTGCATGGCGGCGGCAATACGTCGGTGAAGACCACGCTGATCGATCATGACGGCAGCCCGGTCGAAGTACTTTGCGTGAAGGGCAGCGGATGGGACATGGGCAAGATTGAGCCGGCTGGTCTGCCGGCACTACACCTGGCGCCGCTCAAAGCCATGGTGAATTACGCATCTCTCTCGGACGATGACATGGTCATGCTGCAGCGCCGCCTGCTGCTGGACCCGGCCTCGCCAAATCCGTCGGTCGAGGCGATTCTGCACGCGATCCTGCCTTTCAAGCATGTCGATCATACCCATGCCAATGCCATCGTGGCGCTGACCAACCAGCCGCGCGGCGAAGACATCATTCGCGAACTCTTTCCGGAAATGATCGTCGTTCCCTATGTCATGCCGGGTTTCGACCTTTCCAAGGCGTGTCTGAAGGCATTTTCCGAGCGTCCGGATGCACCGGGCATGATCCTGCTCAAGCACGGTATCTTCACCTGGTCGGACGATCCGCGCGAAGCCTATGAAAACATGATCGCAGCCATCGATCGCGCCGAGAAGCGCATTGCCCAAGGACGCCCGCGGCCGTTTGGCAATGCAAGCGCCGAACTGCCTGCAGGGCTTGCCTCCATCGCCGATATCGCGCCGATATTGCGTGGCGCGATTGCTCTGCCTGGTACGGGAGAAGGGCGCCCACGCCGCTTCGTCATCGAACACCGCTCGAGCGATGACATCCTCGATTTCTGTGGTGCGCCGAATGCGGCCGCTCTCGTCCGTCGCGGCAATGCGACACCGGAGCATGTCATCCACATCAAGCGTTACGGGGTGGCGTTGCCCGCGCCGAAGGCGAATGGGGTCGATCTCTGGGCGAAGCAGGTGAAGGAGGCCGTGGCGTCCTATGCCGCCGACTACAAGGCCTATTTCGAGCGCAACAATGCGCGTGTCGGCGGTGGCAAGAAGATGCTCGACCCGATGCCGCGCGTCTTCTATGTCGAGGGTATCGGCCTCTTTGCAGCGGGCGCCACGCAGAAATCGGCGCGCATCTGCGCCGATGTCGCCGAGGCGACCATCGAAGTCATTCGCGGTGCCGAAGGCATCGGTCGGTTCGCGGCGCTGTCCGAAGAAGATCTCTTCGATATCGAATACTGGTCGCTGGAGCAGGTGAAGCTCACCAAACAGACGGAGAAGCCGCTGACACGCCAGGTGGCGGCCGTGACTGGTGGAGCAGGTGGCCTTGGTCTTGCGATTGCAGAAATGTTGAAGAGCCAGGG
Organism: Rhizobium sp. WW_1; assembly: GCF_003610155.1. Taxonomy (NCBI): domain Bacteria; kingdom Pseudomonadati; phylum Pseudomonadota; class Alphaproteobacteria; order Hyphomicrobiales; family Rhizobiaceae; genus Rhizobium; species Rhizobium sp. WW_1. The sequence goes on from NZ_RAIN01000002.1 coordinate 524,765, forward strand.
CGCGGAAATCGCGCTGATCGACATCGATGCGGAGCGTGTGGCGGCCGAAGCCAAGCGATTGGGTGGTCTTGCCATCTCTTGTAATCTGACCGATCCCGCCGCTGCCGAGCAGGCGATCGCGCGGATTGCCGAGGAATTCGGCGGCATCGATATCCTGGTCTCCAATGCCGGGGCTGCCTTCCAGGGAGCCTTGACGGCGGTGGACGATGCCCTCTTCAGGGCTGCCTTCGACCTGAACTTCTGGAGCCACCATTACATCGCTCGCGCGGCGATCGGGGTCATGCAGCGGCAAGGCACCGGTGGATCGCTCGTCTTCAATGTGAGCAAGCAGGCCGTCAATCCTGGTCCCGATTTTGGTCCCTACGGTACGTCGAAATCAGCTCTCATGGCGCTGATGCGGCAATATGCGCTGGAGCATGCCGCCGATGGCATCACTGTCAATGCCGTCAATCCGGACCGCATACGAACCGGCCTGATGACGGATGAAATGGTGGAGGAGCGTGCCCGGGCGCGCGGCGTGACGCCGGAAGTCTATATGCGCGGCAATCTTCTGAAGCGGGAAGTTCTGTCGGAGGACGTGGCCGAGGCCGTGCTTCATCTCGTTCACGCGCGCACATCCACCGGCGCGGTGATCACAGTCGACGGTGGCAATGTGGCGGCGATGATGCGCTGATAGCCATACGGGGCTTCGCGTCGACATAACCGCGAGGCCCCGCAAACTCATCCGTCAGCCTGGCTTTGCTCTGGGAATACAGTGGCATTGCTTCCTGGTGGCAAAGCGGTCACCAGCCTAGGCGATTTATTCAATTCCAACGAGACAAAATTGCATAAAAGTCAATATGATAGCAGTTTGTACCTGGGTCTTATCTGCCGTCCTTTGCATGATCGACCTCCACGAGCTTGCCGGCGACCTCGATCTGACACGATGCGGGCCGCTACTCGCCACTGAGCGGATCTCAAAAGCGTCAAGAACTATCGGCTTGGGTTACCTTCGGTGGAAAATCGCGTTTGGTGGAATAATCTATGCCGATGGCGCCGGTTCTGGCGATCAGACCTTGGCGAACCAGCTTCATTGCCTTTGACAGAAGCCCCATTTTTTCTCCTTTTCAGATGGCTGAATTGCGGGAAAGGACAAAATGGCGCCAGCCACCGAATTCGGTGATGTCTGGTGCGCCCACGACCGCATGGGCTTCGCATAAAAATCCGGTGATGCAATCGCCGTCATCGAGCATGATCTTGCCGACGCCGAGCGGTGCCGGAATTTTTTGAACGAAATTGGCAAATGCGGTGGGCGGCAAGGCCCAGACTTCGACTTCGACGCCATTGCCGGTAAAGCCGGGATCGCGCAGCAGTCCCGGCTTGGGTGGGACTGTGCCAGGGAGCGCAAAGAGGCGGTAGCTTTTGTCGGTCCGGCAGGTCCTCAGCCTGTATCCGCCGACGCCCGTCAATTCGTGATTTAAGGGCATATCGGTCAGGTGTGCGCCAACGACGACGATCGGGAGCATGTCGTCGGCCAAGGGCTCGACGCGGCTTGCCTCGGGCAGGGCGGCGGTGCGGTCCTTGCCCATTCCGGCGCCGAGTGTTCGATGCATGGCGTCGGCAAAGGGTGCCAGCGCGTCATCGGTGAAAGCCGGTCCGACCAGCATCACACCGGCGGGCAGATGGCCTTCGGCATCGAAGCCGGCGGGAACGGCGATTGCCGCGCAATCAAGCAGGTTGGCGAAATTCGTATAGCGACCGAAATGGCTGTTCCTGACGATCGGATCGGCCCGCATTTCCTCGACCGTATAGGTCGTGGGCGATGTCGGCAGCATCAAGAAATCGACCTTCTGCCATTCCGTTCTTGTCCTTTGCCGCAATGCCTCCAGCTTGTACCTGCCTTCGAAGGCAGCGACCGCGTCATAGCCTCTTGCCCCTTCGATGATGGTTCTGACCGTCGGATCGAAATCGCCGGCATTGGTGGTGAGGAAATCCTTGACCGCCGCCAGACGCTCGGCAACCCAGGGGCCGCTGTAGAGCAGTTCGGCCGCCTGCCGGAAAGGGGCATAATCGAAGGGCACGATCTCTGCGCCAAGCGATCTCGCCCTGTCGATGGCGGCGTCGTAGAGGGCCTCGACTTGGCTGTTGCCGTAGAACTCGCGCTCAGAGCTTTCGAGCACGCCAATGCGCAGGCGCGTCGACGGCAGATGGGCGGGCTGCGCCCGCCTTGAGAACGGGTCGCGGGCATCGTACCCATCCATGATCCTGCGGACGGCAACGCCATCGCCAACGGTTGCCGCAAAGACGGTGACGACGTCGACGCTGCGGCAGGCCGGCACCACGCCGACATTGGGAACGAGCCCTGGCGTCGGCTTGATGCCGACGAGATTGTTGAAGGCAGCCGGTACCCGGCCGGAGCCCGCCGTGTCGGTCCCGAGCGAGAAGCTCGCAAGACCGGCGGCCACGGCAACCGCCGAACCGGAACTGGAGCCGCCGGAGACATAGGCGCGATCGAAAACCGAGCGCGGTGCGCCGTGGGGCGAGCGCGTGCCATTGAGGCCGGTTGCGAACTGGTCGAGATTGGTCTTGCCGATGACGATCGCGCCGGCTGCTCTGAGGCGCGCGACCACCGCCGCATCTGCCTCGGGATGATAGGCAAAGGCGGGGCAACCAGCTGTCGTCGGCAGGCCCGCAACATCGATATTGTCCTTGACTGCGAAAGGTATGCCCCAGAGCGGCAGGCTGTTGGGCTCGGGTGCCTTTGCCAGCAAATCCCGGGCGGCCTGCCGCAGGGCCTCGGGAGATGTCAGGGTGATGAATACAGCCGGATCGTCGGATGCGTTGCATCGTTCGATGATCTCCTCCACCAGGTCGAGCGGCGAGAGGCCTGCCTTGTAGGCGTCCTTGACCGAGGTGAGATCGAGAATGGTGGGCAGCATCAGATTTCCTCCAGAATGACGAGCACGTCGCCGGCCTTGACGTTGCGTCCCGGTCCAGCGCGCAGATCGCGGACCCGTCCGGGCGCGTGCGCGGTGACGTTGATTTCCATTTTCATCGACTCGATGATGGCCAAAGTATCGCCGGCTGCAACCGGCTGGCCTTCCTCGACGAGTATTTTCCAGACATTGCCGGGCACCGCGCTTTCGATGCCGAAGCAGCCTTCGGGGATGTCTCCACCAAGACCGGGCACTGAGCCTTCGTCAACGGAAAAGCTGTCGAGCCCGAGTTCCTTCCAGCGTTGCCGCTCGGCTTCGAAAGCCGCCTGCTGCTTCGACTTGAAGGCGCCTATTGCGCCAGCCTCGCCGGCAAGCTGCGCCTCGTAAGCCGAATAGGAAAACTCCGCTTCCTCGATCCTGACCGGATAACCGCCGTGCGGGAAGGCGGCGCGCGCTTCGGTCAGCTCCTCGTGACTGACGGGGAAGAAGCGGATCTGGTCGAAGAAGTTGAGAAGCCAGGGCTTGCCCTTGGCGAAGGCCGGCGTCTGACGCCAGCTGTTCCACACCTGGATCGTGCGGCCGAAGAGCTGGTAGCCGCCCGGTCCCTCCATGCCGTAGATGCACATATAGGCGCCGCCGATCCCCACGGCGTTTTCCGGTGTCCAGGTGCGCGCCGGATTGTATTTCGTCGTCACCAGCCGATGGCGCGGGTCGATCGGCGTTGCGACAGGCGCACCGAGATAGACATCGCCAAGGCCGAGCACGAGATAATTGGCGTCAAAGACGATGTCGCGGACGGCCTGCTCATCGGGCAGGCCGTTGATGCGGCGGATGAACTCGATATTGGAAGGGCACCATGGCGCGTTCGGGCGTACGAGTTCCTGATATTTGCGCATGGCAAGCTCGGCCTGCGGATCGTTCCAGGAGAGCGGCAGGTGTACGATCCGGCTTGGGACCGTTACCTGATCTGCCGTTGGCAGGCTCGCCTCGATCTCGGTCAGAAGGCCAAGCAAGCGGTTTCGCGTCAGCGTCGTCCCGTCATAGTGGATCTGCAGCGAGCGGATGCCGGGCGTCAGGTCGATGATGCCGGGTAGGCGGGCATCGACGATCGCCTGCATCAACAGATGGACACGCAAACGCAGCGCGATGTCGAGCGTCATCGGCCCGTATTCGATCAGCAGATTATCATCGCCCTGCCGGCGATAGACCACGGGCACCGGTCCGTCCCGGTTCTGGCCGACGATCGCCGATCCGGTCTCTTTTGGCGCGCGGCGAACCGTCGGGCCGGCGATGGCGTCCTCACGGCGCGCCATGGGGTGAAAGCGGATCTTGTCGCCCGGCTTGAACTGCCCCATTTTCCACTGCTCGTCGCGCGCAATGACGGCCGGGCAGACGAAGCCGCCGAGGCTCGGTCCGTCGGGACCGAGAATGATCGGCATGTCGCCCGTAAAATCGATCGCGCCGATCGCATAGGCGTTGTCGTGAAGGTTGGAGGGGTGAAGGCCGGCCTCGCCGCCGTCGCTGCGTGCCCATTTGGGTGTAGGCCCGATCAGGCGCACACCGGTGCGGGCGCTGTTGAAATGCACCTCGTACTCGGCTGCGAACAAGGTCTCGATATCGTCGTCCAGAAAGAAGTCCGGCGCGCCATGCGGTCCGTAGACGACGCCGACCTCCCAGATCCGGGTGAGGGCGGCAGGCATTGCCGCCGGCCTGGCCTGCAACTGAGCCGCACGTGCCAGCCGCAAGACGTGGCCGGTCTGCAGCGTGCCCGTCGCATGACCTCCGAACTGGCCGAGGCCGAAGGTCGCCCTGGAGCCGAGCATGATCGGTGCAGCAAAGCCGCCGGCAACGGCGAGATAGGAGCGCTGGCCCGGGCCGTCTATGGCGCCAATGGCAAGCGTCTGCCCTGCCTTGGCGATGATGGCTTCATCATGGGGTAACGGAACGCCATCGAGGGTCATCGGCATACGAGCGCCCGCAAGCGCGATCGTCACGTCGGAGAAGATCTTGAGGATCGGTCCCGAGACCGTCAGCTCCAGTGCGGCAGTCTCGTCGGCGTTGCCGACCAGCCTGTTTGCATGGCGGAACGAGCGCTCGTCCATCGGGCCGCTGGGCGGCACACCGACATGCCAGAGTCCCAGCCTGCCGGGGAGCTCCTGGATGCTCGACTGTGCGCCGGGCGCCACCACCTCGATCACATCGGGCACGAAGGCAAAATCCTTGAGTGCTGTCGTCGCCACTTTGCCGCTCGCAAGCAGATCCGATCCGGCGATCGCCTTCAGATAGTTGAGGTTGGTTTCGATGCCGGAGATGGAGCTTTGCGAAAGCGCGGTTTTGAGTTTCTCGATCGCGGCCGGCCGGTCTTCGGCAGCGACGATCACCTTGGCGAGCATCGGGTCGTACAAGGGCGTGACCTCCGTGCCCGTCTCGATCCAACCGTCGACGCGCGCGTCTTGCGGAAAGACGACCTCCGTCAAAAGACCGGCGCTCGGCCGGAAGCCCGCATGTGGCATTTCGGCGTAGACGCGCGCCTCGATCGCCGCTCCCTTCGGAACAAGCCGTTCATTGCCTGATATCACCTCTTCTCCGGCGGCCTGACGGATCATCCATTCGACGAGATCGATACCGTAGACGGCCTCCGTGACGGGATGCTCGACCTGGAGCCTCGTATTGACCTCGAGGAAGTAGAACTCCTCGCGTGCGGGATCATAGAGGAATTCGACCGTACCGGCCGAGCGATAGTGCGCGGAGGTGCCAAGCGCGATCGCTGCGCCATGCAGGCGCTCGCGCACGGAGGGCGATAGGCCGGGCGCGGGTGTCTCCTCGATCACCTTCTGGTTCCGGCGCTGCAGCGAGCAGTCGCGCTCGCCGAGCGCGATCACGCGGCCCTTGCCGTCGCCGAAGATCTGCACCTCGACATGCCGCGCCCTGGCGACGAAGCGTTCCAGATAGACACGGGCATCGCCGAAGCTCGCCCTGGCGGTGCGCTGCACGCTGTCGAAGGCAGCCTGGAGACTATCAGTATCCTCGCAGAGCTGCATGCCGATACCGCCGCCTCCGGCCGTCGATTTCAGCATGACCGGGTAGCCAATTTCGGCGGCCGCGGTGAGCGCTGCCTCGCTTGTCTCGACCAGATCGCTGCCGGGAAGCAGCGGTACTCCGCTGCTGCGCGCCAGCTCGCGCGCCGTGTGCTTCAGCCCGAAGGCGGCGATATTATCAGGCGTTGGCCCGATGAAAACGATGCCTTCCCTTGCCAGCCGTTCGGCAAAACCGATGTTTTCCGAAAGGAAGCCGTAGCCGGGATGTACGGCCTCGGCACCCGTTGCCTTGCAGGCGGCAATGACGGCGTCGACATTGAGGTAGCTTTCGAGAGCCGGCGCCGGGCCGAGCCTTATGGCTTCGTCGGCGATCAGGGAGGCCTTGGAGAAGCGGTCCGCATCGGAGTAAACCGCAACAGAGGCAATGCCCATGCGCCGCAGCGTTCCGATGATCCGCACCGCGATCTCGCCGCGATTGGCGATCAATATCTTCTTGAACATCTCAAGCCTCACCGTCCCATACGAGTACGCGGATCGGCGTCGGATCGAAGCCGTTGCAGGGATTGTTGATCTGCGGGCAATTGGAGATGACGAGGAGTACGTCCATCTCGGCCTTCAGCTCGACATAATCGCCGGGAGCGGAGATGCCGTCGACGATCGTCATTTCGCCTGATGGTTCGATCGGCACGTTCATGAAGAAGTTGATGTTGGGCACGACGTCGCGTTTGCCCATGCCGTGCCTGGAGACTTCGAGCACGAAATTGTCGCGGCAGGCGTGAAGATACTTCGTGCCATGGCCGAAACGCACCGTGTTGCTCTCGCAGGAGCAGGCGCCGGCCGAGGTATCATGCCGACCACAGCTGTCGGCTGTCATGGTCAGCATGACGCGCCCCTCGTTGGAGATGATCCGGGTGCCCGTGGTGATGTAGGCGGCGCCCTGTTCGCGCATCGTGTCCTGGTTGGAATAGCGCTCGGAATAATCGCCGGCATTGTAGAACAGCGTGTCGATCGCCTGCTGGCCGTAGCTGTCCTCGATGCGCAGCGTCTGGCCCTTGCGCACGATGGTCGAAAACGGCGCCTCGGCGGCGATGAAATGATCCTGCAAAGCCTTATCGAGCGTGCGGGAAGGCGCGGTCTGGATGAAATCGCTCATGATCGTTCTCCCGGCTCAAAGGTTGGCAAAGGCGTTGTTTTCGAAGCCGCGCACGGCTTCGGCGGTGGCAGTCCGGCAGAGATCGTCGGACACGATGGGCCGGGAAGCCAGGCGGCTGATGACGACCGGATTCGGCGCGTAATGCGGATTTGGATCGAGCGGGTGCGGGCAATTGGAAAAGCCGACGATCATATCCATCTCGGCGCGAAGGTGGACATAGTCGCCATCATGCAGAAGCTCCTGCCGCCATGCGAACTTGCCGTCCGCGTCGACGCGGACAGGGGCAAAAAGCGAAAACGCAGCAGGAATGTCACGCCGGTCCATCCCGGCCTTGGTGGCAAGCAGCACGAGGTTGTCGCGGGTGTTGCGCTTGCCTTCGCCATATTTTGCGAGGGTCGAGGCGGCGGTAGAGCCGCCCATCAGGCAATCATGAGCGCCGGAAGAATCTTCCGTCACCGAGAACATGACGCGGCCCATGTCAGAGAAGATCACGCGGCCCTTCGACAGCGCCGTCGTCCATTGCATCTTGACGGTATCGACGAGGTTCAGCCGTTCGCTCTGGTCGGTCTCGTTCCAGGCGACGAGCGCGATGCTGGAGAACCCTTGTTCTTGCGCGATGCGCAGCGTTTCTCCCTTCGTGACACGTGTCGACCAGTACCAGCCGCCGGGCAGGGTCTCCTGGTGGACGACAAGGGCGGGGTCGATCTCCCTGGCGGGAAGCGGGCTTGGCGTCGGCAATGCCTTGGGTGCGAACTCCAGCCCCTTCCTTTGATGGTCTTGATATCGCGCGCGATTGGCGGCGATTTCTTCCGGCGAACGTCTGATGTGCTGCATGGCTAAAAGTTTCCCGACGGTGCCAGGTCGTCCCGGCTGTGCCCCAGGGAAGAGACCGGGCCGTCCCGGTCGGGGCCAAAGATCGAGGTCGCGCCGGCGATGCGCGGCGGCCAGATGGAGATGTCCTTGGTGATGGTGGCGCCGTAGCGCTCTTTTTCTTCAGGTCGATCGCGTCGACGTTCGAAGGCGACGACGCGGGTCGCAAGCGTGAAGGCCTCGCGCATGTCATGGGTCACCATGACCACGGTCATCTGCGTCTCATGCCAGAGGCGCTTCATCAAAGTATGGATTTCCGCGCGGATGCCCGGATCGAGCGCACCGAAAGGTTCGTCGAGCAGCAGCACCTTGGGGCGCATGATGAGCGCCTGCGCCAATGCCAGGCGCTGCTGCATGCCGCCCGAAAGCTGGGCCGGGTATTTGGTCTCCGCGCCGGCAAGGCCGACTTCGGCGAGAAGCGTGCGTGCCTCATCGATGGCGTTACGGCGAGCCTGGCCGAAGAGCCGTGCCTTGTAGCGCGAGGCGGCAAGCTCCTTGCCGAGTAGCACGTTGCCGAGTGCTGTCAGATGCGGAAAGACCGAATAGCGCTGGAAGACCACGCCACGGTCGGCACACGGTTCGGAGGGAAGGGGCGTGCCATCGAGAAGGATCGTGCCCCGCGTCGGTTGTTCCTGCCCGAGCAGCATGCGCAGGAAGGTGGACTTGCCGCAGCCGGAGGGACCGACCAGCGCGACGAAGGCGCGCGAAGCGACGGTCAGCGAGACATCCTCGAGCACGATCTGGTCGCCATATTCCTTCCAGACCTTTTCTATCTTGAGCTCGCTCATGCCTGCTTCTCCAGTTCGGACCAGGGGAAGACGACGATGCGGACGCGATCGAGCAGATAATTCATCAGCACGGCGAGCAGCGTGATCCAGACGACATAGGGAAAGATCACGTCCATCGAGAGATAGCGGCGCACGAGGAAGATACGGTAGCCGAGGCCCGCGTCGGAAGAGATCGCCTCGGCGGCGATCAGGAACAGCCAGGCCGGGCCGAGCTGCAGCCTGAGGCAGGTAATGAGCCGCGGCAGGATCTGCGGCAGCACGACACGAAGGGCGATCTGCCAGGAGGAGCCGCCGAGCGTCTCGGCCTTGACGATCTGTTCGCGCGGCAGTTCCAGCGCCTTCAGGGCCAGATCCCGAACCATCGTCGGCGCGACGCCGATGACGATCAGCGCGATCTTCGAGGTTTCCCCAAGACCCATGACGATGAAGAGGATCGGCAGCAGTGCCAGCGGCGGCACCATGGAAATGACGGCGACGAAGGGTGACAGAAGGGCTCTCAGATAAGGCAGCATGCCGATCAGCATGCCGAGGCAAAGCGCGATCGCCGTCGATATGCCAAGGCCGGAAAGCAGTCGCACCAGGCTTGCCCCGGTATCCGACCACAGCAGGTAGTCTCCCGTACGCGGATCGGCGATGAAGGCCAGGCGGTTGATGGCGTCGGCAAAGCCCGCGAAATTGGGAAGCAGCTTGTCATTGGCATTTTCGGCAAGCCTTGCGGCAGAGCCGATCGCATAGGCGATGATCAGCAGCGCAAAAGGCAGAAGTGTCAAGGCAAGCTGCGCACCGGGACTTGGCTTGGTATTGATCCAACGCATGAAAGGCTCCGCGGAAGGAATGGCTGGCGGCGCTGGCGCGCCGCCGTTCAAGAAGGCTCAGAGCAAGCCGTCGGCGGCGGGTTTCATGTAGGCGTCGGTGAAGCGAAGCTTGATGTTCTTGCTGTCGCCAAGCACCTTGCCGTCGGGCATCTCGATGCCGATGACATCGGCGGAAGCCGCGCCATTGCCGAGCAGTCCCTTCTGGAAGAGGAAGTTGCGCACCAGATCCATGGTCTTCGGCAGGTTCGGCGAGGTGGTGAAGGTGAGCGCGTCGGCGGGCTTGTCGAAAAGCCGCGTTGCCGCGAGCTGCGCTTCGAAGCCCTTGAGGTCGGTGCCCGACGCCTTGCCCATGGCCTCGCGCGCCGCCTTGCCTTCCGGCGTGTCGGCCTTCATCAGCGCGGCCGTTTCATACCAGATGCCGGCGAGCGCCTTGCCGAAATTCGGGTTGTCCTTCAACACATTACTGTTGGCGACCATCAGGTCGATGATTTCGCCCGGCACCTGCGAACTGTCGAAAACCTTCTTTGCCGTTGGGTCTTCGAGAATGGTCGAAACCAGCGGGTTCCAGGTGACGACGGCGGAAACATCAGGCGTCTTGTAGGCCGCAACCATATCGGCGTCAGAGGTGTTGACGACCTTCACGTCGCGCTCAGTGAGCTTGATGCTGTCGAGCGCGCGAGCGAGCAGATAATGCGAGACGGAATATTCGACGAGGTTGACGTTCTGGCCCTTGATATCGGCGAGGTTGGCCTTGTCCTTGAGGATGACGGCATCGTTGCCATTGGAGAAGTCACCGACGATGACCGCCGTCGTGTCAACTCCGCCGGCGGCCGGGATCGACAGGCCGTCCATATTGGTCAGCGTCACCGCATCGAAGGCGCCGGCCGTATATTGGTTCATCGACTCGACATAGTCGTTGAACTGGGTGACCTCGATGTTGATGCCGTATTTGTCGGCCCATTTCTTGACGATGCCATGATCGGCGGCGTAGCCCCACGGCATCCAGCCGACATAGATCGACCAGGCGACCTTGAAGCTGGTCTTCGGCGCGGCGCTGGCGACGGAGCCGAGCCCCAGGGCCAGCGACACCGACAGGGCTGTGACGGAAAGGATTTTCGAAAAAGTCTGCATTGAAATTCCCCTTTTGCTTTTGTCAAAAAGGGATCGGCAAAGACCATCGCGCCGCCAATCCCTTGGCTTACGAGGTCTCCCGGGCTTTTATCCCGCCGTGCATCCGGTGGGATTTCTCCCCCATCCGGTGGTAGCTCTCGGACCAGCCACGCTTTCAACGAAGCGCCGGAACCCTAGCCACCAACTCGCTGATATCGAAGCAAGCGGCGTGCCAAATCCTAATGCATTGATTTTGTTAAAGTAGTTGGGGAGATGAATTGCTGATAAAATCAGCAGCCAATATAGTTGCATAAAAATTATACGCTTCGGTGGCGCGTGGATCATCACGCAAATGTCCATCCGGCCGGAAGGAAAAGTCCGCGGAGCTACCACGCGGAGCGATCCCGGATAGGTATAGTGCCGTTCGTGTTCCCACCATGATAACCGGGCCGGGCTTTGTCGCCGGGGGGCAGGTGCGCGCGCTTTTCAGCACAGTCGACGTCGCTCCCACATTACTCGATGCGGTGGGAATTCCGGTGCCGGCAGAAATGGCGGGTAGCTCGATCATGCCTGTCATCCGCGATCATCGGGCGCCATGGCGGCGGGACGTATTTTTTCAGATCTCAGAAACGGAGACCGGCCGGGCTCTTCGTACCCATCGCTGGAAGTATGGAGTGACATCCCAATACAACGAAGATCTTCCGAGCTCGAATATCTATAGGGAAAGCTATCTCTACGATCTGGACAACGACCCCTACGAAATGGTGAACCTCATCGGCTTAACGTCGTTTCGGGAGGTTGCAGATGATTTGAAGGCTCGGCTCCTCGATTGGATTGACCGGATCGAAGACGGACAAAAGCCCGAGATATGCGATGCCAAACCAAGATATCCTCGCCAGTACCGCCTTCGCGCATCTGATTTGATCGATGCCAGGGATCGGGAACGACCGATCGGGGATATAGAATAAGGGATCTCGCAGGCCCTGGTCGCGGTTGTAAAATTGACCACCGACACTCCGATCGCACCTCATAACCTCAAGTTATATTGCCATGCATTTTTTTTGCAGTCCCGTCGCCGCGACACGATGCTAAGTTTAGGCAAATAAAGATGGGAACGGAGCTGCTTCAAAAAGCGAAGCAGCCGAAAAGCAAACATCACGTCGTCGTAAGGCAGGATGCGCTCGCGTGGGTGTGTGCGTCTTCTCGGAGGTCGAATGGCACTGACGGCATCGTCGGCAAGAGCGAGAACTTGGATTTTCATATCCACTTCACGCGAGAGGTTCGGAATTATATGAAAGCCACGTCCGGCAAGACCCTTATCGGTCTGCACTCGCTCAGCAAGCACTATGGAACGCATATTGTTCTGGACCAGATCGATCTTGAAGTCGGTTCAGGTGAAGTTCTTGCAATCATTGGCCCCAGCGGTTCGGGAAAGAGCACGCTTCTTCGCTGCATCAATTATCTCGAGCCGCCATCCGGCGGTACCATTACCATAGGCCCAACGACGATCAACGCGGCGCAACCGGTATCTCGCAGCGAGCTTTCGAGCTTGCGTCGGCGTGTTGGAATGGTTTTTCAATCGTTCAATCTCTTTCCGCATATGTCGGTGTTGCGCAATGTCAGCCTTGCGCAGGAACGGGTGCTTGGCCGCAGCAGGGCTGAAGCAGACGAGCGCTCGATGCAACTATTGAACCGCGTCGGACTTGCCGAAAAGGCAGCGCAGTTTCCCGGTCGCTGCTCGGGAGGGCAACAGCAGCGAATCGCCATCGCCCGAGCCCTGGCGCTCGATCCCGAGGTCATGTTGTTCGACGAGCCGACATCCGCGCTCGACCCGGAGCTTGGGCTAGAGGTGCTGGCGGTCATGCGGGAGCTGGCCGAAAGCGGCATGACGATGATCGTCGTGACCCACGAGATGGGGTTTGCCGAAAACGTGTCCGACACGGTGATGATCATGGCGGACGGGCAAATCGTGGAAAAGGGCCCATCGACTGAGGTCATGCGCAATCCGCAGCACGAGCGGACGCGTCGCTTCCTTCGCGCGGTGCATGATCGATGAGTGCTGCCGACTTTTTCATGTTCTTTCGGGGGCTCGCCTGGACGGTCGCCTTGACGATCGGCTCCTTCGCCATCGGTGCCGTGCTTGCCGTGCCGCTCTTGGCGGCACGCCGAAGCCGATTTCTTGCCGCGCGTCTCCTGGCCGCGGCCGTCATACAGATCATCCGCGCCATTCCGCCGATCCTGTGGTTGTTCATCATCTTCTTCGGCCTCGGAATGAGCTATTTCCCGATCAATCCCTTTGTTGCTGCCCTGTCCGGTCTTGGCCTAATCGCTGCAGCGAACATGGCCGAAATCTACCGCGGCGCCCTAAGCTCGATTCATCACGGCCAATGGGAGGCCTCGACTGCTCTCGACCTTGGCCGGTGGTACACGATGAGGGATGTCGTGGCGCCACAGGCATTCAGGGTGGCCCTGCCGTCGGCAGCAAGCTATCTGATTGGTCTGATGAAGGAGACGGCAGTTGCCTCGACGATCGGGGTGACGGAACTCGTCTACCAGGGCAACCAGCTTTCGCAACTGACGTTTCGAGGTCTGGAAATATTCGCCGTCGTCGGACTTTTCTACATCTTCCTCAGCTTGCCGGTGGCCTGGTTGTCACGGCTGACCGACGCTCATCTCCGATCCAAGGTGGCGCGCTGATGTTTCCGACCTTTGAAGAAATTGCCTCCTGGACGCCTGACCTTCTCGGTGGTCTTTCAATCAGCCTTCAGGTTACCGCGCTTAGCCTTCTGCTTGGTATTCCCTTCGGACTTTTGTTGGCGCTGGGTGTGTTGGCGCGCAACAGGACACTGCGGATCGCTTCGCTTTTGCTTGTCGAAATCGGGCGCGGAGCACCGGCGCTGGTACTTCTGCAATTCATCTATTTCGGACTGCCCAGCGCAGGCTTGACGATCGAATCCTTCGCGGCGGCGGTGATCGCGCTTGCCTGGAATACGGGCGCCTATACCAGCGAGATCATTCGAGCAAGCCTGCTATCGATCCCGCAGGGCCAACGCGAGGCCGCCGAAGCGCTCGGTCTCAACCGTACCGACGAGCTGCGTTATGTCTTGCTGCCGCAGGGTTTGCGTGTGGCGCTGCCGGCGCTTCTCGGTTTCTCGATCCTGATCTTCCAGGGTACTTCGCTGTGCTTCACGATTACCTTACCCGAGCTTGTGAGCAGGGCTTACGAAATTGGCTCCAACACCTTCCGCTATTTTCCGGTTCTGCTTTGCGCAGGCGCTCTTTACGCCTGCATTTCGATACCGGCCGCATGTCTCGTCAGCTATGTCGAGAAGCGTGCCGGCCTCTATGCTCAACGCTAACTTTCCACTGAAAGGAATTCCGGCATGCCTGCATTGAAGTCCAAGGCTTTCCTCCTCGTGTCCGGCATTGCTGGATTGTTCTTGTCGGCCCAGATGACCTTTGCCGCCGATTGCACGCCGAAGCATAAATTCAGCACTATCGAACCGGGTACGCTGACGGTCGCGGTAACGACCTATGCGCCACATTCCTACATGGATGATAGCGGCAACATGAAGGGGATCGACGGCGATATTGCCGCCGAATTCGCCAAGCGTGAGTGCCTGCAGGTCAAGGCGGTCGCGGTCGATCCGGCTGCCGCAATTCAATATGTTCTGTCCGGCCAGGCGGATATCACCACAGGCGACTGGTATCGCACCGCGGAGCGGGCCAAGGCGATGAACCTGTCCGCGCCGCTTTATACCGACCAGATGGCGATCTACTCCAAGCAAGGCTTCAAGAATGTATCCGATCTTGAAGGCAAGAAGGTCGGTACGGTCCAGGGTTATCTCTGGGTTGCCGATCTGAAGACCTTGCTCGGTGCGTCGCTGAAGCTCTATCCGAATTCCGTCAACATGCAGCAGGATCTGTTCGCCGGACGCATCGATGTCGCCGTGGACGGCTATTCGACGGGCGTCGTTGCTGCGCAGAAGGGCGCGTTGAAGGATGTCAAGGTCGCCGTTGCCGCCGCCGATCCGCGCGTGAAGGCGACCAAGGAAGCGGCGCAGGCTGCCTTTCCATATTCATTGAAGGCAAAGGAATTCGGCGAGGCGCTCGATAGCAATATCGAGGCGATGCATAAGGACGGAACGATCGTCAAGATCCTCAAATCCTACGGTCTCGACGGAACGGCAGCCGAAACCGGTGCTCCGCGTCTGGTGCAGTAAAGTTTTGCCGGGCGGGAGAGGCTATCTCTCCCGCTTCGCGCGAACATTCATTGGGAGAGATGGCGATGACGGTCTATACGGTCACACGCAGGACGCAGTCATGGTATGGAGAGCAGATCGGCATTCTGATCCTCGATGCCGCCTATCCCTGCGTTCCAGGAAATGTCGGCAATGCCACCACCTACACTTATCCGGTCCGGTTTCAGGAGGTACGCGGGGCGTCGATCGACCGGCTCTTGAACCAGCGAGATCCCGCCCTGAAGGAGGCGTTCGTGGAAGCTGCCCTGGAATTGCAAAGCCGCGGCGTCAAGGCCATTACCGGTGCCTGCGGTTTCATGGCCTATTTTCAGGAGGAGGTGGCAGCGGCGCTCGACATCCCGGTCTTCCTGTCGAGCCTGATGCAAATTCCCTTCATGCACGCGCTTTGCGGCGGTAGCGTCGGCGTCATCACAGCCAATGCATCGCGGCTGACGCCCCGACATTTTGCGGCCTGCAATGTGCCGGACGGCATTTCACTTGCGATCGCCGGCATGGAGGATCAGACGGAATTTCGCCAGGCTATCCTCGAAGAAAAGGGAACGCTGGATTCGGCCGAGATTGAGCGCGAGGTGACGCGTGTTGCCCGCCGTCTGGTGGAGGAACATCCTCATGTCCGATCCATACTTCTGGAGTGCAGCGATCTGCCGCCCTATGCGCATGCCGTCCAGGCCGCGACGGGCCGCCCCGTCTTCGACTTCATCACCATGATCAACTACGTCCAGCAGAGCATCGCTCGTCGGCCCTATGCCGGCAGCATGTGACGCGGGCAGCTTCGACCGGGAGAGCAGCCATGTCTGTCGATCAATATTATCTGCTTGGACGCTCGGGGCTGCGTGTCAGCCGTCTGGCCCTGGGCACAATGACGTTCGGCAACGGCGGCATTCGCGGCATCGGTGGAAGCTGGGGCGCGGATGAAGAGACGGCGCGGTCGATTTTCGAGCGCTATATCGCAGCGGGCGGCAACTTCATCGACACGGCCAATTCCTATGCCGGCGGCTTGAGCGAAAAGCTTGTCGGCAGCTTCGTGGCAGAAGCGGGCTTGCGTGATGAAGTCGTGATTGCCACAAAGTTCTCCAACAGCCTGTCTCCTGGTAACCCGAATGCCGGCGGAAACGGCCGCAAGGCAATGATGCAGGCCGTCGATGCGTCGCTGAAGCGTTTGAAGACCGACTATATCGATCTCTATCTTCTCCATACGTGGGATCGCATGACGCCGGCTGAAGAAGTCATGCGGACCTTCGACGACCTCGTGCGTGCCGGCAAGATCCGCTATGCCGGGCTTTCGGACGTGCCCGGCTGGTACGCAGCCCGTGCCCAGACATGGGCGGAAGCGCACACGCTCACCCAGCCGATCTGCCTGCAATTGCCCTATTCGCTGGTGGAGCGGAGCATCGAGCACGAATTCGTGCCGTTCGCTGAGACGCTCGGTCTTGGCATCACCGCCTGGAGCCCGCTTGCCATGGGGCTCCTATCCGGAAAATATCGCCCCGGCGCGACTGAAGGGGGACGGCTTTCGCAGGACACATCAGGCGGCGGCCTCGGACTGTTCACCGAGCGCAATACGCGCATCCTCACCGTGCTGGAAAGGGTCGCCGACGAGATGGGGCGCAGCATGGCGCAGGTGGCGCTTAACTGGTGCGTCAACCGTCCGGGGGTCGCTGCGGCGATCGTCGGCGCCAGCCGGCTTTCGCAACTCGACGACAATCTCGCCGCGCTCGAGTTTGAGATCCCGGCTGAATTCCGCGCGGAACTCGATCGCGTCACCGCCATCGATGCGCCCTATCCCTATGCGCTGTTCGCCGACGACTATCAGGCCGCGATCCTGAATGCCGGTGCATCTGTCGGCGACAAGCCGCCAAACTATCGCAGGGAGATCCTGCTGCCCAAGGTCACCGACTATGCATTCGGCCAACCGAAGAACAAGACTCTCGATTGAATGGGCGACTGGTTGGAAGGAGCCATGTTATGTTGAATGATCCACGCTCCCATGGTCTTTGGGAAAGAACGGCGATCGCGCCCCCTTCGACATTTCCCTTGGCCGGCCAATTCGCTGCAGACGTGGTGATTGTCGGCGGCGGTTTCACCGGACTTTCGGCGGCCCTGCATCTTGCCGAGGCCGGCCGAAGCGTCGTGGTGCTCGAGGGTGCTGAAGTCGGCTTTGGCGGATCGGGCCGCAATGTCGGCCTCATCAACGCCGGCATGTGGGTGATGCCCGACGACTTGCCGGGCGAGCTTGGCGATGTCTATGGCGAGCGGCTCCTCCAGCTTCTCGGCAATGGCCCGCAAGTCGTCATGTCGATCATCGACAAGCACGGCATCGCGTGTGAACTTGAGCGCAACGGCACTCTGCACTGCGCGGTCGGCAAATCCGGCTTGACTGAAATTACGGAGCGCGCGCGGCAATGGCAGAAGCGCGGAGCGCCGGTCGAACTGCTGGATGCGAATGAGACGGCGGCCCGCATCGGTACGAAGGTCTATGCGGGTGCGCTCCTTGATCGGCGGGCGGGGACGCTACAGCCGCTCGCCTATGTGCGGGGGCTCGCGCACGCGGCGGTGCGCGCCGGAGCCACGTTGCACACAGGGTCGCCCGTTGTCTCATGTACGCGCGACGGAACTGGCTGGAAGGTCTCGACTCCCGGCGGATTCGTGAGTGCTGAATGGGTCGTCGTCGCGACCGACGCCTATAGCAAGGGACCTTGGGCAAAGGTTCGCCGCGAGCAGGTGCATCTTCCGTATTTCAATCTCGCCACCCGGCCGCTGCCGCCCGATCTGCGCAGTTCCATCCTTCCTGGTCGGGAAGGCGTGTGGGACACCAAGGAAATATTGTCCTCCTTTCGCATGGACAGCGCGGGTCGTCTCGTTTTCGGCAGCGTCGGCGCCTTGCGCAACACCGGCCAAGCGGTGCATGTCGGCTGGGCGAAGCGGTCGCTGGCGCGGCTGTTTCCACAATTGGGGCCGGTTGAGTTCGAGCATGAATGGTATGGCAAGATCGGCATGACGGACAACGCCCTGCCGCGGTTCCATCGCTTCGAACGCAACGTCATCGGCTTTTCCGGCTACAATGGCCGCGGCATAGCGCCGGGCACGGTTTTCGGACGGACGCTGGCGGGCCATATTCTTGGAGAGCTGAGCGAAGACGATCTTCCGCTTCCCGTGACCGATACTGAGCAGCCGTCCTTACGGAGCCTCAAGGAGGCTTACTATGAAGTCGGTGCCCAGATCGCGCATTTCGCCGGCGAAAGGCTCTAGGCAGGTGTGGTGCCCACCTCGAAGACGGGAGCATCAGCTCCCTGTTCGAGCAGCCAATCGCGAAAGAGCATGGCGCCGGGTTTCGCGGGGCGCTGGGCAGGCATGATGAGATGGATCACTTGGCCGGAGCGATAGACTGCATCGAGCGGATAGACCAACCGGCCGGCCTGGACATGATCATGAACAAGATGCTTCCAGCCGAGCGCGATACCCTGTCCGAAAACGGCCGCCTCGATCGAGCTGAGGGCATCGGTGAAGATGAAGTCCTGGTTGATGCGGCCAGCTGGAACGGAATGCTGGGCCAGCCATTCATGCCAGCCGAGCCGGACGCGATGTTTTTCCTCGAAGTGCAGAAGTCGGTGGTTGAGCAGATCAGCGGCATCGCTGATCGGGCCGTATTCCCTGAGATATTCGGCGCTGCATACCGGAATGACCTCTTCCGTCACGAAATGCCATGCATGTATGCCCGGCCACTTGCCGGCGCCAAGCCGCGCTGAAAGATCTATGTTTTCCTCGTTCAGATCCTGATCGTCGCGGCTGCTCTCCTCGATGCGCAGCGAAATATCGGGGTATCTCGCCTTGAAATCCTTGAGCCGCGGAAGAAGCCAGAGCTGCACGAAGGACGCCGAGAACGACACCCTGACGGTATCGTTTGAATGCTTCTTGCGTAAGGAAGTCAGAACCATATGGAGATGGTCGAAGGCCTGCTGGGTCTCGCGATAGAACCTCAGTCCCTCGGCCGTCAGTTCCAGCCGAGTATGTTCTCGGTGAAACAATTTCAGCCCTGTCGCTTCCTCCAACAGTTTGATCGTCTTGCTGACGGCCGGCTGGCTCACATTCAGCTCCTCGGCAGCCGCCGTGAAACTTCGCCGCCGTGCGGCAGCTTCGAAGACGAAGAGATAATTGGCTGAGGGTACGAGCGATCGAAGTCTATGCATAATTTGAAGTTATGACCCTTTGCATTTTTTTGCAACATCACAACCGCCGTTGCCGCCGTTAGTCTCGTCGGAAATCAACTTGGGAAATCCTAATGCAAACTCATGCTCGCGCCGTCGTTATCGGTGGTGGTTGTGTCGGTGCCGCCATCCTCTATGGACTCACCAAACGTGGCTGGACGGATGTCGCACTGCTGGAACGCACGCAACTGACCGCAGGGTCGACATGGCATGCCGCCGGCCTCATTCCTTCCTATGCGCGCAGCATCAATATCGGCCGGATGATTGCCAAGACGATCGAGATCTATGAAGGTCTGGAAGCGGAGACTGGCCAGCATGTGGGTTGGCATAAATGCGGGCAGCTGCGCATCGCCAATACGCGCGACCGGCTGGACGAGTACAAGAGCTATATGAGCGTCGCCGCCGTTCAGGGTATCCGCGCCGAACTGGTGACGCCACAAGAGGCTCGAAAGCTTTGGCCGTTGCTCGAAAACAATCATGAGATGTTGGCCGCGCTTTATCACCCTGATGACGGCCACATTGCGCCGGCCGACGTCACTCAGGCGATGGCGAAAGGTGCTCGCGACCGTGGTGCCAAGATCTATCTCAACACCGAAGTTCGCGGCTTTGAACGTCTGCCGGGTGGCGAATGGAAAATCCTCACCAACAATGGCGAGATCATTTGCGAACATGTGATTTCGGCAACCGGCAACTACGCCCGCCAGACCGGCGCCATGCTCGGCCTCGAAATTCCGGCAATCCCGATCGTTCATCAATACTGGATCACCGATGCGGTTCCGGAAGTCGTGGAGCGTAAGCGCCAGGGATTGCCTGAGATGCCTATCCTTCGCGACGAGGCTTTCGAGGGCTATTTGCGCGAGGAAGGCGATGGTCTGATGTTTGGTCCCTATGAGAAGACCGAGCGCCTGAAGCTCTTTGCCGAGAACGGGGTCCCAGAGTGGTTCGGTGCCGATCTGCTGGAGGAGGATTTCGATTCCGTTTCGTGGAATTGGGAGCGTGCCATGGAGCTTGTGCCTGCTTTGGGCAGGGTCGGCATCAAGGCAAATGTCCGTGGGCCCTTCCAGATGACGGCCGATGAATTGCCGCTCGTCGGGCCGGCCTGGGGGCTGGAGAATATCTGGATTGCCGAAGGCGTGCCCGGCGGCATCCTCTGGGGCGGCGCTATCGGCTATTACCTGTCCGAGCGCATCGTCGAGGGCGCAAACAGCCTCGATACGTCCGAGCTAGATCCGCGCCGCTTTGGCGACTATGCCAACAAGGAGTGGACGCGTCAAAAGGTCCGCGAAAGCTGGGGAACCCATGCCGAGCCGCATTATCCGGGTCAGGATATGCCGGCGGCTCGACCGCAGAAGACCGCGCCCTCCTACGATCTCTTGAGCAAGCACGGCGCCGTTTGGGGCGTGCTCAACGGCTGGGAGATGCCTAACTGGTTCGCGCCTGAAGGCGTCGAGGCGAAGGATCAGTATAGCTGGCGCTGGACGGAAAAAGGCAAATATGTCGGCGAAGAAGTCCATGCGGTGCGCAACGCCGTCGGTCTTGTCGAAATGACGCCGATGACGAAGTTCGAGGTTTCCGGCGAAGGGGCCGAAGCCTGGCTCGACGGAATTCTCGCCAACCGGCTACCGAAGCCCGGCCGCGTCAATCTCAGCCATCATCTGACGAAAACCGGTGGCGTTCAGGCAGAATATATCGTCTCCCGTCTGGAGGACGGCACATTCTATCTGATCTCGACGCCGCGAGCCGAGCGCTGGAACTTCGATGATCTTTCAAAGCTGCTCCCGAAGGACGGGACGGTTCAGTTGCGAAATGTGACGAACGAGCGCGGCTGCTTCACCATTGTCGGGCCGAAGGCGCGCGAGGTGCTACAAGGACTGACGGAGTTTGATCTGTCCAACAAGGCTTTTCCCTGGTTCAGCGTGCGTTCGGCGACCGTCGGCCTGGCGAGCGACGTGCGGCTGCTGCGCGTCAACTACGAAGGCGAGCTTGGATGGGAGCTCTATCATCCGCTCTGCTACCAGCGTCATCTTCTTGAAGCGCTGCTTTCGGCAGGCGCCGCCCATGGCATGCGCTTGATCGGCCTTCAGGCACTGGAATCCCTGCGCCTGGAGAAATCCTATCGCGCCATGTATCGCGACATGAATCCGGAACTCACAGCATGGGAAAGCAGCCTTGATCGCTTCGTGCGGTTGGACAAGGGCGAGTTCATCGGTCGGCAAGCCCTGCTGGGTCAGAGGCAAGAGGGCGTAAAGCAACGATCGGTTACGATTTCCATCGATACGGACGGCGTCAGTTCGTTCATCCATGAGGGCGTCTATCAAGCAGGCAAGCTGGTCGGCCGCATCACGTCAGGCGGCTATGCCTATACGCTTGGGTGCGATATTGCCTTCGCACTCCTTCCTGTCGAGCTCGGAGAACCGGGGACGGAGTTGGAAGTTCTTATCCTGGGTGAGATGCGCAAAGCACGCGTGATTGCTGAATCGCCGTATGATCCCGATGCCCTGCGCGGCCGTATGTGATCAACCCAAATCCAGGAGGAATCCCATGAAGATACTGGTTCCCGTTAAGCGGGTCGTTGACTACAACGTAAAGATCCGCGTGAAGCCGGATGGTTCTGGCGTTGAGCTTTCGAACGTGAAGATGTCGATGAACCCGTTCGACGAGATTTCGGTCGAGGAGGCGCTGCGTCTGAAGGAAGCCGGCAAGGCCGAGGAAGTGGTGGTCGTTTCGATCGGACCTGCCAAGGCCGAGGAAACGCTGCGCACGGCGCTTGCCATGGGCGCGGATCGCGCCATCCTGGTCGAGACCGACGATCAAGTCGAACCGCTCGCCGTCGCCAAGATCCTGAAAGGCGTCGCGGACGCCGAACAGCCCGGCCTCATCATCGTCGGCAAGCAGGCGATCGATGACGACTCGAACCAGACCGGCCAGATGCTGGCGGCCCTGCTCGGCACGGCACAGGCCACCTTCGCCTCGAAGATCGAGATCGGTGACGGCAAGGCCAAGGTCACCCGCGAAGTCGATGGCGGACTGCAGACGATCGAGGTCAAGCTCCCGGCCGTCGTCACCTCGGACCTGCGCCTCAACGAGCCGCGCTATGCCTCGCTGCCGAACATCATGAAGGCCAAGAAGAAGCCGCTCGACAAGAAGTCGCCGGCCGATTTCGGCGTGTCGACCGAGCCGCGCCTGAAGGTGTTGAAGACCGAGGAGCCATCCGGCCGCAAGGCAGGCGTCAAGGTCAAGTCGGTCGCCGAGTTGGTCGACAAGCTGAAAAACGAAGCAGGCGTCCTCTAAGGTCCAGGAAAAGGAGACTTCATCATGGCCATTCTTCTTCTGGCTGATCACGACAATGCCCACCTTTCCGACCAGACCGCCAAGACGCTGACGGCAGCAGTCAAGATCGGCGGCGAGGTCCATATCCTCGTCGCAGGCGCTGGCGCAAAAGCTGCAGCCGAACAGGCGGCCAAGCTTTCCGGCGTCTCCAAGGTGCTGGTGGCCGAGGATGCGAGCCTCGCCAACAATCTCGCCGAACCGCTGGCAGCCCTGATCGTATCGCTGGCTGGTTCCTATGACACCATCATCGGTGCCGCCACCTCGGTCGGCAAGAACGTGCTGCCGCGCGTGGCCGCCCTGCTCGACGTCGCCCAGGTCTCGGAAATCATCGAAGTGGTTTCTGCCGATACCTTCAAGCGGCCGATCTATGCCGGCAATGCCATCCAGACGGTGCAGTCGACCGACGCCAAGAAGGTCATCACCGTGCGCACGGCGTCGTTTGCCGCTGCGGACGCAAGCGGCAATGCCGCGATCGAGAGCGTTTCCGCTGCTGCCAACCCCGGTCTTTCAAGCTTCGTCGGCGATGCGCTGTCGTCCTCCGACCGTCCGGAGCTGACCTCTGCGAAGATCATCATCTCTGGCGGCCGTGCGCTTGGCTCGGCGGAAAAGTTCCGCGAGGTCATCCTTCCCGTCGCCGACAAGCTCGGGGCAGCCGTCGGTGCATCGCGCGCAGCGGTGGATGCCGGCTATGCGCCGAACGACTGGCAGGTGGGCCAGACGGGCAAGGTGGTTGCGCCGCAGCTCTACATCGCCTGCGGCATTTCCGGTGCCATCCAGCATCTGGCCGGCATGAAGGACAGTAAGGTCATCGTCGCCATCAACAAGGACGAGGAAGCCCCGATCTTCCAGATCGCCGACTACGGCCTCGTCGCTGACCTCTTCGAAGCCCTGCCGGAACTGCAAAAGGCATCGTAGATTGCGGCCCAGTTTCGACGACCATCAGCGGTGAATTGCCATGACGAGCTATGTATTGACAGTTGCGTGCCGGTCGACACGCGGGATCGTCGCGGCGATATCGAACTATCTGGCCGAACAAGGCTGCAACATCGTCGATTCCAGCCAGTTCGACGATCTCGACACCGGCATGTTCTTCATGCGCGTTTCCTTCATCTCCGAGGAAGGCGTCGGCGAGGCGGCGCTCATCGAAGGCTTCAAGCCGATCGCCGACAAGTTTGCGATGGTCGCCGAATTCCACGACAGCAGAAAGCGCATGAAGGTGCTGTTGATGGTCTCGCGCTTCGGCCATTGCCTCAACGACCTGCTCTATCGCTGGAAGATCGGCGCCCTGCCGATCGACATCGTCGGCGTCGTCTCCAACCATTTCGACTATCAGAAAGTGGTGGTCAATCACGACATCCCCTTCCACCACATCAAGGTGACGAAGGAGAACAAGCCGCAGGCCGAAGCCCAGCTTCTGGAACTGGTCGAGCAGACCGGCACCGAACTGGTGGTGCTCGCCCGCTACATGCAGGTGCTGTCGGATGCGATGTGCCGGAAGATGTCGGGCCGGATCATCAACATCCATCATTCCTTCCTGCCGTCCTTCAAGGGGGCGAACCCCTACAAGCAGGCCTATGAGCGCGGCGTGAAGCTGATCGGGGCGACGGCGCATTACGTCACGGCCGATCTCGACGAGGGTCCGATCATCGAGCAGGACACGGCGCGCATCACGCATGCGCAGTCGGCCGACGACTATGTCTCGATCGGCCGCGACGTGGAGAGCCAGGTTCTCGCTCGCGCCATCCATGCCCATATCCACTTCCGCACCTTCCTCAACGGCAACCGAACCGTCGTCTTCCCGGCAAGCCCGGGTTCCTACGCCTCCGAGCGCATGGGGTGAGAGATGGCGCTTGCAACAGTGATCGACGGAAAGAAGGCGGCAGCTTCGGTGATCGAAGCTGTGAAGGTTGCGGCGGCAGGGCTTGAGGCCGAGACCGGCGTAAAGACCGGGCTTGCGGTCGTCATCGTCGGCGACGATCCGGCCAGCCGTAACGCCCAGCATCGCCGTGAAACAGCCGGCCGACATCGCGCGGAATGGGTCGAACGTTTGAACTGGTTCAAAAGCTAAGCATAGATCTTATCAGTGCTGTATGTAGATACGTCTACAAGGAGGTGCGTGATCGCTATCGCAAGCCTTTCTAGGCACGAACCAAGTCATCAAGTGAGCAGGACAAAGAAATAGTCCAGCGCGATCCGTTCATTGTCGCGGTGCGAACCGGCGGCGCCAAGTGACCCCGTCAATCCTAAAAATTTCAATAGCTTGTAATGCCGACTTGCTCCTTAACCGCGTGCCGATTCACAGGCAATGGCCGCGCACTTCGATTCCGCTGTACAGACACTGATCGAGGCGGGGGATCGTTGAAGATTGAGCAACGATAGGCCAGACGGAACCACCGTTTTCGCCCAAGACTGGTTCTGAAAGCGAAGCCCTTAGCTTGCTATGGGTATAATGGGAGGGTCGCAATGTCGCGGGCTGAGAGCTAAATTGCCCCAAGGGTTATATCTGCGCCTGAATTGACTAGACGGATAAGGCCAAAACTAGAACGGCTTATCTCGGTAGAGTTATGAGAGGTGCAGGTTCGAATTCCGTCAAGAGCGTAAGTGGGCGGACGGTAAGAGGCGGCTATCCCTTTATGCCGGCGGAAAGCATGATGGCGCGGGTAATCTGCTTTTGAAAAAGAAGGTAGAGAACGGCGACGGGGAGGCCAGCCAGGACAGCGGCGGCCATATCCTTGGCAAAGCGCACGCCGAACACGTCCTTTACCTGGGTGATGCCGACGGGGATGGTGATCGTGCTGTCCGACGTTGCGACTAGGAATGGCCAAAGGAAATTGTTCCATGCCGCGATGAAGGTGGTTATGCCAAGCGCAGTGATCACCCCCCAGTTCATCGGCACGTAGATCTTCCAGAGCGTTCTCAAGTGCCCGGCATTGTCGAGCATCGCCGCCTCACGGAATTCCTTTGGGATCTGGTCGAAGAATTGTTTGAGGATGATGATGACCGATGGCACTACCAGCTGTGGCAGCACGATGCCGCCCCAGGTGTTGATGAGCCCAAATGTGTTCATCAAGACGAAATGGTTGATGATGAGCGCCTCCGCCGGCACCATCACCGAGGCGATCAACGCTCCATAGATCACGCGGCGGCCCGGAAACTGGATTTGGCTGAGCGCATAGGCGCATCCCACGCTCATTACGAGCACGAGAACTGCGATGATCGCCGAGGTGCCGACCGAGTTCATATACCATTGCACGATCCTCGAATGCTCGATCACGTAGCGATAGGGTTCGAGCGTCGGTGCCTTCGGGAAAAGCCCGGGCGAGCGGCTTACCACTTCGGTGTCCGATTTGATCGACGTCATCACCGCCCAGTAGAGCGGAAAGAACCAGACGAGGGCGCCGAACGTCGTCAGCGCAGTCAATGCCCGCCCGCCCCAGCCTTGTGAGGCGACATGGCTCTTTGCCGCGGTCAGTTCCGTTTGCGCGCCTGTGGTGAGAACGCTCATTTTTCGCCTCGCGCCCGCAGGAATTGATATTGGAGGACCGAGGCGATGAGAATGATGACGAACAGGATGGTCGCGACGGCTGCACCCTCGCCACCCTTGTTCTGCTTGAAGGCCAGATCGTAGATGACACTCATGACCACGGACTGCGCATCCGCCGGTGTATGGGCGAAATAGCCGAGCAGGTAGGGCTGCGCGAAGATCTTGAACTGCGCAATCAGCTGCAGCGTCAGAACCAGCGCCGTGACAGGCCAGATCAGCGGCCAGGTTATTCTCGAAAACACCCGCCAGCGGTTGGCATTGTCGAGCGCGGCCGCTTCGTAGACGTCAGGCGAGATGCTGCGCAGCGCCGCAAGGAACAGAAGAATGTTGAAGCCGATAGTCCACCAGATCGTGACGATGGCAACGGATAGCATAAAATAGTTTGGCGACCGCAGCACCGGAAGCGGCCGGCCGCCCGTAAACAGCCCGATGACAGTCTGGATGACGCCGTATTGCATGTTCGCGATCCAGGTCCAGATCTGCGTCACCACCGAAACCGGCAGGATAGAGGGCAGGAAAAAGCACGCGAGCACCAGCATCTGTATGCGCCCGCTCAGGCGGTTGATGCCCATCGCGATGAACAGCGCGAGAAACGTGCCGGGCACGACGGTCAGGACGATGAAATAGAGCGTGTTCAGAAGCGCCCTCTGAAATTGGGGGGAGGAGAGCTGGCGTGTGTAATTGTCGAAGCCAACCCATTCGCCGGGGCCAATCAGCGGCGCATTGGTCAGGCTCATCGCCACCATCCGCCATGTCGGGTAGGCGAAGATCACCAGAAACGCGATGACCGCCGGGGCGACCAGTAGCGCGGCAACCAGATTGTCCTGTTTCCTGTTGCTGACTGCGGCCATCCGTCACCTCTCTGATTAGCGCAGCTCCGGGGCAGGGAGGAGCCTCGGGGCTGCTGAAGAAAACGTCACTGAGAGTTCATATGATCGCGAAACTTCTCGAGCGTTTCCTTCACATCGCCGTCGCCGTTGAGCGGGCCGGAGGCCATGTTCTGCCAGTCGTCGTCGAATTTCGAGGCCGCACCCGTCAATGGCGTCTTCGGCATGTAGAAGGCGTTGAGCGCCATGGCGGCATAATCCGCCTGCGGCTTGAGCGCCTTGTAGGCGGTCGAGGTGCTAACCGGCAGATAGGCCGGGATGTGACCGGCAGCGGCCCATTCCAACGAGTTCACATTCATCCACCGGATGACCTCGAGAACCGCGGCGCGCTTTTCCGGGGTTATGGTCTTGCCGACATTGTTGGGGATCACGAAGGAATGCGAGTCCGACCAGTTGGCTGGCTTACCCATCCAGGCCGGAATGTTGACCATGCCATAATCGAAGCCGTTGCCCTTGGCGACCTCCGTTTCCATGGTCGGCAGTTCCCAATTGCCGTTCAGAAAGAACGCGGACTGTCCGGCGATGAAGGTGGGGGTGATGGTTTCTGTGTCGATATAGGGCTGCGCCCAGCCTTGCTTCACCCAATCGGTGACTTCGTTGTAGGCTTTCTCCATCTTGTCGAAATTATCGCCCTGCAGGAATTTGCCGTCTGTGGTCAGCTGACCGCCCTGCTGGCCGAACAGGGTGTAGATATCGCGCAGGTCGCCGTTGGACGAGGAGATGACGACGCCGTTCTTGCCCGCGTCCTTGACCTTGGCTAGTACCGCGCGCCAGCCTTCCAGGGTGTCGATGCCCGTCGGCTTGCCGTCGGTGCCCAATGCGCCCAGCTCTTTCAGTATAGTCTTGTTGTAGTAGAGCACTTCTCCGTGCACGTCGAAGGGGACGGCATAGCGCACATTATCGACCGTCGAGGCCGCGATTGCGTTCGGCGGATAGTCACTGTCCTTCAGTCCGACGGCCTCGAGTTCCTTCGGATCGATCGGCGAGATGGTCTTGGCCGCGACCGCGCCTGCCAGACGCGACAGGTGGTAGGTGGCGATATCAGGTCCCTGGCCGACGGCTGCGGATGTCTGTAGCTTGGTGTAGTAGGGGATACCCCATTCGAGCGTCGTGCCCGTGATCTGGATCTTGTCTTTGTGCTCATCGTTGAAGCGCTGGATGAGCGCCTTCATGCGCACGCCATCGCCTCCGGACAGAAAGTCCCACCAGACGACATTTTCGACCGCGAATGCCGGAAAGGCAGTCATGAGGGCTAGTGCCGCAATTGATGTTCTCAACAGATTACGCATTCTCTCTCCTCCAGGCTTTTTTTGTTTTCCTCCCGGGCCGCCCGTTACGTGGTGGCCTTATGCCCTGCGCCGCAGCCAACGAGCCGCGTGATATCCCTTGCCGCTAACAGTCGTAGCTATCGCGCCACTGCCTATTCCGCTGCCGTCTCGATGATGCAATCAAGCAGAGTTGCCGCCACCGGATCGACACCAGCCGGCTCGCGCATCAGGCCGAAGGTCGTGGCGACGATCCGACCAGCGCCGACCTGCCGTTCGGCAATCGTTGCACATGGCTTGTGGACCCAACCGACCATTGTGCCTGCGTGGACCAGGCCATCGAAATGGATCGGCCGAAAGCCGGTGATGACGCGGTTCGGGTTGACGCCGACGAACGAGAGGTCGGTCAATGGGCCGCCCGGCAGGCGCTCGAATTTTCCCGAGCGTTTCAGCCAGCTGAAGCCGGTCACCCAATTGCCTTTCCAGATGGTGCCGTTGCGTTCGGTGACACGCATCTGTGGCATGGATTGCCCACGGTCGCCGCCGGTCGGGTAATTCCAGTTCGGCTGGTCGTTGCGCAGGTTGCCGAACGGCAGCGGCGGCGCATCGGCGAGCGACACATAATGGGCGCCATGCTCCATGGAGTCGATATCGGCCTGGTTCAGGGAAGATGCAACCCGCACATCCGCTTTGTCTGCTTCGACAATCGCATAGCCGAGCACGGTCAGATATTCTGCGATTTCGGGTTCCGCCGAGAACACGGAAAGCGTCGGCTTGGAGCGGCGATGGTAGACGCTGACGTCGAGGCTGTTGCGCGCAATCTCCTGGCCGCCAGCGCTCAGCGTAAACTGAATGCTGATCTGTCTGCCGGCCATGACCGGCTCAAAGGACAGAGAGAGTGCCGGCAGATGATGCACCGATGTTGCGTTGGCAGCCGGGATCGCCATTCTTCCGGCGGTCGCACCATCGATGCTCCAGCTCAGTTCGGCCGCTGGGAGCGCCTTGCCGCCGGTCGAGATTTCGAGTTCCACGCTCGCCGTGTCGCCTGCCCAGACCGCATAGCGCTGCATGCGTGGGACGATGACGACATCGGTATTGATCTCGTGGAAACGGTGGTGATAGGCGCGCGTATTGCGCTGCATGTCCATCAGGCCATTCGCTTCCCAGTGCAGATCGGTCAGCTCGGTGATGACATAGCCCTGGATCGAGGCATGGCGGCGCATCTCCTCGATTTCGAACTTGAGGGCATTGAACTGATGCCACTGCGCATCTTCGATGAAGGAGCTAAAGGACGGAAAGACCTTATCGAACTGATAGGTGCGGAAGCGCTGCTCGACCCCATGCGGATAGGTCGCGCCGTCGCTATCCCATTCAAGGCCATTGATGAACCAGAATGGTTCCTTGCCGTCCTTCTTGAGTTTTTCGGGATGCGGCAGGCCCCAGACACCGAATTCGGAGACGACGAGCGGCTCGTCGCCGCGCCGCTTCGCATCGCCGTTCGGCGAATAGGACCAGTCCGGCCGCGCGGCGAAAGACGATACCCAGTCAGTCCACTCGCGCGCCATTTCCGGAACCGAGGCGTAATAGTGGTAGTCGTCGATGTCGGAGACGACATGGAAGTTCGGAATGCAGGCGGAATTGTCAACGACCAGCCGCGTCGGGTCCTTCTTCTTCAGCCAGTGATAGGCGTTTTCCAGCCAGGCCCGCTGGTCGGCGCTTTCGACAAGGCGTGTTCCCCAATCCTCGTTGATGATCGTCCAGATCACGATGGAGGGATGGTTGCCGTCGCGCCGCAGGATGCCTTCCATCGTATCGAGCAGGCGCTTCGCCGACTTTTCGGTGAAGGTCTGGATATTCGGAATTTCCGTCCAGACCAGCAGGCCGAACCGGTCCGCCACATCATGGTAGCGCGGATCGGGAACCTTGATGTGGCAGCGCAGGAGGTTGAGGCCGAGTTCCTTTGCCTTGCGTGCCTGGTCCTCCAGAAACTCCAGAGACGGTGGTGTGTAGATGCCTTCGGGATAATAATCCTGGTCCAGCGCGCCGCGCATGTAGAATGGCTGCCCGTTCAGGAAGAACTTTCCATCCCTTGCCTCGAAGGTGCGAAAGCCGAAATTCTGCTCAGCGGCATCGATAACGGCGCCACCCTCGGACAGCTCGGCAACGGCCCGATACAGCGCGGGCTCGTCGAGCGACCATGCCTCCACATTGGCGACTTTGAGCCTTGCCGAGGTCCGAGCCTCATCGTTGAGGGCAAGTTCGGTCGAAGCTGCCACCGCACCATTGCGATCGAGAAGCGTGATCTTCAAGGCACCGGTAAAAGCTGCCGCCAGTTCGACATCGATGGCGACGTCCCCCGTTGCGAGATCGGCGCGAATAGCCTGATGGGCGATATGCGCCTCGCTGCGGCATTCGAGCCAGACCGATTGCCAGATGCCGCCAAGCATTCCGTACCAGCTCTGCTTGCCGTGCGGGATCTCGTCGAACGGAAAATCCGGGAAGGCCCGGGCATCGGCGCTCGGCAGCGTAACCTTCACCTCCAGGCGTAATTCGCCGGTGAGCAGATCGGCGGGAATGACAAATTCAAACGGCAGAAAGCCGCCTTCGTGAGAACCGAGAGCGCGGCCGTTGATCGAGACTTCAGCGAAATAGTTCACGGCGCCGAAATGCACGATAACCTGACGGCTGAGCCACTCCTGCGGCACAGTGAAGCCGCGGGAATAGGTTGCGACACCGGCTGCTGCCCGCAGATCCGGAAAATGCGCTTGCCAGGGGGCGGGCACGGCAATCGTCGTCGGGGTTTTTCCTTCCAGCTGAAAGTCCCAGGTTCCGTCGAGAGACAGGCGCGCACGCGGCCCGGAATGAGTGTCGGCGAAACGGCGGGAAGCGATGGTCATAGCCGCAAGCTTTCTGGTTGGATTAAGTCACAAAGTAAGTTACATATAAGTTTCGTAACTTATAAACATAACTTCCGCAAGGGCCGCAGCTTCACATTGTCCGTCAGATTTTCTAACGTGCGTGCTGGCTACCCTTGAGTCCGAGAAAGAAACTGAGTGAACGACAAGACGACGAAACGACCGACCATGTCCGATATCGCCTCGCAGGTCGGCGTCTCGCATGCGACGGTTTCCCTGGTGTTGAATGAGGCACCCGGCAAGAGAGTTTCGGAGAAGGTACGCGAGCGGGTGTTGGCGGTCGCCGAGGAACTTGGCTACCAGAAGACCGTGCCGGCCAACGATCCGATCGGTGGGATCATCGTGCTCCTGATCGATGATCTCATGGCCTCGCAGCATGCCGCGCCACTGATCGAGGGCGTTCGAAGCGCTGCGGAAGAGCAGGGGCTGGCGGCTCTTACCGTCGTCACCGGCGGACAGATCGAATTTGCTGAATCCATCCTGGATTATCTCGGACGGCGCCAGATTGTCGGCGTAATCTACGCGACGCTCATTACCCAGCTCGTGCCCGTGCTACCCTCGAAGCTCGGCAACCATCCGACCGTCCTGCTGAACTGCCACCAGCAGCGCGCCGAGTTCTCGTCAATCATTCCGGGCGATCATGCCGGTGGCTATGCGGCAACAGAGGCCTTGATCAAGGCCGGCCATCGCCGCATCGCCATGATCGATGCAGGCAGACAGAGACTGGAGGCGGCTCGGGACCGCCTGAGCGGTTATCGCCAGGCGCTGACGACCTACGATATCGCCGTCGATCCGGAATTAATCCTTTCGGAAGCCTGGTCGCTCGATCTCGGTCGGAAAAAAATGTTGCAGCTTCTCGATCTGCCGTCGCCGCCGACGGCGGTGTTCTGCTTTTCCGACCGCGTGGCGATGGGTGCTTATGATGCGATCAGAATGCGCGGGCTGAAAATCCCCGACGATATTTCCGTCGTCGGCTTTGACGATGAAAGCCTCGCCCGAAAAATCCTGCCGCCTCTTACAACATTGAAGCTGCCGCATGAGGAGATGGGTCGTTGGGCGGTCGCCGAGCTTATGGAAAAGGTGGCGCAGCCTAAAAAGCAGCCGGTGCGGTTGAAAATGGAGTGCCAGTTGATCCGACGCGGTTCGATTGCTCCACCACGTTAAGAGGCGCATCGTAATCTGACAGCGAATGTGAATGATGGGAAGCCGGAGCGCGCTCCGGCTTCAGTCGTGGTCGGCTCCGGCAGCAGTCAGTAGCGCGTACCCAACCACAGGATTGGACCAAGCTGGCTGTTCAGGGATGTTGCTGCACGCTCAATCCGCCGTCGATCGTCAGGCAGGTGGCATTCATGAACGGGCATTCGTCGGAAATCATGAAGACGGCGGCAAGCGCGATCTCCTCCGGCGACGCAATGCGCCCGCCGGGATGCAACCTCATCGTTTCCGCCTTTGCGGCCTCCGGATCGGGAAAGCTGTTCCAGTAGTCGATGACTTTCTGTGTTGCGACATAGCCTGGTGCAAGCGCGTTCACCCTGACGCCCTTGGCCGCGTATTCGAGGCCAAGCGATTTCGTCATGCCGAGCAGGGCATGCTTGGCAAGCGGATAGGGAAATGTGTGGGGAATGATGGTGAACGCATGGGTCGAGGCGATGTTGAGAATGGCGCCGCCGCCTTGCTCGATGAGACCGGGGAGGACCGCCTTGCAGCAGTTCCACGCGCCCTTGAGATTGATGTCGAAGCAACGCTGCCATTCCGCCTCTGAGGTCGCCAGCGGCTCGGCAAAGACATTCACGCCGGCGTTGTTGATCAAGGCATTCAGGGGGCCAAGCTCGTCGCCCGCGAGGCGAACGGCGGATGCGACCTGCGCTGCGTCGACAATATCGACGGCCTGATGGCAGACCTTGGCGCCCCCGGTCCTCAGCGCCTCGGCTTCGCGGGCCAGTCTTTCGCCATCAACATCGATGAGAAGAAGGCTGGCGCCTTCGGCAACACAGGCTTTGGCGATCGCAAGGCCGATGCCCTGCGCCGCGCCGGTTACGAGGATACGCTTGTTGGAAAGACGGTTCACCATGACAATCTCCTACCACTCGGCAACGCTGCCATCCTCGTGGCGCCAGACGGGGTTGCGCCAGCGATGGCCTTCCTTGGCGCGCTCGATAACATAGGTCTCGTCGACCTCGATGCCGAGGCCCGGACCCTGCGGGATCGAGACGAAGCCGTCGGCATAGTGGAACACCTCCTTGTTGGAGATATAGTCGAGGATGTCGTTGCCCTTGTTGTAGTGGATGCCGAGGCTCTGCTCCTGGATGAAAGCATTGTAGCTGACGGCATCGACTTGCAGGCAGGCGGCAAGGGCGATCGGCCCAAGCGGGCAATGCGGGGCGAGCGCCACGTCATAGGCTTCGGCCATGGCCGCGATCTTGCGGCATTCGGTAATGCCGCCGGCATGGGACAGATCGGGCTGGAGAATGTCGACATAACCGTCCGACAGTACCGACTTGAAGTCCCAGCGCGAATAGAGGCGCTCACCCAAGGCGATCGGCGTCGAGCAATGGTTGGCGATTTCCTTCAGCGCCTCGCGGTTTTCCGACAATACCGGCTCCTCGATGAAGAGCAGCTTGTAGGGCTCGAGCTCCTTGGCGAGAACCTTGGCCATCGGCCGATGGACGCGGCCGTGGAAATCGGCACCGATTCCCACATGCGGCCCGACGGCCTCTCGCACCGCCGCGACATTGGCAATGATGGCCTCGACCTTCTCATAGGTATCGACGATCTGAAGCTCTTCGGCTCCATTCATCTTGAGCGCCTTGAAACCGCGATCGACGACGTCCTGCGCATTACGGGCGACGTCGGAGGGACGGTCGCCGCCGATCCAGGAATAGACCTTGATCTTGTTGCGCACCTGGCCGCCGAGCAGCGAATGGATCGGCTGTCCAAGCGCCTTGCCCTTGATGTCCCAGAGCGCCTGGTCGATGCCGGCGAGCGCCGACATGTGGATGGCGCCGCCGCGATAGAAGCCGGCGCGGTACATGACGGTCCAATGGTCCTCGATCAGGAACGGGTCCTTGCCGATCAGATAGTCTTCCAGCTCGTGGACGGCCGCCTGCACGGTCAGCGCGCGACCCTCGACCACGGGCTCGCCCCAGCCGGTGATGCCTTCGTCGGTCTCGATCTTCAGGAACATCCAGCGCGGCGGAACGATGTAGGTCGTCAGCTTGGTGATTTTCATCGCGATATCGAATCCCGTATCATGCAAGAATGAGGTCGGCGGCTTTTCCCGCCGCCGCGAGCACGGCGGCGTTGGTGTTTCCGCTTACGATTGTCGGCATCAGGGAGGCATCGACGACGCGCAGGCCACGCGTGCCCCGGATCTTCAGGTCGAGATCGAGCACCGCTTCCGGATCGCTGTCCCGTCCCATCTTGCAGGTTCCGACCGGATGGTAGCCGGTCTTGACCGTCCGCTTGCAATGTGCCGCGATCGCCTCTTCGCTGACGACGTCGGCGCCGGGAAAAATCTCCTTGTCGATGAGATCCCGCATCGGGGCCGCCGCCAGGACGGTGCGCGCAAAACGAAACCCGGCCATTGTCAGGCGCAGGTCATCGGGATGACCAAAAATCTGGGTGTCGATGATCGGATCGGCGAGAGGATCGGCAGATGTCAGAGTAACGGTGCCTCTGGCTTTCGGCCGAAGGAGAAGCGAATTGATCGTGACGCCATCGCCGGGCTCCGTCCCCATGACATCGCGATCGAGATAGACGGTGGGCACGCAGAACATCTGGATCGTCGGCTGGTCATTGTTCCCGTCCGGATCGTAGAAGGCACAGGTTTCCACGCCCGTCGTCGAAACCGGACCTGACTTGAACAGGAGATATTGCAATCCCGCTTTGATCATCGGCCAGCCACGATCCTGCCCGTAATAGCCGAACGATCCCCTGGTCGTCGCAACGACCGGGCATTCATAGTGATCCTGCAGATTTTTGCCGACGCCCGGCAATGCGACCTTCGTTTTGATCCCGTGCCTGCCGAGTTCGTCCTCGGGGCCAATGCCTGATACCATCATGAGCTTCGGCGTCTGATAGGCGCCGGCCGCAAGAATGACGTCAATTCCCGCCGATGCCGAGCGCGACTGACCGTTCTTCAGATAGTCGACGCCCGTGACCCGATCACCGTCCATCTTCAGGCCGGTGACGACAGCGCCGGTCTCTATCGTCAACAACGGATTGTTCATGACGGGCGCGAGAAACGCGTCGACGGCGCTCGAGCGGCGATGCGTCTTCCAATCGATGGTGTGCTGCATGAAACCGACGCCGAATTGGCGCGCACCGTTGAAGTCGGGATTATAGGGGATGCCCATGCCCTGCAGCGTCTTCACATAGGTACGTGTCATCGGGCTGGTATGGCCGAGATGGGAAATCTTCAACGGGCCGCCGACGCCGTGAAATTCGCCGGCGAGGTGATCGTTGTCTTCCTGTGCCTTGAAATAGGGAAGCATGTCCCGATAGGACCAGGCGCCGTCATTGGACCCGGGTGGGGAGATCAACTCGTTCCAACGGTCGAAATCAGCCGCCTGCCCTCGCATGTAGACCATGGCATTGACCGTGCTGCCGCCACCCAGGACCTTGCCCTGGGGGACGATCGGCCCGCGGCCATCCAACTGAGGCTGGGGCTTGGTCTTGTGCATCGCAAGATAGGTGTCCTTTGCCAGGAACTTCATATAGCCCGCTGGAAAATGCATGATCGGATTTGCCTTTGCAGGGCCACGCTCAAGCAGCAGCACACGTGCCTTGCCTTCGGTGACCAGCCGCGCAGCGACCACGCATGCCGAACTGCCGCCTCCAACGATAATAAAGTCGAACCGACCGTTGTCGGACATTGGAATGCTCCGTGAAAAAAGTCAGATTGCCTGCGGACGAAGACGGATACGGCCTGAGAGCCGATCACCCGGCTGAAGGACCTTCAAATCACCGAGACCTGGCAGATTATGGCCGTTGGCGAGGTGAGACATCGGTTCGAAGCAGAAATAATCGCGTTTGAAATTGGGATCGAATCCCGAGTCCGACACGAAGATGAAGGCATGCCTGAACAGCGGGTCGGCGCTCAATTCGAGCGCTGCCTTGCGCTCCGGCCAGGAGATCAGCGCCTCTCCGGACCAGCCTTCAAAGCCATTGTTGACCCAACGGCAAGGCAGGCTGGAGGGCTTGCTGAAATTCAGATCGTCGGGGATATCCTCGGCGTGACCTGGAAGCCAACCCTCGACCTCGGTCCAGAACCTTTGCGCCGGGGCGGTGAGGGTCGTTTGCGGCGTCATCGGAAAATAGGGATGCCATCCAAGGCCGAAGGGGAGGGCGTGATCTGCGAGGTTCTCGACCAGCAGTTCCATCTCAAGCGCGTTGTCCTCGAGACGGAACTGCTGACGCGCCCGGTATTCGTAGGGCGTATGGCCGCCTCGATGCACGAGGCTGAGTTCAATCTCGCTGTCGCTGTGCCGCTCCAGCGACCACTGCGAGTTCCATCCTTCACCGTGGAGATAGTGCGGGTCCCACTCGGTGTTTGCGGTAAAGTGATACGAACGTCCCTCGAAGGTGAACCGGTTGTCCCTGACCCGGTTGCCGAATGGGACGAGGGGATAGCAACCGGACGACAGCGCATCGGCGTCGTCATTCGGCGCGGGTCTGAGAAGCGCCACCCTGTCGGCACCTCTGTTCCACCAATATCCGAGGATCAGGCCGCCGGCCGTCGAGACGCGGAGCGTGAAGTCACCATCCTTGAGTTCAATCACCGGCATCGACTAGCTTATCCCTTGTTGCGTGACGCGCTGCGCTTGATCGCCTGGATATTGGCGAGCACCGCAACGACGATGATCAGGCCCCGCACCACCTGCTGGAAGAACGGATTGATGCCGAGCAGAACCAGGCCATTGCCGATCAGGGTGATGACGAGCACGCCAAGCAGGGTGCCGAGCATCGATCCTCGCCCACCCGACAGCGACGTCCCACCGACGACAACAGCCGCGATGACGTCGAACTCAAGGCCGGTTGCGGCGGTGGCGTTGCCGGACCCCAGCCGAGATACGAGGAGGATACCCGAGATCGCTGCCATTGCTCCGGCGATCGCAAAGAGCGCAACGCGAATCCGCGATACGTTGATGCCGCTCAGGAATGCCGCCTGCGCATTGCCGCCGATCGCAAAAACTGACCGGCCGAAAG
The DNA here is from genome assembly GCF_003610155.1 of Rhizobium sp. WW_1. NCBI lineage: Bacteria > Pseudomonadati > Pseudomonadota > Alphaproteobacteria > Hyphomicrobiales > Rhizobiaceae > Rhizobium > Rhizobium sp. WW_1. The sequence continues at coordinate 562,069 of NZ_RAIN01000002.1, forward strand.
CCGTCTTCCTGCTGACGAAGGCAAATACGGCAAACAGGACGAGCATGATGATTGCGGCTGGCGGTACCCCGAAGATCGACTGATCGAGCGCGTCCAGGAGATCGTTACGGCCGATCGATACGGGAAGCGCGTCCGTGACGAAGAGAGCGATGCCGCGCAGCGCACTCCAAAGTCCGAGCGTACCGACAAAGGAGGGCACGTCGAAATAAGCCCTCAGAATTCCCGGAATTGAGCCCAGAAGCGCGCCGACCACGATGGCAAGCGCAAAGGCGAGGGGCGTTGGAACACCCCATTGCAGGAGATCGGCAAGGACGACAGAGATGAAGGCAACCATCGGACCGACACTGACGTCGATTTCGCCGGCAATGATGATCAGGGTTGCCGCCCAGGCAGCGATCCCGATCGTCGCCGCATCGCGCAGGATATTGATCTGGTTGTTGAACGACATGAAGCCGCCCGCCGTCGAGGTGAACACGACGTAGAGCACGATGATTGCCACGAACAGGCTGAGCTCGTTCATGTGCTGGAAGAAACTGATACCGCCTTTGTCCGCCTTGGCGGCTGCGGATTTTGCAGCCTGGTCGATTGCCATCGGAACCTCCGTCAATGTCCGGTAATACAGGCGGCCATTACAGCGTCCTGATCGATATTGGGGGAATGGAATTCCTCCTGCAGCGTGCCGTCCCTCAAGACAAGGACCCGGTCGCAGACGAGGGGCAATTCCTCTATTTCACTTGAAACGAAAATGATGCTGCGGCCTTCGGCCGCCAGTTGCCGAATGATCGCGTAGATCTGCGCTTTTGCCTCGACGTCGACGCCACGCGTCGGCTCGTCGAGCAAGAGCACGCGACTGTCGGCATGCACCCAGCGGCCGATGACGACCTTCTGCTGGTTGCCGCCGGAAAGCGTGCCAATCGGCGTATCGGTGCGCGCCGTCTTCACGTGCAGTCGATCGATGACGCGCCGCGCTGCCTCTGCCATGAGGCGGGTAGATAATATGCCGTTGCGGCTGACGGCGGCGAAATTCGTCGCCAAGGCGTTTTCGTCGACGCCAAGCAGCGGGACGATGCCCTCCTCCTTGCGGCTCTCGGGCGTATAGCCGAAGCCGCGGCTGACCATCTGCCTGTATCGCGGCGTTTTCACCGCCGATCCGTCGACCTGCATTTCTCCACGCGAGAAAGAGCGAATTCCCATGATGGCCTGAAGGAGTTCCGTTCGTCCTGATCCGAGCAAGCCGGCGATCCCGAGCACTTCCCCTTCGCGAAGCTTGAACGATATCGATCGGAGCTTGGGGAGGACGGCCAGATCTTTGACTTCCAGGGCCATCCTTTCGCGGGAATTTGTCTCCAGCAAAGCGACCTGCGAGGCCTCGGAACCCAACATCAGCCGAACGATCTCGCGCGTCTCGGCACCCTTGACATCGACCGTGTCGATGATGCGGCCGTCACGCATCACGGTTGCGGAATGCGCGATCTGGCGGATCTCGTTCATGCGATGGCTGACATAGATAACCGCGATGCCCTCGGAGGCAATGCGCGTTACCGCATTCATGACTTTCTCCGCCTCGGCCGCGGCAAGCGAGCTAGTCGGCTCGTCGAGGATGACGAGCTTTGGCTTGCCGATGAGGACGCGGGCGATCTCAAGCAACTGGCGTTCGGCGGGGCTCAGGCTCATGACCAGCCTGTTGGTGGGGAGATCAAGCCCGAGCCGCGCCATGGCTTCTGCGGCCTGCGCTTCCATCTTGGCATATTGGATCACGCCGCCCTGACGGGGCCACCGGCCGAGAAACAGATTTTCGGCAAGGGTCATTCCCGGCACAAGGCTCAGTTCCTGGTAGACGACACGGACACCGTTTTCAAAGGCTTCCTGAGCACGCACCGATCCAGTCTGCCCAAGCTCGATGCCATCGATGGACACGGTTCCGCTGTCCGGGATTTCAGCGCCGGTCAAGAGGCGGATCATCGTTGATTTACCGGCGCCGTTCTTGCCGAGAAGCGCTCTCACCTCGCCGGCCGCGACCTCGAACGTCGCATTATCCAGCGCAAGGACGCCCGGATATTGGCGCGTGCAACCCTTGACGGAAGCGACGATCCTTGCGGATGCCGCAGGGGCGGAGTGGTTGGCAGACATCATTGGCACGTTCCAGATTGAATATTGCCGCCGGACAGCCGGCGGCATCTTTTGCGAAGATCGGGACGAGCTTAATCAGGGTAGACCGTCGGCATGAGCCTTCAGCCAGGCCTTTGCGTCGTCGGACGATTTGTAAAGATCGATATTGTAGGGAACCTTGATGTCGGACGGCGCCTGACCATCGATTGCCTTGACGGCCTGCGCCAAAGCCAGCTTGCCGAGGCCCTGGCCGGAAATGTCGACGACCGCCTTGACGATGCTGAAGTCGGAGAGTTCCTGAGCGATTTCCGTGGTCATGTCGCCGCCGAACACCACGACCTTGCCGGTCTTGCCCTGGCTCTTGACCGCGCGCGCCGCGCCGAGGGTCGCGCCCCCGGCCTCGCCGAAGAAGGCGTCAATATCCGGGTTGGCGGAGAGAATGGTGCTGGCAACCGAAACCGCCTTGTCGAGGATGGCGCCTTCCTGGTTGGCAACGATCGTTGCGCCGGGAACCTTCGCCTTCAACGCGTCCTCGAAGCCCTTGCGGCGCGTCACGCAAACCTCGACGAATTCGCAGTTCAGGATGGCAATTTTCGGAGCAGTTTTCTTTTCCGCGAGGAAGTAGTCGCCGGCCGCATCGCCGAGCTTATGACCGAATTCATAGGGGTCCCCGACCGCATAGGCAGAGACGTAGGACTTCATGTCGGCATCGTTCAGGCAGGTGTTGTAGCAGATCACCGGAATGCCGGCATCATGCGCACGGCGAATGGCGCGGTAGGAACCATCGGCCGATACCGGCGAGACGATGATCGCCTTTACTCCGGCGGAGATCAGGGAGTCGATGAACGACGATTCCTTGCTGACGTCGCCCTGGGCGTTGGTTTCGATCAGATCCAGCTTGTCGCCCGCATCTTTCGCGCCGGTTTCGATGCCTTTGCGGACACCCGCGTAGAAACCCTGGGCATCCATATAGATCGCCCCGATCTTTAGAGCCTTGTCCTGAGCAAAGCCACTTGACGCCTGCGCTACGGCGACGGCCGACATTGTCAGCATGGCGGCAACCTTGATGAGCTTCATACGCTCCTCCCTCCTCATTGAATGATCGAAATAGCGGTGAAGGGCTCAGGGGCCGTTCTCATCCACTGTAGTCCAACCTTATTCTTGATCATATTAATGTCAATATAAATACGATTTATTTTTTCAAAAATATGGAAACCGACCGACTTCTGTGCTAGCGAATGGAAGGAGACGGAAGAGTCCACCGCATGCATGTGATTTGTTTCCGGCGCACGGGATGATCGTCTCAAGTCTGAGCTGCAGGTTCGTGGATCGAAAAAGGCTGCTAGGCGGTGATCGTGGGGAAGGAAAAGGGATGACGAAAGCAAAGGCGGGGCGGATTTTGACCCTGGACGGCGCTCCGATTGCCGAACATGGCAAGCGGAGCGTTCGTGAGAGCCTTCTCCAGAGATTTGTTCACAAGATCGTCTCGGGTGAACTGGCCGAAGGCTCGACACTGCCGAACGAGGCGGAACTCACGGCGGAGTTCGAGGTCAGCCGCACCAGCCTGCGGGAGGCAATGCAATATCTGTCCGCACTGGGCATGGTTCGATCGCGGACCCGGGCAGGAACATCCGTACTCCCCAGAGAAAACTGGAATTATCTGGATCCGCTGGTGCTCGACGCGATACTCTCGGTCGGGGCCGATGAGAATTTCTATGCCTCCTTGATCGATGCCAGGCAGTTACTCGAACCCGCGGCGGCGGCGCAGGCCGCAGCGAAGGCAACCGCACGTCAGCTCTATCAGATCTCCAAGGCATTCGAGGATATGGTCGAAGCCAACTCCCGCGACAACGAGGCATGGAGCCGGGCCGACCTTGAGTTTCATACGGCGATCATTGATGCCAGTGGCAACTGGGTCTATCGCCAGTTCGCAACGGCCATCAGGGCTGCCCTTTTGGCGAGCTTTCGGCTGACCAACCGCGCCAGTCAGTCGCACGAACAAGCGATCACGAAACATCACGACGTTCTCGAGGCTATCCGGATGCGGCGCCCCGAGGACGCCAAGTTCGCGATGGAACAATTGATCGGCGTTGCGCGTAGCGAGATCAACGAAGCGCTCAGGAGATCGAAAGCGGACGTGCAGTGAGGCTGGCATGGCGGCGCCCCGGCCGAGCGGAGACAGGCTTGCCGAATGCGTTCTCGCAGGAGCGCTCGACCTGCTTGAGTTACAGAACCGCGTTCGCCGCCATCATTCGAATCTCAGCGCATCGACAGGGTCGAGCCTGGCTGCGCGCCAGGCCGGAAGGAGCGTGGCGAGGGAAGAAAGGACCAGTGCGATCAGGACGACCGACACGGTCTCGGCGATGTCCATGCGCGCCGGTAACTGGCTCAGGAAATAGAGTTCGGGATTGAACAGCGTCGTCCCCGACAGCCACGAAAAGAACTGGCGGATCAGTTCGACATTCATGCACACGATGACGCCGAGCACGACGCCCGCGATCGTGCCGGCGACGCCGATCGCCACCCCGGTCATGAAGAAGATGCGCATGACCGCGCCGCTGGTGGCGCCCATCGTGCGCAGGATTGCAATGTCGGAGCCCTTCTCCTTGACCAGCATGAACAGTCCCGAAATGATGTTGAGCGCGGCGACCAGCACGATCAGCATCAGGATCATGAACATGACGTTCCGCTGGACCTGCAGAGCCGAGAAGAAGGTCTGGTTGCGCTGGCGCCAGTCGGTCAGCAACACGGGTCGCATCGCCGCGTCCTCGACGGCCGGGCGCACCTGGTCCACGGCATCCGGGTCATCGACGGAGACCTCGATAGATTGCACGGTGCCTTCGGAATTGAAATAGAACTGAGCTTCGCTGAGCGGCAGATAGATGATCGAACTGTCATATTGCGACATGCCGACCTCGAAGATTGCTACCACTGGATAGGTCTTCTGGCGCGGCGTGACACCGAATGGGGTTACGTCGCCCTCGGGCGCGATCAGTTGGATGCCATCGCCGACCGAGAGTCCGAGTTTGTCGGCCATCCGCTTGCCGATGGCCGCTCCTTTCGATGCATCGAAGCCCTCGAGCGTACCCTGGCGGACATTGCCGGAGACCTGCGCCAGCTTGACGATGTCTTTTTCGCGCACACCGCGCACCAGCGCGCCGGTTCCCGCACCGGCCTGGCCGCTTGCAAGCACCTGCCCCTCGGTCAGCGGGATCGCATAGCGCACGCCGGCAATCTGGTTGAAGCGCGCGGCAATCTCCTCGTAGTCGTCAAGACCGCTTTCGATCGGCTGCACGATCAGATGGCCGTTGATGCCGAGGAGGCGGTCGAGGAGTTCGGCACGAAAGCCGTTCATCACCGCCATGACGATGATCAGCGTCGCTACACCCAGCATGATGCCGATGAATGAGATGATCGAGATGACCGAGATCATCGTTTCCTTGCGCCTGGAGCGAAGATAGCGCCACGCGACCATGCGCTCGAAGGCCGAAAACGGCCGGGCGCCCCTTCTCGAGACGGCTACGCTCATGCGGCGGCTCCGGTAATGCCGGCCGGATTGTCGAGCGGGAGGTCGTCGAAGGTATTCACCACAAGCTGATCGGCATTCTCCAAAACTGGCCGAGCCTTATCGTCAATCGGTCTCGCAAGCGCCTGCGGCGCAATCAATACTGACGTCAGCGGCAATCCCCCAATGCAGATCGGCAAACGAACGCCAGCCCGCATTCCCGCGGTCGTGCAAGCTGAATGGTCGCGAACTGGAGCGGCGGCGGCAACATGTATCTTCACTGGGAAAGGTTGGCGGCGATGCATTACGTGAACATTGCGGTACTGCGCGAGCTGCATCCAGAGGTCATCAATCTGCCTTTCACTCCCTCTGAACCGATCACGAGACTGCTGTTCAGTTCAAACCAAGAGCGACATAATTAGAATCACTCCTCCGAACAGTCATCACTCAAAAGGAACATTGGTCCGCTGGGCCCGCTGCCACCATCGCGTCGATCGCCGTCGAGTCTTCTTTGCAGGCAATCCTTATCCACCTTTCCATCGTCCGGTGGCGATGATGTCGAGATCGAACAGGTCGAGGACGCGGGCGGCGGTATAGGAGACGATGTCTTCGATGGTTTGCGGTTTCGGATAGAAGGCCGGCATCGGCGGCATGACTATGCCGCCCATCTCGGTGAGCTGCAGCATATTGCGGCAATGGCCGAGATGCAGCGGCGTCTCGCGAAACAATACGACGAGGCGGCGACGTTCCTTCAGTACGACATCGGCCGCTCGGGTGACGAGATTACCACCGGTTCCCATGGTAATTTCCGCCAGGCTCTTCGCCGAACAAGGGGCAACGATCATGCCGACCGTGCGGAAGGAACCGCTTGCAATCGGCGCACCGATGTCGCGATTGTCATGGCAATGGTCGGCAAGTTGCTTCACTTTTGCGACGGTCATGTCGGTTTCATGCGACATGGCGGTCATGGCTGCCCGGGATATGACGAGATGCGTCTCGATGGATTCGGAACGCAACATTTCGAGGATCCTGATTCCATAGTCGAAGCCGGAGGCCCCGGTAATGGCGACGATGATGCGTTTGGCGCCGGTCATATGATCTGTCCTCAATAGTCTTCAATATGCGCACGCACATGGCGCATCACGTCTTCGGGCGGTCGGCAGAATTCCGACAATGTCCCGCGCTCGCCGTCGCCAGGTCGGGTGCAGGCAACCATGCCGATCTTGGTGATCGTCAGATTTTCATGGACGGGATCGCAGCGATCGGCCTTCATGCCCGGCAGGACGACCAGATCCTCGTCGCCCCGGAACCGAGCGGCAATCGACCATTCGACCTGAGCGGGATCTTCCGGATCGATATCGTCTTCGACGACGATAACGTGTTTCAAAAGATTGATCTGCCCCATCGCCAGGATGATCGCCCGCTTGCCCTCGCCGAGGCGTGGCCGATGCATGACGATGATCGCATGCAGTCGCCCCATGCCGCCGTCCGTCACCAGAACCCGGCGCACCGCGGGGATGACCCGCTTCAGCGCCTGGCAGCAGACCGCCTCGATCGCAATAGCTCCAAGCAGGCAGTGTTCGGAAGCATAGCCCGGCAGGATCGCTTGATAGACGGCATCGCGGCGGTGGGTGACGCAGGTGATCCTGCCGCCCGTTCCCGGGCCATAGCTGACGTAAAAGCCGTGGAACTCCGAGACTGAGCCTTCCTCGATCAGATCGCCGGCATCGATCTCTCCCTCGAGGACGATTTCCGCTCCCGCCGGGACTTCTAGAGGCACCGTAAGGCAGCGCGTCAGTTGCAACGGCTCACCGAGCATACCGCCAACGACATCATATTCATCATCGCCGAGGCCGAGGTACATTTGCGAACCAAGCAGCACGGCGGGATGATTGCCGATGGCGACGGCGATCGGCAGTTTCTGCCCGAGTTCCCGGGCTTTTTCCGCCAGAAGATTGAGATGGTGGTTCTTGGCGATCCCGACCATGATGCGCCCGCCACCGTCGAGCCGAAGCCGCGCGATGGAAACATTGCGGTGACCGGTTTCCGGATCTTTGGCGACGATAACGCCGGCGGTGATATAGGCCCCGCTTTCGTGCTCGAACCAGGTCGGAACGGGCAAAAGGCGGGCGAGATCGATGGGGTCCTTATGCACGACTTCGTGCAAGGGAGCATTTTCAACCATCACCGGGGAGATAGGCGAGGCAAGCGCCTTCAGAATCATCTTTTGGAGATCCGCCTTTTCGACGCCGAGAAGCCCCGCGACCCTTTCCCGGGAGTTCATGATGTTGCCGACCACCGGCAAAGTGTGGCCAATGACATTGGAAAACAATTGGGCCGGGCCGCGATCCCGCAATGCCAGCACGGCGCCGATTTCGAAGCGGGCGTCGACGGGTCGTTCGATCCGGTGCAACTGGCCAGATGTCTCCAGATATTGCAGGGCGGTGCGGAAGCTCTGATCGGATGAAGGGTTGGACACTGTCATCTCCTAGTCGAATACCGATCGGCTGATGCCGAAGGCGGATTTCACCACATTGACGATCGGAGCCAGATCGAAGACCCGCTGGCCCTCGGTCCCGATCGGAAGCATGGGCAGGAGCTGCTCGACCAGCGGCCGCACGCCGTCACCGAGCGTTTGGATCGGCAGCGCGCGCCGATGGATCGCCCAGACCGCGCAGGCCATCTCGATGGCCACCACATTCCAGGCGGGCACCAGCATTCGCACCGTTTCCGCAACGGATTGCGGCGCATTGCCGGCGACATCCTCGACGCCATCGTCGAGTTGGCCGGAATAGTTCAGCATTGCGGGATGGGCCGCCTGACGGACTGCGCCGACATTCGCGCCGGCGATGTGGCCTAAATTGAGGAACTGGACGCCGCCGATCGCGCCCGGTTCGACGGCAAGGCTGGTCGGCAATCCGGTGAACCCCGGCCACTGTATCTTGTGGATGCGCTGGCCGGATGCCTCGATCACCTTGGCGAGCGCCTGACGCAACGTGTCCATGGCAAGCGCGCAGGCTGTCGTTTCCATGTTGCCATGGGAGATGAAATCGCCGGACGCGGCGTCGATGAGTGGATTGTCGCAGGCCGCCGACAGCTCGGTTTCAAAGATGCCGTATGCGAAATCGAAAGCCGCCTCGGCCGCGCCGTGGATCTGCGGGATGCAGCGGAAACTGAGGGGGTCCTGCAGGAAGCGGGCCTCGCCTTTCTGCCACAGCCGGCTGTTGGCGAGCGACGCGCGCAGAGCGACGCCGACGCGGGTTTGACCGGCTTGTCCGCGTGCGGCATCCACACGAGCGCTCCATGATTGAACATTGCCACGAAAGCCCTCCATCGACATCGCGCCTGCGGCCGTCGCCGCATCGAGAAGCGCTCTTGCCTCCATGATCGCAAGGCTCGCTTCGGCCAGCATCAGGCTATTGGAATTGAGCAGCGATACGGCCTCCTTGGCGGCCAGGCTTCCGACAGGCGAGGGACCTCCGCCGCCGTTGCCGATTGCCGTATTGCCGATCAGCGGCGCTGCAAGCTGGCTCATTGCGACGATATCCGATGCACCGACCGATGATCCAAGCCGCGCCCCTGGCAGATCGTCGGTCTGCAGCCGCGCAAGCAGGCTTTCGACCAATTCGAGGCGGACACCGGAGCGCCCGCGTGCAAAAAGCGAAAGCTGGATCGCAAGCGCGGCGCGGATGACCTCCGGCGGCGCATCGCGTCCAGGCGCAAGCGTCGCATGAGCCGTGATCATCAGATTGTTGTAGCGGGCAATGGCTTCCGTGCTGATGCCGAAGTCCTTCTGGCTGCCGACTCCCGTTGTAATCCCGTAGGCAGGTGTGCCGCTCTCGACCAGCCTGTCGACAACGGCCCGCGCCGAAGCGACCGCCGCGCGTCCCTGTTGCGAGAGATCGACGGTTGCGCGCTGTCTCGCGATCGCTTCGACCTCCCGTAATGTCAGCGGCATGTCGCCGAGAGTGACCGTGGATGGTGCCGTCCCATTCAACTGCATTCTGCTCTTCCGCCTTTCCGCCGTTGCCGATCTTCTCGGGCAACTTTATTGCGGATGTCCGATCCAGACGATATGCTAAAATATGGACACTGGATGCGCGGCGACATCGCAGCGCCGATATCGCTATGGGATGCGAAACGGATGAATATCGCCACCCTGGCCATGACGCTTGCAGTTATGCAGGAGGGATCCGTTCGCGGCGCTGCCCGCTTGCTCGGGCGTCCGGTCTCGACTGTCGCTGCAGCCTTCGAGCGGTTCGAGGCAACGCTTGCGCTAAAATTGGCCCTGCGTGTCGAGGGGGCGCTGTCCTTTACATTGGCTGGCGAGACCTTTGGTCGTTCAATGGCAACCTTCGTCGAGAGGCTTGGGGCCATTGCTTGTATTGCAGAGCCGAAAATTGTCGTCGGTGGCAATGAAGTGCTGATCTGGGCGGCCGGCAGCACGATCTCCGTCGGCGCTCTCTCCCATTTCAACCATGTCGTCCGCGTCGGCAGTGTCCGGCGAGCGGCGCGTGAGCTGGAGATCGGCCAGCCGAACCTGTCGCGTCAAATGCTGCATCTGGAAACAGTGCTTGGCTGCCGCTTGCTGGTAAGGGCGAGCGAAGGCTGCATCCCGACGGCGCAAGGGGCGGCCTTGAACGAGGCAGGGCTTGCCCTGGTCGCCCTGATCGCGGAGCTGACGGCGCCGGCCAAGATGCGGTTTGCGCAAGAGAGCAGGACAGTCAAGCTCGGTACGATCATCCCGATCAGTCACGAAGGCCGCCTTGCCGCGCGACTGGCAAGATTGGTCGCGGAATGGCGAGCTGATGACGCTCGACCGGATCTTCTTGTCAGCAGCACGACTGCGGAAGATCTGCTGGAAGGGCTGAAGTCCGGGCGTTTCGATGTCGTGCTCATCGATATTGCTACCCGTCACAAGCAGTTCGAAAGTCTGGAGATTTTCGCCGCGGAACTGGTGCTGGTCGCACCGTCCGAAACCATGGCCGCAGCCGTCTCGCTCGAGTCCATGCTCTCCGATAATCTGGTGGCTGTCCCCAGCGTGCGCAGTGGATTGCGGCAACAGATCAGCGAGGCGCTGGGGCCGTTGATGGATAACAGCGCGAACGGCGGAATCTCGTCGCTGGTCGAGGTCGACGCGCTATCGATCATCATCCGACTGGTCAGCGATCATGGCTATTTATCGATACTTCCCATGGATACCGTGCCTTCGTTCGTGCGCGAAATCAGCGTCGCCCGGTTGCCGGGAAATCCGCAGGTACGGTTCCACCTGGTATGGCGACGGACACAGGCGGCAAAGAGGATTGCAATGCAGCTTGCCCATTCCTTGACACTATCGGCTTAGCACCGTTCGAGAGCAAAAAGGATTAGTTGATTTCGTCAAACACCAAAGGACTGAATCAGGATTTCACGTCGACAGAACAATCGATTTTTCAACGATATCGATCGGCATTGGTCTTGTTAGACTGGTACGTTCTTCGGTTGAAAATGGATGCTGATGGCCATGCCGCTCGCTGATAGCATTTCGACAACCAGTGAAGGGGAGAGGCGTTCGGAAATGGACGAGTTTGATTATCTGATTGTCGGCGCAGGGTCGGCGGGATGCGTGCTCGCAAGTCGGCTATCGGAAGGCGGTAAATACAGCGTTGCCTTGCTTGAAGCCGGTGGCAGCGAGCTGAATTTTTGGGTGCGGATGCCGATCGGTTACGGCAAGACCTTCTATCACGACCATCTCAACTGGAAATACATGACCGAGCCCGAGCCCGGTATCAACAACCGCCAGAGCTATTGGCCGCGCGGGAAAGTCATTGGCGGGTCGAGTTCGATCAATGCCATGGTGTTCATTCGTGGCCAGGCCGCGGATTTCGATGGCTGGAAAGCGCTTGGTAACGCTGGCTGGGGCTATGACGACGTCCTGCCGGTTTACAGGAGAATGGAGAACAACCTAGCCGGCGCCGATGAATGGCGCGGTCGTGGTGGACCTCTGACCGTCACCAATATCGAGAGCGTCGTTCATCCGCTTTGCAAGAACTATATCGCGGCCGGCGTCGAGGTGGGGTTGACGCACAATCCCGACTTCAACGGTCGCACCCAGGAAGGGATCGGCATCTACCAGATCACCACGCGTAACGGCTTTCGCTGCTCTACGGCGACCGCCTATCTGAACCCGGCGCGTGGCCGGCAAAATCTGAAGGTGATAAAGGAAGCACGGGTTACTCGGCTGTTGTTTGAGGGGAAGCGTGCCGTCGGCGCCGAATATCGGCAGGGCGGCGAGATCAAGCGGCTGAAGGCGCGCCGGGAGGTTATCCTGTCGGCGGGGGCCGTAAACTCGCCACAGATCCTGCAACATTCTGGCGTTGGGGATCCGGATCATCTGAAGCGTCTGGGCATCGAGGTCGTGCATGCCGCGCCACAGGTGGGACGCAACTTGCAGGATCATCTCGGGTTCGACCACCTCTACAAATCCACGAAGCCCACGCTCAACAACGTGCTGCGGCCATGGTGGGGGCGGTTTGCGGTCGGCCTGCAGTATGTGCTGACCCGCAGCGGGCCATTGTCGCTCAGCGTCAATCAGGGCGGCGGCTTCATCCGCTCGAACCCGGAGCGGGCGCATCCCAACATCCAGCTCTATTTCTCGCCGGTGAGCTACACGCGCGCCCAACCCGGAAAGCGTGCGCTCTTGAGCCCGGACGTCTTTCCTGGCTTCCTCGTCGGCGTTTCCAATTGCCATCCGACGAGCCGCGGCTGGTTAGGCATCCGATCCAACGATCCGTTCGCCGCACCCGAAATCCACCCGAACTATCTCTCCACCGACACTGACGTCGCCGAACTGGTCGAAGCCGCGCATTTTCTCAGGCGTCTCTCCAAGGCTGCCCCCTTGCGCGAGATCATCAAGGAGGAAATGAAACCTGGACCGGATCTGGTCAGCGACGAGGAGTTGGCGGCCGATATCCGGGCGCGCAGCGGTTCGGTCTTTCATCCCTGCGGGACCTGCGCCATGGGACCCGATCCGGTATACTCCGTCGTCGACGCGCGGTTGCGGGTGCATGGGCTCGATGGCCTGCGGGTCATCGATGCCTCGATCTTCCCGCGGATCACCTCCGGCAACATCAATGCGCCGACCATCATGGTTGCAGAGAAGGGGGCAGATCTGGTGCTTGCCGACGCCGCCTGAGCGGCTGCCGCCCTGGAATGGGTCGGCGGCAACTCAGTTGCCGCGCTCGGCCCGCATCTGCTTCATGAGCGCTGCGAGCGCCTGGACGCCGGTGGCTATGGTACGCGGCGGTATTGCGCTGAAGCCGAGCACGACGCCCTTCTGCTTGACCGGAGTAATAGCGAAGCGGGAGACCGGCGAGATGAGGATGCCGCGTTCCGCCGCCCGTTGCGCCAGCTCGCCTTCGTTGAAACCGGGGGCAAGCTGGCCGATCGTGTGGAAGCCTGTCTCGCTGGAAGCTACCTCCATCAGGCCGCCCAGATGCTTCGACGCTTCGTCGACAAGCGTCTTGGCACGCTCGGCATAGATCTGGCGCATGCGACGAATATGGCTTGCGAAATGCCCATGCTCGATAAAGCTTGCGACGATCGATTGCAGGCTTGCCGGCGCTCCCTGCAGGGTCGCGCCGGCGACGCGATAGAACACGTCGACAAGCTCGGGCGGCGCCAAGACGTAGCCTAAGCGCAGGGCAGCAAACAACGACTTGGAAAAGCTGCCGACATAGATGACACGGCCGGAGGTATCGACGCTTTTGAGGGTCGGCGGCGGATGACCGGAATAGTGGAACTCGCCGACATAATCATCCTCGATGATCCAGGCGCCGGCCCGCTCGGCTGCGCGAAGAAGCTCGAAACGGCGTGTCAGGCTCATCGTCACGCCAAGCGGATGCTGGTGCGCGGGCGTGACGAAGGCGAGACGGAAGTCGGGCGCGATCCGCAGCCCCTCCGCAACATCGATTCCTTCCTCGTCGATAGGCAGCGGCACGAGCTTGGCGCCCGATGAAATCAGGCTGTTGCGCGCCCCGATGGCGCCGGGATTTTCGATCCAGACCGTGTCGCCCGGATCGAGCAGCATGTTGCCGATGCGATTGAAGGCATCCTGCGCACCATTGAAGATGAAGACCTGTTCGGGATGGCACACGATACCGCGATTGGCGCGCAGGTGGGTCGCGACTGCGCGCCGGAGTTCCATCGCGCCTTCGGCTGGCGGATAGCCAAGTACGAGACCTCTCGGTTGGCGCCAGTAACGAGCGGCAAGACTGGACCAGAGTGCCATTGGAAATTCGTCGAAGGCTGCCATGCCCGTGATGAAGGGACGGGGGCTCTCCGGATGCGAAATGCGCGGGAAATAGTGCTCGGACGCTTCAGAGCTTAGATGCGCGAGACGGGGCGGTCGACGGTTGTCGCCGTCGCCATTCGAAATGGATGGCGCGGGTTGACCGTCGTGCAAAGCGTCCGCCACGAAGGCGCCGGCGCCTATGCTGGAGCGGATCAATCCCTCGGCGGTCAATTGTTCGTAGACGCTGATGGCGGTCGTGCGCGAAATGCGCTGGTCGTTTGCAAGGGTTCGGCTCGAGGGTAGGCGCTGACCGGGTTTCAGTTCCCCTGAGAGGATCATTTCCCGCAATGCGCAACCAAGTTGCACGCTGATCGGTGTCTTCGAGCTGCGATCAAATTGGAGCGTCGGCAGCAGCGCGCCTCCCGGATACTTCACCATATGTTTTTGAGCCTCACTCCACCCGACGAAACTGGCCCGCTATTTTATCCAAAGTGGACCTTATGCCGAGCCGAATTTCTCATGAGTATCGTACCAATTCGCGATGCCCGGCGCCAGCGTCAATGCGACATCCGATATACTGAAGACAATCACGCATGCTTTGCAACCCGAGTGAATGGCTATGAAGATCAAACGCATCGAGACCTTCTGCAACGAATTCGTCGGCTTCGTCCGCGTGACCGACGAGACCGGAGCGCAGGGCTGGGGACAGGTTTCGACCTACCACTCCGACATCACGGCGCAGGTGCTGCACCGGCAGGTGGCGCCCTGGACGCTCGGAGCGGAGATCTCCGACCTTGACGACCATCTTGATCGCATCGCCGAGCGCGAACACAAGTTTCCCGGTTCCTACCTCTGCCGCGCGATGTGCGGATTGGACACGGCGATCTGGGATATGCGCGGCAGGGTCGCCGGCAAGCCGGTCGCGGCTCTGCTCGGCGGTTCGGCCGGCCCGCTGCGCGCCTATGCCTCGTCGATGAAGCGTGACATCACCCCTGCTCAGGAAGCCGAGCGCTTCATGCGGCTGCGCGACCAGTACGGCTTCAGCGCCTTCAAGTTCCGGGTCGGTGCCGAATGCGGACGTGATCAGGACGAGTGGCCAAACCGTACCGAGGAAATCATTCCAACGATCGCCAAGGCGCTCGGCGCCCCGGGCGTCGATCTGCTGGCCGACGGCAATTCCTGTTATTCGCCGGCCCGCGCCATCGAGGTTGGCCGCATCATGGAGGATAACGGCCTCGCCCATTTCGAGGAACCGTGTCCATACTGGCTGCTGGAGCAGACGAAGGAAGTGACCGACGCGCTTTCCATCGACGTGACTGGCGGCGAACAAGATTGCGATCTGCAAGTCTGGAAGCGCATGATCGATATGCGCGCGGTCGACATCGTACAGCCCGATATCTGCTATCTCGGCGGTATCAACCGTACGATGCGCGTGGTGCGCATGGCGGCAGACGCCGGGTTGCCGGTTACGCCGCATGCCGCCAATTGGTCGATGGTGACGCTGTTTACCATGCACCTGCTGCGGGCGATTCCGAACGGCGGCAAATACCTGGAATTCTCGATCGAAGGGGCTGACTATTATCCCTGGCAGTACGGGCTTTTCCGCAAGTCGCCCTATGACATCGTCGACGGCAAGGCTTTCGTTACAGACGAACCCGGTTGGGGTGTCGAAATTGATCCCGAATGGCTTGCCAAGTCCACCTATCACGTGAGCGAGATGAATTAGGATGACAACGGACGCACTGATTGCCGAGTACTTTGCTTCCGGGACCCTGCAGGGCCTGCCGCAGGATCATTTCATCGATGGCGCGTTCACGCGGGCTGTCGCCAACCGCAAGATGGATACGTTCGATCCGGGCGCCGCGCGCGCCTTCCATAGCTTCGCAGCCGGCGATGCCAACGACATCGATCATGCGGTTGCCGCTGCCAAGCGCGCACAACGTGCATGGGGCCGGATGAAACCGTCGGCGCGTGGTGCGATCCTGCAGCGCACCGCGCAATTGATCCGCGCCGAGGCGGGGCGGCTTGCCGTCGTCGAAAGCCTCGATAGCGGCAAGACGCTGACGGAAGCGGAAGGCGATGTGGCGGGTGCGGCACGTTGCTTCGACTATTATGCCGGCGCGGCCGACAAGCTCCAGGGCGACAGCTTTCCGATTGGCGCCGATTACGTTGCCTTCTCCTCGCAGGAGCCGGTCGGCGTCACGGCTCACATCATTCCCTGGAACTATCCGTTGTCGACGGCCGCGCGCGGCATCGCGCCGGCACTCGCCGCGGGCTGCACCGTGGTTGCCAAGCCCGCCGAGCAGACGCCGCTGACGGCGCTCATGCTCGCTGATATCCTTTATCGTGCCGGCCTTCCCGCCGGGGTGTGCAATGTCGTGACCGGGACGGGGATCGAGGTCGGCTCGCCGCTCGTCGCTCATCCCGACGTTCGTCATGTGACTTTTACCGGCTCAGTGCGCACAGGCATCGGCGTCATGCAGGCTGCCGCGCCGAACGTCACGAGCGTCGTGCTCGAACTCGGCGGCAAATCGCCGGTCGTCGTCATGGCGGACGCAAACCTCGAAGCTGCGATCGAAGGCATCCTGGGTGCGATCTATGAAAATGCCGGGCAGATATGCTCGGCCGGTTCGCGCCTTGTGGTGGAGCGCGCCGTACATCAGGAGCTTGTCGACCGACTTGCAACGCGAGCCTCGGCGTTGAAACCGGGTCACGGCCTGCGTCGCCCGGATGTCGGTGCATTGAATTCCGCGGCACATCTGGAAAAAGTTGCCGGTTATGTCGAGGCGGCAAAGGCGCGTGGCATTGCGATTGCCGCCGGTGGCGCACGGACGGTCGATCCGCAAAGCGGCCAGGGCTGGTTCTTTCAGCCTACCATTCTCGACAAAGTGACGCCTGAAGATCCGGTCATCCAGGAGGAAATCTTTGGACCTGTGCTGTCAGTCCAGGTGGTTGATGGCGAGGAGGAGGCGGTTGCCGCCGCCAATGGAACGTCCTTCGGCCTCGTTGCCGGCATCTATACGCGGGACTTTGCAACCGCTCATCGCATGGCGCGCGATATCGATGCAGGGCAGGTCTACATCAACGAGTATTTTGCCGGAGGCATCGAGGTGCCGTTCGGGGGCAACAAGCTTTCAGGTTTCGGCCGGGAGAAGGGTCTGGAGGCGCTGCGCAGCTATACGCGCGTCAAGAGCGTAGCTGCGAAGATTTCCGAATAGCCGATCAGAGTGGAACCCTGATCTGCGGAAAGTGGACCTTTTCGAAGGGCCAGTTTCGAACATGATGCAAGTCATGCCTATGGGAAGGCGATCACGAGAGCGAATGCTCCGGAGTCAATAATCGGGAATACCCGAGGGCCGATTGGGGCGGCCGTTAAAGGAGGAAGATCATGAAGAAGCTTACCATTGCCGCCGCGGCAACGACGGCGCTTGCACTGCTTATCGGTACCGACATCGCTCAGGCCGAAACCTTGCGCCTGCTGACCTGGGGCGGTTACGCACCCGACAATGTCGTGCAGCTCTTCGAGAAGGAAAATCCCGACATTGAGGTCGAGGTAACCCTCTCGAACAACGAGGAAATCATCGCGAAGCTTCGCGCCACGGGCGGTGCCGGATACGACCTGGCACAGCCGAGCCACGACCGCATCTTCGCGGCGCAGAAGGAATACAAGATCTACAAGCCGATGGATCTGTCGAAGATCAATACGTCGGAGATGGCGCCAAACCTGCTCGACGGGGTAAAGGCGAACGCCACGATCGATGGCAAGGTCTATGCCGTGCCGCATCAATGGGGCACGTCTGGCCTGGTTGCCGACATCTCCAAGGCGCCTGATGTGAAGGGCTGGGATGACCTTTGCAATCCGCAGTACAAGGGCCGCACCTCGATGCGCCTGAAGCGCACCATCCTGCTCGGCACCGCTTTCTCGCTCGGCATCGATCCGTTTGCGCTCTACGGCAAACCGGATGAGTATCAGAAGATGCTCGACAAGGTCACGGACAAGCTGATCGCGTGCAAGGCCAATGTGAAGACCTACTGGAATGGCGGTGACGATCTGTCGACGCTATTGCTCTCCGGCGAAGTCGTCGCCTCGGAAGCCTGGGATTCCACGGCGTTCAAGCTGTACGGCCAGAACCACAATATCGTCTACGTCCCGCCGAAGACTGGCGCGCTTGCCTGGATCGACACCTTCGCCATCCCGCGCAAGGGCGAAGCGGATGATGCCGCCTACAAGTGGATCAATTTCGTCATGCGTCCCGACATCGTCAAGCTGATGTCGAATTCCACGGGTGCGATCTCGGCGGTCAAGAACGGCATCGATCTGCTGCCCGACGACAAGAAGGCTGCGGTAAAGGCCGCCTTCAAGGACGAGGATCTCGCAAATCTCAAGTTCTTCGCCAACATTCCTCCTGGTATCGAGGACATGGAAGGCAAGTCGCTGGAACGCATCAAGGCGGCGACCTCGAACTAACGAGTGATGCGGGGCCGTTATCTGCCGCGCTTTCGATCCGATGCCAGCCCTTCGGTATCCAATAGGGGCTGGCATATTCTCATACGCATCCAGTGAACTGCGACGTGCTTCGATGTCGACCTTGATCGGAGGGCATCGATGCAGCGGACAACGACCGGAAAGCCTTAATGTATGATCTTCAATGCGAGGGCCTGACCAAGAAGTTCGGCGCCTATACGGCCGTCAGCGGCATCGACTTCGCCGTGCCGTCCGGTTCCTTCTTTTCCATCCTTGGGCCTTCCGGCTGTGGCAAGACCACGCTGATGCGCATGATTGCCGGCTTCGAAACCCCGACAAGCGGCAATATCCGCATCAAGGGAAACTCGGTGCTGGCAACGCCGCCGAACAAGCGCAACGTCAAGATGGTGTTCCAGCATCTGGCGCTGTTTCCGATGATGAATGTCGGCGAGAACATTGCCTATGGACTGCGTTGCCGCGGCGAGAATAAGGCGGATATCGCCAGGAAGGTTCGCGCCGTGCTGGAGCGCATCGGCCTGCCGGGGGTCGAGGAAAAGCAGGTGTCGCAGCTGTCCGGCGGACAGAAGCAGCGCATAGCGATCGCCCGTTGCATGGTGCTGGAGCCGGATGTGCTGCTGCTTGACGAGCCGCTCGGCGCGCTCGATCTCAAACTGCGCGAACGCATGAAGATCGAGCTGAAGCTCCTGCAGCATCAATTCGACACCACCTTTCTCTATATCACCCACGACCAATCCGAAGCGCTGTTGATGTCGGATAATGTGGCCGTGATGAATGCAGGCCGTTTCGAGCAGATCGGTTCGCCGCAGGAGCTTTACAACGATCCGAAGACCGGCTTCGTCGCAGGCTTCGTCGGCGACAGCAACCGCTGGCCCGGCCGCGTTTCGCGTGTGGCGAGCGGCATGGCCGAGATCGAGATTGACGGCGGTCGCGTGATCGCATGCGCAGGCGATGACAAGGTTGCGGCCGGCGCCAAGGTCGAGTTGTTCGTTCGCCCGGAAGTGATCACGCTCGCTGCGACGGGCGAAGGCAACCACCTTGGCGGCGTCGTCGACAGCCTGCTCTTCAACGGGGCGGCAAGCCGCGTGCTGGTGCGCATGAATGGCGGTGCACTGATAGAAGTCGGGCATGCCGTCAGGGGCGAAACGACGCCGATCGCGGCGGGTGACGCGGTGACCGTCGGCTGGCGGCACGAATTCGGCCGCTGCTTCAGCGTTTCGGGATGATGCCCATGCCTCGCACCGACATCGGTAAACTCTCTCTCATCATGCTGTTTGCGCCCTTTGCGCTCTGGATCGGCCTTCTCATCGTCCTGCCGCAGATCGGCATCGGTTATCTGTCGTTGCGCGAGAAGATCGGGCCGGGGGAATATACGTTCGGCTTTTCCAATTACGTCGACTTCTTCCGCGAACCCGTTTACTGGAACACGCTGTTGCGCACCGCATGGATGTCGATCCTGGTGACGTTGATGGCGCTTCTCGTCGGTTTCCCTGTCGCCTATTACATCGCCAAGATCGCCCGCCGCCGGTCGCGCGCAGCTCTCTTTCTGATGTGCCTCATCCCGCTCTGGGTGAGCGACCTGGTGCGAGCCTTCGGCTGGATAGTGCTGTTGCGCGAAACGGGATTGCTTTCGAAGCTGCTCCAGACGCTCGGGCTTGTGCATGGTCCGATCGAACTGCTCTACAATGATGTCACCGTTATCATCGGCCTCGTCTATACCGTCGTCCTCTTCATGATCGTGCCGCTCGTCTCGACGCTCGACGGCATGGACGATTCTCTGATCGAGGCGGGCTATAATCTCGGCGGAAGCCGCTTCACGGTCTTCCGTCGGATCGTCGTTCCCTATGCTGTGCCCGGCATTGTTGCCGGCTGCATCATCGTCTTCATGCTGACGGCCGGAAGCTATCTGACGCCGATCTTGCTTGGCGGCAAGAACAGCATGTGGTTCACCGAGCAGATCTACGATCAGTTCGTGACGCGCTACAACTGGGAGTCCGGCGCTACGTTCGGTGTGCTCCTGCTCGTCTTCACCTCACTTGTAGTCTGGCTTGGCCTGCGTCTTACCGGCCAGAACCTCGCTTCCACCGTTGCGAAGGAATAGCAATGAACGTTGCTGCACCCCAATCACCGCTATTGCGTTGGGTCTATCGCGGATACATGCTTGCCTTCTTCATCTATCTGGCGGCGCCGCTTGTTGCGGCCGGCATGTTCGCTTTCAACGATTCGCTCTTTCCTGCATTACCGTGGAACGGCTTTACCCTCGACTGGTTCTTTGGCACCACAGAACCAAAGCTCGGCATGTTTCATGACAGACGCCTGCTGCAAGGGCTCGGAAATTCCTTCGTCATTGGGCTGATCGTTTCGGCGATGGCGGTCGCGGCCGGCACGTCGAATGCCTTTCTGTTCGAGCGCAAGCAGTTTCCGGGCAAGAGCTTTTTCTATGTGCTGATGATTGTGCCCCTGGTCATTCCGGGCGTGATCCTTGGTATTTCCATACTCGTCTTTGCAAGCATGATTGCCAACGGGCTCGAGGACAATCTTGACATCTCTCTGGACTTCCTGCGCCCGGGCATGCTGCTCGTCATCCTGGGGCAGTTTTCGTTCCTGACGACCATCACGACGCTGGTGATCGGCGCGCGGCTGCGCAAATTCGACATTGCGCTCGAGGAAGCCGCCTCCAATCTCGGCGCTACCCGCATGCGGGTGCTGAGGACAGTGACGCTGCCTTATCTTGCGCCAGCGCTTTTTTCGGCGTTTGTCGTCGCTTTCCTCGTGTCCTTCGAGAATTTCAACACGACCCTGATGTTGGTCGGCTCGGACTCTCCGTTGACGATCACCATGTACGATCGCATGGTCAAAGTCGGTTCTACGCCAGTGCTGAACGCCGTCTCCTTCGTCCTCATGGTCGGTTCCGGCCTCCTTGCGCTCCTCAGCGTCGTGGTCCAACGAGACAAAGCCCACACGTCCTAACTCATCTGTGATTGCTGCCCGTAGAGCTCACGAACGACGACGCTATTCAGCACTTGCTGTGATCCGGGCCGATGTCCTATCACGGCTTACAGGTGAGCCATGGAAGTCGTCGGAGACGACGACAGAGCAATTTCGGAGATGAAGTTCACTAAGGGTTTGCCGTAGCCGGTAGTTAACCTGAAACTTTGAGAGAACACATAGGCTCTATGCTCATCTGCAATGGCTGCGTAAAGCTGTTCGCTGGAGCTACCAGGCATCAAAACCATCGATAATCGAATCGGGGACGCGCCCATGGGAAACGTCGCTGAAAGCGTGATCGAGAATATCGATCGCCTGGTCGATCTCTTCTTCGGTGATCGTCAGCGGTGGCGTGATTTCCAGAACGTTGCCGTTCATTCCGACGTAATAGAGCACGAGCCCAAGCTCATAGGCGCGATAGATGAGTTTCATCGTTTCGTGCTTGGCTGGCGTTCGGCTTTCACCCTCCTTGACGAGTTCGACGCCGCAGGCAAGCCCGCGACCACGGACATTACCGATGAGTGGGTACCTTTCGGCAAGTCGCAGCAACGCGCGATAAAGCCTCTCTCCCTTGTGCCGGGCCGCCTCGGTGAGTTGCTGTTTCTCGATCGCATTAAGAACGGCACTCCCGGCTGCGGCGCAGACGGGATTTCCGTGCAGTGTCTGCATGGCAAAGGCGCTTGCGCAGTCCAGGATACTGGACGGTGCGATGACCGCGGACAGCGGCAGGCCTCCGCCCAGACCCTTGCCTAGGACCAGAATATCCGGAACGAAGCCCTCATGTTCGAAACAATGAAACTTGCCGCTGCGGCCGAGACCGACTTTCACTTCGTCGCAGACGACGAGTATGTCGTGTTCTCGGCAAAGCGCCGCAAATTTTTGAAGGAAGCCTTCCGGGGGAACGACCACGCCACCATCGGAAAGGATCGGCTCGATGAATGCGGCGGCAAATGATCCGGGCGTGGCCTCATTCAACCTCGCTCGAAAAAAGTCAAGAACGGCGTCGCCGCTGCAGTCGTCACGATAGGGCCGGTAGGGGTCGGGATAGGGAAGTTGCAGCAACCCTTCCGTCTTTGCGGCTCCCGCCTGGACGGTGTGCCCGGAAAATGCCATGGAGCCGATAGTGCAGCCGTGATAGGCCCCGGAGAAGGCGACGATGCCGCTGCGCCCGGTCGCCTTCGTCACGGCCCTAAAGACCGCTTCGTTGGCGTCGGAGCCCGAGTGGCCGAACCAGACCTTATGTGTGTCCTTGCCCGGAAAGGATGCCAGCAGCCTTTCGGCCAAGGCTACGGCCGGCTCGTTCGAGGCTGACAGAATGCTTGCGCCTGCGGGGTTGGCGACTGCACGCGATACCGCCTCGACGATCGCTGGGTGGCCGTAGCCGAGGCTCGCGGCACCCCATGCGCCGGAAAAATCGATGAGCTCCCGACCGCTTTCCTCGATCAGTCTGGCGCCTTTGCCCCCGGCGACCGCCAGAGGGAAGAAGCGCAGCTTCTGCAAGGAGCCGATGGCTTTGCCATCGCGTTCGTAGAGCAGTTCCGTCATTCGGCGCATTCCTCAAGCGCTGTTTCAAGGCAATGGGTAAGGCGCACGCCCCATTTGCGCACGCCCTCCAACGTATCGATGAGGTCGTGGCGCACCTCGATCAGAGCGCCGGGAAGTCCCCTTTCGTCCGCATGCACCGGTACCGTGTAGTCTTCGTCCGGATGGATATGGTACGGCTCGTTGTCGCCGACGGTGAGCTCTGGATCGGCACTCAAGGAGGCGATCAGCGACCGGGCAAAAGGCACGGCATCTCGATAGAGGATACCTGCTTGCCACGGGCGCCGATTGCCGAAGTAAACCGGCGTGAAGCTGTGGATGCCGACGACCAGCGTTCGCTTTCCCTCGGCCTGCCTTAGGTCCAGCCGCCTCGAAATCGCATCGGCGAAGGGTTTGAACAGGACATCGACGCGATGGGCCTTCTCCTCGGCACTCAGATCGAGATTGCCCGGCACTGTCGTCGTCTCGCTGATTTCCGGAATGGCCGAAGGCACGCCCAGCGGTCGATTGCAGTCGATGACAAGGCGCGAGTAGTTGGCCATGAACAAGGGCGCGTCGAGCGCTTGGCTCAAATATTGAGAAAGCGCGGAGACACCGATGTCCCAGGCGATATGACGCTGACGTTCGCTTTCCGGCAGACCTAGATCGCCGAGTGCGCGGGGAATGCGGTTGGACGCATGTTCGCACACAAGGAGATAGGGTGATCTGCCATCAGGGTTGACGACCGCGTAAGGCGGCGGTTCGTCGATGGCGAGCAATGGCTGTTGCGGGTCGTGCCGCCACCGGTTTTCCTGGCGTTTGATGGCCGTGGTCGATGTCATGATCCATCCATCAATCAATATACGGAGGCGTAACGGGCGCAGAGCGCTTCGGAAGAAAGATCGCCGACGATCTCGATCTCCTTGCGCTTCATGGCGAAGTAGCAATCGAGGAAGTCCTTGGAGAACCAGCCGGTCACGGTTTCGTCGGCGGCCAGCGTATCGAGGGCTTCGGAAAGGCTTGACGGAAGACGGCGGATACCGAGCTTGACCTGTTCTTCCATCGAGAAATTCGAAGGGTCCGAGTTGATCAAGGGAGGCTGCTCTAGCCCGGCCCGAATACCTTCGAGACCCGCCTTGAGGACGACGGCCAGCGACAGGTGCGGGCTGGCGCAGGCGTCGGCGGCGCGATACTCCATATTGAACTGTTTGGCGGGATCGCTGCCGGGTAGGTCCAGCGTCGGGCAGATGCGCAGCGTCGCTTCGCGATTCTTTTCGCCGAGGCAGGTGAAGGCGGCGCTCCAGTGATGCGGCACGAGGCGCATATAGGAGAGCACCGAGGGTGCCGTAAATGCTGCAAGTGCCGGCAGGTGCCTGATGACACCGGCCGCGAACGATCCGGCAATCTTGGAAAGCCGCCCCGGACGCGATGCGTCGAATGTGACCGGATTACCCTGAAGATCGGTAAAGCTCACATGCAGATGCACGCCGTTGCCGACGCCGTTCGGGTCGGTCTTCGGCGCGAAGCTGGCGTTCCAGCCGAAGAGCGCCGCCACTTCCTTGGTGACGGCGCGAATGGTCGCGCCTCGGTCGGCGGCTGCAAGAGCAGGCGCGGGGCGGCAGGTGATTTCAAATTGATCCTTGCCGTATTCCGGCAGGAACATTTCCGGCTCCGCGCCGGCTTCCTTCAGCGCCGTCATCAGCAGCGGACCGAAGGGCTCGGCGCGGCGCTGTGCGCGCAGACCGAAGGAGGGGGCAGCCGGCCAGTCGACGCCAAGAAGCTGGAATTCTTGTTCGACTGCGGCGACAACCTTGAGCCCGGCCTCGCGCTCGAATTCCGAAATCGTTGCCTTCAAGAAACTGCGCACGCAGCATTCCCAGGGCTCACCCTTCAGATTGGTGATATCGGAGTGATAGAAATGCAGCGGTGTGACGTCGGGCAGGCAGGTGACGCGCGCTTTGCTGTCGGGATCCGCCATCAGCCGGAGATCACCGGACGAGCCCCAGGGGTTGGGATCGGCAATCAGATCGAATGGCGTCAGTGCCAGGTTGGCCGGCACCCAGCCGACGCCCTTGCGCAGGTAGCTGTCGATCTCGGCGGCAGCAAAGCTGCGGCCTCGGGTGATGCCGGCGATGTCGGTTGTGACGAAGGTGGCAAGCTCCATCAGGTCGGAGGTCGCCTTGCCGTTGCTGTTGTCGCTCATGAGTTCCCCTTGTTTAATGTCTGCGAAAGAAGCCGCCGGCGGAGATCACGCCGCAGCGAGGCCCTTCAGGCGATCGACAATAGTTTCGGTGCTTGTGGTCCAGCAGTAGCCGGAATAGGCGCGAAGAGCCGCCGCGTGGCGCTCTTGGCTATAGGTAGCGCAGGCATCCTCGACGACCGTGACGAGATATCCGCGGTCGGCGGCATCGCGTACGGCCATGTCGACGCACTGATCCGTCACGACGCCGGCAATGATGAGATAACGCGTATTGAGATTGCGCAGTACGTAATCGATGTTGGTCGAATTGAAGACGCCGGAGGATGTCTTCGGCAAGATGATCTCGTTGTCGATCGGCTTCAGCGCGTCGATCACCTGTCCTTCCGGCGACCCCTTCGGTACATGCATGTCGGAAAGCTTGTGGTCGAGCGAGCGGTCGCGGCCGTCGAGCGTCAGGCTCTCGATGATCGTGTGCAGCACGTTGCAGCCGGCAGCACGGGCAGCATTCAGGATGCGAACCTGGTTCGGGATCACCGTGTCGCGCAGGCGGCGGTGATAGTAGCTGTTGGCATCCTGCGGGTGGGTCGGGTCGAGGTTCGGCTCGCACCAGATGCGCTGCATGTCGACAAAAAGCACGCTGGTCATGCCGGGTTCGTAGGCGCTGTCGCGCCGCAGCAAATCCTTGCCGTATTGTACTTCAATCATGGCCATGTCTGTCCTCCAAAGGAAATTTCGGTTCGTCGTTATCGCGGAATCTCAGGTCCCGCTGCCGGCTTTCGCCGTGAAGGCGTCTTCGGTAATGGCGTAGCTTCGGCGCAGCTCTTCCATACGCTCGATGCGCTGGCGCGATTGCGTCGCAAGCCTGGCGGTGAGGCCGGCGATCAGGGCTTCGGTCTGTGCGATGGCCGGGACCATCGTGTCGTAAGGCGAGACGGTATCGACGGTTGCCGTCAAGGTGACGGAGGCAAACTGCGCAATGGGCGAAAGCCATCGATCGGTAAAGAGCACGATCTTCGCACCTTGCTTTGCTGCCTGGCGGGCAAAGCGGATCGTATCGTTCTGATAGCGGCGATAGTCGTAGACGAACAGGACGTCGCGCTTGCCGAAGTCGACCAGATGGTCGACCTGATCGGCATGCGAGCCATTGATCCAGCGCGTGTCGCCGCGCAGCTGTTTCATATGAGCCCAGAGGAGCCCGGCCATGAAACCGCTGAAGCGCCCGCCCAGACAATGCACCCTGAGGTTCAGATCGGCTGCGGCATCGATTGCCGCCTCGAAATCGTCGGGTGGCAGCATGTGCATCGACGATTCCAGGGCATGAATGCTTGCCCGCATGAAATACTGATAGAAATTCTCCTGCTCGAGCGACGGCTTGCGGGTGTCGAGCATCGACAGCGGCGAACTCATTCGCTCCTGCACTTCGTCGAGCAATGCGGACTGCAGCTCCGCATACCCCTCGTAACCGAGCTTGTTTGCGAAGCGGACCACCGTCGGATTGCTGACGCCAGCAGCCGAAGCAAGATTGGCGACCGTGTTGAGGGCCGCTGCCGGATAGTTCGACAGCAGCTGCCTGACGATCTTGAGTTCGGCTCGGGTAAAATCGATGCCCCCTTCGGTGAGGCGATCTCGAATGGTCACTTCCCATCTCCCCCTGCGATCGGCGTTGGTCCACTGATCTTCATTTTGTTACATTCTTGCTATCAGTCAACAGAAATTGAAACAAGATTGACATATTGATTTTCTCGATTAACGTTTGTTGCGGGAACGGCCCAACAAACCTGGGCTTAAAAAATCGGGAGAATTCTGATGGTGCGCATAAGGCGCGGGACCGTCGTCGGGATCGTTGCGACGGTACTCCCCATGGTCATTGCGACCCTCGTGGCGGCAGCGCTCTTTCCAGGGAGCGGCGAACGGCTGGTGACGCTGTTCCTCATTTACGTCGTCGCCGTCATCGGGACCTCCGTCTACAGCGGCAATTCCGGCATCATCTCGTTCGGCAATACCGGCTTCATGGCGATCGGCGCCTACGCCGCGGGGCTCTTGACCATCAGCCCGATCATACAAAAGACGGCCCTGCCGCATCTGCCGGCATGGCTGGCGGGATGGGGCATGCCCTTCATTCCGGCGCTTCTGGTCGCCCTTGTCGTTGTTGCGCTGGTGGCCGTCGCCATTGGTATTCCGGTCGCGCGGCTTGCCGGATCCTCGGCTTCGATCTGCACGCTCGGCTTTCTGGTGATCGTCCATGTCGTGCTTGTGGCATCGAGCGACTTCACCCGCGGCAGCCAGACCTTCTTCGGAATACCGCGTGCGGTGAACATCTGGGTCGCCTTGCCGTTTGCGATCCTTGCCGTCGCCATAGCCCGCATCTATCGGGATTCAAGCGCTGGCATGAAGCTTCGCGCCTCGCGCGAGGATGAGATCGCCTCGACCGCCGTCGGCGTGAATGTGCGGCTGCATCGTTTCCTTGCCTGGGTACTCGGGGCTGTCCTGTCCGGTGCGGCCGGAGTTCTGCTCGGTCACTTCATCGGTGCCTTCTCGCCGAAGGATTTTTATTTCAACCTGAGCTTCCTGCTGCTTGCAATGCTGATCCTCGGCGGCATCACCACCGTTTCCGGCGCCGTCATCGGCACTGCTGTCATCATGGTGATCGTCGAATTGCTCAGGAAGCTCGAAGGTGGCGTCGATCTCGGCTTCTTTTCCCTGCCGACCGTCTTCGGCCTCACCGACATCGGCATCGGATTGGCGATCCTGCTTGTGATGTATCGTCTGCAGGACGGCCTTCTTGGGGTGCGCGAAATCGACGAGCAGCTGCCGTTCCTGAGGCGCCTGGCTGCAGGAAAGATTAGACCCGCGACCAGCCCGGTCGGAGCGAAAACATCCGGCGTGGAAGACGATGTCCTGCGCGTGGAAAATGTCGGCAAACAGTTCTCCGGGCTCGTCGCGCTCGAGGATGCGAATTTTGAAGTCCGCCCAGGCCTCGTCACCGGACTGATCGGCCCGAACGGCGCCGGCAAGTCGACCTTGATCAACAGCGTTTCGGGCGTCGTGCCGCCTTCGACGGGACGGGTGACCATCGGCGGAATGGACGTCGCTTCCCTACCGGTTCATCGCGTGCCGATTGCCGGCCTTGCGCGCACCTTCCAGAACATCCGCCTCTTCAAGAACCTGACCGCGCTGGAAAACGTGACGGTCGCCGCGAGCGCGATAGCGCGTGATGGTGCCGACCCCGTCGACCTTGCTCGCGAGGCGCTCCTGGAGGTGGGCCTTGGCGATGTCGCAGACCAATTGGCCGGCACGCTCTCCTACGGTGCGCAGCGCCGTCTCGAAATCGCTCGCGCGCTGGCGCTGAAGCCCCGCTATCTGCTGCTCGACGAGCCGGCGGCAGGCATGAATCCGGCCGAGACGATGGAGTTGATGGCCGTGCTCGATCGTATCCGAACGAAGTATCGCCTCGGCCTCCTGGTGGTCGAGCACGACCTCAAGCTGATCATGCGCCTTTGCGACATCGTCGTGGTCCTAAACAAGGGCCAGCAGATTGCGATCGGGACGCCGGCTGAGATCCAGTCGAATCCGGCCGTGATCGAGGCTTACATCGGCCGGCGCCGGTCGGTCGTGAGCCATCAGCCATCCAAAGCCGACGCGCCATTGCCCGATCTCGATCCGCACGCATCCGGCAAGACAGCATAAACATCCAGAGGGAGTATAATAATGAAATCGACATTGAAGGTTCTGTTCCTGTCAAGCGCGCTGGGCGCCATGGCTCTTCCGGCGTTGGCAGACGATCTCGTCGTTGGCTTGGCCACTGCTCAGACCGGCACGCTTGCGCCTTACGACCAGCCGTCGCTCAAGGGCCTGCAGATGGCGGTCGACGAGATCAATGCTGGCGGCGGCATTGCGGGAAAGTTCCCGATCAAGCTCATCGCCAAGGACACTCGCTCCGATGCCGGACAGACCGCTCTCGTTGCGCAGGAGCTTGTCGATCAGGGCATCAGCATTCTGATCACGCCCTGCGATGCTGACCCCTCGATCGCCGCCGGCCAGATCACGCAGGCGGCACATATTCCGGCTTTCTCGTTCTGCGCGACGACACCAACCATGCCGCTGGCGGTCGGCGACTACATGTTCGGAAACTATCCCGCCGACAACGTGCAGGCCGCGGTCCTCGCAGCCTATGCCAAGGACAAGGGCTTCAAGAAGGCCTATATCCTGAAGTCTCCGGATACCGCCTACACGCTGAAACTACCGGAATACTTCGCCACGAGCTTCAAGGCAAAGGGTGGCGAACTGGTCGGCGAGGGCACTTTCAGCATGGGTCAGCAGGACTTCAGTGCCGAGGTGACGAAGATCAAGGCCCTGAACCCTGCACCCGACGTCATCATGACTGCTGCCTATGAGCCGGATTTCCCCGCTTTCATCCGCCAGCTGCGCGGTGCAGGCGTCACGACGCCGATCCTCGGCAGCGATGGTATCGACTCGCCCACGACATTCGGCCTTGGCGCGCTCGTCGATGGCGTCGTCTTCACCACCGCCGGCTTTGCCGTCGATGGCAGCCCGCTCGCAGGCTTCAACGCGAAGTACAAGGCGAAGTTCGGACAGGACCCGGATACGGTCTACATCGCCAATGGCTATGATCTCGGCAAGGTTATCGAGGCGGCGGTCACCAAGGCTGGCAGCGTTGAACCAACGGCAATCCGTGATGCAGTCGCCTCTCTTCAAGGCGTGCAGGGTGTGACGGGCGCGATCACCTATGCCGGCACCAAGGGAATGCCGTTGCGCTCCGTCTCGCTGGTCCGCATCGATGGTGGCAAGCGCTCGCTGGTCAGCCAGGGCGTTCCGAACGCCGCGGACGTTCCCGCTCCGTGATCTGACCGACATGCTCTCCGGTGGTTTGTCGGGGAGCATGTCGCCGAAATGCATTCGTTCCATGGCTCAGGCGCACAGGCTGCGGCAAGGATTTGCCCGATGATGATGAGTAGAATTCCCGACCAGGACCCCTTGCTTGATGTTAGCGGGCTAAAGGTCGCCTATGGTCCGGTCGAGGCTCTGAAGAGCGTCGATCTCCAGGTCCGCAAAGGGCAGATCGTGACGCTGCTCGGCGCAAACGGCGCCGGCAAGAGTTCGACGCTGAACGCGCTCGTCGGCCTTGCCGCGAAGAAGGCCGGCAGGGTGACGTTCGGCGGTAAGGACATTTCCGCACTTCCGCCTGAGACGATCGTGCGCATGGGCATGACGCTGACGCCGGAAGGCCGCCGCATCTTTCCAAGCCTCAGCGTTGACGAGCATCTTCTTCTCGGCGGGGCCATGCACAAGCGGCGAGGGGCTATAGATGCGGTGCGCGAAGACATGCTGTCGCGCTTCCCGATCCTGAAGGAGCGTCTGCATCAAAAGGCGGGTTCGCTGTCCGGTGGCGAGCAGCAGATGTTGGCGATCGCCCGCTCGATGATGTCCTCGCCTGATCTTCTGTTGCTGGACGAGCCATCGCTCGGCCTTGCGCCGCAGATCGTCGACCAGATCTTCGAACTCATCTCGGGTTTGCGCGAGCGTGGGCTGACGATCCTGCTCGTGGAGCAGAACGTCTCTCTTTCGCTCGAAATCGCCGATGCCGGCTACGTGATGGCCAATGGCAGGATCGTACTGTCGGGCTCTGCGGCCGATCTTCGCAATTCCACCGAAATCCAGGGCGCCTATCTGGGGGCCTGACCGGCAAAGGGACTTCATCTCATGGACATGTTTCTGCAGCAGCTGGTCAATGCGCTGAGCCTCGGCGGCACATATGCGCTTCTGGCGCTTGGTCTTGCGGTCGTCTTTTCGATCATGGGCCTGATCAATTTCGCCCATGGCGAGCTTATGACGGCGGCCGGGTACGGTCTCTGCTTCGCACTGATCGTCGGTCTGCCTTTCGGCGTGGCGATCGTCGTGGCGTTGGCGGTCGCAATCCTGCTCGTGCTCCTCATGGAGCGCACGGCTTTCCGACCGGTTCGCGGCGCCAGCGGCACAACGCTGCTTCTGACAAGCTTTGCCGTCAGCGCCATCCTGCGCGTGCTCTTCCAGAATTTCGTTTCGGCTCGTCCGAAGCCCGTTCCGATGCCGATGAGCCTTTCCGGCACGATCGAGATTGCCGGACTGCATATCGGCATCATCCAGGGAATCTCGATCCTGGTGACCTTCGTCATGCTCGCGGGGCTGAACCTCTTCCTGCGGACCACGGTGCTTGGTCGCGCCATGCGCGCGGCTTCCGAGGATTTTGCCATCGTCCGCCTGATGGGCATTCGCGCCAATGCCGTCGTTGCCACGGCCTTTGCAATCTCCGGCCTTCTGGCAGGCGTTGCCGGCATTCTCTGGGTGGCACAGCGCGGCAGCGTCGATCCGCTGATGGGCTTCCTGCCCGTGCTCAAGGCTTTCATTGCCGCCATCATCGGCGGTCTCGGCAGTCTTTCGGGGGCGGTCGCAGGCGGTTTCTTGCTTGGCTTCATCGAGGTCTTCCTGCAGGCATATCTGCCGGATAGCCTGCTAAGTTACCGCGACGCCTTCACCATCCTGCTCGTCATCGCGGTCCTGCTATTTGCTCCTCAGGGGCTGCTTGCTCGAAAGACGATTATCAAGCTTTGATTGGAAGGTTATCGCATCCCTGAACCTGGCCCTCGCGGGCGCATCTGGAGCCGTGATCCGCATTCCGCGGCTCTAGAAGATGGGAAACCCAGCGGCACATCCTATTCCCCAATCGGGGAGGCGGTGCCAACCTGGGCTTCATCGATCTGACGCTGTCAGCCGTGCTGCTCATTACGCGCGCCAGGGCATCGTGTGTCCAAGCTCTTCGGCAAGGCTGTGCAAGAAGCGTCTCATGACTTCGGCGCGCTCCTCGGCCATCGCATGGCCCGCCTTGGTCTGCATGGTATCGGGAAGCCGCAAGAGCTTCACTTCAAAATGGTCAACCGCATAACGGCGGTCGTCCAGAGGCCGATTTTCCGCAAAGGGATCGTCGCCGTCAAACAGAGAGGAGCCGAGCTGCCCGGCGATCGCAAAGACGCGGGCGAGACCGATTGCGCCCAATGCCTCCAGGCGATCGGCATCCTGGAGCGCCCGCGCCTCCAGCGTGCGCGGCGGAATATTGGCCGAGAAGCTGTGCGTGAGAATGGCGTGACAGGCAGCTTCGACGCGGTCCGGCGCGAAACCGAGCGCGGCGAGGATCGGCCTTGCAGCATCGGCAGAAAGGGCTGAGGCCCGCGATCTGTTCGGGTCGTTCTTTGGCAGGTTCACCCAGTCGTGCAGATAGGCGGCGGCGATGATGACGCCCTCGTCGCCGCCGCCTTCCGCAGCGGCGATCCGCAGTGCTGCGCGCATGACGCGCCGGGCATGGTTGATATCATGGCTCGCGTCGCCGCCGTCGTCATGGGCCAGGAACTCGGCTTCGAGCCGGTCGATCAGGTCTTTATGCGGCATTTCCATCTGCTTCTATCTGGTTTCGAGGATCAATCGGGAGGCATCGGCCAGGCTGTCGACGACAGGAGCGCCGGTCGCGGCGAGTGCGGCGCGCGCCTGCATACCCGTGGTTACCAGAACCGTGCGGATACCGAGCGGGCTTGCGGCATCAAAATCGTCGACTGTATCGCCGATCATCCAGCAGCACTCGGCGGCAACGCCGAGTGTCTCGCAGTGGGTGAGGAGGCTTTCTCGCTTCGAAGGATGGCCAGTACCGGCAAACCCCTGGATCAGGCTGAAGTGCTCGCCAAGGCGATGATGTTCGATGAGTGCCGCGATCTGCGGATGCGGCGCCATGGAGAGCAACGACTGTGTGGCGAAGGGGGCGATGGCCCGAAGCGCGTGGAGAGCATCGGGCGCCAGCGGCAGCTCATGCATCGCCGCTGCATAGCGGGTGGCATAGCTGTCGCCGAGATGATCCAGTTCGTGCGACAAGGCCGTGCGCCCGAGGAGCGCGTTGAAATATCCGGACAACGGTCGTCGGTAGTGGTCGCGGATATCGTCTTCCGTCACGTCGGGGTAGCCGAGATCATCCAGCGCGTCGATGGTGATGCGCGCGGTGATCGCAAAATCATCGAGAAGCGTGCCGTTCCAGTCCCAGATAACATGCTTGTCCATTAGGTCCGATTCTCCATGCGGTGGCCGTTTGCGTCGAAATAGTGAAGACGCTCGGCGGCAACGAAAAGGTCCACGCTGGCGCCGGGTTCTAGTGCCTCGGCAAGCCGGGCGCGAAACCGCCAACCGCCGCATTCGAGATGTATCAACCTCTCCACGCCCATCAGTTCCGAACGGCGTACCAGAGCAGTCAGGCGTAGTCCCTCTCCCTCCGAAACAAGCCTCACATCCTCGCTGCGAAAACCCAGGATGAATTTCTGCAACGGACTCGCCGATGTCGGCAGGTGGATGTCCTCACCGCCGATCTTCGATCTGCCCTCTTCGATCTCCACCGGCGCCAGGTTCATCGAACCGAGGAAGTCGGCAACGAAGCTGTTGGCTGGCTGAGAAAAGATGGTTTCCGGCTTGCCTTGCTGCTCGATATGCCCGTCGCGCATCACCACCAGATGATCGGCAAGGGCAAGTGCCTCCGTCTGATCATGCGTCACATAGACCGTCGTCGCACCGATTTCGCGTTGCAGAGATGCGAGTTCCGCACGCATCTCGATCCGCAATTTCGTGTCGAGATTGGAGAGAGGTTCATCCATCAGAAGCACGCCCGGACCACGCACGATCGCGCGCGCAATGCCGACGCGTTGGCGCTGGCCGCCCGAGAGCTGGGCCGGCAGACGCTCCAGCAGTGTGTCGATGCGGGCGAGCTGCGCTGCGGCACGAACACGCCGGTCAATCTCCGGCTTGCCAAGGCCGGCCATGCGCAGCGGAAATGCGATGTTCTCGAACACCGTCTTGGCAGGATAAAGCGCATAATTTTGAAACACCATCGCCACTCCACGGCGCTGCGGATCAACCTGTGTGACATCACGCTCACCGAAACGAATGGTTCCAGAGGTCGCGGTTTCAAGTCCGCAGAGGCAGCGCAAGAGCGTGGTCTTGCCGCAGCCGGAAGGGCCGACGATGACAGTGACACCGCCCGCCGGGCAATTCACGTCGAGCTGGTCAAAGACCGGGCGCTGAGCGCCCGGCCAGAGTTTCGTCAGGCCATGAACGGTGACGGCCTGCGGTGCGGAGACACCTGTTGCCCCGCATGTCATGGCGATGGTCATGGGTGCTGCTCTCACTTTGCGCCGTTCAGATCGTCCATGATGCCGGCGAGGCGCTTCATGCCATCCTGAGCCGAGGTCGCACCCGTCAGGATTTCGTACTGGGTATCGCCGAAATTGGATTGGAACTCGTTGTTGGCCTTGCCGGGCAGGGTGTACCAATTCTGGCTTTTCTGCGTGTTGAGGACCTTGAGCTCGGGGTTCTGGGCGTAGAAATCGCCAAGCAGCTCCGGTTTTGCGACTGTCGTCACGTTGACCGGCGAAGAGGCCGTCGCCTTCACCGTCAAGGCGACGCTTTCGGGAGTGACGAGCGATAGCAGCGCCTTGCAGGTTGCTTCCTTGCGGGCAGGGTCCGTCGCCAACATGACAAAGCCGTTGGCCGATGCCATGGTCACCGGCGTTGCGCCGTCCTTGGCCG
This sequence comes from Rhizobium sp. WW_1, assembly GCF_003610155.1. Classification (NCBI taxonomy): domain Bacteria; kingdom Pseudomonadati; phylum Pseudomonadota; class Alphaproteobacteria; order Hyphomicrobiales; family Rhizobiaceae; genus Rhizobium; species Rhizobium sp. WW_1. Next base: position 596,759 of record NZ_RAIN01000002.1, read on the forward strand.
GCATCGGCGCCAGCGCCACTTTGAAGGAAGCCTTCGGCACAAGGCTGGTATAGCCAGAGGACGAACTCAGGAGCATCGCCACCTCGCCGGCCTGGAACATCCGGCCGGCCTCGCCCCAGAAGGTGCCCGGCGAAACGGCTGGCATGTAGCCCTTTTCGACCAGGCCACGCATATAGCTCATCACCTCGACGCCTGCCGCATTGCCGACACCGGACTTGCCGTCCGCACCGACCATGGCACCACCTGCAGAGGCGAGCTGCCCCTCAAACATGTAGGTGTTGGGCATATACATCAGCACGCCGAACTTGTTGTTGGCCTTGTCGCTGAGTTTGGCGGCAGCGGCCTCCAGTTCCGTCCAATTCTTCGGAGGATTTGCCGGGTCGAGGCCGGCTGCCTTGAAGGCGTCGGTATTGATGAATAGCGCCGGCAAAGTGACATACCAGGGCATGGCATAGAGCTTGCCGTTGACGCGGAAGTCGTCGAGCAGACCCTTGTCCAACTGTGCCGCAAGCTCCGGCGCTGATGCCAGGCAATCGTCAAGCGGCTGTGCGCGGCCAGAATCGACGTAAGGGCGAAGAACCGCACCCGTTACGCGCACGGCGTCCGGCGTCGTGCCCGCCACGATATCGGCGAGCACCTTCTGCGTCGTATCGAGGTCGGATTTGTTGTCGAGCTCAAGCTTCACAGAAGATGCAGGCTTCGTGCCGTTATAGGTATCGAAGATCTGCTTGAGCACGGCGCCGTTCTGCTTTTCCTGACCGGAGACGAAACGGAGGTCTCCGGCTGCCGCTGCAAATGCAGGAAGGAGAGCGAGTGAAATGGTGGCGACCGCAGTGGCCGAAATCAGACGGGTCATTGATAAAACTCCGAAGTGGAAAGGGATTTTCAGTCGACCTGGCCGGATGTCATCGACATGCCGGCAATGAATTGCCGCTGCGCCAACAGGAAGCCGACCAGCAATGGAAGAACGGTCAGGGTGGCGGCGGCCATCTGCGGCCCGTATTCCGATCCGAGCTCCTGATCGAGAAAGCGGACGATGCCGAAGGGCACGGTTGCGGCATAATCGTTGCGCAGCACGAAGGATGGCCAGAAATAGTCGTTCCAATGCGATACGAAGCTGAAGATGCCGAACGTTGTGATTGCCGGCCGCGCCATTGGGAAGACGATGTGCCAAAGAATGCGAAAGGGCGAGGCGCCGTCGAGTCTTGCCGACTCGAACACGGATTGTGGTATCGAGAGAAAGAATTGGCGTAATAGGAAGACGCTGAATGCGGAACTCAAAAAGGGCAGGATGAGCGCGCCGTAGCTGTTGACGAGACCGAGTTGCGACAGCAGCACATAGACTGGAATGGCGGTAACCTGATAGGGCACCATCATCGCGGCGAGCACAAGCCAGAGGCTCAGAGCCTGTCCCGTAAACCGGAGCCTGGACAGCGCATAGGCCGCAGGCACGCAAACCGCGACCTGCCCGATGAAGATCGCGACGACCACGACGATACCGTTGAAATAGTAGCGCAGGATCGGCACGTCCTCGAAGACGCGCGCGTAGTTTTCCAGCGTGAAGGCAGGCAAGGCGAGCAGATTGCCGCGGAAAATATCGTCAGGCGGCGTGAACGACGTGCGCAGCATCAGCCAGAACGGCAGCAGCATGAATACGGCGCCGATGGCGAGGGCGAGATGAATGCTACCCTGCTGCAGGAGATAGCGACCGCGTGTGGAAGTGGGGATCATCGGGAGCCTGCCTTTTCAAGACGAGCCGTCAGGACGCGCTGAAGGAAGGTGGCGATAAGCGCCAGCGCGACGAGGACCAGGGTGACGACGGAACCGCCGCCAATATCGAAGAAATATATGCCGCGCTCCCACATCAGATGTGCAAGCGTTTGCGAATGACGCGAGGGGCCGCCGCCGGTCATGGTCGACACGCTGTCGAAGACGCGCATGGCGTTTACTGACGTGATGATGCCGGCGAAAACAGTCGTGGGGCCGATGGCTGGCCATGTGACGTGCCAGAAGCGGTTCCAGCCATTGGCGCCGTCGACGCGGGCAGCCTCAAGCTGATGGCGCGGCACGGCGGCGAGTGCTGCAAGATAAAGTATGGCGATGAAGCCAATCTGTTGCCAATTGCCGACGACGGCGACGGCGGGAAGCGCCAACCCCGGCGAATTCAGCCAGTCGGTTATGCCTGTCAACGGCCCGAGCATGTGGTCTATCAGACCGCGCCGGCCGACAAACATCCAGCGCCACACGATCGACATCGCGACCAGGGTCGCGGCGACCGGGAGGAAGTAGACAGCTCGCCAGAAGACCCGGCCGTGGCCGAGGCTGTTGATGCCGAGCGCTACGAGCAAGCCGAATATCATCGAGGTGGGTACGGTGAGTGCCATGTAGAACAGCGTCACTCCGATGCTGTTGACGAGGTCGCCGCGCGCAAAGGCCTTGGCGAAATTCGAAAGGCCGACGAAGCGGATGGTGCCGGCAAGAATGTCGGTTTCGAAGAAGGCCAGCACCAGCGTCAGCAGGCAGGGCAGGATGGTGAAGACGATCAGCAATGCCAGCATCGGTGCGACCAGCACAAAAGGTGCGGCACGCTCGCCGATGCCGGGTGCCGGCGCCGCGATCGGCGTCAGTAGGCGGGCGCTCGGCTGCGTCACAGGCTGTACTCCCGCGTGTCGAAGGCCGTATGAATTGCACCGCTGAAATGCGCCGCCGCCGCCTGCTGCGCCGAGGCACAGTCTTCAGGCGCGCCGAGATGGCAAAGGACGAGCCGCTTGGCATTCGCGATCGTCGCGAGATGTCCGGCATCTGCCGGCGTCATGTGCAGGCCGCCGGGAGCCTTCGGGCCTGAAAAATGCGCATCGACAAGGAAGAGGTCGGTGCCGGCGGCAAAATCCCCCAGCGCCGGAAGGAAGCGGGTATCGGCGGAGTAAACGAGATCGGCGCCTTCGAACCTGATGCGCATCGCGGCGGTCGGGATGCGGTGATCGACCGGAAAGGTCGCAACGGTCGTCCCGTCAAGGACGATATCGTCGCCCGGCTCGTATTCGCGTGCATCGAATACGGTCAGCAGCCAGTCTTCGCCGCGGGCAAGAGCTGCGCCGAGTGCCTTGTATCCGGCATTGCCGCCATTTTCCTCAAAGCGCCAATTGCGATGACCGAAGAGATCGGAGAGCTTCTGCAGGAATTCCAATCCGCCGGGCGGCAGATAGACCGGCACCGGCTGGGTGCGGCCTTCCGTCAGCCATTCGGTCATCAACGCATAGCCAAGCGGGATGAGATCAAGTACATGATCTGGATGCAGATGGCTGATGATCACGCCATCCACGCCGGCCGTCGCATCCGCGCCGATCAGCGCGCCGGCAATACCGGGACCGCAGTCTAGCAACAGGCGCTGGCCGGCAATGCGAGCGAGATAACCCGAGCAGGCAAAGCCCGAAATCGGAAAGCCTGCCGACGAACCCAACACTGTCAACGATCTGCTTGTCACAGCCACACTTGCATCCTCGATTATGCAACGGGCCTCTATGGACTTAGGATAACCGTATCGTGACAGTTCGATTGTTTTCACACGCCTCTCATAGAAAGTATCTATGATAGCGCTCAGGCCCGACCAGGAGACACGCCATAGCTAAGCCCACCCATTTCTCGCCTACGACACAACGATTGCGGCGGATCAGCCTGCGCCAACTCATCTATCTCGTGGAATTGAAGCGATGCGGCGGGTTTGGCCGTGCCGCACAGGCCCTGGCCATCAGCCAGCCGACGTTGAGCCATCAGATCGCGCAACTCGAAGCAACGCTCGGCGTCATTCTGGTCGAACGCGGCACGCGGTTGCTTCGGCTGACGGCCCGAGGCGAACTGCTCGCAGGGCGCGCAAGCCGGATTCTGGGACTTCTGGACGAAACGATTGATCTTCTCGACAGCCACGACGACAAGAAGGAGCTTCGGATCGGAATTCCAAGCTACATGTCCTATCCGGCCGTTACCGAACTGCTTGCTTCCTTTCGCGAGGTAGCAAGAGACGCACAGCTATTCCTCGTGGAAATGACGGCAGAGCAGATGAGCGACAAGCTCAACGAAGGCGAGATCGATGCCGGCTTTCTGTCACTGCCCACACCAGACCGTCTGCTGGATGAAATGATATCGCTGCCGATATGGGAGGCGCCCTATCTCATTTGCCTCCCGAAGCGCCATCCCCTTGCCGGTAAGCCAGCGCTTCACGCCAAGGATTTGGAGCAACTGGACATCGTCCTTGCTCCCCGGGAGTATCATCGAGCGCATTACGATCACCAGCTTGAGGCGCTGCGTGCGCTCGGCATTGTGCCACGGATTGTCCATGCCGATGTGGCGACGACGCAGTCGCAGATGGCGCTGACGGCCGCGGGCGTGGGAGCATGCCTCCTGTCTGAAGGGGCAAACCCGATCCTGAGAGAGCTTGTTCTGAAGAAGACCGAACCTGCGCTTTGCAATCACAGGCTCGCGCTGTTCTGGTCACCCGCCAATCGAAACGCGCTACTGGAGCGTTTCGTCGCGGAAGCCCGCCTCAGATTGCAGCGGCAGTGAGAGCGAGAATCGATGGCAAAATACCTTCGTGATGTCGGGTGTCTCAATCTCCTCCGTTGGTTTTCGACCTGAGACCATGAACTTCCTCTAGGTGGTGAGCAAGGTCCCCATTCTGGCACATGGCTGTCGTCGGAAGGCGTCCAGCCTCTCAGAGCCGCTTGTTCAGGCCTTGCTCGAACTCGTTCGGTTGTTTCATATGTGCCAATACTCTGATGCAACCCATTCGTCGTAAATGGTTGCACCCACGCGATGCTTTGGCAAAGCAGTCAAGTCGAGCAGTATATCGGCGTCAGCTATGGAAAGTCGCCGACGAGAGTATGCCATCGTATCGGGGCGTGATGTTGATCGGCGTTCTCACCACAAACTATGAAGAGCCTCCATGTCAAAGCAATGGATACTACCCGGCGATCCCATAATTCCGAACAGAAACCTTGAGAGACTGCATTGTTTGCTCACTGAACTCGATCTGTGTGTGACACAGGAGCAGCTGGCGGATGTCGTTATACGGTATGTAGAGCCGTTCGGCGCGACCAATCTCTTGGCCGGCACCATGCCCCAGGCGGGTGCCACCAAGCGACAACAGATCGGCCACATCCTCATCAATGCCTGGCCAAACGACTGGTCGGCTCGCTATTTCTCCATGAACTACCTGTTCAAAGACCCGACCATCCAGCTTGTTCGCCATGGGGTCGAACAATTTTGCTGGAATGGCGAGGAAGTCGCTCAATATCGTTCAGGCTCGAAGATCATGGGCGAAGCCGCTGACTTTGGGTTGAAGGAGGGCTTTACGGTGAGCTTACCGAGCTTAGAGGGCGACCATGTGGGATTTTCGATTGCCGGAGAGCGGCTCGACCTTTCTCCAGAGAGCAAGAAAAATCTCGCGCTGGTGGCAAGTTTTGCAATTTATCGTGCCTTGCAGATCAGACGCACATTACAGAGAGTAGGCATACCGAAGCTTACGAAGCGAGAAACGGAAGTGCTGCAACTGGCGGCCGCTGGGTTGCAGGAAAGGCTGATTGCCGAGCGCCTCGGCATTTCGGATCATGCAGTCGACAAGTACATGCGTTCCTGCCGTGACAAACTCGGTTCGCGCAATACCAACCAGGCGATCGCAAGTGCGCTGAGAGCGGGCCTGATTTCCTAGGTACGCTTTTCCGTACCTGCTTCAATACAACGATCATCCGACAATCCTTCCCGCTAGAAAAAGGATTGTCCCATGCTTCATATTATAGATGCCCAGAATATTCATGATTTCGAGAAGGAAATGGATCAGGCGTACCGGCTCCGCCATCGCGGGCACTTCAGTTAAATAAGCTTGATCAAGAGGGTCGAAGGCTTAGCGTCACGCCCGAGAACGCTTGGGCACCCAATTGGCAGCCGATGGTTATAGGAAGTCGGAAATTGCAAAGCGCTGATTATTTAAGCGCCTAAATTAGGGTACGGAGTCCCGTACCTTAAATTCGACTGAAATCGAGCTAGATTCCGATGCTGATGTTGGAAACGGCTCCCAGCCAGCAATTGCGACCTGCAATTAAGTCACGACATCCATTTATCGACCAAAGGACTCGCTTATCATCCTCCTGCATTAGTGTTGGATGATCGGGCATGTATGGTGACGGCGTTGCGGAGCTTCGCAAGCTGCCGGCTTTGAGGATATTGTTTGAAGCGTGCCGCCAGAAATCCGAATAGCATTGATACAGCAGTCGGAATGCGGATTCGGCGAGCTCGGACGACGCTTGGATGGAGCCAAAGTAGATTGGGCAGCGCCGTCGGTGTCAGCTTCCAGCAGATTCAGAAGTATGAATCTGGGAACTCCGCGGTTGGCGCAAGTCGCCTCATATCGCTTTCAAAAGCTCTAAATGTGCCGGTTTCGTTCCTGCTGCAAGACGAGCAGCAGACTGTGCAACCCCCAGATAACGCGGCCTTCCCTGAATGCTCACCTCAGTCCGCGGATCTGTTCCAAGCTTTTCTGGCGATTGGAGATCCACGCGTGAGGTCGAAAATCGTAGAGCTTCTGCAATTGATAGCTCTTATATCCTCCAGCACGCTGCCAAGACGCGACTAGTCGTTAGTCACTTCATTGATTGCACAGCCGCGGTCTGGAACAATGATCACGACAATCGCTAGAGTGTTGATACCATATATAGGTGCAGGTCTGACGCCGTGCCATTGGAGTCGTCGGGATCCAATGGCACCCAATGCTCCAAGATTCAGCAGGAGCTAAACAGTCTGAAACGATGCAGACGGATTCGATCCCGTTCAAAAGCATTCAGCCTTGCGTACACTAGCCATGGAGCCCATGTCCGGCAGCGTTTTGTACTCCAACAACGCATATGCCCCACGAATCGCGCGGCTTATTCGCGTCTCATCTGGCCGTTGACGCTCGGCAAGGCCAGGGTGGCAAAGGCAACTGCATCCTCCATATCGAGGACATCGCTCTCCGTCCCGAAGACTAGGTGACCGACTCATAAGATCGTATCCAAATCCGAATTGATGCGAGCTGAACGGCTGCGAGGAAATTGTCGTCGCGTTTGTCGTATCGCGTT